>NZ_JBHSKG010000002.1:0-739488 GCF_042657905.1 Actinomycetospora rhizophila | reverse complement strand
CGACGGCTACGGCGAGACGATCATGATGGACACCGACGACGACGGCGACTTCGACACCGCCGCCATCGACACCGACGCCGACGGCACCTACGAGACCGTCCGCACCGACGCCGACGGCTTCGCCTGATCCACCCCACGTGAGCGAACTTCGGGGCTATAGCCCCGAAGTTCGCTCACATCGGCATGTCCAGGGGCGGTCGACGGCCGGGGGTGATCGCCGGGTAGGTTCGCCCGGCCGAGCACGGTGGTTGAGACGCTCACGCCACCGGAGGAGCTGCCCCGTCGTGCGCCGTCGCGCCCGGGGTCGATTCCCCTGGAGTGAGTGCATGCCCCCGACCCCGCGCCCGTCGACCGCCGACCTCGGTCTCAACGCCGTCGCGGGCGTCCTGGGCCGGCTGGCGGAGGAACCGGCGGGCGGCACCCCGGACGCCGCGGACGAGCTCGCCCGGACCGCCGTGGAGCAGGCCCTCCCCGCGCTGCCGGACGTCGCCGGGCACGGCGTGACCCTGCTGCGCGACGGCGTACCGCGCTCGGTGCGCCACGACGCCGCGCGTTTCACCGCCCTCGAGGACGTGCAGTACGCCAGCGGTGTCGGCCCCGTGCCCCTGGCGCTGCGCGAGCACCGCACGGTCCACGTGGACGCCGCGGCCGGGCGCACCTGGCCGCCCTACTCGACGTGCGCCACCGAGCTCGGCGTCCGCTCGTGCCTGGTCGTGCCGCTGTCGGCCGGCGACGAGGTGCTCGGCAGCCTCAACCTCTACGCCACCGACGCGGCCGCCGACCTGCGCATCGTGCGCCCCGTCGCCCGCCTCGCCGCCGACCTCGCCTCCACCGCGCTCGCCGCCCTGGCCCGCCAGGCGGCGATGACCAAGCTGACCGAGGAGCTGCGCACCGCCCTGGAGTCGCGCGCGGTCATCGAGCAGGCGAAGGGCCTGCTCATGGCCCGCGGCAACAGCGACGCCGAGGCGTTCGCGCTGCTGCGCCGGCTGTCGCAGAACCACAACATCAAGCTGCGCGAGGTCGCGGCGCTCGTCGTCGACCTCGGCCACCCCGTGTGAGCGTGGCTAGGGCGCCGAGAACGCGAACCCCGGGTAGCCGTCGGCGGCCAGCTGGTCGCAGTGCGCCCGGTAGGCCCCGACGCCGCCGATGTAGGCCATGAACACCCGCGGCTTGCCCGGCACGTTGGAGCCCATGTACCAGGAGTTCGCCTGCGGGTAGAGCGTGTAGTCGCCGACCTCGCGGACGTGGTCGGTCCAGCCCTGCTCGGCCTCCTCGGTGGACTCGACCACCGTGTCGCCGCGCGCGTGGGCGTGCGCGACGGTGTCGGCGACGAAGTCCACGTGCTGCTCGATCGACACCATCATGTTCGACAGCACCGACGGGCTGCCCGGCCCGGTGATCGTGTAGAGGTTCGGGAAGCCGGCGACCTGCAGCCCGAGGTGGCTCACGGGGCCGTCGGCCCACTTGTCGGTCAGCGGCAGCCCCGCCCGCCCGCGGATGTCGACGGCGGCCAGGCTGCCCGTCATCGCGTCGAAGCCGGTGGCGAAGACGATGTCGTCCACGGCGTACTCCGCCTCCGACGTGCGCACGCCGCGCTCGGTGATCTCGGTCAGCGGGGTCTTCTTGAGGTCGACCAGGTGCACGGTCTCGCGGTTGAACGTCGCGTAGTAGCCGGTGTCGAGGCACGGCCGCTTGGTGCCGAAGGGGTGGTCGCGCGGGCAGAGCGTCTCGGCGGTCTCCGGGTCGTCGACGATCTCGCGGATCTTCTCGCGGACGAACTCGGCGGCGGTGTCGTTGGCCGCGCGGTCGGTGATGCTGTCGGTGTAGGAGGTCAGCATCCCGACGAGGTTGCGGCCCCAGACGCTCTCGTACTGGGCGCGGCGCTCCTCGGGGTCGACCTCGAGCGCGGACCGCGTCGCCTCGGGCACCGGGATGCCGAAGCCGGACTCGCGCGCGGCCTTCCGGTGCTCGCGATAGCCCTGCTTGCGCTGCGCCTGCGCCTCGTCGGAGAGCGGGGCGTTCCTGGCCGGCATGCTGAAGTTGGCCGTGCGCTGGAACACCGTGAGGTCGGCGGCCTGCTCGGCGATCAGCGGGATCGCCTGGATGCCCGACGAGCCGGTGCCGATCACCGCCACCCGGCGGCCGGTGAAGTCGACCGGCTCGTGCGGCCAGTGCGCGGTGTGGAACGTCCGGCCGGCGAAGCGCTCGACCCCGGGGACGTCGGGCCCCTTCGAGGTCGACAGGCAGCCGGTGGCCATCACCAGCTGCTCGGTGTCGTACCGGTCCCCCGCCTCCGTCGTGACCGTCCACCGCCCGTCGGCGTCCCGGAAGTGCGCCGACGCCACGCGCGTCCCCAGCCGCACGCCGTCGTGCAGGCCGAAGCGGTCGGCGACGTGGTGGATGTAGCGCAGGATCTCCGGCTGCGTCGGGTACTTCTCGGTCCAGTCCCACTCCTGCTCGAGCTCCGGGGAGAACGAGTACGAGTACTCCATGCTCTCCACGTCGCAGCGCGCGCCGGGATAGCGGTTCCAGAACCACGTGCCGCCGATGTCGCTGCCGGCCTCGAGGACGACGGTGTCCAGGCCGAGGCCGCGGAAGCGGTGGAGCATGTAGAGCCCGGACAGCCCCGCGCCGACGACGAGGGCGTCGACGCGGCGGACGGGAGTGGCGGTAGCGGTCACGGTCACCTCCGGTTTCTCAGGGCGACGATGCGAGGTGCTTCGCGATCTCGTCGACGACGAAGTCCATCCCCACAGCGGCGCCGGGCAGGGTGAGCAGGGTGAAGAAGCCGTGCATCTGGTCGGGCAGCAGCAGCGTCGAGACCGCGGTGCCGGCCTCGGACAGGCGCTCGGCGTAGGCCCGGCCCTCGTCGCGCAGCGGGTCGTGCTCGGCGAGCAGGACCGCGGCGGGCGGCAGGCCGCTGAGGTCCGCGGCGCGCAGGGGCGACGCGTCGGGCTCGCCGCGCAGCGCCGGGTCCGGGACGTAGTGCCCCCAGAACCAGATCATGGCGCCGCGGCTGACGATGAGCTGGTTGGCCGGGTCGGTGTAGGACGGCCGGTCGACGTTCGCGTCGGTGACGGGGTAGACGAGCACCTGACCGGCGAGCGCCGGGCCCCCGGCGTCGCGAGCGCGGCGGGCGACGACGGCGGCGAGGTTGCCGCCCGCGGAGTCACCGGCCACGATCACCGGCACACGGGCGCCGGCCAGGGTCTCGACCTGCTCGTCGACCCAACGCAGCGCGGCCCACGCGTCCTCGACCGCGGCCGGGTAGCGGTGCGCGGGCGCGAGCCGGTAGTCGACGAGCACCACGACGCACCCGGTGCGCACGGCGAGCGTGCGACCGAGCGTCTCGAACTCGTCGAGCGCGCCGATCACCCAGCCGCCGCCGTGGTAGTAGACGACGACGCCGCGCGGCGTGCCCTCCGGGACGATCACCCGCACCGGCACGGGGGCGTCCGCCGGCTCGACGACGAGCTCGACGTCCGGCCCCGGCCCGTACATCTCGGCCAGCGCCGGCCCCAGGCCGCGGGCCTGCTCCGGGGTCATGTCGCTGATCGGCGGGAGGCCGCTCTCCCCGAGCTGCGTCAGCAGCGCCGTGCTCGCCTCGTCGAGAGCCATGGGCCTCCGCTCCTCGCTACCAAACGACCGGTAGTCTAGGCGCGGGTGGTGCCGATCACAACGGTGCGCACCGGTCCGGTCGCGGAGCGCTCACTTCCCCGTCGCGCCGGCGTCGACGGGCAGGGTCACGCCCGTGACGTAGCGGGACTCGTCGGAGGCGAGCCACAGCACGGCGTTGCTGACGTCGGTGGCGTCGACCCACGGCACCGGCAGCGCGTTGACCGACCGGAACACCGGCTCGGCCTGCTCGGAGGTCGGGTGCTCCTCGCCCGGCACCATGAGCCGGTAGGTGGCCTCGTTGCGGATCATGTCGGTGTCGACGCCGGTGGGGTGCACCGAGTTCACGCGGATGCGGTGGCGGGCCAGCTCGTTGGCCAGCACCCGCATCACCCCGACGACGCCGTGCTTGGCCGCGGCGTAGGCGACGGTGTTCGGCACGCCCTTGAGCCCGGCGGTCGAGCTGGTGAGGATCACCGACCCGCCCTCGCCCCGGTCGATCATCGGCGGGACGGCCGCGCGCACGGTGCGGAAGACGCCGGTCAGGTTGATGGCGAGGGTCTCGTCCCACAGCGCGTCGTCGGTCTCCAGCGCCGGCGCGGTCGCGAAGATGCCCGCGTTCGCGCAGACGATGTCGAGGCGCCCCAGGGTGCCGACGGCGTCGTCGACGACCTTCGCCATCCCGCCGGTGTCGCGCACGTCGACGACGTGCGCGATCGCGCGCCGGCCCGCCGCGCGCACCTCGTCGGCGACGCGGTCCAGGTCGTCCTCGCCCGGCATGGGGATCGGCGCGGTGGGGATCGGGGCGCAGGCGTCGACGAGCACGACGTCGGCACCCTCCTGCGCGAGCCGCAGCGCGTGCGACCGGCCCTGGCCGCGCGCGGCCCCGGTGATCAGGGCGACCTTGCCCTCGACGCGTCCCATCCGGACCTCCCTGGTGTGTCGGAGCTGTCGTCAGAACCGCGCGGTGCCCGTCACCGCGTCGCGGCCGTCGGCGTGGCGCAGCGCGAACCGGCCGTCGTCGCCCGCGACGGGGGTGACGACGTCGCCGGCCACGACCGTCGCGCGGAAGCGGGCCTCGAACGCGGTGAGCGTCGCGCCGGGGTGCCGCGCGGTGACGTGGGTCAGCGCGTAGGCGAGGTTGGCCGGTCCCTGGTTGACGCACGCGCGCCCGAGGCCGACCGCCGCGGCGGCGTCCGGGTCGAGGTGGATCGGGTTCGGGTCGCGCAGCAGCAGCGCCAGCAGCTTCATCTCGTCGGCGCGGACGGTGAACGGCGGGCCAGGGTGCTCGGGGCAGTCCGGGGCGTCCGTCGATGACTGCTCCGTCGGCGGCGCCTCCGTGAGCCCCGGACGCGGCAGCAGGAAGCCGTAGGTCGCGGTGAGCACCGGGGCGCCGTCGCGGCGCAGGTCGAGCACCATCTCGACCTCGTCGACCACGCCGAGCACGCGGCCCCGCCGGCGCCGGACGCTCGTGATGCCGCCGCGGACCTCGTGCTCGACGTCGAGCACCAGGGGCGCCGCGATCCGTGCCCCGAACCGCCCCAGCAGCGGGCCGTCCTCCAGCGGGCACCCGAGGCCCGCGAACAGCTCCGCCAGGGAGCACCCCATCCCCCGCTGCGGCGCGAGGAACGCCCAGATCGGGTGCGGCTCCTCGCTGCGCGGGGCGCGCACGGCGTCGTCCATCAGCAGGCTCTCGTAGCCCTCGACGCAGCAGGTGCCGCCGGGCAGGCGGCGGCCGGCGAGGTCCTCGGGCGCCGGGGCGACCGTCACGCGCCCACCCGCGGCGCCTCGGTGACGCCGGCGGCCGCGAGCTCCTCGGCGATCCGGCCGCGCAGCTCGACCTTGCGGATCTTCGTGCCGGACATCGGCCACGCGTCGACGAAGCGCACGTAGCGCGGCACCCGGAAGCTCGCGATGCGCCCGACGCAGTGCGCGATGAGCTCCTCGGCGGTCGCGGTGGCACCCGGCGCGAGCTGGACGAACGCGGCGGGCACCTCGACGTAGCGGGCGTCGGGCGCCGCGACGACCGCGACCACGCCGACCGCGGGGTGGGTCAGCAGGTGGTTCTCGATCTCCGCGGCGGACACGTTCTCGCCGCCGACCTTGAGCATGTCCTTGAGGCGCGTGCGGAAGGTGACTCGGCCCTCGATGTCGACGGTCACGACGTCGCCGGTGTGCACCCAACGCTGCGCGTCGATCGTCGCGGCGGTGGCGTCGGGGTCGCGGAAGTAGCCGTCGAACGCCGTCGGCCCGCGGAACAGCAGCTCGCCGGGGGTGTCGGGCGGCAGGTCGGCGCCGGTCTCCGGGTCGACCACGCGCACGTGCATGCCCGGCATGGGGTGCCCGCCGGTGGTCAGGCGCGCCTCGAGCGGGTCGTCGAGGCGGCCCAGGGCCAGGAACGCCGACGACTCGGTCATCGCCACGCACGAGACGTGGGTCGCCTGCGGGACGCGCTCGGCCATCGTCCGCAGCCGCTCGGGCACGCCGACGGCCATGACGAGACGGATCCGGTGCAGGTCGCGGCCGGGGAAGTCGGGGCGGTCGAGCACCGGCATCCAGATCGTCTCGAACGCCGCGAGCGCGACCGTGACCCGCTCGCTCTCGAGCAGCGCCGGCGTGGTCGTCGGGTCGAAGAAGCCGGGGTGGACGAAGGCGGCGCGCGCCGTCAGTGCCGCGAGCGCGAACGTGATCCCGCCGCCGTGGAAGAGCGGGATCGCGGTCCAGATGCGGTCGTCGGGGGTGAGCGCCATCCGCTCGGCGATCCCGGCCGCGAGCCGCACCAGCGCCTCGTGCGAGAGCAGCGCGCCCTTCGGCGCCGCGGTGGTGCCCGACGTGTAGACGAGCACGGCGGCGTCGCGGACGCGGGTGCCGGCCTGGGCGTCGGCGACCGGGCCGGTGCCGTGGTCGCCGAGCTCGGACAGCGTCACCAGGGCCCGCAGCTCCGGGGCCGGTCCGGCGTCGAGCGCCGCGCGGGCGAGGGCGTCGAGGTCGGGCGCGCCGGGCGTGCTCGGCGGCGCGGTGACGAGGAGCGCGGCACCGGAGTGCACGACGACGTGACGGACCTCGTCGGGCCGGTAGCGGGCGTTGACGGGCACCGCGACCGCCCCGACGCGCGTCACCGCGAGCAGCAGCGCGACGAGGTCGGCCGAGGCGGGCAGGAGCAGCGCGACCCGGTCGCCGGGGCTCACCCCGAGGGCGAGCAGCGCGGCGGCGTGGCGCACCGACCGGTCGGCGAGCGCGCCGACGGAGAGCCGCTCGCCGTCGGCGAAGACGAGCGCCTCGGCGTCCGGATCGAGGGCGGCGGACTCGTCGACGAGCTCGTGCAGGGTCGTGACGCGGGGTCTCATCGCGTCGTCCCCGCCGGCACGCCGTCGTGCGCCACCGGCAGCGAGGTCTGCGCCCGGGACGCGATCGTCGGCAGGTACTCGGGGTCGCCCGCGACGCGCAGGCCGGGCAGCCGGCGCAGCAGCGTGCCGACGGCGATGCGGGTCTCGATGCGCGCGAGCTGGGCGCCGATGCAGGCGTGGATCCCGCGCCCGAACGCGATGTGGGTGGCGCGCTCGCGGGCGAGGTCGACGGCGTCCGGGTCGGTGAAGCGCTCGGGGTCGCGGTTGGCGCCGCAGAGCAGCAGGTAGACGCGCTCGCCACGGCGGATGGTGCGCCCGCGCAGCTCGTGGTCCTCGACCACCCAGCGCACCAGCACCTTGATCGGTCCGACGAGGCGCAGCGCCTCCTCGACCGCCGGGTTGACCAGCGCCGGGTCGTCGCGCACGCGGTCGCGCAGGGCGGGGTCGGCGGTGAGCAGGCGGATCGCGTTGGCGATCGCGTTGGTGGTCGTCTCGTGCCCGGCGAACAGCAGCAGCGCGCACATGCCGACGAGCTCGTCGTCGCTGAGGCCGTCCTCCTCCGCTCCGTCCCCGATCATCGCCGAGAGCATGTCGTCGCCCGGCTCGCGGCGACGGAGCGCGACCAGCTCGCGGAAGTACGCCGCCATCTCCTCGAGCCCGCGCAGGGCCCGCTCGTGACGGTCGGGGCGCGCGTCGCCGCCGGCGCCGAACGCGACGAGGGCGAGCTCGTCGGACCACTCCCGGAACCGGTCGCGGTCGCCCGGCGGCGCCCCGAGCATCTCGGCGATGACGATGGCGGGCAGCGGGTAGGCGACGCCCGCGACGAGGTCGGTGCCGTCCGCCGCCAGGAACGCGTCGACCAGCTCGTCGACGAGGGCCTGGATGCGCTCCTCCATGGCCGCGATCTGCTGCTGCTTGAACGCCGCCCCGGCCAGGCGGCGCAGGCGGGTGTGGGCGGGCGGGTCGGTGACCACCATCCACTCGCTGATGAGGCCGAGGATGCGCGCGGTGGCGCCACCCGAGCGCTGCATCAGCGGCCGCACGCGGTCCGACGACAGCGCCGGGTTGCGGAACGCGGCGACGACGTCGTCGAACCGCGTCACCAGCCACGCCCGGTGGGTCGGGCTCCAGTGCACGGGATCGTGCGCGCGCAGCACGGCCGCGGCCGCGTCGGGGTCGCGCACGGCCTCGGGGGCCAGGAGGTCGTCGGGAAGCTCCACGGGTCACGCACCTCCGACGGGGACGGGAGCGGCGAGCCCGGGCCGCAGGACGTCGGTGACCAGCTCGAGGTGGCGGTCGACGACGTCGGCGGGCAGGCCGCCGAGATCGGCGAAGCAGAAGACGTCGGTGACGGGGAACGTCCCGGCCAGCGGCGCCAGCTGCGCCCGGATCGCCGCCACCGCGTCGCCGGCGGTGAGCACGCGGAGCTTCGGGAACGTGGCGTCGCCCGTGGTGGCGGCCGCGTCATCGTTGCCGGAGTACGACGCCCGGTTGCGGCGGGCCGCGGCGCGGACCTCGGACTTCGCGGCGTCCGGGTCGTCGGCGAGCAGCACGTTGACCAGGCCGCCGAGACGGCCGCCCGCCCGGTCGCCCAGCCCCTCGGCGTAGGGCTCCACCAGCGCGGGGTCGAGCCACAGCAGCCCGGCCCCGACGCGCCCGGCCAGCCGCGCGCCCCGCGGGCCGCGCGCGCCGACCCACGTCGGCAGCGGGTCCTGCACCGGCGCCGGCGTGACCGTGCCGTCGGCCCACAGCTCGGGCAGGCGGCGCAGCTGGTCCTCGAGGGTCGCGTAGCGGGCGCGGTGGTCGGCGCCGACGCGCGCGAACTCCGCCGCGCTCCAGCCCGCACCGACGCCGAGCTCGAGCCGCCCGCCCGAGATCAGGTCGACGACCGCGGCCTGCTCGGCGAGCGTCGCGGCCGGGAGCATCGGCCCGATCACCACCGCGGTGCCGACGCGCAGGGTGCGGGTGCACGCGGCGATCGCCGCCGTCGCGGTCAGGGGCGCGGGCAGGTAGCCGTCGGCGAACCCGTGGTGCTCGGTGACCCACACGGCCTCGAGGCCGCGGCGCTCGGCGTCGGCGACCCGGTCGAGGGTGCGTGCGTAGACGTCGGCGCCGCGCGTGCCCGGCGGGATGCGCAGGTCGAGGTAGAGGCCGACGCGTGTCACGAGAGCGCCTTCGCGAGCCCCAGGCGGTCGCGGACGACCTGCCCGGCGACCACCCGCCCGTCCGCGACGGTCACGAGCGCCGCGGCGTGCAGCGTGGCCGGGGCCCCGCGGTGCCCGTCGAGCCCCGGCAGCCCCCCGCGGAAGGCGCCGCGCACGGTGACGTGCAGCGCCGCCCGGTCGCCGGCGGAGAACAGGTCGTCGACGACGACCTCGTCGGCCTCGACGAGCCCTGAGCGGTCCCGGCCGTCGTCGAGCACGACGTCGGCGACCGCCGGCGCCCCCTGCTCGGCCCAGGCGGCGGCGACCTTCTCCACGGCGGCGTCGGGCTCGCGTGCCGGCGTGTCCCAGGGCGCGAGCGCGGGCGAGGGGACGGTGTCGGGCACCCCGTCGGCGAGCTGGCGGCGGCGGGCCAGGTAGTCCTGCTCGACGCGGTTGGCGGTCAGGCGCGTGCCGTTCCACGCGTAGAGCCCGAGGCCGCGCCAGGCCGCGAGCGCGCCCCCGTGGCGCACCGACGCGCCGTGCTCGGTGAACAGCAGCGCCAGGCGCTCGCCGGTGGTGACGACGTCGTGCACGGTGAGCCCGAGGCCGGGGAACTGCTCGAGCTGGCGGCGTGTCGCGGGCTTGTAGGCCTCGTCGCGGCCGGCGAGGGCGTGCGGGCCCATGCGCAGGACGTAGTCGGGCTCCATGATCTCGTCGCAGACGGCGAGGTCGTGGGAGTTGGTGTAGTCGACGACGTAGCGGCGCATCAGCGCGACGAAGGGGTCACCCATGCTCAGTGCCCCTCGAACCGCGGCGGGCGCTTCTCGGTGAAGGCCGCGATGCCCTCGGCGGTGTCGGCGGTCTCCTGCAGCATGGTCACCGCCTCGAGCGAGTAGCCCGTCTCGCCGCGGTCGACGCCGCGGTTGATCATCGTCTTGCCGACGCGGACGGCCAGCGGCGCCGCCCGGGCGATGCGCTCGCCCACGGCGACGGCCTCCTCGAGCAGGGCGTCGTGGGGCACGACCTTCTGCACCAGCCCGACGCGCTCGGCGGTCGCGGCGTCGAGCCGCTCGCCGCCGAGCACCATCCACTTCGTCCAGTGCCGGCCCATCACCGCGGGCCCGCGCAGCACGCCGAAGCCCGGGACGAGGCCGATCCCGCTCTCGGGCATCGCGAACGCCGCGCGCTCGGAGGCGAGCACCAGGTCGCACGCCAGCGCCAGCTCGCAACCGCCGCCGAACGCGTAGCCGTTGACCGCGGCGATCACCGGCAGCGGCGACTCCTCGATCGCCGCGAACGTGCGCAGGCAGTCGGCCTGGAACGCGCGCTTGGCCGCGGTGCCCTCCAGCTCGCCGAACCCGGCGATGTCGCCGCCCGCGGAGAACGCCTTGTCCCCGGCGCCGGTGAGCACCACCGCGCGCGTCGTGCCGGACGCCTCGAGGCGGGCCAGCGCGTCGCGCATCTGCGGCCAGAAGGCCACGGTGAGCGCGTTGAGCTTCTCGGGCCGGTCGAGGTGGATCACCGCGACCGGGCCGTCGTCCTTGACGGTGATCTCGGTGTACTCGCTCACGTGCCCCCCTGGTGGCCGGTGCGGCGCGGCCGCTCGCCCCACGCGATCTCGATGCTGGTGGCGACGACGTGCCGGGTCGCCGCGGGGGCGATGACGTCGTCGAGCGAGAGGTGCGCGGCGGCCTCCCACGGCTCGGACTCGGCGACCCACTCGGCGGTCAGCTCGGCCGCGCGCGCGTCGCGGGCCTCCGGGCCGTCCTCCTCGAGCAGCCGGTCCAGCGCGCGGCGGTGGACGGTGCGGATGCCGGTCTCGGGTGCCATGAACCCCATCTCGGCGGTCGGCCAGGCGTAGAGGAAGTCCGGCCGGGTCGGGCGCCCGCCCATGGCGAAGTGGCCGCCGCCGTAGGCCTTGCGCAGCACCACGCCCACGCGCGGGACCGCGGCGCGGGCGATGCGCGAGACCGTGCGCTCGTAGGCGTGCAGGATGCCGGCGCGCTCGGCCTGGCTGCCGATCATCAGGCCGGGCACGTCGTGCAGGAACACCAGCGGGAGCCCGAAGGTGTCGCAGAGGTCGACGAAGTCGTGCTCCTTGGCCAGCGACTCGGGGTCGAGCGCGCCGGCGCGGACCAGCGGCTGGTTGGCGACGATCCCCACCGGGCGGCCCTCGATCCGCGCGAGCGCGCACAGCAGGCTCGGCCCCCACCCGTCGGCCCACGGCAGCACGGACTCGGCGTCGGCGACGGCGGGGAGCACCTCGCGCATGTCGTAGCCCGCGCGGGCGCCGGTGGGCACGACGTCGGCGAGGTCGGTGCGGGCGGGCGCGACGGGCTCGCTCACCGGGGCGGGCAGCGCGGCGTTGGACGGCAGGTAGGACAGGAACGCGCCGAGCGCGGCCAGGGCGTCGTGCTCGGTGTCGACCACGAGGTGCGCGTTCCCCGCGGCCGTCGCGGCCTCGGGGCCGCCGAGCTCGTCGTCGGTGAGGCGCTCGCCGATGGCGGGCTCGACCACCGACGGCCCGGACAGCGCGACCGACGAGCCGCGGGTCATCACCACGTAGTGCGCGGTGGCGGCGTGCAGCGCCGAGTCGCCGTAGCTCGGGCCGAGCACCGCGGCCGCGCGCGGCACGGCGGGCGAGCCGTCGGTGGCGCCGAGGAAGCTCGTGAAGTCGAGCGGCAGGCCGGAGAACCGCCAGCCCATGACGTCGGGCATGCGCCCGCCGTCGGCGTCGCAGAGCAGCACGAGCGGGAAGCCGCCGCGCTGCGCGTGCTCGATGAGCCGGCCCTGCTTGCGCATGCTGATCGGGGCGGTCGTGCCGGCCACGGCCGTCGCGTCGATGCCGATCACGCCGACCCGCCGGCCGTCGAGCGTGCCGAAGCCGGTGACCACCGCGTCGCCGGGCACCGGCTTCTCGCGCCGGATCTCCGGCTCGGCCAGCGCACCGATCTCGAACCAGGTGCCGGCGTCGACCAGCGCCCCGACCCGCTCGCGCACCGTCAGCCGGCCCGACGCGTGGTGCCGCGCGATCGCCTGCTCGCCGCCCATGGCCTCGGCGGCGGTTCGGCGGCGGTCGAGCTCGGCCTGGGCGGCGTCCATGCCCGCGCGTGAGGTGGACACGCCGTTCGCGCGCCCCCCGGCGTGCTCGACCGGCACGATGGCCTCCCGCGTGACGTGACGTGGCTCTCGTAGCGACGGTAATCTACCATCCGGCCGTTTGGTAGATGAGTCCTCTGGAGGTCCGGATGACCCGCACCGTCCTCGTCGCCAACCGGGGTGAGGTCGCCGTGCGGATCGTGCGCGCCTGCCGTGAGCTGGGCCTGCGCTCGGTCGCGATCCACACCGACCCGGACGCGGGGTCGCTGGTCACGCGGCTCGCCGACGCCGTGGTGCGGGTGCCCTCCTACCTCGACGTCGACGCCGTCGTCGCGGCCGCACGGGGCGCCTGGGCGGTGCACCCGGGCTACGGCCTGCTCGCCGAGGACGCCGGGTTCGCCCGCGCGGTGACCGGGGCCGGGCTGGCGTTCGTCGGTCCGCCGGCCGAGGTCGTGGCGGCGATGGGTGACAAGGTGCGGGCGCGGGCGCTCGCGCGCGACGCCGGGGTACCGGTGCTGGACGGGACCGACGCGCCCGTGTCCGCGGGACACGCCCGCGAGGCCGCCGCGCGCATCGGCTTCCCGCTGCTGGTCAAGGCCGCCCACGGCGGGGGCGGGCGGGGCATGCGCGTCGTCGCCGGCCCGGACGGGCTCGACGACGCCCTCGCCGCCGCGGAGCGCGAGGCGACCGCGGCGTTCGGGCGTGGCGAGGTGTTCCTCGAGCGCCACGTCGCCCGCGCGCGCCACGTCGAGGTGCAGGTCCTCGCCGACCACCACGGCGCGGTGGCCGTCCTCGGCGACCGCGACTGCACCGTGCAGCGCCGCCACCAGAAGCTGCTCGAGGAGGCCCCGGCGCCCGACCTGCCCGACACCGTGCGCGCCGAGCTGCACGAAGCGTCCCGGCGGCTCGCGGCGGCGGTCGGCTACCGGGGCGCGGGCACCGTCGAGTTCCTGCTCGACCGCGACACCGGCGCGCCGGCGTTCCTGGAGATGAACACGCGCCTGCAGGTGGAGCACGGGGTCACCGAGCTGGTCACCGGGGTGGACCTCGTGGTGGCGCAGCTGCGGCTGGCGGCCGGGGAGGCGCTGGCGGCCGTGGTCGGCGACGTCGCGGTGCGGGGCCACGCGATCCAGGCCCGCATCGCCGCCGAGGACCCGGGTGCGGGGTTCGTGCCCGCGCCGGGGCGGGTGCACGAGCTCCGGGCCCCGACCGGCCCGTGGGTGCGCGCCGACCTCGGCGTCGAGGCCGGCGACGCCGTGCCCGGCGAGTACGACTCCCTGCTCGGCAAGGTCCTGGCCTGGGGCCCGGACCGCGCGACGGCCGTGACCCGCCTCGCCGGCGCGCTCGACGACCTCGTCGTCGCGGGCGTGCCCACCACGGGGCCCTACCTGCGCACGGTGCTCGACCGCCCCGGGTACGCCGCGATGGCCCACGACACCGGGAGCGTCGAGCGCGACTGGGCGCCCGCTCCGACACCCGCGACGACCGCCCCTGCGACCGTGGCAACGCGCCGAGTCCGGCTCGCCACCGACCGCGGCACCCTGGCGCTGCGGGTCCCGCGGCACCGGGGCGAGGCCGTGGTCGAGGAGGCGGCGGCCTCGGCGGTCGCCGCCCCGACCACCGCCCCCGCGACCGGCGACCCCGTCGCCCCGATGGACGCCACGGTCGTCGACGTGGCCGTGAAGTCCGGCGACGACGTGGCCGCCGGCGCGGTGCTCGTCGTGCTCGAGGCGATGAAGATGGAGCTGCCCGTGCGGGCGCCGCACGCCGCCCGCGTCGACGCCGTGCACGTCGCGCCGGGCGACCGCGTCACGGCGGGCAGCGCGCTCGTCGTCCTGGCGTGACCGGCATGGTCCGGGCCACCGCGCCGGAGATCACGAGCACCTCATCGACGTCGCACGGCGCCGCACGGTGCACCCCGCGCCCCTGATCGCCGCGGGGCGAGGGACGCGGAACCCGGGACCGCCCTCCCCAAGATCACGAGCACCTCATCGACCTCGCACGGCAGCGCACGGTGCACCCCGTGCCCCCTGATCACCGGCGCGCCGGGCCGACCCGATCACCGCCCCGTGATCAACGGGGACTACGGACGCCTAGAAGCAGCGAACAGGGCGTTCGTTGCGACCCCTCACGCGCCGACCGCCGCACCCCGCGCGGCGAGGGCGTCGGCCGTCGCGACACCGTGCACGGCCATGGCCGCGAGTTGCACGCCGATCTCCTCGGGGGTCGAGGGGCCGTCGGGGCGGAACCAGCGGTACACCCAGTTCGTCGACCCGAGGATCGAGAGCCCGGCGACGCGGGGGTCGACGTCGGGGCGCGCGAGGCCTTCGCGCTGGGCCTCGGCGACGAGGTCGCGGAAGACGCCCTGGTAGGCGTGCCCGGTGCCGAGGATCTCCGCGCGGCGCGCCGTCGGCAGCGACTCGAGCTCGTGCAGGAACACCGCGGTCGGCACGAGGTTGCGGCACGCGTGCTCGACGTGGGCGCGGATGGTGCGCTCGAGGCGGTCGAGGGGGTCGCCCGGCCCGGCGGACGCGGACGACACGACCGCGAAGCCCTCGCGGTGGACCTCGCTGATCACCTCGAAGAGCAGGTCCTCCTTGGACTGGATGTAGTAGTACAGGCTGCCCTTGAGCATGCCGAGCCGGTCGGCGATGTCCTGCAGGGAGGCGCCGTCGTAGCCCTTCTCGTAGAACATCTGGGTGGCCACCTCGAGGAGCTGGGCCCAGCGTTCCTCCCGGGGCTTGCGCTCCCCGGCGGCGCGGCGCTCGCTGCGCCCCGCCGGGCGGCGGTCCTGTGCCATGTGCTGCTCCCGGTGCTCGCTCTCCGTGACCACCATACGGTCGGTAGGTGGACCCCGCGCAGCTCACCCCGCCGTCAGGTGACGACGCGACAGCCGCGGCGCCTCGGTGATCCCCCGCGACACGAGGTCGGCGGCGATCCGCTCGCGCAGCACGCCCTTCTGGACCTTGGTGCCCGACATCGGCCAGCTGTCGACGAACTCGACGTAGCGCGGTGCCTTGAACGTCGCGAGCGTCGCCAGGCAGTGGTCGACGAGTTCGCGACCGAGCTCCTCCCGGTCGGCGCCCCGGAACGCCGGCGCGAGCTCGACGTACGCCGCGGCGACCTCGCCGAGCCGCGCGTCCGGCGCGCCGACCACCGCCACCACCCCGACGGCCGGGTGCTCGGCGAGCCGGCCCTCCACCTCGGCGGCCGCGACGTTCTCGCCGCCGACCTTGAGCATGTCCTTGAGCCGGCTGACGAAGGTGTACCGGCCGGCGGCGTCGCGGCGCACCAGGTCGCCGGTGTGGAACCAGCCCTCGGCGTCGATCCGCTCGGCCGTGGTGTCCGGGTCGCCGTGGTAGTAGGCCATGCGGGACACCCCGCGGTGCAGGAACTCCCCGATCTCCCCCGGCCCGCACTCGCGGCCGGTCTCCGGGTCGCGCACCGTCGCCTCCATGTCCCGCAGCGGCACGCCGCTGGTGCCGGCGCGGGCCTCGGGCGGGTCGTCGACCGACCCCACGCAGCAGAACCCGGCCGCCTCGGTGCCCCCGAGGCACGAGATCTGGATCGACCCGGGCATCCGCGCCTGCATGGCCGCCATCCGCTCGGCCGGGCCGACGTTGATGACCGTGCGCAGGTCGGGCACGCGCGCCGGGTCGTACCCGGGGTGGTCGAGCACCGGCAGCCAGATCGTGTCGAACGCCGGGAACGCGACGCTCGCGCGCTCGTCGACCAGCTGACGCCACGCCGTGTCCGGCGTGAACGCCCCGACGTGGACGAGCGTGCAGCCCGCGGCGAGCGACCCCACGAGCAGGTCGATCCCGCCGCAGTGGTGCATCGGCAACGGCGTCCAGAAGCGGTCGTCGGGCGTGAGGCGCAGGCGCTCGACGAGGTTCTCGCCCAGCGCGGTGTACGCGCCGTGGGTGTGGACGCAGCCGCGCGGACGTGACGTGGTGCCCGACGTGTAGAGCAGGATCATCGGGTCGCCCGGCGCGACGTCCACGACCGGCGCCGCGGACGGCTCCCCCACGACCTCCGCGGGCGTGACCGCACCGGGCCCCGCGAGGTCGAGCAGCTCCGGCGACGCGACCACCACGGCCGGGTCGGCGTCGCCGCGCAGCCAGGCGGTCTCGTCCCGGGTGCCGCGCGGGTTGAGCGGCGTCGGGATCGCCCCGAGCATCGTCGCCGCGACGATCCCGACGACGACGTCGAGCCCGCCCGGCAGGACGAGCAGGACGCGGTCGCCGCGGCCCGCCCCGCGCGCGTGCAGCCCGGCGGCCCAGGCCCGCGCGGCGTCGCGCACGGCCGGCCACGACGCCCGCTCGTCGGGGAACGCGACCTCCCGCGTCGGCGACCGCGCCACCGCGTCGTCGAGCAGGTCGGGCAGGGTGCGCAGCACCCTCACGCCGACACCTCCTGGCCCGGCATCGTCACCGTGCCGCCGAGCGCCTCGACGAGCGTGACGGGGTCGAAGTACTCGGCGAACCACGCGATCGCCCCGCCGCGCACGCGGAACCGCGCGATGTAGGAGTTCCGGTAGGGCCGGTCGGTGGTCAGGATGCGGGCGTCGCTCGCGTACTGCGCGAGGACCGAGCCCGGGTCGTCGGCCAGCACGTCGAGCCGGTAGTCGTGGAAGCGCAGCGGCGTGATCATCGCCGGCAGCCCGGCGAAGAACGCGGTGACGTCGGCCTTGCCCTCGACCCGCCGCGGGAAGCCGGGCGGGGCGTAGGGCAGGTCCATGACGACGTCGTCGGCGAACGTGTCCGCCAGCGCCTCGAGGTCCAGCGCGCCGACCGCGTCGAGGTACGCGCGCACGACCTCCTCGGGATCCCTCACGCCTCGAACCCCTCCATCTGCGGGGTCGTCAGCGGCGTGATCACGCGGCTGGCGATCTTCCACCCGTCCGCCGTGCGCCGGTAGGTGTCGACGTTGAACGCCGCCGCGCGGATCGACGCCCCGCCCGTCGTCCGGCCCTCGGCGAGCACGTAGTTCGTGCCGTGCGCGTGGTCGTCGTCGTCGAACTCGACGACGTGGTTGGTCATGATGTGGAACTGCTCGGACATCGACCCGGCGTCGCGCTCGAAGAACGCGAGGACCTGCTCGCGGCCCTCGTAGCGCTCCAGGCCCACGCCCGTCGCGTCCCACACGGCGTCGTCGGTGTAGGCCGACAGCGCCTCCTTCGGGTCGAAGCGGTCCAGGCCCCGGGCGTAGAGGTGGGTGGCCTGGACGATCTCGGCGCGGTCGTCCGCGTTCGGCATGGTCGCCCCTCAGTCGTAGATGATCACGCCGCGCACGTTCTTGCCGTCGTGCATGTCGCGGAAGGCCTGGTTGATGTCGTCGAGCGCGTAGGTGCGCGTGATCAGCTCGTCGAGCTTGAGCTCGCCGCGCAGGTAGAGGTCGGCGAGCAGCGGGACGTCGGTGCGCGCGTTCGTCGTCCCGTAGAGCGAGCCCTGGATCCGCTTGCCCGAGAGCACGACGGTGAAGATGTCGAGCTTCACCTCGCGCTGCAGCGCCGGCGACACCCCGGTCAGGACGAGCACCCCGCCCCGCGTGACGAGCTGCTGGGCCTCCTCGAGCATGTCGCCCTCGACGACGCCGACGGTGAGGATCACCCGCTCCGCGCCCTGCCCGTTGGTCAGGCCGTCGACGACCTCGCGGGCCTCCGCCCAGTCCGATGCGCTGTGGGTGGCGCCGAACTCCATGGCCTTCTCGCGCTTGAAGGCGACCGGGTCCACCGCGACGATGTTGCGCGCACCCTTGAGCCGGGCGCCCTGCACGGCGTTCATGCCCACCCCGCCGGTGCCCACCACCACGACCGTGTCGCCGAGCTGGATCTCCGCGGCGTACACCGCCGAGCCCCAGCCGGTGGGCACGCCGCAGCCGATGAGCGCGGCCTTGTCCAGCGGCATGTCGTCGGGGATCTTCACGACCGCGTCGAGCGGCGCGCACACGTACGGGCTGAAGGTGCCGAGGTAGGACATGCAGCCGACGCCCTTACCGCGCGCGTGCACGCGGTGGGTGCCGTCGGGTGCGACGCCGGAGAGGACGCCCGCGGCCAGCTCGCAGAGGCTGCCCTTGCCCTTGACGCACATCGCGCAGCGCCCGCAGGACGGCAGGAACGACAGCACCACGTGGTCGCCGGGCTTCACGTACGTGACGCCGGGACCGACCTCCTCGACGACACCCGCTCCCTCGTGCCCGCCGAGCAGCGGGGCCCACGGCAGCGGGATGTCGCCGGTGTCGATGTGGTCGTCGGAGTGGCAGATGCCCGAGGCCGCGAGCTTGATCAGCGCCTCGTGCTCCTTGGGCGGGTCGATCTCGATGTCCTCGACGCTCCAGCCCGAGCGCGTACCGGGCTCCCAGAGCAGCGCACCTCGTGTCTTCATGATCGTCCTCCCGGGGTCACTTGATCGCGGCACCGGCGTCGACGGGCAGCGTCGCGCCGGTGATGTAGCGGGCCTCGTCGGAGAGCAGGAAGAGCACGGCGTTCGCGACGTCGACCGACTCGATCCACGGGATCTCGAGCGCGTTGAGCGAGGTGAACCCGGGGATCGCCTTCTCCTGCGTGGGTTCCGGGTCGCCGGGCGCGAACATGCCCCAGGTGCCCGGGTTCTGGATCATGTGCGTGTCGACGTTCGTCGGGTGCACGGTGTTGACGCGCACGCGGTAGGGCGCCAGCTCGTTGGCGAGGTTGCGCATGAGGCCGACGACCCCGTGCTTCGCCGACACGTAGTGCCCGACCTGCTGGATGCCCTTGAACCCGCCGATGGAGCTGGTGAACACCATCGCCCCGCCGCCGGCCTCGATCAGCTGCGGGATCGCCGCCTTCGCGGTGTGCCAGACGCCGGTGAGGTTGACGTCGATCATGTCCTGCCACGTGGTCTCGTCGAGCTCCCACGCGCGGCCGTAGCTCGCGATGCCGGCGTTGGCGACGACGCCGTCGAGGCGCCCCAGCTCGGCGACGCCGTCGGCCACCGCGCCGTCGAGCGCCGCCTGGTCGCGCACGTCGGCGACGCGGGCGACGATGCGCCGGTCGTGCTTCTCGACCAGGGCAACGGTCTCGTCGAGGTCCTCGCGGGTCGCCGGCGGGTACTTGCCGACGACGGTGTCGATGCCGTCGCACAGGTCGACGGCGACGACGTCGGCGCCCTCCTGCGCGAGGCGCACCGCGTGGGCGCGGCCCTGTCCGCGGGCGGCCCCGGTGACGAGGACGACCTTGCCCTCCATGCGTCCGGTCACGGTGTGCTCCTGATCTACACGGAGCGCCCCTGCTCGCCCCAGTACGGGGCGCGCAGGTCGCGCTTGAGGATCTTGCCGGTGGGCGCCTTCGGCAGGGCGTCGACGAACTCCACCGAGCGCGGCTTCTGGTACGACGCGAGGTGCGCGCGGGCGGTCTCGACGATGTCGGCCTCGGAGGCGGTGGTGTCGGGCTTGAGCACGACGAACGCCTTGACGCTCTCGCCCCACACCTCGTCGGGCACGCCGATCACCGCGCACTCGAGCACCGCCGGGTGGTGGTTGACGGCCTCCTCGACCTGCACCGAGTAGATGTTCTCGCCGCCCGAGATGATCATGTCCTTGGCGCGGTCGACGATGAACACGTAGCGGTCGGCGTCCCAGGTGGCGAGGTCGCCGGTCCACATCCAGCCGTCGCGCAGGGTGTCGGCGGTGAGGTCGGGCCGGTTCCAGTAGCCCGCCATGTTGGCCTCGGAGCGCACGACGATCTGGCCGACGGTGCTGCCGTCGGTCGGCACCGGGTTGCCGTCGACGTCGACGATCCGCACCGACGTCACGAACCCCTCGCGCCCGCACGACTGCAGCCGTTCGGGGTGCACCCCGTTGACCGCGGCGTGGTGGTCCTCCTGGGAGAGGAAGCACATCGTGGTGCCCTCGGTCTGCCCGTAGCCCTGGATGAGCGTGCACGGGAAGGCCTGCAGCGCGTTCTTCACCACGGCCGAGGGCATCGGCCCGCCGCCGTACTGGATGTTGCGCAGGCTGGCGATGTCGTACCGGTCGAAGCCGGGGACCGCCATCATCCAGTTGAGCATCGTCGTGATGCCGAGGAAGGCCGAGACGCGCTCCGCCTCGATGATCTCCAGCGACCGCGTGGCCTCGAAGTTCATCAGCACCAGCGGGCAGCCGTGGCGCATGTAGTTCATCGAGAGCACGACCGGGATGTGGTACATCTGCCCGGTCAGCATGTAGACGTCGGTCGGGACGATGCGCTCGGCGACGGTCTGGTTGAGCATCCCGAACGACGCGCTGCGGTGGGTGTGCAGCGCGCCCTTGGACGCCCCGGTCGTGCCGCCCGTGTAGAGGATGAAGAACGGGTCGTCGTCGCCGACGCTCGCGCTGTCGGCCGGCTCGGCGTCCGACGCGGCGGCCAGCAGGTCCTCGTAGCTGCCGTCGCCGCCCGGCCCGTACGAGAGCCAGTGCTCGACGTCGACCAGCCCGCCGAGCTCGCGCCCGACCTCGGCCCACTCCCCCGCGACGACGATCGCCCGCGGGCCGCCGTCGGCGACGATCCGGGCGAGCTCGCCGGCCCCGAGACGCCAGTTCAGCGGCTGCACGACCAGCCCCGCGCGCCCGGCGGCGTAGTAGATCTCCTGGAACTCGGTCGAGTTCTTCGCCAGCACCGCCACGCGGTCGCTGCGCTGCAGCGCGAGCCCGTCGGGGCGCGGGCCGCGCAGCCCGTTGGCCAGCCGGCGCACGCGCTCGTCCAGCTCGGCCCAGCTCGTGCGGCGCTCGGTGGTGGTGTCGACGACGGCGTCCCCGCGCGGGGTCAGGGCCGCCCACTTCTCGGGGATGCGACCGATGTTGACCATCAGTACGGCAGGTCCAGGTAGACGTACCGGTCGGCGATCAGCCAGGTGCCGTCGCGGTGGACGAGCTGGTCGCGGTACCAGCCGCTGGAGAGCACCGTCACCGTGCCGTTCTCGATGGAGAGCAGCGTGAGGTTGGTGGTCGCGACCGCCTCGTCGTCGCTCTCCTTCTCGAACCAGAGGTTGGAGAGGTTGTGGCGGCGCTGGTCGGTCTGGGCGGCCATCGAGTCCGCGTGCAGCTTGCGGATGGCCTCGCGCCCCTCGAACGGCCCGATCAGCTGACCGTCGCGGCCGATGCGCAGGCTCATGCGGGCGTCGGCGGTGAAGCAGGACGCGATGAGGTCGGGGTCGGCCTCGTCGTAGCCCCAGGAGGCCTTGCCGAGGAGGTTCTCGATGTGGGGGCGAACGGGCACGGGAGGTCCTCCTAGCGGGGGGTGAACTCGAGGAGCAGGCGGCCGGGGGCGCGCGTGAACACCCCGGTCTCCGGCGGCGCCTCGCCGCCGGCGAAGCGGATGTCGGCCATGGCGTCGAGGAGGTCGTTCATGCCGACCTCGATCTCGAACAGCGAGAGCAGGGCGCCGACGCAGAAGTGCCGGCCCAGGCAGAACGCGAGGTGGTCGGCGGCGGCGGAGAAGGCGCGCGAGTGGTCGAGGTCGGCGCGCAGGACGTCGAAGACGTCGGGCCGGTCGAACCGCCGGTCGTCGCGGTTGGCGGCGCCGATGAGGCAGGTGACCGTGCGCCCGGCCTCGACGACCCCGCCCGAGAGCGTCACGTCCTCGGAGGGCTGCCGCATGATCATGTGGACCGGCGGCGACCAGCGCAGCGTCTCGGCGAACGCCGCCGGGATCAGGGAGCGGTCCCGCCGGACCGCCTCGAGCTGCTCGGGGTGGGCGACCAGGTCGGCCATCAGGCTGGTGATCGCCTTGTCGGTGGTCTCGCCGCCCGCGGTGAGCAGCAGGCTGCAGAACGCCTTGATCTCCTCGTCGGTCATCGACTCGCCGTCGATCTCGGCGGCGCACAGCGTGGAGAGCAGGTCGTCGCCCGGGTTCTCGCGGCGCTCCCGGATGCGCGGGATCATGTAGTCCTCGAACTCGGCCTTGGTGCGCAGGCCCTCCGCGGCCACGGCCTCGTCGCCGGCGAGGTTCCCGAGGAACCCCATGATCGACGTGTACCAGCCGTGGAAGCGGTCGTGGTCGGTGCGCGGCAGCCCGAGCATGTCGACGATGACGTTGATCGGGAACCGCGTCGCGTAGGCGTCGACGAGGTCGACGTGGCCGTCGGCGCGGAACGCGTCGACCAGCTCGCGCGAGTTGCGCCGGATCGTCGGCCCGAAGTGCTCCTGCAGCTCCTTGCCGCGGAACGCGGGGGCGACGAGCGAGCGGTGCGTGGAGTGCTCGCGGCCCTCCATCTGCAGGATCGTGCGCCCGTGCACCGGCTCGAGCTGCCAGGCGTAGTTCTCGCTCGTGAAGACCGGGTCCTTGAACGCCCGCTGCACGTCCTCGTAGCGACTGATCACGTACGTCTGCATGCCCTCGTGCCACACGAGCGGGAACTCGTCGCGGAGCAGCCGGTAGGCGCTGTAGGGATCGCGCGCGAACTCCGGCGAGAGGATGTCCGGCGGTTCGAGTGTGGCCGTCATGGGTCCCCCGACCTGCGAAGACGTCGTTGGCGGCGCACCTACCGATCGTTTGGTACGCAGGGGGAGACTAGCATCACACCCGGTCGGGTCAAGGGCGTCGGCGGCGGTCTCGGGTCCGTCTCGCGGGCTCGGTCCGGGCGGTCCGACGCGACCCGGGGCCCGGCTCGCCGTGCGGGTCGGCGTCCGGGCGCTCCGGTGATCACGAGTACGTGGTGCACGTCCGGCGGGCTACCGGGGTGGACGAGGTGCCCCTGATCTCCGGGACCGGAGGGCGCCCGAGGTGGACGTCGGCGTGGCGGGAGATCACGAGCACTGGGTGCACCGCGGGTGGCCCGGCGAGGTCGATCAAGTGCTCGTGATCTCCAGGATCGAGTCCGGGGGAACCGTGAGCGGGGCGCCGGCCTCCAACCAGGTATGGACCTCACGAAACCCTTCCGCGGCAGCGCCGCCGTCCGCGCCGGCGCGACCACGTGGCGCCGGCTCGACGGGCCCGGCTTCGACCGCCTCGACCACGACACCTACGTCGCCGCCGGCACGGTGCTGGACCTGCGCGGACGCGCCACCGCCGCCGCCCTCGCCGTCCCGGACGCGGTGGTGGGCGGCTATGCGGCCGCGACGATCCTGGGCGCCGACTGCGCGCCGCGGGAGGCGGTCATCGATCTCGTCGTCGGTCGCCGACGGGTGCGCCCCCGCGACGGCGTGCTCATCCACCAGGACGTCCTCGGCGACGAGGAGGTCTGGTTCCACGAGGGCGTCTCGGTGACCTCGCCGCTGCGCACGGCGTACGACCTCGCCCGCGCGCTCGACCACGACGACGCCGTGGTGGCCGTCGACGCCCTCGCGCACGCGCACCGTCTCGACGTCGGCGCGCTGCTCACCTACCCGGCGGGCCGGGACAACCCGCGCTGGAGCCTGCGGGTTCCCCGCGTGGTCGCGGACGCCGACGCCCGTGCCGAGTCCCCGCCGGAGACCCGGGCGCGGCTCCTCATGCGCCGTGGCGGCCTGACGCCCGTCCCGCAGCTGCCGGTGTACGACGAGGTGGGCGTGTTCGTCGGCCGCCTGGACTTCGCGTGGGAGGACCTCAGGCTCGGCGCCGAGTACCAGGGCGACCACCACCGCACCGACCGCGACCAGTGGCTGCGGGACGTCTCCCGTGTCGCCGAGTTCGCCGCGTGCGGGTGGACGATCCTGCCGATCACGTCCCGCGACGTGTACCGGCACCAGGCGGAGTTCGTGCGCCGGATGCACGGTGCCGTCGACGCCCGCCGCCGCGAGCTCGCCACCCGGGCCGCGTGATCACGAGCGCGTCAGCCACCTGGCGGGCGCTCTCGCCGCGCACCAGGTACTCGTGATCACCGGCGGCGACCGGGCGCGCCCCAGCGCACGCCGGCCCCCGGAGATCACGAGCACCTCAGGCACCTCACACGCAATCTCGGCGTGCACCAGGTACTCGTGATCACCGGCGGCGACCGAGCGCACCCGAGCGCACGCCGCCCGCCCGAGGCCCCGGAGATCATGAGCACGCCAAGCACCTGGCGGGCGCTCCCGACGTGCACCACGTACTCGTGATCACCAGGCGCCGGGCCGGGCCGGGTCGGGCCACCGAGCGCGACGCCCCGCGACGCGCCGCCGTCACGCCCGCAGCGGCGCGATGACCTGTTCCGCGAAGCGCAGCACCGGGTCCACCGACGCCGGGTTGCCGAAGTCCATGACGAAGTGGTCGACGCCGACCTCGCGCTTCGCGGCGAGCTCGTCGACCAGGCGCTCGGAATCCGAGTCGCTCTCGGGCAGGGCGCGCTCGAGGGTCACCGAGACCTCGATCGCGTCCGGGTCGCGGCCGGCCTCCTCGGCGGAGCGGCGCACGATGTCGCGGCGCCGGACGAAGTCCTCCGCCTCACCCTTGAACGGGCCGTTCCACATGTCCGCCAGCCGCCCGACGAGAGGCAGCCCGATCTGCTCGCCGGCGGCGCCGATGCAGACGCGCGGGGGCGGGTCGGTCAGCGGCGGGGCCGCGGCGCCGGCGATGCGGAAGTGCCGGCCCTCGAACGACGGGTCGGCCTCGGTCCACATCCGCCGGCAGATCGTGATCGCCTCCTCGAGCTGGGCGAAGCGCACGGCGGGGCGGGGGAACTCGTAGCCGTAGGCCTCGTACTCGGGCTCGCGCCAGCCGGCGCCGATGCCGAGCACGAAGCGCCCGCCGGACAGGTACTGCAGCGTCGCGGCCATCTTCGCCAGCAGCGGCGGGTGGCGGTAGCCGACGCCGAGCACGTGGTGGCACAGGTCGACCGAGGGATGGCGCGCCGCGAGCCAGGTCAGCGTCGTCCACGCCTCGAGGAAGGGGTCGGTCTTCTGGTCGAAGCCGTAGAAGTGGTCGGCGATCCAGAGCGAGTCGAAGTGCGGGAGCGCCGTCGGGAGGATCGCGGTGTCCTGGTCGGCGGCGATGGGGCGGTGGTCGCTCCACCTGTTCCCGATCACCGGGGAGAGCCAGCCGAACTTGGGGGTGGTCGCCACCGCGGCATCATGCCAAGCCGCTTGACCGCGAGCACGACGACTTGCCACGCTGTCGAACGGTCGTTTGGTAGACGGGAGGCCCGGGTGGCGAAGTACGACGTCGTGGTCATCGGAGCCGGCGCGGCGGGGCTGACGGCCGCGTCGCTGCTCGCCGTCGAGGGCAAGAGCGTCTGCCTGCTGGAGCGCTCGCCCTACCTCGGCGGGCGCGGCATGGCCGTGCCCGACGAGGGGTTCACGGTCAACGTCGGCGGCCACCTCGTCGAGGACCCCGGGTCCGGGCTGACCAAGGTGTTCGAGCACGTCGGCAAGACGCTGCACCACGGCGAGGTCTCCGCCGAGATGCCCGTCTGGGACCACGAGAAGAACCGTTGGGGCTCCATCCGCGACCGCTACTCGGGCAGCAAGGGCGAGCTGAAGAAGGTCATCAAGGCGCTGCTGGACACCGAGTGGGACGAGCTCGACCGCTGGGACGACAAGCCGCTGCGCCAGTGGCTGCACCAGTACACCGACGACCAGGGCGTGATCGACCTCTTCGAGTTCATCACCGTCCTCGAGTGCATGACCGACAACTGGTGGGACCACTCCGCCAGCGACAACCTCTTCCCCCGCAAGATGCACTTCACCGAGCGGAATACCGCGGCCTACTCGTGCTGGCCCGGGCAGGGCTGGGACGGCATGTGGGCCGACCTCGCCGACGCGTTCCGCACCGCCGGCGGTGACCTGCGCCTGTCCACCCCCGTCGAGCGCGTCGTCATCGAGGACGGCGTCACGAAGGGCGTCGCGATCGCCCGGCAGCCCCGCGTGCTGCCCAACGAGTTCTTCGAGGAGGAGATCCTCGAGGCCGACCACGTCATCTGCACCCTGCCGGTCTGGCACGTGCTGAACGTCGTCGACGAGACCGACCTGCCCGACTGGTACGCCGAGCAGATCAAGTTCCTCGCCCAGGACAAGTTCCGCATCGCCTGGCTCGGGCTCTATCTGGCGACCGAGGAGCCCGTGCACCAGTACGACCCGCGCGAGCTCTCGACCTGGCTCAGGACCCCGAACACCGAGCTCGGCGGCTTCATGTTCAACCAGACCGCCATGGACCCGACGTGCTCGCCCGAGGGCACCCAGCTGCACGTCATGGGCGGGGTGTTCCCTGGCGAGAAGGGCCGCGACCGGGCCTGGCTGCGCCGCGAGATGGAGCGCTTCGAGGCCGACGTCGTGACGATGTGGCCGGGGTTCGCGAAGACGGTCTGGCGCCGCCGCCACCTCGTCTTCGAGCCCAGCTTCGGTGTCATCCAGAAGCCCGGGCTGGTCGGGCGCTACCGCCCGCACTGGCGCCCGCCGCGCCCCGAGGGCCTGTGGTTCGCCGGCGAGACGTTCCGCAGCCGCGGGGTCGGCACCGACCGGGCCGCGCGGGCCGCCCTCACCGTCGTCGAGGAGTACCTGGGCCGCCGCCTCGCGACCTTCGGTGACGGGTGGCGGTACTGATGCCCATCGAACTGGGCGTGCCCGGCCAGATCATGCCGCCGGCACAGGCGGCGGTGAAGTTCGCGAAGCGCAGCGAGGACGAGGGGTTCGACGCCGTCTGGTGGCCCGACCACCTCATGGGCTGGCACCCCGACACCATGTGGACGCCGGACCTCACCCCGCTCGCCGAGCACCAGCCCAACCCGCACGTCTACTTCGACCCCGCGGTGATGATGGGCGTCGTCGGCGCGGCCACCGAGCGGATCAGGGTGGGCGTCTGCGTCACCGACCTCATCCGCCGCCACCCCGCGATGGCCGCCCAGACCGCGCTCACCCTCGACCACGTCACGCAGGGCCGCGCGATCATCGGGCTGGGCAGCGGCGAGCAGCTCAACGCGACCCCCTACGGGATGCCGTTCGACCGGCCCGTCGCGCGGCTCGAGGAGGGCATCGACGTGATGCGCCTGCTCATGACCGCCGACGGCCCGGTCGACCACGAGGGCCGCTTCCACCGCCTCGACAGGGCGGTCCTGGGCCTCCAGCCCTACGGCGCGGCGCCGCCGGAGATCTGGACCGCCGCCCACGGCCCGCGGATGCTGCGCCTCACCGGGCGCAAGGCCGACGGCTGGCTGCCCACCAAGCTCGGCCCGGCGGAGTACGGCGACGCGCTGGCCACGATCCACCGGTCCGCCGAGGACGAGCAGCGCGACCCCGACGCCATCACCCCGGGCATGCTCGGGTACGTCCTCATGGGACCCGACGCCGAGACCGTGCAGCGGCTCACCGAGGCCCCGCTCGTGCGCGCGCTGTGCGTGCTGCTGCCCGCCCAGGTGTTCCGCGACCTCGGCGTCGAGGGGCCCTACCCCGACGGCTCCGGGTTCCACGACTTCATCCCGACGGCGATCGACCGCGCCGAGTCGCTGCGGATCATCGACGCGATCCCGCCCGCCGTGGTGCGCCACTACGCGTTCTGCGGCACGCCGGACGAGGTCGCCGAGCAGGTCGAGGAGTACGCCGAGAAGGGTCTGCGCCACCTCGTCATGTGGAACATCACCGCGTTCGGCGACCCGTCGCTGGCCCGCTGGTCGTTCGGCGCGATGTCGGAGCTGCGCAAGAGACTCGGCGCATGACCCCGCCCGCGATCGAGCGCTACTTCGCGGCGGTGAACGCCGAGGACTGGGCCGCGATCCGCGAGGTCTTCGCCCCCGACGCGGAGCTGCGCACGGTCGGCGCCCCGACGCGGCGGGGTCGCGACGAGATCGCCGCCCACTTCCCGCAGGTCCTGGCCGCGCTGCCGGTGCACCACGACGAGGTCACGAGGGTCGTCGTGGCGGACACCGTCGTCACCGTCGAGATCCGGTTCGTGGGCCGGACGGCGGACGGCCGGGACGTCACGTTCGACGCCGTCGACGTCTTCGACCTCTCCGGCGACGGCACGACCATCGAGAAGCTCTCCACCTGGTACGACACGGCCGCCGTGGCGCGGATGACCAGATGACCGTCCTGCGCGGCCTGGGCGTCACCCTGCCCGTCGACGAGGGCCTGTCCGCCGGGCAGTACCTCGACCTCGCGCGGCTCGCCGAGGACGCCGGGTGCACCGACGTGCTGGTCGGCGAGGTCGCCGGCCCCGAGGTCTTCGCGATGCTCGGCATGATCGCCGCCTCGACGAGCCGCATCCGGCTGGGCAGCGGGATCGTCGGGGTCTACCCGCGCACCGCGGTGCTCACGGCCATGGGCTTCACGACGCTGGCCTCGCTCGCGCCGGGACGCGTGCTGGCCGGGCTCGGCGCCTCGAGCCCGATCATCGTCGAGCAGTGGCACGGCCTCGGGTTCGACGCGCCCCGCGCGCGCCTCGAGGAGTACGTGGCCGCGCTGCGCACGGTCTTCCGCGGCGAGCGCACCGACCTCGACGGCCCCCACGTCCGGTCCCACGGGTTCCGCGCCGGCCTCGCGCCCGTCGACGTGCCGATCCTCGTCGCCGCGATGAACCCGCGGATGCTGCGCCTCGCCGGGGCGATCGCCGACGTCGCGTTCCTGACCTGGACCCCGCCCGACGAGTACGGACCGAAGATCGCGCTGGTGCGCGAGGGGGCGCGGGCCGCGGGTCGCGACCCGGACGAGGTCGGGATCGCCGCGTCCTTCTGGGCCTACGCCGGCGACCGCGTCGACGAGGCCCGGGAGCGCCTGCGCCGCTTCGTGCTGCAGTACGCGATGGTGCCGACGCACCGGCCGTCGTTCCGGGCCAGCTTCGCCGGGCTCGACGAGGCCGCGGACGCGTGGGCCGGCGGCGACCGGAAGGCCGCGCTGCACCTCGTCGACGACGACGCCGTCGCGGCGATGTGCGCGCTGGGGTCCGGCGACGACGTGGCCCGCCGGGTCGCGGCGATGCGCGCCGCGGGCGTCGACCTGCCCATCGCGCTGACCCCGGGCGCGGTGCCCGGCGACCCCGAGGGACCGGCTGCGACGATCGAGCGGATGGCCGCCGGCACGAAGGAGCACGCGTGACCGAGGGCGTCACCTCCCCGATCCCGACGGACATCCCGTCCGACGCCGGCGTCCTGCGCCTCGACCACGTCGCCGTGGCCGTCCGCGACGTCGGCGCCGCCGCCGCGCTGTTCTCCGGCGCGCTGGGCGGGCGGTTCCTCTTCGGCGGCGACAACGACCACCAGGGCATCCGCGTCGCCCAGTTCGTCCTCCCGGGCGGGATGAAGATCGAGCTGATCTCCCCGCTGCGCGACGACGCCCCGGTCGCGCGGTTCCTGGAGCGCCGCGGCGAGGGCGTGCACCACCTGACCCTGCTCGTCGAGGACGTCGAGGTGGCGGTCGCGCGCCTCACCGGCCTCGACTACGAGGTCGTCGACGTCGACCTGACCAGCAGGCACTGGCGCGAGGCGTTCGTCCGCCCGCGCTCGGCGTTCGGCACCCTGCTGCAGCTGGCGGACACCACGACGCGCTGGGACGAGCCCGCCGCCTCGGGGATCACGCTCGACGACGTGGTCGCCGGCCGGGTCGTGTTCACCGAGGACGAGCGGGCCGTCCTGCGCGAGGGGTGAGCTACTCCCAGGTCTGCTGCCGCTTGTACTGCGCCATGATCTCGTGGGGCAGCGGGCCGTTGGCCGGCACGGCCATGCCCTTCTGACGCGCCCACATCCGGGCGGCCTCGACGAGACCGTGGACGTTGCCCTGGCGGACGGGCTCGTCGGCGTCGTGCCGCTCGCGGGGGGCGGTGGGTTCGCGCTTGGCGTCGGTCATGCGAATACCTCCGATGACGTCGCTGTCACCGTTGCGTCGCGTCCCGGCGGTCGCCGGACCGCTGTGACCCACGTTACGCCCCCGTCCTCGCCGCGCTCGCGCGGTGCCGCCGCACCGCGTCCCGGTTGGCGCAGGCGGGCGTGCAGTAGCGCTGCCGGCCCGTGCGCGAGACGTCGGCGAACACCTGGTCGCAGCCGTCGGTGGCGCAGCGGGCGAGCCGGTGCATCCCGCGGGCGGTGAGGTGCAGCGCGGTGCCGACGCTGACGAGCGAGCGCAGGAGCCCGGCCAGCGTCATGTCGTCGTCGCGGTAATGGATGTGCCACCCCGTGCCGGCGTGGTCGGTGAGACGCGGGTGCGCGCTGGAGGTCGCCAGCAGGACGTTCACCAGGGCCGCCCGCGCCGGGGGCTCGGTGGTGTCGACGACCGCCGTCCAGCGCTCGAGATACGCCCGGACGGCCGTCAGATCAGCGTCGACGGCGGGGCGCTCGACCACCAGCCCGGCCTCGCGGCACCGCTCCTCGAGCTCCGCAGCGGTCGCCGGCGGGCGGTTCACGAGGTCCGTGGCGAGGAGGACCGCGTCACGCCCGTAAGGGTTGAGGTGCACAAGACCATGACACCACGGTGGAGCGCATGAGAGAACACCAGTGGTCGACCGTGTCCACCCACCGCAGCGCCGAGGGGCTCGTGCGCTACCAGCGCTGCCGGTGCGGGCGGTGGCGCACGCTGCAGGGCGCCGAGGTCCTCGCCGCGCCCGTCGCGACGTGCCGCCCGCTCGGGCGCGCGGCCTGATTCAGACGCCCGCGGGCGGCCGCCACCCCGGCGGACGCAGCACGTACCCGACGCGCTCGCGCCACCCCCGGGCCGTGCGCACGTCGCGCGCGATCGCCCCGAACTCGCGGTACTGCAGCCCGAGGATCGAGCGCGTGCCCACGGGGTGGGTCAGGCCGTAGGTCGGGCGGTGCGCCTCCTCGGCGAACGTCCCGAACAACCGGTCCCAGACGATGAGGATGCCGCCGTAGTTCCTGTCGAGGTACTCGAGGTCGCTGGCGTGGTGCACGCGGTGGTGCGAGGGCGTGTTGAACACGAACTCGATCGGCCGCGGCAGCCGCCCGACCCGCTCGGTGTGCACCAGGAACTGGTAGACGAGGTTCACCGAGAACGCCGTGAAGATCATCCAGGGCGGCACGCCGAGCAGCGGCAGCGGCGTCCAGAACAGCACCTCGAACCACGGGTTCCACTTCTGGCGCACGGCGGTGGAGTAGTTGAAGTAGGTGCTGTTGTGGTGCGCCTGGTGCGCGGCCCACAGCAGGCGGATGCGGTGCGAGCTGCGGTGATAGGCGTACCAGAGCAGGTCGACGGCGAGCAGGACGCCGACCCACGTCGTCCAGTGCGCCGGGTCGAGGCGCAGCGGGGTGACCTCGTAGAGCGCCGCGTAGCCGATCAGCGCGAGCCCGCGCGCGATCGCGGTGAAGACCAGCGAGCCGAGGCCCATCGTGATGCTCGTCGCGGCGTCGCGGCGCTCGTAGCCGCGCAGGTCGTTGTCGGAGAAGACGTGGAACGACACGGCCCTCGAGCACGATGAAGACGACGAAGACGGCGCCGCCACGACCACGGGGTCCCGCAGGGTCTCCGCCAGCATCGCGCCACGGTGATCGTCGGCGGGTCGCGGGGCAAGACCGATGACTCGGGGCGCCGCGCGGCGTCACACCGTCATGACGCCCGATCTGACGCCCGCCGCCCTCGCCCTGGGGGCGCTGGTCACCGACCTCGACGACGACCGGCGGGCCCGTCCCACCCCGTGCACGGGCTGGTCGGTGGCCGACCTGCTCGACCACCTCGACGTCGTCGCCACCGGCTTCACCGCCCTCGCGCGCGGCACCGAGGGCGACGGGCGGCACCGGCCGCTCCCCGACGCCCTCGACGAGATGGCGGTGGCCTGGCGCGACCCCGCGGCGTGGACGGGCACGGCCGGCGCACCCGGGCCCGAGCTCCCCCGCGCGACCTGGGGCCGCATCGGGCTCACCGAGCTCCTCGTGCACACCTGGGACCTCGCGCGCGCCCTCGGGCGCCCGCTGCCCGCCCTGCCCGACGACCTCCTGCGCGTGGCGCTCGACCACGTCCTGGTGTTCGTGCCGCGGGCGCCGCTGCCCGAGCTGTGGGGCACGCCGGTCGCCGTGGCGCCCGACGCCCCGCTGTGGGACCGCCTCGTCGGGGGCACGGGCCGTACACCCTGATCACGCCGATACCTCCGGACTGTCAGGATCGTCGGCGTGGACGTCGTGCTCGAGCTCGGGCTGGTGCTGGTCTTCGTGCTGATCGGCGGCTTCTTCGCCGCCGCCGAGATCGCGCTGGTCTCGCTGCGCTCCGGGCAGGTCTCGGCCCTCGCCGAGCGGGGGAAGCGGGGCCGCGCGGTCGCGCACCTGCGCGGTGACTCCAACCGCTTCCTGTCCGCGGTGCAGATCGGCGTGACCTTCACCGGCTTCTTCGCCTCGAGCTACGGCGGCGCGACGCTCGCCGGGCGCCTCGAGCCGGGACTGACCGGGATCGGCCTGCCGGTGGCGCTCGCCGCGACGCTCGCCCTCGTGCTGGTCACCGCGCTCGTGTCCTACCTGTCGCTGGTCGCGGGCGAGCTCGTGCCCAAGCGGCTGGCCCTGCAGAACCCGGAGGGCGTGGCGCTGACGACCGCGCCGGTGCTCGACCGCCTCGCCTCGCTGACCCGCCCGCTGATCTGGCTGCTCTCGGTCTCGACGAACGCCGTCGTGCGCCTGCTGGGCGTCGACCCCCGGCACACCGAGGACGAGGTCAGCGAGGACGAGCTGCGCGACATGGTGCGCACCACCAGCACGCTCACCGACGACGAGCGCCGCCTGCTCACCGACGCCTTCGCGGCGACCGACCGGGTGATCAGCGAGGTCATGGTGCCGCGCACCGAGGTCGACTTCCTCGACGCCGACCTCACGGCCGCCGAGGCCGTCGCGCAGATCTCCGACCGCCCGCACTCGCGCTACCCCGTGATCGGGGAGTCGGTCGACGACGTCCTGGGCTTCGTCCACGTCCGCGACATCCTCACGGCGCACGTCACCGCGGAGGGCACCTCGCCCCCGCTGCGCGACGTGGTCCGCCCGATCACTGTGCTGCCCGGCAGCAAGCCCGTGCTCGACACCCTGTCGCTGCTGCGCCGCGGCGGCGGCCACCTGGCCGTGGTCATCGACGAGTACGGCGGCACCGACGGCATCGTCACCGTCGAGGACCTCGTCGAGGAGATCGTCGGCGAGATCCGCGACGAGTACGACCCGAAGGCGGTCGCCACGCGGGAGTCCGACGGCGCCTTCGAGGTCGACGGGCTGCTGCACCGCAGCGAGGTCGCCGAGCAGACGGGCATCGAGCTGCCCGACGGCTCCTTCGACACCCTCGGCGGCTTCGTCCTGCAGCTGCTCGGGCGCACGCCGGAGGTCGGCGACGCCGTCGACGACCTCGACCACCGCTTCGTCGTCACCGCCGTCGACGGGCTGCGCGTGTCCCGCGTGCGGATCACGCCGCTGGTGCGGGAGGGGACCGGGTCCGGCGAGCCGTGATCCCGGTGCGCCGGCTCACCGGCACCGGTGGCGCCCGAGGAGCAGGATGGGGAGCGGGTCGGGGACCGGGCACGCGGGAGGAGACGGATGGACGACACGGGTGAGGTGCGGGAGGACCCGGAGCGCGGGGCCTTCGTCCTGACCGTCGACGGCGCGGAGGCGGGCCACGTCGACTACCGGCGCCGCGCGGCACCGGCCGCGCTCGTGCTGCTCCACACCGAGGTCGACCCGGCGTACGGCGGACGGGGTCTCGGCGGGCGGCTGGTGCGCGCGGTGTTCGAGGCCGCGCGGGCCGAGGAGATCCCCCTCGTGCCGCTCTGCGAGTACGCGCAGCGGTGGGTCGGCCTGCACCCCGAGTACCTCGCCGACGTCCCGGCGCACGATCGCCAGAAGCTCGGCCTTCCGGAGCCCCAGATGGCGGGAGAGGACCAGTGACGAACACCCAGGAGATCGACCCGCACGCCGAGCCCTCGGGCACCGGCTGCCTCGAGTGCGACCAGGCCGGCGGCTGGTGGTTCCACCTGCGCCGGTGCGCGGCCTGCGGCCACATCGGCTGCTGCGACTCGTCGCCGAGCCAGCACGCGACGCGCCACGCGCGCGAGCAGGGCCACCCGATCCTCACCAGCTTCGAGCCGGGCGAGGACTGGTTCTTCGACGACCGCGACGGGTCGGTCGGGCACGGGCCCGTCCTCGCCGGCGCCCAGAACCACCCCGAGGACCAGACCGTGCCGGGACCGGCCGGCCGCGTCCCGAAGGACTGGCAGCGCCGGCTGCACTGAGCGGGACTAGCCCGTCGGGCCGAACCGCTCCACGCGGATCGTCCCGGCGGGCTGGCCGGCGTCGACGAGCAGCGTCTCCATGGCGCCGGTGAAGCGCGCCGAGCCGCAGAGGAAGACGGTCACGTCGGGGTCGACGAGCGCGGCGATCGCGGCCATGTCGAGACGGCTCCCGCCCGGCGCGCGGGTCAGCGCGATCCGGGCGCCGGCGGCCTCGAGCTCGTCGGCGTAGGGCAGGCGGTCGCGCGTCGTCGCGCTCACCGCCAGCCGCAGGCGCTCCGGGTGGCCCAGGTCGGTCGCGTGACGCAGCATCCCGACCAGCGGGGCGACGCCGCTGCCGCCGCCGATCGCGACGGCCGGGGCGCGCCCGTTCCACACGAACCAGCGCCCGATCGGCCCGCGGACCTCGAGCTCGTCGCCGGGCTCGACGACGTCGGCGAGGTAGCCCGACACCTCGCCGTCGGAGATGCGCTCGACGAACAGCTCGACGAGGTCGTCGGCCGGCGCCGAGGCCACCGAGTACGACCGCTGGGCGGTGTAGCCGTCCGGCGCGCGCAGGCGCACCACGTAGTGCTGCCCGGGGTGGTGCTGCACGCGCTCGGGCACGGCGAGGCGCAGCACCACGGCGTCGGTCGACGGGTGCGCCACCTCGACGACCCGCGCGTCGCGCCACTCCGCCGCCGCCCGGCGGTCGTTCGGCCCGCCCGCGCGGTCGTCGGGGACGGCGTAGCGACCGTCAGTCCCCGTCGAAGCGCTGCTCACGCCAGGGGTCGCCTCGCTCGTGATAGCCGTTCACCTCCCAGAAGCCGGGCTCGTCGTGGTCGAGCAGCGTGATCCGCTCGATCCACTTCGCGGACTTCCAGAAGTACAGGTGCGGCACGAGCATCCGCACCGGCCCGCCGTGGTCGCGCGTCAGGGGCTTGCCCTCGTGCTCCCACACCAGCCACGCCTTGCCGCCGCGGACGTCGTCGATCGGGAGGTTGGTGGTGTAGCCGGTGGTCGACGTCTCGACGATGAACTTCGCCCCGGGCTGCACGCCGACCGCGTCGAACAGGGTGTCGAGCGAGATGCCGGTGAAGTTCGTGTCGAGCTTCGACCACGTCGTCACGCAGTGGATGTCGCCGGCGTAGACCGACGGGGGCAGCAGGCGCAGCTCGCGCAGCGTCCACGTCGTCGGGGTGTCCACCAGGCCGTCGACGGTGACGCTCCACCGGTCGGCGTCGACGCGCGGCGTCGCCTCGGCGGTGAGCACCGGCCACCCGGCCCCGACGTCGTACTGCCCCGGTGGCAGGCGCGGGTCGCGCTCCCGCCGCCGCCCGAGGAACCCCCGCGTGGTCGCCACGATGATCACTCCGTCCCGCGTCCGGGCCCTGCGCCCTCGGTGACCTTAGCCAGCCCGACCGCCCGGCGATTCCCGCGAACGGCGCAGCGCGCTCGTGACACGGGCGACCTCGGGCGGGGGAAGGCACCCGTGCTGGACGCACGTGGACCGCCACGACCACGATGGAGGGCCCTGCCGCGAGGAGCCCGCCATGCGCTCGATCGAGACCGTGACCCTGGACGACGCCCGCCGCGTGATCGCCGCCGGCGAGCAGGAGGCGGCCGACCAGGGCCAGCCGATGAACATCGCCGTCGTCGACGCGGGCGGCAACCTCGTCGCGCACATCCGCCAGGACGGCGCGTGGATCGGCAGCGTCGACGTCGCGATCAACAAGGCGTTCAGCGCGCGGGCGTTCGACGTCTCCACCCAGGGCCTCGGGGAGAACGCCCAGCCCGGCGGGCAGTTCTACGGCATCCAGGACTCCAACCACGGCCGCGTCATGATCTTCGCGGGGGGCGTGCCGCTGATGTCCGGCGACGCCGTGGTCGGGGCCGTCGGGGTCAGCGGCGGCACCGGCGAGCAGGACCAGGCCGTGGCGGCCGCGGCGGCCGCGGCGCTCTGACGGGGAACACCGCGCGCCGGGCGGCCGTTGCGACGACCAGACCGGCCGACCGCCAGGAGGACCCGCCGTGCCCACTCCCGACGTCCCGCTCGAGAAGCTGGGATTCCTGACGCTCGGACTCTTCGACGGCGACGACCCGGGTCCCGGCATGGAGAGCACGCTCGAGGTCATCGAGCTGGGCGAGCAGCTCGGCTTCGACAGCGCCTACCTGCGCCACCGGCACTTCCAGACCGGCATCTCCTCGCCGATCGCGATCATGGCGGCGGCGTCGCAGCGGACGTCGACGATCGCGATGGGCACCGCGGTGACGCCGCTGGGCTGGGAGAACCCGCTGCGCATGGCCGAGGACCTCGCCACCGTCGACATCCTCTCCGGCGGCCGGCTCGAGCCCGGCTTCAGCGTCGGCCCGCCCATCCACTGGGACGACGTCAAGGGCGCCCTGTACCCCGACACCGCCGACACCGAGGACCTGACCTACGAGCGGGTCGCCCGGCTGTTGCGCATGATCCGCGGCGAGGCGGTCAGCACCTTCTCGGGCACCGCGGGCTTCGAGGAGTTCTCGGCCCGGGTCGAGCCGCACTCCCCCGGGCTGGGCGACCGCATCTGGTACGGCGCGGGCAGCGGGCGCTCGACGCGGTGGGCCGCCGAGCAGGGGCTCAACCTGCTGACGAGCAACATCATCAAGCCGGAGCAGAGCGACCTCGAGACCGACGGACGGTGGGACTTCGCCGCCATCCAGCAGCGCCAGATCGCCCTCTTCAAGGCGCACCACCCCGACGGGGACGCCGCGCGCGTCTCGCAGGGGCTCGTCGTCATCCCCACCGACTCGGCCACCCCCGAGCAGCGCGCCAAGTACGAGGCCTACGTCGAGAAGCGCACGCCGCGGACGGCCGCGCCCATGGGCCCGCCCGGGCCGGGGCTGCTCGCCGCGCCCGACGTGCTGGGCACCGCCGAGGAGGTCGCCGAGAAGCTCTACGCCGACGCGGCGTTCCGCGAGGTGCGCGAGGTCGTGTTCGCGCTGCCGTTCACCTTCGAGCACGAGGACTACGTGCAGATCCTCACCGACATGGCGACGAAGCTGGGGCCGGCGCTGGGCTGGAAGCCGGGGGCGTGACTGGCCACGCCGACGAGGTGGGCCTCGGCCCGCTGCTCGCGGAGCTGACCGCGCCGGGCGGGGAGTTCGCGATGGTCCCCGTGACCGTCGACGGCGTCGCGATGCGCGTCCACGCGCGGGCGCCGCACACGCTGCGGGAGCTGTACGCGACGTCCCCCGCCCCGGACGACCGGGTGGCCACGGTCTACGGCCACGAGCGGTGCACCTACGGCGGGCACCGCCGCCTCGTCGCCGGTCTCGCGGCGTGGCTGGCCGACCAGGGCCTGCGCCCCGGCGACCGGGTCGCCGTCGCCATGCGCAACGTCCCCGAGTGGACCGTGGCGTTCTGGGCGGCGATGGTGTCGGGTCTCGTCGTCGTGCCGCTCAACGCGTGGTGGACCGGCGATCAGCTCGCGGGCGCGATCGCGCACGCCGGCGCGCGGGTGGTGATCGCCGACCCGGAGCGGGTCGCCGCGCTCGACGGCCACCGGGGCCTCCCGCCGATCGTGCGGGTGCGGGGCGAGGGACCGGCCGGTGTCGTCGCGTGGGACGACGTGGTGCAGCCGTCGGACGCGCCGTTCCCCGACGTGACCGTGACCCCCGACGACACGGCCACGATCATCTACACCTCCGGCACCACCGGGGCGCCCAAGGGTGTCGTCGCCAGCCACCGCAACCACGTGGCCAACGCGCTCAACGTCGCGTGCCTGGGGCGGGCGAACCAGCTCGCCGCCGCGCGCCGGGGCGAGCCGGCGGCGGCCCCCGCCCGGCCCGGCACGCTGCTGGCCTACCCCCTGTTCCACATCGCGGGGCTCAACGGGCTCTACGGCGCCGCGCTGTCCGGTGCCACGCTCGCGCTGATGCACCACTGGGACCCCGACCAGGCGCTGCGCCTCATCGCGACCGAGCAGCTCACGAACGCCTCGGGCGTCCCGGCCGTGCTGCGCGACGTCGTCGAGCTGGCCGTCGACCACCCCCGCAAGACCGCCTCGCTCACCCGGATCGCGATGGGCGGCGCGCCCGTCCCGCCGTCGCTGGTGCGGCGGGTGGCCGCGGAGCTCGCGGGGCGCGCGTCGGCGGCCAACGGGTACGGCGCGACCGAGACGACGTCCGCGGTGTGCGCCAACACCGGCGCCGACTACGCCGCGCACCCCGACAGCGTGGGCCGGCCGGTCCCGGGCACCGAGCTGCGGATCGTCGACCCCGCGACGGGCGCCGAGGTGCCCGAGGGCGAGGTCGGCGAGCTGTGCTTCCGGGGCCCGCAGATCATGCGCGGCTACTGGCGGGCGCCCGAGGCCACCGCGGCGGTGCTGCACGACGGGTGGCTGCGCAGCGGCGACCTGGGGCTGCGCCGCGACGGGTGGGTCCACGTGGTCGACCGCGCCAAGGACGTCGTCGTGCGCGGCGGCGAGAACGTCTACTGCGGGGAGGTCGAGGCGGCGCTGCTCGCGCAGCCCGGCGTCCTCGAGGCCGCGGTGGTCGGGATGCCCCACCCGCGGCTCGGGGAGGACGTGGCCGCGGTGCTCGTGGCCGCGCCGGGCGCCGCCCCCGACACCGCGGCGCTGCAGGCCGCCCTGGGCGCGACGCTGCCCGGGTTCGCCGTGCCGGGCACGATGATCTGGCGGGACACGCCGCTCCCCCGCACCGCCACCGGCAAGATCCTCAAGGACAGCCTGCGGCGCGAGCTGGCCGGCTGATCACACGAGCGCCAGCCCCAGGGTGCGGCGCACGTGCAGGTCGGCGAGCGCGGTGCTGTACGGCGCCCGGCGCACCGGTGCGGGCAGCCGGTGCACGACCGTCCCGAGGCGACGCATCCACGCCACGAACCGCTGTTGGTCGCTCGCCGACCACTCGAGGCCCAGCAGCGAGCGGAACGGTTCGTGCAGGTAGCCGGTGGTGAGGAACGTGCGCGAGCCCTCCGTCGCGCGGCGGACCGGCCCGGGCAGGAAGTCGCCGCGCAGCAGCCGGTGGAAGTACGCGCCGACGGCGCCGTCGATCCGCACGTGCGCGAGCCCGTCGTCCCAGGCGTCGTCGAACGCCGCCCGGTCGGCGGGCCACTGCTCGGGGCGCATCTGCAGCGTCGTGCCCAGCGGCGCGCAGTCCCGGTACACCGCGTCCGGCAGCCGCATCCCGGGCTCGCCGGCGAGCAGGCCCCAGGTGTCCTCGAACGCACGGTAGAGGCACATCGCGACCCAGCGCTGCAGCTCCGGGTCGAACGCGTCGTAGTCGACCGGGCTGTCCGCGGTCGCGTGGACGCGGGCGTGCGAGCGGCCGACGGCCCGCCGGTAGTCCGCGCGCTCGGCGTCGGTGCCGAGCAGGGCGACGGCGAGGTAGGCGGTGGTCGTCCGGAAGCGGTGCAGCGGGTGGAGCATGACGTTGCCGGAGTCGACCCGGCTCTCGGCGACCCCGTGCCCGACGCCGGGCCACGAGAGCTCCATGATCACGTTCGCGGTCGCCGAGAGCACGACCGGCCCGAGCACGAGGTCCCGGGCCGACCGCGGCGCGCTCACAGGCCGTACGACTTGCCGATGATGTCGCGCTGGATCTCGCTGGTCCCGCCGTAGACGGTGGACACCACGCTCTGGCGCAGCAGGCGCTCCATGCCGTACTCGGTGGCGTAGCCGTAGCCGCCCAGCATCTGCATGCCCTCGAGCGAGAGGTGCTTGGCGATCTCGGTGGCCTTGAGCTTCGCCATCGAGGCCTCGCGCGGGAAGAGCGCACCCGGGTTGGCGTCGATGGTGCGCGCGGTGTCGTGCACGAGCAGCTTGGTGGCCGCGAGGTCGGTGGCGTTGTCGGCGATCCGGTGGCGCATGGCCTGGAAGCTGCCGACCGGCCGGCCGAACTGGTGGCGCTCCTTGACGTAGGCGACGGTGTCGTCGAACGCGCGGCGCGCGAGCCCGAGCATCAGCCCGGCGAGAATCATGCGCTCGAGGTTCAGCCCGGCCATGAGCTGGCGCCAGCCCTGGCCCTCGGCACCCACGACGGCGTCGGCGGGCAGGTGGCAGTCGGTGAAGTAGAGGTCGTTGACCTCCTTGCCGCCCATCGTCTCGATGCCGTGGATCTCCAGGCCCGGGGCGTCGGTGGGCACCACGAACATCGTCAGGCCCTCGTGCTTGCCGCCCTCGGTGGAGGTGCGCGCGACGAGCAGGATCGTCTTCGAGATGTGGGCGTTGGAGCACCACGTCTTCTGGCCGTTGACCACCCAGCCGTTCTCGGTCTTCTCGGCCTTGCAGGTCAGGCCGCCGACGTCGGACCCGGCGCCCGGCTCGGACATCGAGATCGCCAGCAGCTCCCCGTTCACGACGCCGCCGAGCAGCTCCTGCTTCTGCTCCTCGCTGCCGTTCCGCTCGATCGCGGCCGCGGTGATGATCGTCGTGCCGAAGCCGCCGATCGGGATCTGGTGGTACGAGGTCTCCTCGAGGAAGACGAGCAGGTCGGTCATCGACCCGCCGGAGCCGCCGTACGCCTCGGGCAGCGCGATGCCGAGCCAGCCCTGGTCGGCCATCTTGCGGTAGATCTCCATCGAGTGCGGGCCCTCGGCGGTCAGCTCGTCGCGGCGCGCCTTGTCGGGCACCTCGCGGCGGCCGAACTCGCCGATGGCGTTCGCGAGGTCCTGCTGCTCCTCGGTCAGGGTGACGGGCATCGTCGGCTCCTCCTGCTCAGCGGTCGTCGTCCCAGAAGCCGACGGCCTCGAGGTGGGCGACGAGCAGGTCGCGTCCGTCGAGGACGTGCCCCTCCATCGCCGCCCGGGCGGTGTCGGCGTCGCCCGACGCGAGCGCGTCGAGCAGCGTGCGGTGGGCCGCGACGGTGGCGGTGCGCCACGCCTCGCGGTCGGTGTAGAAGCGCGGCGGCAGGTAGTGGGCGGCCCGCCCCACCAGCCAGGCCAGCTTGCGGGCGCCGGCGGCGCGGTTGAGCGTCGCGTGGAAGCGGCGCTCGGCCTCGGCGAGGTCGCCGGGCGCGCCGTCGGCGATCAGCGCGTCGACCTGGGCGGCCTTCTCGCGCAGCGTGGCGAGCCCGGCGGCGTCCAGCGACGCCGCCGCCCGGGCCGCGAGCTCGCCCGTCATCCGGGCCTGGACGGCGAACAGGTCGGCGACGTCGCCGCGCTCGAGCGGGGCGACGACGAAGCCGCGGCGGGGCAGCGCGCGCACCATGTCGTCGGCGCGCAGGGCCTGCAGCGCCTCGCGGACGGGGGTGGGGCTGACCCCGAGCTCGACGGCGAGACGGTCGGGGCGCAGGAACGTGCCCGGGCGCAGGACGCCGGACAGGATGCGCTCGCGCAGCTGCAGCGCCACCTGCTCGGGCAGCGCCGGAGCGTCGCCGAGCAGCGCCGTGTCGGACCCGCTCACCCAGCGGACCATATCCTATGGGATTTGGCGCGACCAGGGTCGAGCTCGGGGTCAGGCGGGTGCCCGCGCCGGTTGGCGCGTCCCGGCGCGGCGGACGAGACGGTCGGCGGCGAGCGCGCCGAGGCCCGAGATCAGGGTGATCAGGACGAGGTAGGCCGCCGCGCCCGGCATCCCGAGCGGCGAGGCGAGCAGCAGCGTCGTGAAGATCGGGGCCAGCGCGCCGCCGACGATCGAGCCGAGCTGGTAGCCCACCGACGCGCCGCTGTAGCGCACCTCGGTCGGGTAGCACTCGGCGGCGAGCGCGGCGGACGGTCCCCACATCGGCGCCGACGCCCAGCGCGCCGCGGCGACGGCGACCGCGATGAGCAGCAGCGACCCGGTCGCGAGCAGCGGCAGGAACACGGCGGCCACGACGGCGGTGGCGAGGCTGCCGGCGAGGATCGTGCGCGACAGGCCCCACCGGTCCGCGCCGGCGGAGACCCACAGGATCAGCGGCACCTCGAGGACCGCGACCACGAGCACGATCGCGATCAGCGGCGCGCGCGGCAGGTCGAGGGCGTTCGTGCCGTACTGGATGGTGTAGGTCGCGGCCATGTAGCCGATGCCCGTGATGCCGGTGAACATCGCGATGCCGCACAGCACCTGGGGGAAGTGGTGGCGCAGCACCGAGGCCAGCGGCAGCGCCATCGACCCGGCGCGGCGCACGGCGACGAATTCCGAGCTCTCCTCGATGCGCAGCCGCACCCACAGCCCGACGATCACGAGGAACGCGCTGAGCAGGAACGGGATGCGCCAGCCCCACGTCGCGAACGCCTCGGCGGACATCGAGGCCGCGAGCACGAGGAAGATCGCGTTCGACGCGATGAGCCCGATCGGCACCCCGAGCTGCGGGAAGCTGCCGTAGAAGGCGCGCTTCGACTCCGGCGCGTGCTCCACGGAGATCAGCACCGCCCCGCCCCACTCGCCGCCGACCGCGAACCCCTGCACGAGGCGCAGCACGACCAGCAGGATCGGGGCGAGCGCGCCGACCGCGGCGTAGGTCGGGAGCAGGCCGATGAGCGTGGTGGCGACACCCATCGTCACCAGCGTCGTGACCAGCGTGGCCTTGCGCCCGATGCGGTCGCCGAGGTGCCCGAACACGACCCCGCCGATGGGTCGGGCGATGAACCCGACCGCGAACGTCGCGAACGCGGCGAGCGTGCCGGTCAGCGACGAGACCTGCGGGAAGAACTGCGGCGCGAACACCGTCACGGCGGCGAGGCCGTAGATGTAGAAGTCGTACCACTCGATCGACGTGCCCACGAGGCTCGCGAGGGCGACCTTGCGGACCTCGCGGCCGGAGCGGGCGGGGGCCTCTTCGGCCATGGCGGACCTCCGGGTCAGTGGGTGCGGCGCCGGCGGCCGGCGGCCAGGGCGTGCGAGACGCCGGCGGCGCTCGTGCGCACCAGCGGGGCGAGCACGGAGACGGGCGGGTTGCCGTGGTGGGCGACGACGGACAGCGCCGCGACCACCTCGCCCGCGGCGTCGCGGATCGGTGCGGCGACCGACGTGGCGTCGTCGGTGATCTGGCGCTCGCTGACGGCGTAGCCGCGGGTGCGGATCGCGGCGAGCATCTCGCGGATCCGCACGGGGTCGGTCAGCGTGTAGGGCGTGTGGCGGGTGAAGGGCCCCTCGAGGACGCGTTCGACGACGTCGGCCGGGGCGTGCGCGAGGAGCACCAGCCCGACCCCGGTCGCCGTCATCGCCCACCGGCCGCCGACGCGGGTCAGCACGCCGACCGCGCGGGTGCCGGCGAGGCGCTCGACGTAGACGATCTCGTCGTCCTCGCGGACCGCGAGCTGGACGTTCTCGCGGGTGACCGCGCAGAGGTCCTCGAGGTAGGGCAGCGCCCGCTCGCGCAGGCCCGGCCCGCGCGGCGCCAGTGCGCCGACCTCCCAGAGCCGCAGCCCCACCTGGTAGCGGCCGCTCGCGTCGCGCTCGACCGCGCCCCAGGCCTCGAGCTCGGCGACCAGGCGGTGCGCCGTGGACAGCGGCACCCCCGAGCGCCGGGAGATCTCGCTGAGCGTCAGCGTCGGGCGGTCGTCGGAGAACGCCTCGAGCAGGCGCAGCGCGCGGGCGACGACCGGTCCCGTCGACACCCGCTCCGACCGGTCGACGGCGTGCGTGACCGTCATGGATCCTCCGATGACGTCGGCGGCACGGATCGGGAGAGTGTGCGGCGGGTCACGCGCCGTGCCCAACGGCGGTTTCCGGATGCCGGAAGGGTGTTGCGTCAGGCGGCGACGAGACGGACGGGGACCGTGGCGAAGCCGCGCAGCCAGTTCGACAGCCGCGGCCGCGACTCCCCCATCGGCTCCAGCCGCACCACCCGGCGCGCGAGGGCACCCAGGAGCGCCTCGGCCTCCATGCGCGCGATCACCTGCCCGACGCAGTTGTGCACGCCGGCGCCGAACGCGGTGTGGCCGGCGGTGCGCCGGTGCAGGTCGTAGGAGTCGGGCGCGTCCCAGCGGCGCGGGTCGCGGTTGGCCGCGCCGAGCATCATCAGCAGCTTCTCGTCGGGGCCGACCGTCGCGTCGCCGACGGTGACCTCGCGCGTCGCCGTCCGCCCGATCACCGGGCTGGGGGTGTGCAGGCGCAGGCCCTCCTCGAACGCGGCCCGCGCGAGGCCCGGGTCGGCGTGCAGCGCGGCCCACTGGTCGGGACGGCGCGCGAGCTCGTGCACCACCGAGCCGAGCGCGAGGATCGTCGTGTCGATCCCGGCCGACAGGAACGAGCGCACGAGCAGGGCGGCGTCGTCGACGCCGATGTCGCCGGCCTCGGCGTAGGCGTAGATCGCGGCGCCGATCCCGTCGTCGGTGAGCGCCTCGCGACGGACCTGCCAGGTGACGTACTCCCGCGCGCCGCCGGCCCGGCGCTCGGCCTCGGCGCGCAGCACGTTGTGGGGACCCATCGACTCGAAGTTCAGCGCCGCGTAGGGCAGGAGGTGCTCGCGGCCCTCGGGAGCCATGCCGACCGCGTCGGGCAGGACGGTCATCGGGAAGCGCTCGGCCAGCGCCGACGCGGCGTCGACCTCCCCGGCCGACACCGCGTCCTCGACGACCTCGGCGGCGACGGCCGCGAACCGTGCCTCCAGGTCGGCGAGCGCCCGCGGCGCGAGCACCCGCTTCATCACCCGGCGGGCGGCGGTGTGCGCGGGCGGGTCGGCGTCGAGCAGCACGCTCGGCGGGCGCCAGCCCTCGCCGCGGCGGATGTCGGCGAGCCCCGTGCCAGCGGCCGAGGACCACGTCTCCCAGTCGCGGAAGACCGCGCCGACCTCGGCGTGCCGCCCGGTGGCCCACACCCCGTGCGCGGGCAGCCACACGACCCGGGCGGCCTCGCGGATCGCGGTGTCGGCGGGGACCGGGTCGGCCAGGACGTCGAGGGCGAAGGGGTCGACGTCGAGCTCCACGCGCCCATCGGATCACTCTCGCGACGCCGGGGGCAGCCTCCTCCCGGATGCCGGGAGACCTACCCGTCGTCCTCCGCGGCGACCAGCGCGAGACCCAGGAGCAGGCGGTCCCGGGCGTCGGCGAGCCGGCGGCCGGTGAGCGTCTCGAGGCGCGCGAGCCGGTACATGACGGTGTTGCGGTGGCAGTACAGCGCGGTGGCGGCGTGCGAGGGCGAACCGTCGGCGTCGAGCACCGCGCGCAGGGTGGCGAGCAGCGTCCCGCGCTCGGCGGCGGGCAGGTCGAGCAGATCGCCGAGGGCGGCCCGGCGCAGGCGGGGCACGAGGTCGGCGGCCTCGGCGAGCAGGGCCTCGGGGAGCCGGTCGTCCAGGTCGGCGACGGCCCCGGCGCCCGCCGGCAGCGTCCGGGCGGCCAGGCGCGCCCAGCGGTAGGCGACGTCGAGCTGGCCGAGGCCGGGCACGGGCGGGGACACGCCCACCGGCCCGGCGGCGTGCGGCGCCAGCACGGCGACGACCTCGCCCGCGCTCTGCGCGCCGACCGCGACACCCACGATCTCCCCCGACCGGACGTGCCAGAACGCGCCGGCGAGCGCCTCGGTGTCCGGCAGCGGGTCGTCCTCACCCGCGGGCGCGACGACCACGACGACCGGGGAGTCGGGGTCCACGTCGAGCAGGCGGGCGGCGTCGAGCGCGGCCGCGGGCTCGTGACCCCGCCCGGCGAGCAGTCCCTCGAGCACCGCCCAGCGCCGGCCGATCTCCACACCGCGCAGCCGGGTCTCCTCGCGGCGGTAGGCGTCGACGAGGCGGTCGGAGCTCGCGTCGAGGATCCGCCACACGTCGTCGGCGACGACGAGCAGCGCGCCGTCGTGCTCGCCGCCGAACCGCTCGCGCGACACCGCCCGCATCCGCTCCCACACCAGCCGCCCGCACTGGCGGTAGGCGCGCAGCACCACCTCGAGCGGCACGCCCTGGCGCGCGCGGCGCCGGCCGGCGTCGACGGTGAGGGCGCCCGCGTCGACGTCGGGCGGGAGGTCACCGGCGAGCTGGGTGAGCAGGCGTTCCAGGCTCGCCCGGCACGTCGAGCGCAGGTCGTCGTGCACCGGGACGCCGAGCACGCCGTACACGTCCTCGCGCTCCAGGATGCGGGCGGTGAGGCGGTCGGCGAGGTCGTCGACCTCCTCGAGCAGCGCCCGGCACAGCGCCGTCAGCGAGTCCCGGGCCGTCCCGGCGGGCGCCACCATCGACAGAGCATGCCGTGCGCGGCGCGGTGGGTCCACGTCACACTTCGTGCTCGCCGCCTCGCCCTGACCGCCGGTCCCGGGCGCCGTGCTCTCAGGCCGAGGTCAGCTTCATCCGCATGGCGCCCGACAACGTCCCCACCCCGTTGAACTGCTCCCACTCGTCGCCGGTGAAGGTCAGTTCCTGGACGACGCCGCCGCTCTGACAGGTCATGTGCGTGGTCGACCCGGCGCGCGAGACCGTCGTCGTGAACTGCGCCATCGAGCCCGCGCTGTCCGCCCACAGGAACACGTTGCCTCGGTCGTAGTACTGCTCCACCGGTTCGACCGCCGACACATCCAGACCGCAGGCGATGTCGACGATCGCGGTCCGGGTGCACACAGGGTCGGTGAAGGTGATCTCGCCCCCGGACTCCATGGCCGTCACCTCGCACCCGAGGGCCGAGGTGCCCAGTCGCTCGCCGGCGACCGGCACGTGAGACGACGAGGAGGACGAGGGCGAGGACGAAGGATCCGGCGCCCCGCCGACTGCTGTGCACAGCGCCACCATCGCGAGCGCGCCGGCGAGCCCCCACCGGGTCTCGCGATCCTTTCCGGCGGACGCCTCCGGCGCCGGAGCGTCGACCGGCGCGTCCGGGAGGGCGTGGCGGCCGGGAGGCGTCGACGCGACGACCGCGAGGACGTCCGTGGGTGCGTCGAGGGCCCACGAAGTGTGGCGGCGGGCGTGCCGGCCGCCGCCCACGGTGGGAGCGGGCCCCGGCGAGGCCGGCGGTGTCCGCATCCCGAGCCGGGCGGCCGAACGCGACGGACGGGCAGGAGCAGGCAAGTGTTGCGGCACGAAGTCCCCCGAACGGACGTGCGATGAGGTCCGGACGGACCTGTCGCTCCGTTCATCGCCCGGCGAGCGACTGCGTTACGAGCGCTTGGGGGACTTCCCCCGCCAGGAGAGCGAGCATGCGTCCAGCGCGCGGACCAGCGGGTCGCCCTCGGCCAGCATCCGCTCCCCCTGCACGACGGCGTGGGCGAGGCGGTCGTCGTCGAGCTGCCGGTACGCGGCGCCCGCCCGGCGGTCGAGCACGTCGTACCAGCACGCGCCCACCGCGTCGTCGAGCAGCACGCGACCGAAGCAGTGGTCGTTGCGGATCACCCACCGGTCGCGGGCCGCCGCCGCGGGCAGCTCGCGGTCGACGAGCTCGCGGTACCGGGCCAGGAGCGCCTCGCGGTCGGCCATGGGCGCGGTTACCCCGGCCGGCGCGGGCCCACGAGCCGGCGCCGGAGATCAGGAGCGCGTCCTCCACCTCGCCGGCGCGACCCCGGGGGAGGACGTGCTCCTGATCACCACGAGTGCCGGCCCCGGCCTCCACGAGCCCGCCCCGTCACGCATTACTGGCTGGTATCGCTCGCCGAGCGAGAGATACCAGCCAGTAACCGCACCTCAGCGCCGCTTGCGCGCCTCGTCCGTCGCCTCGGCCAGTTCGAGGGCCTCGGCCTTCTTCTCCGCGGCCTCGCGCTCGGCGACGACGGCCTCGGACTCCTCCTGCACGCGCGTGCGGCGCGCCTCCTGGGCGTCCTGGTCGATGCGCTCGTGGGCCTTCGCCTCGTCGCGCGCGGCCTGCTCCTTGCGCTGCTGCTCGCGCTCCTGGGCCTGCTGCTCGCGCTGCCGGCGCTCCTGCTCGAGGCGCTCCTTCTGCTCGGCGGTCTGCTCGCGGACCTGCTCGCGCTGCTGCTGGTCGCGCTCGCGGCGCTGCTGCAGCCGGTCGTCGGCCACCTCGCGCCGGGCGTCCGCGGCCCTGTCCCGTTCCGCGGCGTCGGCGCGGCGCTCCACGCGGGCGTCCTTCAGGTGGCCCTGCGCGGCGAGCTCGGGGTCGCCGAGGACCGAGCCGAGCAGGCCGCGCACGGTCGCCTCGACGCTGTCGAAGGCCAGGGTCGGCCCCCACTCGCGGTTGCCGCCGTTGCCGGTCACCTGCGCGAGCAGGTCGACCGGGACCCGGGCCACCCCGAACCCCAGCGACACGACCGTGCGGGGCACTCCTGCCAGCGGTGCCATCTCAGCTCTCCTCCATGTTCTCGATCGCCCGGGCGTCGCGGCGTGCCTGCTCGGCCCGGACCTCCTCGTCCCGGGCGCGGGCCTCGGCCGCGGTGCGCTCGCGCACGGCGTCCGCCTCGTCGCGGCGCAGCTCCTGCTCGCGGGCCTGCGCGACCTGCTCGGTCGCCTGCTTGCGGGTCGCGGTGTCCTGCGCGGCCCGCTGCTCGTCGGCCTGCCGGTCGCGCTCGGCGCGCTCCTCGCGCGCGACCGTCGCGTCCTGCGCGGCCAGCCGCTCGCGCTCGACCGCCAGCTCCTCCTCCTTGGCCCGCGCCTCGGCCTCCTCGCGCTTCTGCTGCGCGAACTCGTCGGCGCGCTTGGCCTCCTTGGCCGTGTCGGCCTTCTCCTGCTGCAGCTCGCCCTCGGCCCGCAGGTCCTGGTTGTCGGTGATCGCGCCGGCCGCCTGCTTCACGGCGCCGGCGACGCGTTGGCCCGCGCGGGTCGCCTTGCTCGACTCGCTGGGATCGGCCATGGGACTCCTCCTCGTACGGCTCGGGACGGCAGGACGCCGTGGTACCCGATCCGCCGCGCGCCTGATCACCCGCGTGGTCGCCCGTGCTCGCCCGTGCGGCGGTGCCGCCGCGTAGGGCGACGGCGGGCCGGGCACGCTCCGGGATGAGCACCACCACCGCGGTCACCCCGCGCGCCCCCGACCCCGAGCAGGTCCGCCACAGCGGCCCGGAGGGTCTGAGCCTGCCCATCCCGCTGCTCGGGACCATCGAGCTCTCGAAGCCCGAGCTCGCCTACGTCGGTGGCATCGCCGGGCTGACGGCGCTGGGCCTGCTGGAGTGGCCGATCGCGCTCGTCATCGCCGGCGGCCACGTCCTCGCCGCCGACCGGTCCAGCAGGACGGTGCGCGACCTGGGTGATGCCATGACGCAGGCGTGAGCGTCACCGCGGGGTCGGCACGCCCTCCCCGCCCGAACGGTGCTCGGCCCGCAGGCGCTTCGCCGCGTCGGCGAGCGAGCGCATCTTGCCGAACGCCGCGTCGCGCGGCAGATACTTCAGCCCGCAGTCGGGGGCGAGCACGAGCTGCTCGGGCGGGATGCGCTCGAAGGCCCGGCGCGCCCGCCCGGCCACGACACCCGGGCTCTCCACCGCCGGGTCGGACAGGTCGAGCACCCCGAGGATGATCGTCTTGTCGGTGAGGTCGGTGAGCACCCCGAGGTCGAGGCCGGACTGCGCCGACTCGATGGAGATCTGCTTCACCGGCGACCCCGCCAGCTCGGGCAGGAACGAGTAGCCCTCGGGGCGCTCGTGGATGATCGCCGCGTAGCCGAAGCAGATGTGCACCGCGGTGGTGCCGGTGATCCCGTCGAGCGCGGCGTTGAGGGCCTCGAGCCCGTAGGCGCGCGCCGCGTCGGGCCGCGCCTGCATGTAGGGCTCGTCGATCTGCACGACGTCCGCACCCGCGGCGAAGAGGTCGCGGATCTCGGCGTTGACCGCCGCGGCGTAGGCCATGGCCGCCGCACCCGGGTCCCCGTAGTGGTCGTCCTGGGCCTGCTGGGACATGGTGAACGGCCCGGGCACGGTCATCTTGATCGTGTGGTCGGTCGCCGCGCGCAGGAAGTGCAGGTCGTCGACCTGGACCGGCGCCGGCCGACTGATCGGCCCGGTGATGCGAGGGACCGGGTTGGGGTGCCCGCTGCGGTCCAGCGCCGTGCCGGGGTTGTCGACGTCGACGCCCTCGAGCGCGGTGGCGAAGTGGTTCGAGTAGCTCTCCCGGCGGATCTCGCCGTCGGTGAGGACGTCGAGCCCCGCCCGCTCCTGCGCGCGGACCGCCAGCAGCGTCGCGTCGTCCTGGGCCTGGTCGAGGAGCTCCGGCGCCACCCGCCACAGCTCCTTCGCCCGCACCCGGGGCGGGAAGCGGTCGGCGAGCCGCGCGCGGTCGATGAGCCAGTCGGGCTGGGCGTAGCTGCCGACGAGCGAGGTGGGCAGGAGGGGGAGCGTCGCCATCGGGGGTCCTCTCAGCGGGGCTGCAGCACGAAGTCGTAGGCGGCCTCGCACCACGGGACGTCACTGTGGCCGCCGTCGGGCGTCGGGCCCGGGTCGCGCTCGGTGAACGTGACGACGAGCTCGCGCTTGACGCCGAACACGACGTCGCTGTCGAGGTACTGCGCACCCTCCCGGAACAGGTGGGTGATCAGCGGCTCGAAGCCCGGCACGTTGAGCAGGAAGTGCACGTGGGCGGGCCGGTAGTGGCTGATCTCGGTCTGGGAGATCAGGCGCCCGACCGGCCCGTCCATGGGGATCGCGTAGCCCAGCGGGGCGATGGTGCGCACGCAGTAGGTGCCGTCCTCGCGCGCCGTGTACTTCCCCCGCAGGCGGGCCTCGTCGACGTCGAGCTGGGACTCGTAGGCGCCGTCGGAGTCGGCCTGCCACACGTCGAGCACCGCACCCGGGATCGGCGACCCGTCGAGCGACCGGACGGTGCCGTGGACCCAGAGCGGCGTGCCGGGCAGGCCGTCGGACATGTCCGCGCCGTACCCGAGCTCCGGCGAGCCCTCGATGTGGAACGGGCCGAGCACGGTCGCGGGTGTCGCGCCTTCGGCGAACCGGTGGTTCTGCTGCACGACGAGCATCGAGAGACCGAGGACGTCGGAGGCGAGGATGAACTCCTCGCGCTTGTCGTCGCTGATCTGCCCGACCTCGGTGAGCCAGCGCACCGCGGCCATCCACTCCGCCTCGGTCAGGCGGGTCTCGCGCGCGAACGCGTGCAGGTGGCGGACGAGCGCGGTCAGCAGCTCGGCGGTCCGCGGGTCGTGCGCCGTGCCCCAGCGGGACGCGGCGAGGTCGGTGATCGTGTCCTCGGTGACGACGGTGGGGGTGACCGGCTGCGCCATCGCGAGCCCTCCAGTGGTGGCTAGAAGCTTTCCGGGACGTACGGATCAGGATCGACCGGCCGGTTGTTCAGGTCCACCGACAGGAAGATGTCGTTCGCGACCGGGTGGCGCAGCTCCTCGGCGAGCTGGCCGATCAGCCCCGCGGTGCGGGCGAGGAGCGCGAACGCGCGCAGCAGCTCCAGCGGCAGCCCGAGATCGGCCAGCGCCGCCCCGCACACACCGGCGCCGTTGAGCGGCAGCGTCTTCCCGAGCACCTCGGGGTGCACCCGCCCGATCGCGGCGAACAGCGCGAGGTGGGGGCCGGTGACACCCTCCTCGGCGGCGATCGCCATGAGTCGCGGCGTGCGGGGGTCGCCGTCCTTGTGGACGTGGTGGCCCAGGCCGGGGACGAACCTCTTCGCCTCGCGCTGCGCGCGGACCGTCTCCAGCGCCAGTGCGTCCCACCCGGCGTCGTCGGTCGGCAGCTGCTCCTGGGCCGCGAGCACGTCGTGCAGGAAGCGCCCGCAGTCCTCGGTGACGCCGAGGAACCGCGACCCCCCGGCGAGCAGGCCCGCGGCGAGCGCGCCCTGCACGGAGTCGGGCGCCGACAGGTGGGTCAGCCGGCTGATGATCGCGGTCGGCGTGTAGCCGTGGTCGGCCAGCGCGGCGAGGACCGCCTCGAACACCCGGGTCTCCCCCGGCGTCGGACGGCGCTGGGTCGCGAGCCAGAACGCCAGCTCGCCGAAGGAGACCTCGCCCATGACGTCGTTCGCGAGGTCGTGGCCGAGCAGGGTGATCGTGTCCTTGGAGGCGGCACCCAGCGCCGTCGGGTACTCAGGCATCGGTGCTCAGCCACTTCCGGAGCTCGGCCCCGTGCTCGTCGAGCTCGGGCGGCGGCAGCTCGTAGGTCACCGGGGTGTCGGAGAAGCGGATCGGGTTGCGGGTGGTCGGCACCTCGCGGTCGCCCTCGCCGACGGGCACCACGGGGTCGAGGCCGAAGCGCTCGGCGATGGCGAAGCCGCCGGCGACGCTGTTGATCGGCCCGGCCGGCACGCCCGCGGCGACGAGGAGGTCGAACCACTCGTCGGCGCCCTTGGCCGACAGCGCCTCGACGAGGATCGGGCGCAGCTCGTCGCGGTGCTCGGTGCGGTCGGCGTTGCGCACGAAGCGGGGGTCGTCGGCCAGCTCGGGCATGCCGAGGACGCCGCACAGCTTGCGGAACTGGCCGTCGTTGGCGGCCGCGACGATGAGGTCGTTGTCGGCGGTGGGCAGCGGCTCGTAGGGCACGACGCTGGGGTGGGCGTTGCCCATGCGGGTCGGGACGACGCCGCCCGCCGCGTAGGCCGAGCTCTGGTTGACCATCCCCGACATCGCCGAGGCGAGCAGCGAGAGCTCGACGTGCTGGCCGCGGCCGGTGGCGTCGCGGTGGCGCAGCGCGGCGAGGATGCCGATGAGCGCGTCCTTGCCCGCCATCACGTCGAAGATCGAGATGCCGGCGCGGAACGGCGGTCCGTCAGGCGCGCCGGTGAGGCTCATCAGGCCGGACACCGCCTGGACCATGAGGTCGTAGCCCGGGACGTGGCCGCCGCCGGTGGAGCCGAAGCCGGAGATCGAGGCGTAGACCAGGCCCGGGTTGTCGGCGGCGACCGACGCGTAGTCCAGCCCGTACTTGGCCATGCCGCCGGGTCGGAGGTTCTCGATGAGGACGTCGGCGCGCCGCGCGAGCTCCTTGGCCACCGCGACGTCGGCCTCGTCGCGCAGGTCGAGCGCGATCGAGCGCTTGCCGCGGTTGATCCCGAGGTAGTAGGTCGACGTCTCGCCGCGGGTCGGCGGCATCCAGGTGCGCGTCTCGTCGCCCTGCGGCGACTCGACCTTGATCACCTCGGCGCCCAGGTCCGCCAGCAGCATCGTGGCGTAGGGCCCGGCCAGCACGCGCGAGAAGTCGGCGACGAGGAGCCCGGCGAGCGGACCGCCTCCCGAGCCCTGCGCGGTGGGGTCCTCCGGCGCCATGCGTCCTACCTCTCCGTCCGCTCTACGGACACGTGTCCGTGTTCGAGGGGAGCCTGCTCCGCGGCGACCGAGATCGTCAAGTCCGGGGGGCCGGCGACGTCTCGACGACGCGCAGCGCCGCCACCGGGCAGACCGCGGCCGCACCGCGGGCGGCGTCCTCCAGCCCGGCGGGCAGGTCCCGGCCCTCGTAGTGGTGGGTCAGGTAGCCGTCGTCGTCGAGCTCGAAGACCTCCGGGGCGCGCTCCTCGCACTGCCCGTGTCCCTCGCACCTGTCGTAGTCCGCCTCGATGCGCATCGTCCGCCTCCCTGCCGCCCCGGTCAGTCGGTGTGCACCGTGACCGGGACCGAGGCGAACGCCCGGATCAGGTTGTTGAGCGCGCGCTCCGGCTCGCCGACCTCGAAGCGGCGCACCGTGCGGGCCAGCGCGGTGAGCAGCGCGGCGATCTCCAGCTTGGCCAGCCCCTGCCCGGCGCACCCGTGCTCGCCGAAACCGAACCCGAGCTGCTCGAGCGCGTCGGGGCGCGCCACGTCGAAGCGGTCCGGGTCGGCGAAGTGCCGCTCGTCGCGGTTGGCCGACGCGTAGAGCACGAGCACCCGGGAGCCCGCGGGCACGGCGACGCCGCCGATCTCGGTGTCCTGCGCCGCGAGCCGCCCGAACCCGCGGATCGGCGACTCGAGCCGCACGACCTCCTGCACCGCGTTCGGGATGAGCTCGGGCTCCGCGCGCAGCCGGTCCCACTGCTCGGGGTGCGCGCCGAAGAGCCAGATCGCGCTGCCGACGGCGCTGATCGTGGTGTCGAGCGAGGGCGCGAGGTAGTCGAGCATGAGCATCATGGCCTGCTCGTCGGTGATCTCGCCGCCGTCGCGCGCCTCGAGCACGCCGGCGCCGAGGCTGCCGGGCAGCACCCCGCCCTCTCGCACCAGGCGGGCGCCGTAGGCGGCCATCTCGCCGCACTGCGGCAGGGCCGCCTCGGTCCGGGCGTTGAGCGGGCCGAAGGAGTCGAAGTTCGCGCCGGCCCAGCGCAGCAGGTGCTCGCGGCCCTCCTCGGGCCAGCCGATGAAGTCCGGCACGATCGACAGCGGCAGGGCGCGGGCGAGGTCGCCGACCGCGTCGAACGACCCGCGGGCCACGAGGTCGGCCACGAGGGCGTCGGCGGCGTCGGTGACGACCTGGCGCATGGGCCGCAGCGCGCGCGGGGTCAGCCGGTGCGCGACGATCCGCCGCAGGTGGGCGTGGCGCTCGCCGTCGCTGGCCAGCGTGCAGCCGAGGATCGCCGCGTTGGCGGGCTCGTTGAGCGCGATGCCGTCGGCCGACCGGAACACCTCCGGGGTGGCCAGCACGTGCTTGGCGTCGTCGTAGCGCGCCACCGCGTAGGCGCCGTGGGCGCTCAGCCACACCGCGGGCCCGAGGTCGCGCAGGGCGCGGTAGTGCTCGTAGGGCTCGCGCAGCGCCTCGTCGGCGTAGATGTCGGCGTCGAAGTGCGGTGCGGTCGCGACGGTCGTCATCGGCGGCGGCATCCCCCGGTCACAGTGGCGGACAGGTGTCCGCTGGACGAACGACCTTCACCGACGGGGCGTGGCGGTGTCAACCGCTGCCGGCCCGTCCACGAGCCTCAGCGGCGGCGACCAGCCGGCGCAGCAGGGCCGCGGCCGCGTCCAGCTCGTCGTCGGCCACCTCGTGGTCGCGCCCGGGCTGGACGCGCAGCTCGACCTCGGCCCCGCGCGCGCGGAGCGCGGCGCACATCTCCTCGGTGGCCGCGAGCGGCACCCACGCGTCGGCGTCGCCGTTGGTCGCGAGGACGGGGAGCCCCTCCAGCGGGCGGGGATCCTCCGCGGGCGGCGTGCGGTCGGTCCCGGGCGGGCCCGCGGCGGCGCCGGTCCAGATCAGGGCGCCCGCCCAGCGCCGGGGGCGCCGCAGCAGGTGGTCGGCGACGAGGCAGGCTCCCTGGGAGAACCCCGCGAGCACCGTCGAGCGGGCGTCGTGGCCGTGGGCGGCGAGGGCGTCGGCGAGCCCGTCGACGACGTCGGCGGCGCGGTCGCGCTCGGCGAGGGTCTCCTCGGGCGGGTCGTGGACGCGCCCGGCGTACCAGGTGCGGCCCGGCGCGGCCGGGAGGACCCAGGTGACCGCGCCCTCGGGCAGGCGCGGCGCGAGCCTGCCGACCACGTGCTCGTGCATCCACGCCGGGTCCTGGTCACGGCCGTGCAGCAGCACGACGGCGAGCGCCGCGGTGCCCGGCGGGGCCCCGAGGACCGCCACCCCGGGCTCCTGCAGCGCGTCGGCCCGAGCCGTCATGCGGACCCCTCCGTCATGGCACCGACGGTAGGGCACGGGCGTGCGCCCCGTCGTGATCTCGACGGGCCGGGCCGGCCCCGTGCGTCCTCGCGCTCGGCGCCGGCCCGGCGGTGGCCGCCGAGCCCGTCGTTCGGGAACCGGAAGACAGGCTGCGGAGGCCCTCGCCGCTCACTAACGTCGCCGCGGAGCAGCAGCCGCCACGAGGAGGTCCCGTGTCCCACATCCGCGGTTCCCACCACACGACGCTGTCGGTGAGCGGCGCCCAGGAGGACGTCGACTTCCACGTCGGCACGCTGGGCATGCGCTTCATCAAGCGCACCGTGCTCTTCGACGGCTCGCTGCCGATCTACCACCTGTACTACTCGAACGCGGCGGGCGACCCGTCCGCGGTGCTGACGACGTTCCCGTGGCGCCAGGCCGGGCTCGTCGGGCGCCGGGGCACCAACCAGGCCCGCGAGGTGCTGCTCGCCGCGCCGGCCGACTCGCTCGACTTCTGGGAGCGGCGGCTCACCGAGCACCGCGTCGAGGTCACCAGCACCGAGGTCTTCGACCGGCGCCGCCTGGAGTTCCGCCACCCCAGCGGCATCGAGTACGCGCTGGTCCCCGTCGACGGCGACCCGCGCGTCGGCCACCCCGGCCGGGGCGTGCCGCCGGAGTACGCGATCCACGGCATCCACGGCACCGGCATCCACGTCGCCACCCCCGAGCGCATGGTCGAGTTCTCCGAGGAGGTCTTCCACTCCCAGGGCAAGCTCGTCGAGGACGGCGACCGCGCGGCCTACCAGGTCGGGCAGGACAGCCACGGCAACCACGTGGAGCTGATCGCCGACAACTCCGACGACCAGGGCACCTGGCGCTACGGCGCCGGGACCTTCCACCACGTGGCCTGGAACCTGGAGACCCTCGAGAACCAGGACGACCTGAAGTTCGAGATCGAGGGCAACGGCTACACCGACATCTCCGAGCTCAAGGACCGCAAGTACTTCAAGTCGGTCTACGTGCGCACCCCGGGCGGTGCGCTGTTCGAGCTGGCCGTGACGCACGCCGAGGGCGGCTGGACCTGCGACGAGTCCCCGCACGAGCTGGGCACGCGCTTCCAGCTGCCCGAGCAGTTCGAGCACCGCCGCGACGAGATCTTCTCGAAGCTCGAACCGATCGAGGCGCCCGCGGACCCCGACGAGGAGGAGTCCTGACCGACCAGCTCGTGCGCGTCAGGAGGCCGGCAGCGTCCGCCGCGGCAGCGCGGCGCGGCGGGCGAAGTCGGCGGAGATGTCGCCGGCGGCCTGCAGCAGCAGCGGCAGGTGGTGGCCCACCAGGTGGTCGACCGACGTCTCCGCCGCGTGGCAGTTGACGTTGACGCCGGCGATCACCCGCCCCTCGCCGTCGCGCAGGGGCGCGGCCACCGACCGGATGCCCGCGGCCAGCTGCTCGTCGGTGAGCGCCCAGCCGCGGGCGCGCACCTCGCGCAGCACCGCGTCGCGCTCCTCGGGCTCGGGCCGCCAGCGCGGGGTCAGGCCCGACCGGGTCGGCTCGGCGAGCACCCGCTCGAGCTCGTCGGGCGGCAGCGCGGCGAGCTGGACCTTGCCCAGCGACGTCGGCAGCGCCGGGAACCGCGTCCCGATCTGCACGCTCAGCGCGACGATCTTCGGCACGGCGACGCGCGCGACGTAGACGATGTCCGAGCCGTCGAGCTGGGCGATCGAGCACGACTCGCCGGTGCGCTCGACGAGGCGCTCGAGGTGCGGGCGCGCCACCTCCCAGAGCCCCAGCGCGTCGACGTAGGCCACGCCGAGGTCGAGCACGCGCGGGGTGAGCACGAACCCGCGCTCGACCGCCCGGACGTAGCCGAGCTCGGCGAGCGTGAGCAGGATGCGGCGCGCGGTCGGGCGGGCGAGCCCGGTCGCGGCCGCCACCTCGGCCAGGGTCATCACCGGGCGCGCGGCGCCGAACGCGGTGATGACGTCGAGCCCGCGCGCCAGGGCCTCGATGAAGTCGGGCCCCGCTCCGTCTCGCGGCACGGCGACTCCCTCCCTCGCGACGCGGTCGGCCGGACTGTAGCCGCTGCGACCGCTGGGCGGACAGCACGACCACCGCGGTCCCCACGGCGTCGCGCACGCAGGTCGTTGACAACGTGACCATCTCGGGACGAGGGTGACCCACGCCATCCGACCGTCTGCCGGACGTCCGTCCGCCGTCGAGCCACCGATCGAGGAGCGCTCCATGAGCCAGCCCGCCGCCGAGCGGCGTCCCGTCGTCCTGCGCGGCGGCACGGTCATCACCGTCGACGACGCCCACACCGTGCTCGAGGGGCACGACGTCCTCGTCGTCGACGGCCGCATCGCGGCGATCGGCGTCGACCTCGAGGTCCCGGCCGGCACCGACGAGATCGACGCCCGCGGCGGCGTCGTCATGCCCGGCATGATCGACACCCACCGCCACATGTGGCAGACGGCGCTGCGCGGCTACGGCGCCGACTGGACGCTCACCCAGTACTTCGTCTGGAACTACCTCGACCACGGGCGGCGGTTCCGCCCCGAGGACATCCACGCCGGCGACCTGCTCGCGGCCCTCGAGGCGATCGAGGCGGGCGTCACCACGTGCGTGGACTGGTCGCACAACCTGCAGACACCCGAGCACGCCGACGCCGCGATCGACGCGCTGGCCGCCGTGCCCGGCCGCTTCCTGCTCGCCTACGGCAACATCCAGGACGCGCCCGCGAACTGGACCGCGAGCCCCGGGTTCCGCGACGTCCTCGAGCGGCGCCGCGGCGACGTCGAGGGCTTCCAGCTCGCCTTCGACGTCACCGGCGACCCGACCTTCCCCGAGAAGCCCGCGTTCGAGGTCGCCCGCGAACTCGGGCTGCCCGTCACCACCCACGCCGGGGTGTGGGGCGCGACCAACGACGACGGCATCCGCCTCATGCACGAGCACGGGTTCATGGGCCCGGAGACGGTCTACGTGCACGCCGCGACCCTGTCCGCGGACTCCTACCACCGGATGGCGGCCACCGGCGGCTCGGTGTCGGTGTCCACCGAGAGCGAGCAGAGCGCCGGGCAGGGCTACCCGCCCTCCTGGGTGCTGCGGACCCACGCCATCCCGATGTCGCTGTCGATGGACACCTCGATGTGGTGGAGCGGCGACCTGTTCTCCGCCATGCGCTCGACGCTGAGCGCCGACCGCTCCCGCGAGCACCTCGAGGCGCACGCCAAGGGCGAGACCGTCACCCACCACGCCCTGCGCGCCGAGCACGTGGTCGACATGGCCACCATGGGCGGCGCCCGCGCCCTGGGCCGCGAGGCCGAACTCGGCAGCATCGAGGTGGGCAAGAAGGCCGACCTGGTCCTCGTCCGCAACGAGCACTCGCCGGTGGGCTTCCCGGTGCTGCACCCCTACGGGCACGTCGTGTTCCAGGCCCAGCGCGGCGACGTCGAGGCCGTGCTGATCGACGGCCGGATCGTCAAGCGCGACCACCGCCTCGTCGGCGTCGACCTCGCGGCCGCCCGCCGCACGGTCGAGCGGACCGTCGACCACCTGCGCGGCGAGCTCGGCGAGGACGCCTGGCGCCAGGGGATGAACCCCGACATCCCGGAGACCAAGGTCCTCGACAACCCGTACACCTACACCGAGTACCGCTCGGCCTCGACGCACGGCGCCTGAATCCCCCGAGGGCGCTGACGCGCACCGGCCCCCGTCCCGGGTCCTCCGGGCCGGGGGCCGACGTGTTCACCACCTGGTACATCCCGCCGGCGTGGTGTACTCGGTCGGTGGCGGCTGGCGGGGACACGCGGCAACGGGATCCGGAACGCACCCGCGCGGAGATCCTCGCGGTGGCCACCGAGGAGTTCTCCGCCCGCGGTCTGGCCGGCGCCCGCGTCGACGAGATCGCCGCGAAGACCCGCACCACCAAGCGGATGCTCTACTACTACTTCGGCAGCAAGCAGGGCCTCTACCTGGCGGTGCTGGAGCGGGCCTACCGCGGCATCCGCTCGCTGGAGCAGGGCGTGGACGTCGAGCACCTCCACCCCACGGCCGCGATCCGCGCGCTCTCCGACGTCACCTTCGACCACCACGAGGCCCACCCGGACTTCATCCGCCTGGTCAGCATCGAGAACATCCACCACGCCGAGCACCTGCGGACCTCGTCGGTCCTGTCCGGCCTGGCCGCGCCCGCGGTCGACGTCCTCGACCGGATCCTCGCCCGCGGGCGGGCGTCGGGGCTGTTCCGCGACGACGTCGACGCCGTCGACGTGCACATGGTCATCAGCGCGTTCTGCATCTTCCGCACCGCCAACCGGCACACGTTCGCGGCGGTGTTCGACCGGGACATGCTCGACCCCGCCCGGCGCGACCACTACCGCCGCATGCTGGGCGAGCTCGTCGTCGAGTACCTCACCGCCCACGTCGGGCGCGACTGACACGCCCTTGACACCGCGTGACGGCTAACTCACCATCCGGTACGTAACCAAACGGTACATTCGCGGCCCGCTCGCGGATGTCGTGCACCGCCGCACGAGCCGGGAGCCCGCCCATGACGACGCAGCCCGCGATCACCGCCCAGCCCCGCAAGGCCGCGCTGGCCGCCTGGATCGGCAGCGCGCTGGAGTACTACGACTTCTTCATCTACGGCACCGCCGCCGCGCTGGTGTTCGACGACGTGTTCTTCCCGTCGTCGAGCCCGGCCACCGGGACGCTGCTCGCGCTCGCGACGTTCGGCGTCGGCTACGTGGCGCGCCCGCTCGGCGCGATCGTGCTCGGCCACATCGGCGACCGCGTGGGCCGCAAGCGCGTGCTCGTCGCGACGATCCTGCTGATGGGCGTGTCGACCTTCGCCATCGGCTGCCTGCCCAGCTACGAGACCGCCGGCGTGGTCGCGCCGGTCCTGCTCGTCGTCGCGCGCCTGGCCCAGGGCTTCTCGGCCGGCGGCGAGCAGGCCGGCGCCAGCTCCATGACCCTCGAGCACGCCCCGGACGGCCGGCGCGCGTTCTTCACCAGCTTCACCCTCGGCGGCACGCAGGCCGGCCTCGTCCTCGCGTCGGCGGTGTTCCTGCCGTTCGCCGCGCTGCCCCAGGAGGACCTCCTGAGCTGGGGCTGGCGGGTGCCGTTCTGGCTGAGCGTGGTGGTCGTGGTCGCGGGCCTCGTCATCCGCCGCACGCTCACCGAGACCCCGGTGTTCGCCGAGACCGACACCACCCAGGACGGCGCACCCCTCGTCGTGCTGCTGCGCCGGCACTGGGCGGCCGTCCTGCGCGTCGTGCTCGCCGCGCTCGTGTCGTCGGTCAGCACGCTCGTCAGCGTGTGGGCCCTCTCGTTCGCCACCGGCGACCGCGACCTCTCCCGCACCGCGATGCTCTGGGTCGGCATCCTCGCCAACATCGTCGCGCTCGCCGCGATCCCGCTGTGGGCCCGGCTGGCCGACCGGATCGGGCGCCGGCCGGTGTTCATCGGCGGGGCGCTGGCCAGCGGCGTCGCCTTCGCGCTCTACCTGTGGTCGATCTCGTCGGGCGGCTACGTGCTGGTGTTCCTCACCGGCATCCTGCTGTCCGGGATCGTCTACAGCGCCTCCAACGGCGTGTGGCCCGCGCTCTACGGGGAGATGTTCCCGACCCGCGTCCGCCTCACCGGCGTGGCCCTGGGGACGCAGATCGGGTTCGCCATCGGCGGGTTCGTCCCGACGATCGCCGCGGCCATCGCGGGCGACGGCCCGAACGGCTGGGTCCCGGTCGCCGTCCTCGGCGGCGTGCTGTGCCTCGTCGCCGCGGCGTCGGCGGCGACCGCCCGCGAGACCGCGCACGTGCCGACCGCGCAGCTCGAGACGTTCCACGACGCACCCGTGGCCGCATCCCGGTGAGGTCCCCGAACGGCGCCGTCGTCACGACCTCGCGGGTCCTGGTCGGCCTCGTCGGGTCGGGCATCGGCCCGTCCCTCACGCCGGCGCTGCACGAGCGCGAGGGCGACGCGCAGGGGATGCGCTACCTCTACCAGCGCCTGGACCTCGACGAGCTCGGTCTCGGGGCCGGCGAGGTCGGGCGCGTGCTCGACGCGGCCCGCCTCGCCGGGTTCCGCGGCCTCAACCTCACCCACCCCGTCAAGCAGACCGTGCTGCCCCACCTCGACGGGCTTTCCGCGGACGCCGCCGCGCTGGGCGCGGTGAACACCGTCGTCCTCTCCCCCGACGGCCGCGCGACCGGCGACAACACCGACTGGTCGGGGTTCGCGACGGCCCTGCGCCGCGGGCTGCCGGACGCCGCGCTCGAGCACGTCGTGGTCCTCGGGGCCGGCGGAGCGGGGGCGGCCGTGGCGCACGCGCTGGTCCGGCTCGGGGTCGGTCACCTCACCGTCGTCGACGCCGACCCCGGGCGCGCGACGGCGCTGGCCGCGGGGTTGCCGTCGGCCGCGGCGGTGCCGGTGGCGGCACTGGCGACCGTGCTCGCGGCCGCGGACGGGCTGGTGCACGCGACCCCCACGGGGATGCGCGCGCACCCCGGCTCACCCGTCCCCGCCGAGCTGCTCGACCCGCGCCTCTGGGTCGCCGACGTCGTGTACCGGCCGCTGGAGACCGAGCTGGTGCGCGCGGCCCGGGCCCGCGGGCTGCGGGTGCTCGACGGCGGCGGCATGGCCGTCTTCCAGGCCGTGGACGCGTTCCGGCTCTTCACCGGTGTGGAGCCCGACGCCGACCGGATGCTCGCGCACTTCGCCGAGCTGGTCGCCGTCTCCCCCTGACCCGTCCTTCCAGGAGGTCGCCGTGCCCCGTCACGCCCTCGCCACCGTCTGCCTCTCCGGACTGCTCGAGGACAAGCTGGCCGCGGCCGCCGCAGCGGGCTTCGACGGCGTGGAGATCTTCGAGCCGGACATGCTCGGCTCCCCCGAGCGACCCGCGGAGATCGCCGCGCGGTGCGCCGACCTCGCCTCGCGATCGAGCTCTTCCAGCCCGTCCGCGACGTCGAGGCGCTGCCGCCCGACGACTTCGCGGCCGTGCTCGCTCGCCTCGACCGCAAGTTCGCGGTGATGGAGCAGCTCGGAGTGCGCACCGCCCTCGTGTGCTCGTCGGTGCACCCGCGGGCGGTGGACGACGACGACCTCGCCGCGGCCCAGCTGCACGAGGTCGCCGCGCGGGCGGCCGACCGGGGTCTGCGGCTCGCGTACGAGGCGCTGGCGTGGGGCCGGCACGTGAACACGTGGGACCGGTCGTGGCGCATCGTCGAGGCCGCCGACCATCCGGCGCTGGGCGTGTGCCTCGACAGCTTCCACATCCTGTCGCGCGGCGGCGACCCCGCGCCGATCCGCGACGTCCCCGGCGAGAAGGTCTTCTTCGTGCAGCTCGCGGACGCCCCGGAGCTCGCCATGGACGTGCTGCCGTGGAGCCGGCACCACCGGCTCTTCCCGGGGCAGGGCTCCTTCGACCTCGAGACGTTCACCGCCGCCGTCGCCGCCGCGGGCTACACCGGGCCGTGGTCGCTGGAGGTGTTCAACGACGTCGTGCGCCAGGCCGACCCGTGGCGCGCGGCCCGCGACGCGCGGCGGTCGCTGCTGGCGCTCGAGGAGGCGGTCGGCGCCCCGGCCGCCGGCCTGCCGTCGCGGCCGCCCGTGCACGGCCCGGCGTTCGTGGAGCTCGCGGTCGACCCCGCGACCGCGGACGAGGTCGGCACGGTCCTGCACGCGCTCGGGCTCGACGCCACCGGCCGCCACCGCACCAAGCCGGTGACGCTGTGGGAGGCGGGCGACGCGCGGGTGGTGGTGAGCGAGGAGCCGGTGTCGACCACCTCGGTCGCCGGCCTGGCCGTGCGCACCGACGACCCGGAGGCGCTGGCGTCGCGGGCGGAGGCGTTGCTCGCGCCGCGCCGGCCCCTGCCGCACGCCGCGGACGAGGCCGACCTGCGCGCGGTCGCGGCGCCCGACGGCTCGCTGCTGCTGTGCTGCCCGCGCCGCCCGCAGCCGGGCCGGCCGGACTTCTGGCCCGGCGACTTCGTCCCGACCGACGTCCCACGGCGTCCCGGGCACGTCGAGGGCATCGACCACGTCGCGCTGACCCCGCCGTGGGACGACGTGGGCGAGACCTCGCTGTTCCACCGCGCCGTGCTGGGCCTCGGGCCGGTCGGCGAGTGGGAGGTCGCCGCGCCCTTCGGGCTGGTGCGCAGCCGCCTGCTCGGCGGCGGCCCGCTGCGGATCGTGCTGTCGTCCTCGGTGGTGCGCCGCGGGGGCTGGTCGCCCGGGGTGCCGGCGCCGCAGTCGCTGGCGCTCGCCGTCGACGACGTGCTCGCCGTCTCGCGGGCGGCGGCCGCGGCCGGGGTACGGCTGGTCGACGTCGGCCCCAACCACTACGACGACCTCGTCGCCCGCGGCTGGGTCGACGAGGACACCGCCGCCGAGCTGCACGCCCACCGCGTCCTGCTCGACCGCGACGAGCACGGCGAGTACCGGCACGTGGTCACCGAGGTGCTCGGTGGGCGGGTGTTCCTCGAGGCCGTGCAGCGCATCGGCGGCTACCGCGGGCACGGCGCGGCCGACGCCCCGGCCCGGATGGCGGCGCACCGCCGGGCGCGGGCGGCGGATCAGTCCTCGGGATCGACGCCGGCGTAGGCGTGGGCGAACCAGCGGCGCAGCAGCGGGTCGCGCTGCAGCGACGACACCCAGCCCTCGCGCAGCCCCAGGCCGAAGCCGTCGCGCGCATCCCCTGCGCCGGGCGGGGCGGTCATGATCCGCAGGAACCAGTCGGAGAACGCCTGGGTGCGCCAGATCGCGGGCAGGCGGGTGGCGCTGTAGCGCTCGGTACGCGTGGGGTCGGCGTCCGGGCCGAACCGCTCGATCAGCCCGTGGGCGAGCTCGACGGCGTCGAAGATCGCGAGGTTCATGCCCTTCCCGCCCGCGGGCGTGATCAGGTGCGCGGCGTCGCCCACGAGGAAGACCCGCCCGTGCTGCATCGGCGTCGTCACCCGCGTCCGCAGGTCGAGCACGTCGACCTCGGGCAGCTCGACGCCGTCGAGGGAAGCGCCGAGACGCCGGCCGACCTCGTCGCGGATGCGGTCGTGCGGCCAGTCGGCGGGCGACTGGTCGCCGGGGACCTCGAGGTAGAGCCGCGTGACCTCCGGCAGCCGGCGCATGTGGGCGGCATAGCCGCGCGGGTGGGCGGCGTAGATGGTGTGGTCGACCAGCGGGGGCATCGCGGCGCTGATCACGAGGAAGCGCTGGGGATGACGACGGTCGTGCTGGGTGACGACGCCAGCCAGCGACCGCGCCACCGCGCTCCCCGCGCCGTCGCACCCGATCACCACCTCGGCCTCCAGCTCGCGCGGCCCGTCGGGGCCGGTGGCGTGGACCGTGGCGCCCTCCGCGTCCTGCTCGACGCCGGTGACGCGGTGACCGAACAGCACCTCGCCGCCGCGCTCGAGCAGCGACGTCGCCACCCGGTCGACGAGGGCGTGCTGGGGGAACACGTAGTGCGGGCGGCCCCCGGTCAGGGCGCCGTAGTCGACGAGCACCGACTCGTCGGCGGTGCGGAACTCGCAGCGGTGGTTCTCGGCCGCGAACTCCAGCACGGTGTCGCCGAGCCCCTCGGCGGTCAGCAGCTGCACGGTGCGGTACTCGACGATGCCGGCCTTGGGCAGCTTCCCGAGCTCCTCGCGAGGCTGGGACTCGATGACCGTCGTGGCCACACCCGCCCGCTGCAGCAACCACGCGAGGATCAGCCCCGCCGGCCCGGCCCCCACGACGACCACGTCCGTCCGCACCCTGCCAGCCTCGCCCGCGGCGGGCCCGGTCCGCAGCGCGACTCCCGGCGAGCGGGAAGAAGATCGCCCGCCGGGCCGGGGTCACACGGCGCGCCGTCGCCACGGGTCACCGGGAGGTGGGTGGGCCTCGCGGCGTCGCCACGAGTCGATGTCGCGGGGCCAGTCGTCCTGATCATGACAGGTGCTGTCAGCGTCGGCCCGCTCCCACCAGGGCGGATCGAGCTCGGGCGAGCGCACCGACCAACGATGACCGGACGGGGAGGTCCAGACGATCACCGGCGCGCCGCCGCCATCCGGGTCGGGAGCGAGCGCCGCCGACCACTCCCCGTGGGTCTTCACCCGGTGATGTCGCCGGCAGGCGGGCTTGAGCTTGTCGGCGCGCGTCGGCCCGGCGCCGCCGCCGGGGCGGTGGTGCTCGTAGGGCGCGACGTGGTCGAGGTCGCAGCGCGACGCGGGCACCCGGCAGCCGGGCGCCGCGCACGTCATGTCGCGGGCGCGCACGAGGTCCTGCATCGCGGCGGGTGGTCGGTAGCGCCGGGCGTCGAGATGTGACGCGGTGCCGGTGACGGGGTCGGTGAGCAGGCGCCGCCACCACGCCTCGGGATGGCTCGCCCGGCGCCGCGCCATGGCCGCGGGGATCGGGCCGTGGCCCTCCAGCTCGCCAGGGCGGTCGGAGAACCCGGCCAGCACGTCCCACCCGATCGTCACCCGCACCTCGGTGCGTACCGGCGACCGCACCCGTCGCCGCACACCGCGCACCGGGTCGCGCGCGTCATCGGGGTCCTCGGGGTTCTCGCCGGTCGTGTCGCCGGCGGTCGTGTCGCCGGCGGTCGTGTCGCCGGCGGTCGTGTCGCCGGCGGTCGTGTCGCCGGCGGTCGTGTCGCCGGCGGTCGCGTCCCCGTCGGCCGCGTCCCCGCCGGCCGTCTCCCCGCCGCTCGGGTCGTCGGCCGGGTCGCCCGCCCCGTCCTCCCTGCCCTGGTCTCCCGGATCTCCCCCGTGGCACGCGCCGTCGCCGAGGGCGCCGGACGCAATGGCACCGTCGAGAAGGAGATCGCGGGCGGTGTCGCCGCGCTTCTGCTCCATGTCGCGCGGCGCGCCGTCCGGGGCGTCGCCCGCACGACGCGCGATGGCGTCGACGACGCTGTAGACCCCGCGGGCCTCGTCGGCGGGCAGGCGGAGCTGGAGCACGCCGGTGGCGCCGTGGTCGTCGGACCAGTAGCGCAGCCCGCGCTTCTTCTCCGCCTGCTCGGGCCGGCGTCGGATCATGTCCGGGGCGAGGCGGGTGATGATGCGTCGCACGAGGTCGCGCAGCTGGGTCGGCGTGCGGTCGCGGTGGGGCCGCGACCAGAGCTCGGCGTCGACCATCCGGGCCGTCTCCGGGTCGCAGGTCTCGGTCTGCTCGAGCAGCACCCGCGCGTGCCCCAGCGAGATCAGCCCCTCCTCGAGCGCCGCAAGGGTGCGGGGCAGGCGGTCGACCAGGGCCTCGGCCTGGAAGAGCCGGATCTCGCCGGTGCGCGGGGCGACGCGCGCCAGGGTGGCGACCTCCATCGCCACGGACTCGGACACCAGCTCGCCCCGCCCGGCGCCGCGGACCCGCGCCTGTCGCGCCTGCAGGTACTCCGCCGTCTCGCGGTGGAGCCGGCCGGTCGCCCAGTTGACGAGCGCCTCGTACCCGGCGAGCCGCTCGGCCGCGTCGTAGCCCTCGTCGACGGCGAGGTCGACGGGCTCGGAGGCCTCCAGGGCCGCCGCCAGCTCGGGCCCCGGGGCCCACTCCGACCAGAGGGGCGCAGCGGAGGGACGTGGCTCCTCGGCCACCGCCGTCCATCCACTGTCGAACACGTGTTCGATGATACCAGTCACAACGTCTCCGCGGGTGTCACCGCCGAGAGCGGCCCGCGTTGGAGGAGATGGCGGCGCGGTGCCGGCGGTGACCGCCGGGCGCTCACTCGCGGCGCTCGGTGGGAGTGGGCGTCGAGGCCAGTTGGTCTCGACTGGAGAGCGGTGGGCACCTCGACGGCCATCCGCGGTGTCGATCGGCGTCGGCCGACGGGCGACCCCCGAGCAGGGTGCGCCGATCGGCGTTAGGGTCCGGGCCAGCACGTGGTTGCGCCTAGGGTTCCGCCCGCCTCCCGTCGCCCAGCCCACAACCAGGGACGGCCGGGGTCTGGACCGAGCGGCGCCACGGCCGCCCCCGACCCACGGTCCGGGCCGGTCGACACCTGACGGGAGAGAAGCCCCGAGGGCTCCTGTTCGACGTGCCCGCCTCCGGACGGGCAGCGACACCAGGGAGCCTCCTCGGTGACACCCGCCATCACTGCCCTCACCCTGCTCGCCGCGGTCCTGCACGCGACGTGGAACGCCGTCGCGCACGGCGTGCCCGACCGTCTCGTGGGGTTCGCCCTCATCGGCACGACGTACGTCGTCATCGGCGGCGGTGCCGCGCTGGTGCTCGGGCTGCCGCCGGCCGCGGCGTGGCCCGCGATCCTCGCCTCGGCGGCGGTCCACGTCGTCTACACGCTGCTGCTCTGGTGGAGCTACCAGCTCGGCGAGTTCAGCCAGGTCTACCCCGTGGCGCGCGGCACGGCGCCGTGGGTGGTCGCGCTGGTCGAGATCGCGCGCGGCGAGGACGTGCCGGCGCTGCAGCTGGTCGGGATCGGCGTCGTCTCGCTCGGCCTGCTGAGCCTCGCCCTCGACGGCGGGCGGCTCTCGCGCGCCACGCTCCCCGCCCTCGGGGCGGCGCTGGCCACGGGCGTCAGCATCGCCACCTACACGGTCGTCGACGCCACGGCGGTGAGCACGACGCCGGTGCCGGTCTACGCGGCGTGGATGTTCCTGCTCCAGGGCCCCGTGATGCCGCTCGTCGCCGCGGCACGACGCGGACGGGGCCTGCTGACGCAACGCCGGGGCGTCGTGCTCGCCGGGCTCGGCGGCGGCGTGGTGTCCCTCGCGGCGTACGGGCTGGTGCTCGTCGCGCAGACCAGCGGGGCCACCGCCGCGGTCGCCGCGCTCCGCGAGACCAGCATCGTCTTCGGGGCCCTCATCGGCGCGGTCTTCCTCGGCGAGCGCCTCGGTCGCGGCCGGGCGATCTCCGCGGCGGTCGTCGCCCTCGGGATCGTGCTGGTCGACCTCTGAGGCGTAGCGTCCCGACGACCATGACCGCCTACAGCCAGGGTCACGCGGCGAGCGTGCTGGCGTCCCAGACGTGGCGGACGGTCGCCAACTCGGCCGCCCACCTCGCCCCGCACCTCGAGGCCGGCGCGCGGGTGCTCGACGTGGGCTGCGGCTCGGGGACGATCACCGTGGACCTCGCCCGGCGGGTGGCGCCCGGCGAGGTGGTCGGCGTCGACATCGACGACGCGACGCTGACGAAGGCCCGCGCACACGCGGCGGGCGTCGACAACGTCCGCTTCGTCACGGGGGACGCGTACGACCTCCCCGACGGCCCCTTCGACGTCGTGCACGTCCACCAGGTCCTGCTCCACCTCACCGACCCCGTCGCCGCGCTCCGGGAGATGCTGCGTGTCGTCCGCCCCGGCGGGCTCGTCGCCGCCCGCGAGTGCGACTACGCCGCCATCGCCCTGTGGCCGCACGACCCGCGTCTCGACCGCTGGCTCGCGATCTACCGGGGTGTCGCGCACGCCCACGGCACCGAGCCCGACGCGGGCCGCCGCCTGCTGGCGTGGGCGCACGCGGCGGGCGCCGCCCACGTGACCCCGAGCGCGTCGATCTGGTCGTTCGCGACGCCCGACGACCGTGCCTGGTGGGGCGGGCAGTGGGCGGAGCGCATCGTCGCCTCGACCATCGCCGAGCGCGCCGTCGACGGCGGCTTCGCGACGCGGGACGAGCTCGCGGACATCGCCGAGGCCTGGCGCACGTGGGCCGCCCACCCCGACGGCTGGTTCAGCATCCCTCACGGCGAGGTGCTGATCCGCCGGGCTAGCGACGCAACGTAGACGAGGGCGTCTCCCCGAACCGCGCCCGGTACGCGGCGGCGAACCGGCCGAGGTGCGAGAACCCGTGACGCATCGCGACCGCCGCGACACCCTCGCCGGGCTCGGCGGCGAGCAGGTCCTCGCGCGCGGCCTCGAGGCGCCGGCCCCGCAGGTAGCCCATGGGCGTGGTGCCCAGCTCGCGGCGGAAGGCGGCGTGCAGGGCCCGCTCGCTGGTGCCGGCGCAGGCGGCGAGGTCGGCGACGGTGAGCGTGCTGTGGTGGGCGGACTCGACGAGGTCGAGCACCCGGCGCAGCACCCGCCGCGGGGCGGGCGGGGACCGGCGGAAGATCCGCTCGCGGTGGTTGTGGCGCGTGCCCAGCAGCAGCGCGGTGACCACGGCGTGCTCGACCTCCCCCGCCAGCACCGCCGGGACCTGCCCCGGCGAGTGCGCGAGCAGCGCCCGCAGGCTCGCCACCGCCCCGATCACGGCGCGCCCGCCGCCGTCGACGTCCAGCCCCGGCTCGAACACCAGCGGCGTGTCGGGGACGTCCTCGACGAGGCCCCGCAGGCCGCGCTCGAGGCGCTCGCGCTCCATCGCGACCATGAACTGCTCGGTCCCCGGGCGCCACCGCATGTCGACGCGCTCGGCGTAGTCGAGGACGACGCCGCGCGCCCGGTCGCCGACGACGCTGCGCCCGGAGGCCGCGAAGGAGACCGCCCCGCGCGGGACGAAGCTGATCGTCACCCACGGGATCGGCGGGGTGCAGGTGACCGTCACGGGCGCGCGGTAGCGCGACCGCAGCACGCCGACCCCGCCGACGCGCCGCCACGACACCGCGGCGTCGAAGTCCTCGACGTGGTCGTCGACGGTCATCGTGTGCCCGCACCCGAGGAACTCCATCGTCCGCGACCGCGCCTCCGCGGGGCGCGCGGTGCGGACGTCGACGGTGTCGGCGCCGAGCTCGGGGCGCGCCAGGTCCTCGGTGAACGCGACTGACATCCCTGCTCCCCGCCAGAGAGGGATCCGCTGCAGGAACCGGCCGACGACGGCGGTCAGCGGATCGTGCCGGACGCGGCGCACTTCCTAGTGTCCGCACTCACATCCTGACAGGAGGATCCATGACCGTCACCGACGTCGACCCCTCCACACCCGCCATCCGGAAGCGCGACGCCGGCAGCGGCGAGATCGCGTACCGCCGCGCGGGGCAGGGGCACCCGGTGCTGCTGCTGCACTCCGCGGGCGGCGCGAACGAGTGGGGCCCGCTGCAGCTGGGGCTCGCCGGCGTCGGCGACCTCGTCGCCCCCGACCACCCCGGGTTCGGCCTGTCCGACGACCTCCCCGAGCTGCACACCGTCGACGACCTCGTCTACCACTACCTCGACCTGCTCGACGGCCTCGGCCTCGACCGGGTCGACGTCGTGGGCGTGTCCTTCGGCGGCTGGGTGGCCGCCGAGCTCGCGATGCACTCCCCCGAGCGCGTCCGGCGCCTCGTGCTCGGGGCGGCGGTCGGCCTGCGGATCCCCGAGGCGCCGATCGCGGACCTGTTCCTCATGAACCCGCCGCAGCTGATGCGCGCGCTGTTCCACGACGAGGCCCTGGTGACCGCGGCGCTGTCGGCGGAACCGACCACCGACCAGATCCTCGCCACCTACCGCGACCTCGGCGCCCTCGCCCGCTTCGGCTGGCACCCGTTCCTCAACGACCCGAAGCTCGAGCGCCGCCTGCACCGCATCACCGCGCCGACCCTCGTGCTCGCCGCGGGCGAGGACCGCCTGGTCCCCCGCGCGCACGCCGAGCGCTACGCCGCGCGCATCCCGCACGCCCGGATGCAGGTCGTCGAGGACTGCGGGCACGCCCTGCACGGCGAGCGGCCCGCCGAGGTCACCGCCGCCGTCGTCGAGCACCTGGGGAGCTGAACATGAAGGTCAATTTCTTCCACCTGATGCCCTACCCGTACCTGCCCGACGACTTCGACGACGTCGAGAAGTACCCGTCGCCGTCGCTGACGTTCTCCAACGCCCACTTCGACCCGGCGATCGGCGTCGACCTCTACCACCGCTACCTCGACGAGCTCGAGTACGCGGAGTCGGTGGGCTTCGACGGCGTCGTGGTGAACGAGCACCACCAGTCGGCCTACGGGACGATGCCCTCGCCGAACATCATGGCCGCGGCGCTGGCCCGCCGGACGAGCCGGGCGACGATCATGGTGCTGGGCAACGCGATCCCCCTGCGCGGCAACCCGCTGCGGGTGGCCGAGGAGATCGCGATGCTCGACCACCTGACGAAGGGCCGGCTCCTGTCGGGCTTCGTGCGCGGCATCGGCTGGGAGCACTTCGGGCACAGCATCAACCCCGCCGACTCGCGGTCCCGCTTCAACGAGGCGCACGACCTGATCAAGAAGGCGTGGACCGAGCCGGGCCCGTTCAGCTGGTACGGCGAGCACTACGAGTACCGCTACGTCAACATCTGGCCCCGCCCGCTGCAGCAGCCGCACCCGCCGATCGCGGTGCCGGGCGCGGGCAGCCCGGAGACGATGCGCTGGGTCGCCGAGAACCACTACACCTACGTCTCGGTCTACGCGCCGACCCGCGTGGTGAAGACCTGGTTCGACGGCTACCGGGCCGCGGCCGCCGACCTCGGCTACGTCCCGGAGCCCGAGAAGATCGGGATGGCGCTGCCGGTGTTCGTCGGCGAGGACGACGCGTCGGCCCACCGCGAGGCGCGCCAGTACGTCGAGTGGCTCTTCCACCGGGGCCTGCGGCAGGGCCTCGAGATCGTCTTCCCGCCCGGGTACATGAGCGCGGCGGCGATGCGCGGGCTGCTCAAGGCGAACCTCAAGGCCTACCCGGAGCTGTCCTACGACGAGCTCCTCGAGCACGGGTACGTCGTCGTCGGCGGGCCCGAGCAGGTCCGCAACCGGCTCGGCGAGCTGCGCGACGAGCTCGGGTTCGGCCAGCTCATGGCCATGCTGACCATCGGCGCGATGCCGGCGGACATGGTGCGGCGCAACACCGAGATCTTCGCCCGGGAGGTCATCCCGGAGCTCAAGAAGGCCCCGGTGACCGTGCCGTCCTGACCCGTTACACGCGGCAACGAGCGCGCAGTCCGGAGGCAATCGTCCCGCAACCGACCCCGCCGATCGTGAGGAGGAAGCCGAGCGACGCGGGGAGCGAGCATGGAGTTGTCGGGCGGGCACTGGCCGGTCGTCGTCGTGGGCGGCGGGCAGGCGGGGCTGTCGATGAGCCGGTGCCTCGGCCGGCGCGGGATCGACCACGTGGTGCTCGAGCGTGCCGAGGTCGCGCACTCCTGGAAGACCTACCGCTGGAACTCGTTCAGCCTGGTCACGCCGAACTGGCAGTGCCAGCTGCCCGACTTCCCCTACGCGGGCGACGACCCGCACGGCTTCATGGTGCGCGACCAGATCGTCGAGTACCTCGAGGCGTACCGGGCGTTCGTCGACCCGCCGGTCGTCGAGGGCGTCGAGGTCACCCGCGTCACCCGCGACGAGCGGGGCACCTACCGGCTGGCGACCGGCGCCGGCGAGCTGACCGCCGACCAGGTCGTCGTGGCCACCGGCGGCTACCACACGCCGATCACCCCGCCCCTGTCCCAGCCGCTGCCCGAGACGATCACGCAGGTCCAGTCGCAGGACTACCGGTCCGGCGCAGCGCTGCCGCCCGGCGAGGTCCTGGTGGTGGGCAGCGGGCAGTCCGGCGCCCAGATCGCCGAGGACCTGCACCTCGAGGGCCGGGCGGTCCACCTCGTGGTCGGCGACGCCCCGCGGGTGGCGCGGTTCTACCGCGGTCGCGACGTCACCGACTGGCTCGCCGAGATGGGCTACTACGACATGCCCGTCACCGAGCACCCGCGCCGCGAGGCGGTCCGGGCGCAGGCCAACCACTACGTGACCGGGCGCGACGGCGGCCGCGACATCGACCTGCGAGCGCACGCGCGCGACGGCATGGCGCTCTACGGCCTGCTCACCGACCACCGCGACGGCGTCCTGCACTTCAAGCCGGACCTCACCGAGCGCCTCGACCACGCCGACGAGGTCTCCGAGTCGATCAAGGACACGATCGACGCCCACATCGCCCGCCACGGGGTCGACGCCCCCGTCGAGGCGCGCTACACGCCGGTGTGGCGCCCGGACGGCGAGACCCTCGAGCTCGACCTCGCCACGAGCGGCATCACGTCGGTCGTGTGGTGCATCGGCTTCCGCCAGGACTTCCGGTGGATCGACGTGCCGGTGTTCACCGGCCGCGGCGCCCCCGCCCACAGCCGTGGGGTGACCAGCTCGCCCGGGCTGTACTTCCTCGGGCTGCCGTGGCTGTGGACGTGGGGGTCGGGCCGCTTCTCCGGCGTCGGACGGGACGCCGAGTACCTCGCCGAGCGCATCCGCTCGCAGCGCGGACTCACCGGCACCGGCCCGCGCGGGGACGTCTGCAACGTCCTCGCGCTGGGCTCGTGAGGGCTTACGTCCCGGGGTGCTTCGGGGTGTTCGCCGGCGCCGGCGCGGTCTGCGGCGTCGACGGGGCGTGCTCGCCCTCGGCGCGCACCACGCCCGCGCTGCGCGGGAGCCCCCGGGCCTGACGGCGCTCCGAGGCCTCGCGGAGCTTCTTCGCCGGCAGCGACAGGCGCCAGATCGAGCGCGTGGCCTGCCAGAACTGCCGCGGGAACGACCCCGTGGTGTAGGGCAGCTCATACTTCTCGCACAGCGCGAGGACGCGCTCCTGGATCTCCGGGTACCGGTTGCACGGCAGGTCCGGGTACAGGTGGTGCTCGATCTGGTAGCCGAGGCTGCCCGACATGATGTGCATCAGGCGGTTGCCGGTGAAGTTCGCCGAGCCGAGCAGCTGGCGCAGGTACCACTCGCCCTGCGTCTCGTTCTCCAGCTCCTCCTCGGTGAACACCTCGGCGCCGTCGGGGAAGTGCCCGCAGAAGATGATCGCGTACGACCAGACGTTGCGGATGAGGTTCGCCGTCAGGTTGGCGGTCGCCGTCGGGACGAAGTTCTTGCCCGTGAGCGCCGGGAAGAGGATGTAGTCCTTGCCGATCTGGCGGGCCTGCTTGACGAGGATCCCGCGGAACTTCCTCTTGAACTCCTCGGGGTCCTCGAGCTGCCACTTGACCAGGCCGTCGATGTCGAGGTCGTGGAGCGACACGCCGTACTCGAACGCCAGCATCAGCATCGCGTTCACGACGGGCTGGGTCAGGTAGTACGGGTGCCACGGCTGGTCGGAGCGGACGCGCAGGATCTCGTACCCGACGTCCTTGTCCTTGCCGATGACGTTCGTATAGGTGTGGTGCAGGTAGTTGTGGGAGTGCTTCCACTGGTCGGCCGGGCAGACGTTGTCCCACTCCCACGTCGCCGAGTGGATCTCCGGGTCGTTCATCCAGTCGAACTGGCCGTGCATGACGTTGTGGCCGATCTCCATGTTCTCGAGGATCTTGGCCACGGACAGCGTCAGCGCGCCCGCCCACCACAGCTCGCGGCGGTGGCTGCCGAACAGCATCGCGCGGGCGGCGACGTTGAGCCGACGCTGGATGGTGATCAGACGGCGGATGTAGGCGGCGTCCTCGTCGCCGCGCTTCTCCTCGAAGTCGGCGCGGATCTGGTCGAACTCGCGGCCGAGGGCCTCCACGTCCGCCTCGGTGAGGTGGGCGAACTCCTTGACGTCGGCGATGGCCATGGGGTCTTCCTTCCGACGGGATCGGGTCTCGGATGTCTGCGTGTGTCGAGGATCAGATGTCGAGCACGACGTCACCGGCGGCGGCGCCGATGCACGTCTGGACCTTCACGGCGTCCCAGTCGGCGCCGCCGCTGCCGTCGGCGCGGTGCTCGGTGCCGTCGCGCAGGTCGCGGACGACGCCTTGTCGCAGCGGGACGACGCAGGTGTGGCAGATACCCATGCGGCAGCCGAACGGGAGCTGCAGGCCGGCCTGCTCGCCCGCCTCGAGGAGGGTGGTGGCGCCGTCGATCTCGACGTCCACCCCCGACTGCTTGAACGTCACGGTGCCGCCCTCGGCCTCGCCGCCCGCGAGGTCGACCGAGAAGCGCTCGACGTGCAGCTGGTCGGAGAGGCCGGCGTCGGTGAAGACGCGCTCGGCGTCGTCGAGCAGCGCGTTCGGCCCGCACACCCAGGTCTGGCGCTCCTGCCAGTCGGGGCAGAGGTCGGCGAGGTTGTCGAGGTCGAGGTGGCCGTCGGTGCGGGTGTACTGCTTGTGCACGCGCAGGTTCTCGTGCTTCTCGGCGAGCTGGTCGAGCTCGTCGGAGAAGATCAGGCTGTCGGCGTCCGGCGCCGAGTGCGCGACGAGGACGTCGGGCATGGTGCCGCGGCGGTCGAGCGTGCGCAGCATCGCGATGATCGGGGTGACGCCGCTGCCGCCGGTGAGGAAGAGGATCTTCTTCGGCGGCGGGTCGGGCAGCACGAACTCGCCGCTGGGCGGCGCGAGCCGCACGATGGTGCCGGGCTCGAGCCCCTCGACGAGGTGCTTGGACAGGAAGCCCTCGGGCATGGCCTTGACCGTCACCGACAGATGCCCCTGGTCCTTCCGGGGCGGCGAGGTCAGCGAGTACGACCGCCAGTGGAAGCGTCCGTCCACCGAGACGGCGATGCCCACGTACTGGCCGGCCTGGTGGTCGAACGACCAGCCCCAGCCGGGCTTGATGACGAGGGTGACCGCGTCCTCGGTCTCGGGCACGACCTTGACGACCTTGCCGCGCAGCTCGCGGGCCGACCACAAGGGGTTGATCAGCGAGAGGTAGTCGTCGGGGAGCAGGGGTGTGGTGAAGCGGCTCGCCACCTTGCGCAGACGGCGCACACCGCGGGGGAGTCGGCCGGGGGTCTGCCCATCGCTCACGTCGCTCACCTCCGCCACGCTACACGGTACCTGAAGTACCAGGAACCGTGCGTCACAGTTACTCGCCCGTTGCCTCTGTATGACCCGCCACGCGAGGGATGAAACACGATCACGTGTCATATGTCGCCTGACGATGTCACGAACGGTGGTCGCTAGCGTGGGGAGTGGTGGAGACGGGGGAAGCCGGACACTCGGCGCACGACATGACGGTCGACGTCCTCGCCCGTCGTGCCGGCATGACGGTGCGCAACGTCCGCGCCCACGCCGCCCGGGGCCTGCTCCCGCCGCCGCGCCTGCACGGGCGCACCGGCTACTACGGCACCGAGCACCTGGCCCGCCTCGAGCTGATCACGCAGCTGCAGGAGCAGGGTTTCGCGCTGGCGGCGATCGAGCGGCTGGTCGCGTCGACCCCGCGACAGTCGGCGGAGGAGGCGCTGGCGCAGTACCTCCACATGCTCGCGCCCTGGGCACCGGAGCCCGCGCTGGAGCTGGCCGAGACGGAGCTGCCGGGCTGGCTCGGGGTGGACGTCAGCGGCGAGACGTGGCGCGCCCTCGTGGCCGCCGGCCTCGTGGTGCACCTCGAGGGCGGGCGCATCCGCGTCCCGAACCCGGGCCTGATCCGGGCCGGTGCCGAGGCCGTGCGCCTGGGTATGCCGGCCGCGGATCTCGTCGTCATGCGCGAGGAGCTGACCACGCACGTCGGTGCCGTCACCGCGCGCTTCGTCGACCTGTTCCGCCGCACCGTCTGGGCGGACTACGTCGGCGACGGGCTGCCCGCCGACCGCGCCCAGCAGGTGCGCGACGTCGTCGGCGCGCTCCAGCCGGTCGCCGCGCAGGCGCTGCTCGCCACGTTCCGGGAGTCGATGCCGGCCGCCATCTCGCTCTTCCTCGAGGAGGTCTCCGACGCCTTCGAGCAGGGTGGCCCCCGGGACGCCGCGGCTGCGGCAGACTCGGACCGGTGAGCGAGACGACGGTGCCCGACACGGATCTCGCGTCCGCCCGGGCGGGCGACGACGTCGCGTTCGGCCGCCTCGTCGCGCCGCTGCGCCGGGAGCTGCACGCGCACTGCTACCGGATGCTGGGCTCGTCGCACGACGCCGACGACGCGCTGCAGGACACCCTCGTGCGGGCGTGGCGGAAGCTGGCGGGCTTCGAGGGCCGCAGCTCGCTGCGCACCTGGCTCCACACGGTCGCCACGCGGGTGTGCCTCGACCTCGTCGACGCGCGGGGACGCCGCGCGCTGCCGATGGACCTCCACGCGGCGAGCGACCGGATCGTGACCGACGACGTGCCGCTCACCGAGGTGGCCTGGCTCGGCCCCTACCCGGACGAGCCCGGCGCGCGCGCCGAGGAGCGCGAGGCCGTGGAGCTCGCGTTCGTCGCCGCGCTGCAGCACCTGCCGGGCAACCAGCGCGCGGCGCTCGTGCTGTTCGAGGTGCTCGGCTTCTCGGCCGCGGAGATAGCGACCGCCATGGACACCTCGACGGCGTCGGTGAACTCGGCGCTGCAGCGGGCCCGCAAGCTGGTCGCGGAGAAGGTGCCGGCGGTCAGCCAGCAGCGCACGCTGCGCGAGATCGACGACGCCCGGCTGCGGTCGGTCGTCGCCGGCTACTCCTCGGCGCTCGAACGGGGTGACGCCGACGCGCTGGTCGCGCTGCTCACCGAGGACGTCACGTGGTCGATGCCGCCGATGGGCCGGTGGTACGCGGGGATCGCGGACGTCGAGGCGTTCGCGCGCGCCGTCCCGGTCAGCGGCAGCTGCGGGTCGTGGCGCCACCTCGAGGTCGTCGCCAACGGCCAGGTCGCCGTGGCGTCCTACCTGCGCCCGCCCGACGCGCCCGCCGGCGCGCCGCACCGGCCGTGGTCGATCGACGTGCTGACCCTGCGCGACGACCGGATCGCCGCCGTGACCTCGTTCATCGGCGCGGAGCACCACGCCGCGTTCGGGCTGCCGCCGGAGCTCCCGTGAGCACTCCCGGCGACGACGCCGGTGACGACGCCGGCAACCACGCCCAGCACGAGGCCTGGAACGGCCCGACGGGCACGATCTGGACGACGTGGGCGGACCGCTTCGACGCCGGGGTGGCCGCGCACCACACGGCGTTCCTCGACGCCGCGGAGATCGCGCCGGCCGAGGCCGTCCTCGACGTCGGCTGCGGCGCCGGGCGGACCTCCCTCGACGCGGCCCGCGCGGCGGTCGACGGCCCGGTCACCGGCGTGGACATCGCCGCCGGGCTCCTCGCGGTCGCGCGCCGCCGGGCCGTCGAGGCCGGGGTGCGCAACGTCGCGTTCCGGGAGGCGGACGCGCAGGTGCACCCGTTCCCGCCCGCCGAGCTCGACGTGGTCGTGAGCCGGCACGGGAGCATGTTCTTCGCCGATCCCGTCGCGGCCTTCACCAACCTCGCCGCCGGCCTGCGCCGCGGCGGGCGGGTCGTCCTGCTGACCTGGCGGGGCATCGAGCACCAGGAGTGGATGCGCTCGTTCCTCTCGGTCGCGGGCGTGCGCAACTCCCCGCCGACCGACGCCCCGGGCCCGCTCTCGCTGAGCGAGCCCGCCCGCATCCACCGCGTCCTGCGCGCCGCGGGCCTGGCCGACGTCAGCGTCACCGCCCACCGGGCGCCGATGTACTACGGCGCCGACGTCGACGACGCGTTCGGCTTCGTCGCCGACCTGCAGTCCGGCCTCCTGGGCGACCTGCGCCCGGAGACCCGCGACCGCATCCTCACCGCCCTGCGGGCCGACGTCGCGGCCCACGAGGGCGCCGACGGCGTCACCTACGACTCGGCCACCTGGATCGTGCGGGCCCGGCGCCCCTGACGCCGGACGGGCCTCCGCGCTACGGCGGACGACGCCTTGGACCCGGTCCGCGCGGCTGTGACGCTGGACTGTTCCACCGCCGACACCCGGGGGGCGTCCGATGACCTCGCCGACCACCGACCCGACCTTCTACCGCTCGCCCGCGGACGCCGCCGCCGCGCCGCCCGAGCAGCTCGCGTACGTCGCCGCGTTCGACCGGGCCGGGACGCTCCCGGACGCGATGGCGGTGGTCGACGTCGACTCGCGCTCGCCGCGGTACGGGCACGTCGTCGGCTGGACCGAGCTCCCCGCCGGCGCGGAGCTGCACCACTTCGGCTGGAACGCCTGCAGCAGCGCCCTGCAGCACGAGGGCCACGACACGGACGGCCTCTCCCGGCGCTACCTGCTCGTGCCGGGCCTGCGGTCCTCCGACGTCCACGTCCTCGACACCCACCCCGACCCGCGCGCCCCGCAGGTCGTCAAGACGATCGACGCCGCCGAGCTGTCGGCGAAGGCCGGCTACTCCCGCCCGCACACCCTGCACTGCGGACCCGAGGGCATCTTCCTGACCTGCGTCGGCGGCCCGCTCGAGGACCCGGACGGGCCCGGCGGGGTCGCACTGCTCGACCACACGACGTTCGAGGTCGTCGGCCCCTGGGAGACCGACCGCGGACCGCAGCGGCTGGCCTACGACGCCTGGTGGCACCTCAACCAGAACGTGCTGGTCTCCAGCGAGTGGGGCACGCCGTCGATGATCGAGGACGGCCTGGTGCCCGAGCGCCTCCTCGGCGGGGACTACGGCCACCACCTGCACTTCTGGGACCTCGCGAAGGGCGTGCACCAGCAGAGCATCGACCTCGGCGCCGAGCACCAGATGGTGCTCGAGATCCGCCCCTCCCACGACCCCGAGGCCACCTGGGGCTTCGTCGGCGTGGTCATCTCGACCGCCGACCTCTCCGCCTCGGTGTGGCGCTGGCACCGCGACGACCCCGGCGGCCCGTGGGAGCTGGACAAGGTCATCACGATCCCCGCCGAGCCCGCCGACCCCTCGCTGCTCCCGCCCGCGCTGGCCCCGTTCGGGGCCGTCCCCCCGCTCGTCACCGACATCGACCTCTCGGTCGACGACCACTTCCTCTACGTCTCCTGCTGGGGCACCGGCGAGCTCAAGCAGTACGACGTCAGCGACCCGGCGCACCCGCGCGAGGTCGGCTCGCTCCGGCTCGGCGGGATCGTCGCGCGCCGACCGCACCCCGGACGGCCCGACGAGCCGCTGGCGGGCGGCCCGCAGATGGTCGAGGTGAGCCGCGACGGGCGCCGCGTGTACGTCACGAACTCGCTCTACGGCGCGTGGGACGACCAGTTCTACCCCGACGGCGTCGGCGCCTGGATGGCGAAGCTGGACGTGTGGCCCGACGGCGGCTTCACCCCGGATCCGCGCTTCTTCCCGCACGGCGACGAGTTCCGCGGCCGCCGCGTGCACCAGGTGCGGCTCCAGGGCGGCGACGCGTCGTCGGACTCGTACTGCTACCGGAGCTGAGGCACCGTGCGGTTCAGCGGAAGCCGGCCGTGACCCCGCCGTCGATCGAGATGTTCTGGCCGGTGACCCACAGCGACTCGTCCGAGGCCAGGTAGACCGCGAGCGCGGCGACGTCGATCCCGGTGCCGGGACGCCGGATGAGGTGCATGCCCATCTGGAAGTTCCGCAGCTCCTCGCCGACGAACCGGTCGGTGGCCGGCGAGGTGACGAACCCCGGGGAGATCGCGTTGGCGCGCACCCCGCGCTCGGCGCCCTCGGCGGCGAGCGAGCGGGTCATGGCGATGACGCCGCCCTTGGCCGCCGAGTGCGCGACCTGGCCCAGGGGGGCGATGCCGCGCAGCCCTGACATCGAGGCGGTGTTGATGATCGAGCCGTTGCCGCTCGCCAGCAGGTGCGGCCAGGCCGGCGACGTGGTGTGGAAGACGATGTCGAGCTCGACGTGGAGCACGTGGCGCCAGAGGTCCAGCGACATGTCGTCGAAGGGCGCGAACCCGGCGCCGGCGGCGTTGTTGTAGAGCACGTCGATGCCGCCGAGGCGCTCGGCGCTCTCCTCCACCCAGCGCGCGGCGGCCGCCGGGTCGGCGAGGTCGACGGTGCTGCCGACGACGTCGAACCCCTCGGCGGCGAGCACCGCCGCGGTGCCCTCGGCGGCGCCGTCCTGCACGTCGCAGCCGGCCACGCGGGCGCCCTCGCGGACGAACGCCGCCTGCGCCGCCTCGCCCTGGCCGCCCGCCGTGCCGGTGAGCAGCACCCGCTTGCCGGCGAGTCGTCCCCCCGTCGCGGACGTCGGGGCGGGGGCGCGGGCGGCGTCGGCCAGGAGGGTGCTCATGGGTCCAGAGTGTGCACACCTTGGTGAGCGCGTCAATGCGTGCGGATGCGTCCCGAGCTGCTCCGTCGGCGTGGTTGACATCACCCGTAACTGTATTCACTCTGAGGGGGTGATCGAGCTGGTCGACATCGCCTACGTCCGCTCCGGCGCGGCCGACCTGGCCGGCGCCGTCCGGTTCGCGACCGACGTGGTCGGGCTGGAGCACGTCGACGGTGGGGAGCCCGGCGTCGCCCACCTGCGGGCCGACGGCCGTCACCACTGCCTGGCGTTCGTCGAGGGGGCGAGCGGCGTCATCGCCTCGGCCTTCGCGGTGGCCGACCCCGGGGCGCTCGCGCTGGCGGAGACCGAGCTCGAGACCCGAGGGTTCACCGTGCGCCGCGGCTCCCCCGAGGAGGCGCGCTCCCGGCGGGTCGGCGAGTTCGTCGGGTTCGACGACCCGTTCGGCAACCACATCGAGCTGGTCGTCGGGCAGCAGACGCTCGCGCGCCCGGTGCGCCACGGGCGGGGCGCGGGCATCACCGAGTTCGGCCACCTCTGCCTCGACGCCCCCGACGTCGCCGAGGCCCACCGGTTCTGGTCGACGACGTTCAACGCGCGGGCCTCGGACTGGATCGGCGACGCGGCCTGCCTCATGCGCATCGACGAGGTCCACCACAAGCTCGCGGTGTTCCGGGGCGACGGGCCGGGCCTGTGCCACGTCAACTTCCAGGTCGCCGAGCTCGACGACGTCTTCCGCAACTGGCACCACCTGCAGGACCACGACGTCGTGATCGAGATGGGCCCGGGCCGGCACCCGCAGTCGGGCGCGGTCTTCCTGTACTTCCTCGGCCCCGAGGGCCTGACCTACGAGTACTCCTACGGCGTCCGCCGGATCACCGACGAGGCGGCGTGGCGGCCCCGGTTCTTCGACCCGGCCGAGCCCGGCTCGATCGACATGTGGCTCGGCCCGACGCAGAAGCCGCTGACCCAACCCCAGCTGGTCCCGGAGGGCCTGCGCTCATGATCTTCGTGACCCACGCCCTGCCCGTGAACGAGCCCGGCGAGCCGCTGATCACCCGCGACGCCCTGTGGGACGGGCTCGTGCGCAAGGCGGAGAACGCGCTGCCGTTCGTCCCGGCCATCACCGACTGCACCGTGACCGCCCGGTACAGCGAGACGGTCTTCGACCGCGACATCGTGCTCCAGGGCCGGGCGTTCTCCGAGCGCATCACGCTCGAGCACCCGCACCGGGTCGTGTTCACCCGCATCGCCGGACCGGTGCTGGGCACGATCGCCAACGAGATCGAGGGCGACGACCCCGATCAGCTCACGCTGCGCTTCAGCTTCGCGCTGGTCGTGGCGGGCGAGCCGGGCGGGTCCGCGGGCGAGCAGGCGCACGCCGACCAGATGACCGGCATGTACCGCGGCGCGGTCGCCGCCACGCTCGACGCCGTCCGCAAGATCGCCGCCGGCGCTGCCGTCCGACCCCAGTCCGTCTGATCAACCCCGGGAGCCACCGTGTCCGATTGGGTCACCGACTACTACGCCGACGTGGACGCGCTGCGCCTCGAGCCGTTCGTCGCGCGCCACGCCGAGGACGCCGTCGTCGTCTTCGGCAACCAGCCGCCGACGGTCGGCATCGCGGCGATCCGCGACGCGTTCGAGGGGTTCTGGGCGATGATCGGCGGGATGCGCCACGAGGTGCACCACCGCTGGGACGAGAACGACGGGAAGACGGCGATCCTCGAGGTCACCACCCACTACACGACCCGGGGCGGCGCCCACGTGCCGCTGCCGTGCGTGTCGATCCTCGACCGCGACGACGCCGGCAAGGTCACCTCGTTGCGCATCCACATCGACCTGGCGCCGCTGTTCGCCGCGATGGAGACGGAGTCCCGGGAGGCTGCGACCATCTCGTGATGACCGAGGTGCGCGAGCAGGTCGCGCTGGCCGCACGGACGCTGGCCCGGCACGGCCTGGTCACCGCGTTCGGGCACGTGTCGGCCCGCGTGGGGGACCTCGTGGTGATCACCCCGCCGATCGCCCCGGGCGACGTCACCGCCGACGCGCTGGTGACGCTCGACGCCGCGGCCGACGAGCTGCCGGCGGGCACCGCCCCCGAGACCTGGGCGCACCTCGCGATCTACCGCGCCCGCCCCGACGTCGGCGCCGTGGCGCGCGCCCAGCCCGAGTCGGCGTTCGCCGCGTCGGCGATCGCGACCGAGCTGGTCCCGCTGCACGGGCAGGCGTCCTGGCTGGGTCGCCGGGTGCCGGTGCACGGGGCCGCGAGGCTGCTGCGCGACCGGGAGCGCGCCGAGGCCGCGGCGGAGACCCTCGCCGACGCGGACGCCGTGCTCCTGCGGGGCAACGGCGCCCTCACCGTCGGCGCCGACGCCGGGGCGGCGGTGGCCCGGATGTGGCTGCTCGAGGCGGCGTGCCGGGTGGCCCTGGCGACCGTCGGCCACGGCCCGCGGGCGCTGACCGACGACGAGATCGACGCGTGGCGCGGGGCCGCCCCGCCCCTGATGGAGCGGCTGTGGCGTCACCTCGCCGGGCTGCCGTGAGCACTTCTGCATACACTCCCCCCGTGTCGATCGGCGAGCTCCTCGGGGGACGGGACGGGCTGCGGATCCCGGACCCGCGCCAGACGAGCGTCACCGTCCACACCTACCTGCGCGACCTGATCATCAGCGGCGACCTCCCGCCCGGCACCCAGCTCAAGCAGGCCGAGCTGGCACGGGTGCTCGCGGTGTCGCGCACGCCGCTGCGCGAGGCGTTCCGGATGCTGCAGGAGGAGGGGCTCATCTCCGCCGAGCCCAACCAGCGCAGCCGGGTCGTCGGGCTCGACGCCGAGGAGCTCGACTCGCTCTACGCCGCCCGCGTGACCCTCGAGTCGCTCGGGGCGCGGCTCACCGCCGGCACGCTGAGCCGCGAGGAGCTGCGCAGCGCCACGGCCGCGTTCCGCGAGATGGAGCGCACCTACCGCGCCGGCGACATGGCGAGCTGGACCGTCGCCCACCGCAGCTTCCACCGCCTGCTCGTCGGGCGCTGCGGCGCGACCGTGCTGCGCACCATCAACTCCTACGCCGAGCAGAGCGAGCGCTACGTGCGCCTCGACCAGAACCAGCACGGCAACGACTTCTCGGCGCGCCAAGAGGAGCACCAGGCGATCTTCGACGCGGTGCGCACCGGCGACGGGTCGGCGGCGGTCGCGGCGATGGCGAACCACCTCGCGGGGACGGCCCGGCGCGTGGTGAACGGCCTGTCCACCAGGCCCCCGGGCCACGGCACGCCGTGCGTCGACGCGGCGCTGTCCCTGCTGCTGGATGGGTGTCGGTGAACCTCAGTGATCCAGTGACGGCGGGTCGATCGGCCCCCACTGGTTGACCGTCGCCAGGTCGACCTCCCACGTCCGCGGGTACATCGGGAACTCCTCGTGCCAGGGGCGCGGTTCCCAGTAGCCCTTGGCCTCGTCGTGCACGACGTCGATCTGGGTGAACAGCTCGATGACGTTGCCGTCGGGGTCTCGGTGGTAGGTGAACAGGTTGTGGCCCGGCCCGTGGCGCCCGGGACCCCAGTGCAGCCGGTACTGCTTCTGCGCGAGGTGGTCGAGCATCGAGATCAGATGGTTCGGGTCGCGCATCTCGTAGGCCACGTGGTGCATGCCCGAGTACTTCTGGCTGGCCATGAAGTTGGCGGCGTGGTGGTCGGCGTTGCAGCGCATGAACACGAAGAAGTCGCCGACGGTGTCCGACCACCGGAACCCGAGGAGGTCCTGGTAGAAGTCCTGCATCGGGGCCAGCTGCGGGGTGTAGGCCGCGACGTGGCCGAGCTTGGTGGGGCGCAGCGGGGTGAAGCCCCGGACGCCGCTGGGGTCCTGCGCGGTGACCAGGTGCAGGGCGACGCCGGTGAGCGGCTCGTCGAGCACCAGCACGTCCGGGGTGCCCGGGCCGATGTCGCTGCGCCGCTCGGTGACGTAGCCGGCGTCCTTGAGGCGCGCCTCGGCGCTGTTGAGGTCCTCCCAGAGCTCGTACCCGACGACCTGCCGCGCCTTCGCCTCGCCCCGGGTCACGACCACGCAGTGGTGGTCGGTGCCGGTGGTCAGGAACGCCCCGTGGCCGTCGCCCTCGACGAGCACGAAGTCCAGGACCTTCGTGTAGTACTCGACGAGACGCTCGACGTCGGGGGTCTCGAAGCCGACGTAGCCGAGCTTCGAGACGTTCACCGTGCCCATGAGACGTCCTCCCTCTCCATCACGTGGTTGCGCAGCGCCCCGATCCCGTCGATCTCGGCGAGGGTCTCGTCGCCCGGGGCGAGGAAGTCGCCGCGCGGGAAGCCGACGCCGGCCGGCGTCCCGGTGGCGATGACGTCGCCCGGCTCGAGGGTCACCGCGCGGCTCGCGGCGGCGATCAGCCGGTCGATCGGGGTCACCATGTCGGTGGTGCTCGAGTCCTGCTTCACGACGCCGTTGACCGACAGGCGCAGGGCGGTGTCCTGCGGGTCGCCGACCATCCACGACGGCACGATCCCCGGCCCCAGCGGGCAGAACGTGTCGCCGGCCTTGGCCAGGACCCAGTCGTGCCCGAACGGCGGGGCGACCGCGTCGCTGCGTTCGAGCAGGTCGCGGGACGTGACGTCGTTGACGATCGTCCAGCCGGCGACCACCTCGTAGGCCCGTTCGACCGGGACGTCGACGCAGCGGCGGCCGATCACCGCGGCGAGCTCGACCTCCCAGTCGATCTTCCGGCCGGCGCGGTCGGGCAGCACGATCGCGTCGTCGGGTCCGATCACCGAGGTGGTCGGCGGCTTGAAGAAGAAGTACGGCGCGACGTCGCCCTCGGGGCGCGCGACGCCCATCTCGGTGAGGTGGGCGTAGTAGTTGGCGCCGGCGCAGAGCACCTTGCGCGGGTGGAGCAGCGGGGCGGCCAGCACCGCGCCGGGCACCGGGTCGAGCCGGTCGGGGTCGAGGCCGCGCAGCGCGGGCGCGAGCTCGTCCCACGCCCCCAGCACCTCGAGCATCGTGCGCCCGGCGAGCTCGTCGGGGGCACGGCGGATCACGCCGCCGGCGCGCACACCGACCTCGGCCTTCGACACGTCACCCTGGTGGTGGGTGACGAGCATCCACGGCGGCTCGCGCACGCGTCCTCCTCCTCGTCCAGCCGTCGGTTCAGCCGTTGTCCGCGGCGGCGGTGGTCAGCACGATCCGGCCCATGTTGTCGTCGGCCTCGAGGAAGCGGTGCGCGAGCGCCGCCGCCTCCAGGGGGAAGGCGCGGTCGACTACCGGGCGGAACCCGCGCCCGACCTCGGCCCAGAGCTCGCGGGCGCTCGCGTCGTTGCCGGTGCGCACCCCGAGGATCCGCTGGTTGAGCGTGTAGAGCCGCGCCAGGTTCAGCGGCACGGTGCCGCCGAGGAAGGCCCCGGACGACACCACGGTGCCGCGCGGGGCGAGGACGTCGGTGACGCGGCCGAAGATCTCCGGCTCGCCGAGGTCGTCGACGGCCACCGCGACGCCGGCGCCGCCGGTGAGGGCGCGGACGTCGTCGACGAAGGGGTCCGAGGTGGGGTCGAGCGCGGCCTCGAGCCCGAGGCCGAGCAGGCGCTCGCGCTTCCAGCCGGCGCGCGAGGTGCCGATGACGCGGGCGCCGAGGTGGCGGGCGAGCTCGGCGGTGGTCGCCCCGAGCGCCGAGGCGGCCCCGACGACGAGCACCCAGTCGCCCTCGCGCATCCCGGCGCGGCGCAGCTGGTTCATGGCGACGGGGCCGGCGAGCGCGACACCGGCGGCGGTCGCGGGGTCGAGGTCGTCGGGGATCGCCCAGACGGCGGCCGCCGGGACGGCGGTGTACTCGGCGTAGGCGCCCCGGCCGTGCACCCCGGCGATGTGCAGGCGGGGGCAGGCCTCCTTGTCGCCCTCGGCACAGGCCGCGCAGTCGCCGCAGCCGAGCACCGGCCACACCGCGACGTGCTGGCCCACCTCGACCCCGCGCACGTCGGCGCCGACCGCCACGACCGTGCCCGCGTGCTCCACCCCGAGGACGTGCGGCAGCGCGGGCTTCACCGGGTGCCGCCCGGCGCGCAGGGACACGTCGAGGAAGCGCCCGACGCACACGGCCGCGACCCGCACGAGGACGTCACCCGGGCCGGGCTCCGGGGTGGGCACGGTGTCGAGGGCGAGCACGTCGGGCGGCCCGAAGCGGTCGAACACGACCGCCGACATCGTCGCCGGGATCGCGGACGGGACGGCGGGCCAGACCGCGGGGACCGGAGTCGCGGAGAGGGTCGGCATCGACGGGCTCCCTTCTCGTGCGGCACGGAGCGCAGCGGAGCTGCCGCGCCGGAGGCCGGGCACTGGCCGCCATAGTGCACACACTTTGGCGGCCCACGCAATGCGCTCAGGCGCCCCGGCGCACCCGGTACCGCAAGTGCGTCACGCGGCGTCCCGGCACCACCAGGTACGGGTCGTCGAGCACGACCTCCGGGGCGTCCTCGCCGAAGAACCGCTTGCCGCGCCCGAGGACCACCGGGGCCAGGTCGATCTCCACCTCGTCGACCAGGCCCGCGGCGAGCGCCTGGCCACCCACGTCGCCGGCCGTCACCGAGACGTCGCGGTCGCCGGCCCGCTCCTGCGCGACGGCCACCGCGGCCTCGATGCCCTCGGTGACGAACGTGAAGGGGGCGGTGCCGTGGTATGCCCAGTCGGTCGGCACGCGGTGGGTGAGCACGACGACGTGGCCGCCGGCCGGGGGGCGGCCCTCCCAGCCGTTCGTGTGGTCGAACAGGTGGCGCCCGACGACCCCGGCCTCGATGCGCCCCCACTGCTCGCGCATCCAGTCCGCGCTCGCGCGGTCCGTGCGGAACGGACGCTGCTCGTCCCCGGCGTGGACGTCGACCTCCCCCGCCGAGAACCAGTCGAAGATCGGGCCCACCGAGTCGTCGGGGCGGGCGATGAACCCGTCGAGCGACATCGTCGCGATCAGCACCACGGCCATCGCTCTATTCAACCACATAGTTGAACAACCGGAGAGGCCCGTCACACGTCCTCGTTTGGTAGACCGGGACGCGGCACGGTGTCGTGTCAGGGCTCACCGACGAGTGCGTGCGAGAGGTAGTGCCAGTGGAGTTCCGGCAGTCGAACAAGCTCCGCGACGTCTGTTACGAGATCCGCGGTCCGGTGGTCGAGCAGGCGAACCTGCTGGAGGAGGCGGGCCACAGCGTCCTGCGCCTCAACACCGGCAACCCGGCGCTGTTCGACTTCGAGGCGCCCGAGGAGATCGTCCAGGACATGATCCGGATGCTCCCCAGCGCGCACGGCTACACCGACTCGCGCGGCGTCCTGCCCGCGCGGCGCGCCGTCGCCCAGCGCTACCAGGCGCGCGGGCTCGAGGTGGACGTCGACGACGTCTTCCTCGGCAACGGGGTGTCCGAGCTGATCTCCATGGCCGTGCAGGCGCTGGTGGAGGACGGCGACGAGGTGCTCGTGCCCGCGCCCGACTACCCCCTGTGGACGGCCGTGGTCACGCTCGCCGGCGGCCGCGCCGTGCACTACCGCTGCGACGAGTCCGCCGACTGGGCCCCCGACCTCGACGACGTCGCCGCCAAGGTCTCCGACCGCACCAAGGCCGTCGTCATCATCAACCCGAACAACCCGACCGGGGCGGTGTACTCGAAGGAGGTCCTCGAGGGCCTGCTCGACATCGCCCGGCGGCACGGCCTGATGGTGATGGCCGACGAGATCTACGACCAGGTGCTCTACGACGACGCCGTGCACCACGACGTCGCCTCGCTCGCGCCCGACCTCGTCGCGCTGACGTTCTCGGGGCTCTCGAAGACCCACCGCGTCGCCGGCTTCCGCTCCGGCTGGCTCGTCGTCACCGGCCCGCGCCAGCACGCGCGCGACTACCTCGAGGGCCTGGCGATGCTGGCCTCGATGCGCCTGTGCGCGAACACCCCGGCGCAGTACGCGATCCAGGCGGCGCTCGGCGGGCGGCAGACCATCGGCGAGCTCTGCGCCCCGGGCGGGCGGCTGCGCGAGCAGCGCGACCGCGCGTACGAGAAGCTCAACGCGATCCCCGGCGTCTCGTGCGTGAAGCCCCGCGGCGCGCTCTACGCCTTCCCGCGCCTCGACCCGGACGTCTACCCGATCAAGGACGACGAGCAGTTCGTGCTCGACCTCCTGCGCGAGGAGAAGATCCAGGTCGTGCAGGGCACGGGCTTCAACTGGCCGACCACCGACCACTTCCGCATCCTGACCCTCCCCCACGCGGAGACCCTCGACGACGCGATCACCCGCATCGGCTCGTTCCTGGAGACCTACCGCCAGGGCTGATGAGGCACGGGGTGTGTCAGCGTGGCGGCCACGCTGACGTCGAATGCCAGGATCGCCACACGCTCACCGGCGCGACACGCCGGGCGGGCTCGCGGGTCCTCGTCACCCTGGAGATCACAAGCACCTGGTGCACCCGGATCCGCGCCCGGACGTGCGTGAGGTGCTCCTGATCAGTGCACGGGGCGGCGATCACCGGGCGCGCGAGGCCTCCCGGAGATCACGAGCACGTGGTGCACCCCGACCGGCGCCCCGACGTCGATGAGGTGCTCGTGATCACCAGGTCTCGGCGGGCCCGGGCGCGCCGGCTCAGGATGCGGGGCGACCGGGCACCACGAGGCGGTGGTCCGGGGTGAACAGGCGCCGCACGATGCCCAGGGCCACGACGGTGGTCGTCGTGGCGGACGCCGCGAGGACGAGGAACATCACCACGGCCTGCACGAGCACCGCGGACACCGGGTCGACGCCGGCCAGGATCAGCCCCGTCATCGCGCCCGGCAGGAAGACCAGGCCCGTGGCCTTCGTGGTCTCGATCTGCGGGGTCAGCGCCGAGCGCATCGCCGCCCGCAGGTAGGTCCGCGAGGCCACCGACGACGGCTGGCCCAGCGCCAGGCGCGCCTCGACCTCGTCGCGCTTGTCGCGCAGCTCCTCGACCAGCCGGCGCCCGACGAGCACGGTCGCGGTCATCGCGTTGCCGATGATCAGCCCGGCGATCGGCACCAGCGTGCGCGACGACAGCGGCAGCACCCCGAGCCCGAAGATCACGAGCATCGTCACCGCGCTCGCGGCCAGGAACGACAGCGCGGCGATCAGCAGGAGGCGCGGCACCTCCGGCGCGCGCTGCCGGGCCGTCCACCCGGCGTAGGCGACCATGAGCGCCACCCACAGCCACGACCACCACAGCGACCGCTCCGGCGCGAGCAGCAGCACGAGCACCCCGCCGACCAGCAGCAGCTGCACGAGGGCGCGCGCCGCCGCCCAGAGGATCGAGAGCTCCAGCCCCAGGCGCCAGGCCAGGGACACGCCGGCCGCGACGCCGACCAGCAGCAGCGAGGACGCGAGGCCGGGCAGGCTGACGGTCACGCCGTCACCCGCCCGTCGGCGACGTGCAGGACGCGGTCGGCGACGCGGCGCACTTGCTCCTCGTCGTGCCCCACCCACACGACGGTGAGGCCGTCGCGGGCCAGCTCGAGGACCGAGCGCTCGAAGGCCGTGCGCGGGCCCTCGTCGAGCGCCGAGGTGGGCTCGTCGAGCAGCACCGCCTCGGGCTCGGTGATCAGGGTGCGTGCGAGGCACATGCGCTGGAGCTCGCCGCCGGAGAGGGTGTCGGCGCCGCGGTCGAGGAGGGCGGCGTCCAGCGAGACGCGCTCGAGCACCCGGTGCACCGCGTCGTCGTCCGCGTCGGGCGCGGCGACGGCGAGGTTGTCGCGCACGGTCCCGGCGAAGGGCGTCGCGCGCTGGAACACCATGCCCACCCGCCGGCGCAGCGCGAGCACGTCGAGGTCGTCGAGCGGCGTCCCGTCGTAGGACACCGTCCCCGCGTCCGGGACGTCGAGGCGGTCGAGCAGGCGCAGCAGGGTCGTCTTGCCCGCGCCCGACGGCCCCCACAGCACCGTGACGCCGTCGGCCGGGATGTCGGCGTCGACGCCGTCGAGCACCGTGCGGTCACCGCGGCGGACCACGACGCCGCGCAGGGAGAAGGTCACGGGCACCGGGTTCCCCGCACACCCGAGAGATATCAGGTACCGTCAGTACCTAGTACCAACCGGAGGAGGAACCCATGCTCGGCGACATCGCCGGTACCGCGCCCCTGCGCGACGCCCTGACGACCACCAACACCCTGCTCGAGCAGGTGCTCGAGGAGCTGCGGCGCGTCAACGCCGACGGCCTCGTCACCGTGGCCCAGGAGCTGCGGGCCATCCAGGGTGCGCTGCCCGCTCCCGACGAGGCATGACGAACGCCACCATGGCCCGATGCCCCCTCCGCAACGCGGCGCCGTCGCCCCGGAGCTGGCGGCGGAGTTCCCGGGCCTCGGGCTGTGGTGGGTCGCCGTCGACGTCGCACCCCGGGCCCGCGAGGACGGGCGGGCGCGGCTGCACCGGCTCTCCGACGACTACCGCCCCCGCGACGCGCTGAGCCCCGGCGGGCGACCGGCCGCGCACGACGCCGCCCGGGTGTTCGCGCGGCAGGTCGGGCTCGAGCCGGACGCCGCGGGCCTGCTCCCGGACGCCGTCGCCCGCGAGTCGGCGCTCGCCGGGCACCTCGTCAGCCGCGGCGCCGTCGCCGACGCCCTGCTCGCGGTGGCCGTGACCGCCGGGGTGACCCTCACCGCCGTCGACGCCCGCGGCGTCACCGGCGCCCCGCGGCTGCGGACCGCCGCCGCGGACGACACGGTCGGGCGCCTCCCGCTGCCGCCCGGGACGCTCGTGGTGGCCGACGACCGCCGCGCCCTCGCGGCCCTGTTCACCGAGCCGCCGCACGACCTGCGGCCCCGTCGGGCGCGCGGGGTAGTGCTCTGGGCCGTCGAGGTGCCGGACGCTCCGCCGTGGGAGACCGAGGAGGCCGTCTGGCAGGCGGGACGGTTCCTCACCGGCGACTGACGCCCTACCGTCGGGGCGGGAGGGCCGCCATGACCGTCATCGACCACCGGATCGCGCCGCCGACCCCGCCGGTGCGGGAACGCGACGCCCGCGCCACCCTGCTCGCCCAGATCGCCCGCCTCGAGCACCGGCTCGCGATCGCCGCACCGCGGGACCGCGCCGCCCGTCCCGCCCCGGTCCCCGGGCCGCGCGTCCTGGACCTCGGCGAGCTGGAACGGGTCCGCGACGACCTCGCCGTGCGCGTCGGGATCGCGACCGACCTCGCCGCCGCGCGGGCCGCGGCCGTGGCGCAGGCCCACGCGCTCCTCGCCGCCATGACGGCCGACCCGGCGGCGCACCCCGGCGCCGTGGTCACCTCCGACGACCTCGGCGAACCCGGCTGCCGGCGCTGGGCCGTGCGCCCCGTCCTCGGCCCGGTCGGCCGGCTGGCGGGCTGGTGGCGGGTGCGGATGTCGTCCGGTTGCCCTTGACCGGATTCGCGGACGGGTGAGGAGGAGACGTTTCGGGCCCTCCTCCTCGGGGACCCGCGTCGAGGCGCGACACCCGCGCCCCCGGCGAAGGGACCCGCGGTGAGCGCACTCCTGTTCGGCTCCATCAGCAGCATCGCCGACACCTCCGAGATCCAGCGGGCCGCCTTCAACGAGGCCTTCGCGGAGCACGGGCTCGACTGGCGGTGGGACCGCGACGACTACCGGGCCCGCCTCGACCGCGCCGGCGGCGCCGCCCGCATCGCCGAGGAGGCGAGGCAGATGGGCGAGGACGTCGACGCCGCCGCCGTGCACGAGACCAAGTCGCGGATCTTCCGCGAGAAGCTGCGCGCCGACGGCGCCGCCCCGCGCGAGGGCGTCCTCGACACCCTGGCCGCGGCGAAGGACCACGGCTGGAAGATCGGTTTCGTCACGACGACCTCCCGCGACAACGTCCTCGCGGTGATCGACGCCCTCGGGCCGGCCGTCGGGCCCGACGACTTCGACGTCGTGGTGGCCACCGACTCGGTCGACACCCCGAAGCCCGACCCCGCCGCCTACGCCTTCGCGCTGCGCGCCCTCGGCGTGGACGCCGCGTCCGCCGTCGCGATCGAGGACAACCCCGACGGGGTGCGCGCCGCCGTCGCCGCCGGCGTCCCCGTCCTCGCGTTCCCCAACGAGAACACCGCCGCCGTCACGTTCCCCGACGCCGCCCGCCGCGTCGAGCGCCTCGCCGCCGACGACGTCACCGCGCTCGCCGCCTGACCCCACTCCTCCCCCAGGCCGCCGGAGCGCCGGCGGTCCGATTCCTCACGCCCAGACGGAGTCACATGACCATCGAGCCGACCCTCACCACGACGGACACCACCTTCCACGTCGAGGGCTACCAGAAGATCGACTACTCGCTCGTCATCACCGACGGGGTGTTCGCGCCGGGCAGCACGGGGCTCGCGGACGCCTACCGGCCGTACGGGCGCTGTCTGGCCGTGGTCGACGCGACCGTCGCCGACCTCTACGGCGACGCGATGCGCGCCTACTTCGCGCACCACGGGATCGACCTCACGGTGTTCCCGATCGCGATCGACGAGGCCGACAAGACCCTGCGCACCGCGGAGCGCATCGTCGACGCGTTCGGGGACTTCGGCCTGGTGCGCACCGAGCCCGTGCTCGTCGTCGGCGGCGGGCTGACCACCGACGTCGCCGGGTTCGCGTGCTCGATGTTCCGCCGCTCCACCGACTACATCCGCATCCCGACCACGCTGATCGGCCTGGTCGACGCCAGCGTCGCGATCAAGGTCGCGGTCAACCACGGCAAGGCGAAGAACCGGCTGGGCGCCTACCACGCCTCCCGGCAGGTGTTCCTCGACTTCTCGTTCCTCGCGACCCTGCCCACCGAGCAGGTGCGCAACGGGATGGCGGAGCTCATCAAGATCGCCGTGGTCGGCCACGAGGGCATCTTCGAGCTGCTGGAGAAGTACGGCGAGGACCTGCTGGCGACCCGCTTCGGGCACCGCGACGGCTCCCCGGAGCTGCGCGAGGTCACCGACCGGCTCACGTGGGACGCGATCGAGACGATGCTGCGCCTCGAGGTGCCCAACCTCCAGGAGCTCGACCTCGACCGCGTCATCGCGTTCGGGCACACCTGGAGCCCGACCCTGGAGCTCTCCGGCGACGAGCCGTTCTTCCACGGCCACGCGATCAGCGTCGACATGGCGCTCTCCACGACGCTGGCGCACCGCCGCGGCTACATCACCGCCGCGGCACGCGACCGGGTTCTGGGTCTCATGAGCCGCCTCGGGCTCTCGCTCGACAGCCCGGTCCTGACCCCCGAGCTGCTCACGAGGGCGACCGACTCGATCCTCCAGACCCGCGACGGCCTGCTGCGGGCCGCCGTGCCGCGCCCGATCGGGACCTGCCACTTCGTCAACGACCTCGACGCCGCCGAGCTCACCGACGCCCTCGCCGAGCACCGGGCGCTCTGCGCCGGACTCCCCCGCGGTGGCGCCGGCGTCGAGGTGTACCGGCGATGAGCGCGCCGGCCCGGCCCGTCACGCCGGTCGGCATCCTCGCGGCGACGCTCGAGCGGGTCGCGGCGGGCCTCGCGGACGTCGCGGACGTGCCCCACGACGTCCGCGACGACCTGGAGCGGGCCCGCGCCCTCGCCGGCGGGCTCGACCCCTACCTCGAGGCCTGCACGACCCCGGAGTCGCCGGCGCTCGCGCGGCTCGCGGCCGCCACGCGCGAGCGCGACTGGTCCGCCCGCGACGCCTCGGCGGTGTTCCTCGAGCAGGAGATGCTCTCCGGGCACGTCGAGGGGCAGACGCTGAAGATGCTCGTCGCGGCGACGCGGGCGCGCCGCGTGCTCGAGGTCGGGCTGTTCACCGGCTACTCCGCGCTGGCCATGGCCGAGGCGCTGCCCGAGGGCGGGCGGCTCGTGGCGTGCGAGCTCGACGCCGAGGTCGCGGCGGCCGCCTGCCGGTCGTTCGCCGACTCCCCGGCGGGCGGGCGGATCACCGTCGAGGTCGGGCCCGCCGCGGGCACGCTCACCGCGCTGGCCGCGGCCGGCGAGCAGTTCGACCTCGTGTTCGTCGACGCCGACAAGGCCGGCTACGCGGGCTACCTCGCGACGCTGCTCGACGGCGGGCTGCTCGCCCCGCACGGGCTGGTCTGCGTCGACAACACCCTGATGCAGGGCGAGCCCTGGGCCGGCGCCAGCGGCGAGAACGGGCGCGCCATCGCCGCGTTCAACGAGACCGTCGCCGCCGACCCGCGCGTCGAGCAGGTGCTCCTGCCCCTGCGCGACGGCCTGACCCTCATCCGCCGCGCCCACGACGACCGGGCCGAGTAGGGAGCCACCGCGTGCAGACCACCCCGCAGACCCCGATCGGCGTCGAGGTGACCGGGCTCGACCTCCGCGCCGGCCTCGACGACGAGCAGGTCGCCGCGCTGCGCACGCTGCTCGCCGAGCACGGCGTGGCCGTCCTGCCCGGACAGGACGGGCTCGACGACGACGGCTTCGCCGCGTTCCTCGCCCGCTTCGGCGAGATCACCTTCACGCCCGGCGAGACCCCCGTGCCGGGCCGCGACGACCTCAACGTCGTCAGCAACGTCGGGCGCACGACACCGCCGCGCAGCGTGTTCCACGTCGACACGAGCTACGTGTCCCGCCCGCCGACCTACACGGCGCTGCGGGCGGTGACGATCCCCGACTCCGGCGGCGAGACGCTGTTCACCAACCAGTACCGCGCCTACGAGACGCTGCCCGGCGACATCCGCAGCCACCTCGCCGGGCGCCGGGTCACGCACGTCGTCAGCGGCCTCGCCCCCGAGGACGCGGGGCCCGAGACCAGCGCGGAGCACCCGGTGTTCCGCCGCCACCCCGTCTCCGGGCGCACGTCGCTCTACCTCTCGACCCCCGAGCGCTGCGTGGAGATCAGCGGCATGGACCGGGGCGCGTCGCGGACGACGATCGGCTACCTCTACGAGCACTCGATCGCCGAGGACAACGTGTTCCGCCACGCCTGGTCGCCCGGGGACGTCGTCATCTGGGACAACGGCTGCGTCCTGCACCGCGCCGACCACGGCGCCGTGTCGGGCGACCGGGTGATGCACCGCGGGATGGTCACGGCGCCGGAACCGGCACCGTGAGCCGTCTGCGGACGCTCGGCGCGCTCGCCCTGCTCACCGTGCCGCTGCCGGTGACGCTCGCGGTCACCGCGGGGGCGCTGCTGCGCTCGCTGGTCGTGCGCCCGCACCGGGCGCAGGCCGTGCAGCCCCGCACCGTGCTCGTCACCGGCGGGAAGATGACCAAGGCGCTCGCGCTGGCGCGCGCGTTCCACGCCGCGGGGCACCGCGTGGTGCTCGTCGAGTCGGCGAAGTACCGCTTCACCGGCCACCGGTTCTCGCGCGCCGTCGCCGCCTTCCACGTGGTCCCCGAACCGGGGGCGCCCGGCTACGTCGAGGCGCTGCGCGACGTGGTGGTCGCCGAGGGCGTCGACGTGTGGGTGCCGGTCTGCAGCCCCGCCGCGAGCCGGTACGACGCGCTGGCCAAGCCCGTGCTCGCCGAGTTCTGCGAGGTCCTGCACCCCGACCCGCAGGTGCTGCGCATCCTCGACGACAAGGACCGGTTCGCCGAGTCCGCGGACACCCTCGGCCTGCCGGTGCCCGAGACCCACCGGGTGACCGCGCCCGCGCAGGTCGAGGACTTCGACTTCGCCGCCCGCCCCGGACCGTGGATCCTCAAGAGCGTCCCGTACGACCCGGTCGCCCGCCTGGACCTCACGCCGCTGCCGCGGCCCACCGCCACGGCCACCGCGGAGCTCGCCCGCGCCAAGCCGATGTCGGACGCGACGCCGTGGATCCTCCAGGAGCTCGTCGCCGGCCAGGAGTACTGCACGCACGCCACGGTGCGCGAGGGCCGCGTGCAGGTCTGGGCGTGCTGCGAGTCGTCGGCGTTCCAGCTCAACTACGCGATGGTCGACAAGCCGGAGATCGAGGAGTGGGTGCGCCGGTTCGTCGGCGCGCTGCGCGTGACCGGGCAGGTGTCGTTCGACTTCATCGAGACCCCGGACGGGCGGCTCGTCGCGCTGGAGTGCAACCCGCGGACCCACTCGGCGATCACGATGTTCCACCGCGACGCCGAGGCGCTCGCCCGCGCGTACCTCGAGGACGTCGACGGCCCCGCGCTCCGGCCGGCCCCGGACAGCCGCCCGACGTACTGGCTCTACCACGAGCTCTGGCGGATGATCTCGCGCCCGTCGACGATCCCCGAGCGGCTCGCGGTCCTGCGGGCCGGCACCGACGCGGTGTTCGACCGTGACGACCCGCTGCCGTTCCTGCTGCTGCACCACCTGCAGATCCCGTCGCTGCTGCTGCGCAACCTGGTGAGCGGGCGCCCGTGGATCCGGGTGGACGTCAACATCGGCAAGCTCGTCGAGCCGGCGGGGGACTGACGTGGGACTGCGCCTGCTGCACCTGGCCGGGTCGGCGGTGAGCGACTTCCACACCGACCTCTCCCTGACCTACGCCCGCGGGTGCCTCGACGCCACGGGGGACTCCTACGAGTCCCACCCCGCCGTCGTCTCGCCGGACGGGCGCTGGCGGTTCCCGGCGTCGTTCGACGCGGAGGCGATCGCCGCCGCGCCGGCGCTCGACCCCCCGGACGCCCTCGCCCACCTCGGGCGGCTCGGGCTCGACGTCGTGCTCCCCCAGATGTTCTGCCTGCCCGGCATGACGTCCTACCGCTCGCTGTTCGCGGTGCTGGGGGTCCCGGTCGTGGGGAACACCGGCGAGGTCATGGCGATCGGCGCGCGCAAGGCCGCCGCGAAGGCCCTCGTCGCCGCGGCGGGGGTGGACGTGCCGGCCGGCGAGGTCCTGCGCCGCGGGGAACGGCCGACGATCGCCCCGCCCGCGGTGGTCAAGCCCGAGGACGCCGACAACTCGCTGGGAGTGACGCTGGTGCGCGCCCCCGAGGAGTTCGACGCGGCGCTCGAGGCGGCCTTCGCGCACGCCGGGCGGGTGCTCGTCGAGGAGTTCGTGCCGCTGGGGCGCGAGGTCCGCTGCGGGATGATCGAGCGGGACGGTGAGCTCGTCGGGCTGCCGCTGGAGGAGTACCTCCTCGACGCCGACGCCCGCCCGATCCGCGGCTACGCCGACAAGCTCGCGCCGGGCGACTCCGGGCTGCGGCTGGTCGCCAAGGACAACCCCGACGTCGTCATCGTCGACCCCGACGACCCGCTGACCGCGCGGGTGTGGGACGTCGCGCGGCGCGCCCACGTCGCGCTGGGCTGCCGCGACCACTCCCTGTTCGACCTGCGTATCGATCCGGCCGGCCGCCCCGTGTTCCTCGAGGCGAGCCTCTACTGCTCCTTCTCCCCCGCCAGCGTGCTCGCGGTGATGGCCCGCGCGGGCGGCATCGAGCTCGACGAACTGCTGGCGATCGCCATCGCGGGTGCCCGCCGCCGTCGCTGATGCCTAGGGTCGGGTGCCATGGGCCCGACCGTCACCGGCTTCCACCACGTCAAGCTGCCGGTCTCCGACGTGGCACGCAGCCGCGCCTGGTACGAGCGCGTCCTGGGCCTCGAGGTGGTCATCGAGTTCGAGGAGGACGGCGTCGTCCGCGGTGTCGGTCTCGCCCTGCCGGACGGCGGCAGCGCGGGCGTCGCCCTGCGCGAGGACTCGGCGCGCGCGGCGTCCCTGGCGGGGTTCGACCCGCTCGCCCTCCTCGTCCCCGAGCGCGAGCAGGTCGAGCAGTGGCGCGCCCGGCTCGACGAGCTCGGTGAGCCCCACGGCGACATCGTCACCGGCGCCCACGGCGGCAAGGTCCTGGCGGTGGTCGACCCGGACGGGCTGGAGATCCGCCTCTACGCCGACTGACCCGCCCAGGGCCGCAGGACCTCGTCGGCCCAGGCGGCGAGGAGGGGCTCGTCGTGGCTGACGGTCAGGACGCCGAGCCCGCGCTCGACCTCGGCACCGATCACCGACACCAGGGCCGCCGTGGTGGACGCGTCGAGCGTGGCGGTCATCTCGTCGCAGAGCAGGTACGCTGGCCCGGGGGCCAGCGCGCGGGCCAGGCAGGCCCGCTGGAGCTGGCCGTCGGAGACCTCGTGCGGGCGCCGGCCCCGCAGCTCGGCGGTGAGCCCGACCCGCTCGGCGAGCTCGTCGGCGCGCGCCCCCAGCACGCCCGCGTCGCGCTCGCCGGCCGCGCGCAGGGGCTCGACGACGAGGTCGTCGAGGGTCAGGCGCGGGTCGGCGGCGGCGCGCGGCTGCTGGAAGACCACGCCGAGGCGCCGGCGCAGGGGAGCGGGGGCGCTGAAGCGCACCCGCGGCGTCGTCGCGCCGTCGACCGCGACGTGGCCCGCCCACGGCTGGTGCAGCAGCGCGAGCATCCGGACCAGGGTGGACTTGCCGCAGCCGCTGGGACCCGCGACGCCGACGACCCGCCCGCGCGGCACCGTGATGTCGAGATCGCGCACCACGGCGTGCCCGCGGCGCCAGCCGCCGGTCAGCGTGCGTCCGTCGAGGCTCATCGCGCCACGGCCCGGGTCGAGCTCCGCTGCGCTCCGTCTCCCACGCACGCGACGGCCCGCTCCCCGTACGGCACCAGCCGCGGGTCGTCGGTGCAGGTCGCGGCGTGCTCGGGGCTGCGTGGGCGGAACGGGCAGCCGTCCGGCAGCGCCGAGAGCTCGGGGGGGTGCCCGGGGATCGGGGTGAAGCCCTCGCCGGGCAGGGCGGCGACCAGTCCCGCGGTGTAGGTGTGCCAGGGGTCGGCGAGGACCTCGCCGATCGGGCCGGTCTCGAGCAGCCGCGACGCGTACATCACCGCGAGGTCGTCGGCGGCCCGGCGCGCGGCGCGCAGGTCGTGGGTGATCACCAGCACGGCCCGGCCCTCGTGCGCGGTCGCGGCGAGCAGGTCCATCGTGTGGTCCACGAGCGGCCGGTCGAGCCCCGCGGTCGGCTCGTCCGCGAGGAGCACCGGCGGATCGCCCGCGAGCGCGGCGGCCAGGGCGACCCGCTGCGCGGTGCCGCCCGAGAGCTCGTGCGGGTAGAGCTCCAGCGCCGCGGCGGGGAGCTGCACGCGCGCGGCGAGCTCGCCGACGTCGACCCCGGCACCCAGGTGCCGCACCGTCTCGCGCAGCTGCGCGCCGACCGTCCGCGTAGGCGTCAGGTAGGAGCCCGCCGACTGCCCGACCAGCCCGATCAGGCGCCCGCGCACCTTCTCCCGGAGCGTGCGCTCGTCGGCGTCGAGGAGATCCGTGGTCTGGTTCGAGTCGCCCAGGACCGCCTGCCCCCGCACCTCGGCGGTCGAGGGCAGCAGCCCGGTCAGCGCCTCGGTGAGCACCGACTTCCCGCATCCCGACTCCCCCACCAGCGCCAGCAGGCGCCCGGGCCGCAGGTCGAGGTCGACGTCGCTGACCGCGCGCACGTACCGCGGCGGGCGGCGCCCGAGACGGAAGCGGACGTCGAGCCCGCACACCTCGAGCGTGCTCACAGCGCCAGCTCCGAGCGTCGCCGCGGCAGCGTGCGGTCGCGCCACCACGCGGCGATGCCCGCCACGGCCAGCGTCGTCGCCGCGAGCAGCGCGGACGGGAACACCACGATCCACCAGCTCCCGAGCAGGACGGCCTGGCGACCCTCGGCGAGGATGTTGCCGATGCTCGCCAGGTGGGGCGGCAGGCCGAGCCCGAGGAAGCTCAGCGCGGTCTCGTGCCACACGGCGTGCGGCAGGATCAGCACCGCCGAGAGCACCGCGGGCGGCACCACGGCCGGCAGCAGGTGGCGGCGCAGGACCCGCCACCGCGAGGCGCCGCCGCTGACCGCCGCGTCGACGAACGGCCGCCCGCGCAGCGACAGCACCTCGGCGCGCACGACGCGCGCCACCGTCGTCCAGTGCGTCAGGCCGATCGAGGCGATCACCGCGAGGACGCTGCCGCGGTAGAGCGCGACGATGACGATGCCGAGCATGAGGTGCGGGACGGCGTTGACGCCGTCGACGAAGCGCATGAGCACGCGGTCGATCCAGCCGCCGAGCAGGCCCGACGCCGCCCCGAACAGGGTGCCGATCACCGTCGCGATCACCGCGCAGGACGCCGCGACGAGCAGCGAGATGCCCAGGCCCTTGAACGCGCGCAGGGCGACGTCACGCCCGACGCTGTCGGTGCCGAACGGGTGCGCGAGCGACGGCGGCTGCCGGACGGCCGCGTAGTCGATCACGCTCTCGTCGAGGCCGCCGATCCAGGGGATCAGCACCGCGGCGAGGGTCAGCACGATCAGCCCGCCGACGCCCCACACGAGCCGGGCGCGGCCACGCCACAGCGACCGCGACCCGCGCACCGACCCGGGCCGGCGGCGACCGGCTGGGCGCCACGGGGTGTCGGTGCGCGGTCGCGTGTCCAGCTCAACCATCCGCGCTCACCCGGGGATCCAGGAGCAGGACGGCCACGTCGGCCACGAGCGCGCCGGCGAGCACCGACACAGTGGTCAGCAGGGTCAGGGCCGCGAGCAGCGGGAAGTCGACGGCCAGCGCCGCGGTGACGATGGCCGCGGCGATGCCGGGCCACGAGAACACCGTCTCCACCAGCACCGCACCGGTCACGAGCTCGGGCAGGCGGTTGCCCAGCACGGTGACGAACGGCAGCAGCGCAGTCGGGAGCGCGTGGCGCAGGACGACGACGCGCTCGGGCAGGCCGCGGGCCCGGGCGCCGAGCACGTGGTCCTCGTCGAGCGCGGCGATCAGCGACGACCGCGCGTGCAGCACCAGCCACGGCGACTGCGAGAGCCCGAGGACCAGGGCGGGCAGGACGATGTGGCGCGCGACCTGGTCGAACGACACCGGGGCGCCCGCGTCGGTGAGCCCGGCGACAGGCAGCACCGGCCACGCGACGGCGAACACGGCGATCGCCGCCAGGGCGAGCACGAACGGCGGCAGGCCCTCCAGGGTGTGCCCGAGGGCGGTGATGGCCCGGTCGACCCAGCCGCCCTGGCGCCAGGCCGCGACCACCGCGGCGGCGAGCGACAGGACCACGCTCACCAGCAGGCCGACCGCCACCAGCAGCAGGGTCCACGGCAGCCGCTGCGCGATCACCGTGGACACGGGCTGGCGGAACGACAGGCTCTGCCCGAGATCGCCGGAGAGCAGCCCGCCGACCCAGGCCCAGAACTGGTCCCACACCGGGACGTCCAGCCCGAGCTGGGCGCGGGCGTTGGCGATGTCGGCGCCCGACGCGGAGAAGATCCCGGCGCCGAAGTACTGGTAGATCGGGTCGAACGGCGACACGGCGGCCAGCACGAACACCGCGATCGCCACGAGCACGACCACCGGCACGGCCACCAGGACCCGCCAGGCCACCAGCTTGGCGACCTCGCGCCCGCGGTGCCGCGCCGGTGGAGCAGCGACGGCGACGGTCACGAGCGCGGGACCCAGTCCTCGACGTTCCACCACGGGCCCCACGTCGTGCCGTGCGTGTGGGGCTCGACGACCGGCTGGTAGCCGTCGAATCGGTCACGGGTGAGGTAGCTGTGGCCGAGGAAGGTCAGGAAGACCATGCCCGGGTCGGCGGCGTAGGCGCTCTGGAAACGGCGCAGCTCCGCGGCGCGCGAGGCGCGGTCGGGAGCGCGCTGCGCGGCGTCGAGGGCGGCGTCGACCTGCGCGTTCCGGTAGGAGCCCGGGTTGTTGTACTCGTCGGCCGCGTTGGACGAGTGCAGCAGCTGCCAGGACTTGAACGCGGTGTCGAACGGGTTGCCGCCGCCGAGGACGACCGCGTCGGTGCCCATCCGCGGGTCGATGGCGTCCCAGCCGAGGCCCTCGAGGCGGACGTCCACACCGATCGCCCGCGCGTCCGACGCGAAGGCCTGCGCCAGGTCGCGGCGCACGGTGTCGCTCGCGCTGTACATGAGCGTGAACCGGGCCGGCAGGTCGCCCCGCACCCGCACGCCGTCCGGTCCGCGCACCCAGCCCGCAGCGTCGAGCATCGCGTTCGCGCCCGCCGGGTCGTAGGCGAACTGGGCGCTCGGCTCGACCTCCTCGGGCAGCACCTCGGGGATCGGCGTCGACGCCGGACGGCCCTGGCCCGCGAGCAGGGCGTCGATCATGCCCTGGCGGTTGACCGCGCGGTTGAGCGCCTGGCGGATCGTCAGGTCGGCGGTGACGGGGTTGGCGAACGGCATGGTGATCGTGCGGTAGTCCGCGCTGCTGTGCTCGCGCAGCTGCATGCCCTGCGCGGAGACCTGCCCGGCGATCCCGCGCGCCAGCGAGGGCGGGAGCACCGTGCCGTCGAACTCGCCGGTCGACGTGCGCTGGGCGCGGGTGTTGTCGTCCTCGGCCATGACGATGGTGATGCGCCGGACCGCGGGGGCGCCGCCGTGGTAGCGCTCGTTCGCGTCGAGGATCATCGACGAGCCCTGCCGCCACTCGGTCATCCGGTAGGGACCGGTGCCCACGGGCTGCGTGCCGAGGCTGAGGTTCGCGGCCGGGCCGGGGGTCGCCAGCGCCTCCGACGGCATGATCGGCAGCGTGAGCCGGCCCGGGAACAGCAGGAACGGGTAGTTCAGGTCGAAGCGCACCGTGCTCGGGTCGACGGCGGTGACCCCGCGCAGCATCGGGAAGCCCGAGCTCACCGTCGCCGCGCGCGCCGGGTCGAGGACCGCGGAGTAGGTCGCGACGACGTCCTGCGCGTCGAAGGGCGTGCCGTCGTGGAAGGTCACGCCCTGGCGCAGCGGGACGGTCCACGACAGCCCGTCCGCCGAAGCGGTGGGGACGACCGCGGCGAGGTTGGGCTGCGGGTTGCGGTCGGCGTCGAACGAGATGAGGCCGTCGTAGATCTTCGACGCCCCTTCCTCGCCGTACCCCATCAGCGGGTTGAGGTCGTCGGGCTCGTAGCCGTCGGCCAGCACCATCGCCGCGGGGTCGGTACCGGGCGCCGGGCCGGTGGTGGGCGCGGAGCAGGCGCTGACGGCGACGCTCACCACGGCGAGTAGCGCGACGACGACCAAACGGACACGAGTCACGTTGTCGCACAGTAGGTCTCGTTGTTCATGCGAAGCAACGACTTGTCTTTCGCTGCTGCATCAGATAGGCATCAAGATGCTTGACCATGCCGCGGCGGCACGGTGTGGACTCGGGGCATGAGCAGCGACGTCGTACTGACCGCCGCCGACTATGCGCGCGCCGAGCAGATGCTCGCGCCCTACCGGGCTCGACGGGTGCCCACGGTGACCCCGCAGTGGCTCGGCGACGGCGAGCGCTTCTGGTACGTCGCGGGCACCCGGCACGTGCTGGTCGACCCGCCCCGGGGCGAGCGGAGCGAGCTGTTCGACCACGAGCGGGTCGCCGCCGCGCTGTCACGGGAGACCGGGCAGGCCGTGGAGGGCGAGGCACTGCCGGTGGTGGCGGTGGAGGTCGACGAGGACGGTGTGCGCTTCAGCGCGCTCGGGCAGCGGTGGCGCTGGGCCGACGGCGCGCTCAGCCGCCTCGACGAGGCCCCGCTGCTGCCGGGTGAGATCCTCTCTCCCGACGGGCGCCGGGTCGCCTTCGCGCGTGACGGGGACGTGTGGGTGCGCACGCGGGACGGGAGCGAGGAGGTCGCGCTCACCGACGACGCGGAGCCCGGCCTCGCCTACGGCGCCGCGAACGCGCCGATGGCCATGGGGACGCTGTTGCGCTCGCTGGGCCTCGGCCCGCTCTTCCACGCGACCTGGTCGCCGGACTCGACGCGGCTGCTCGTGCACCGGCTCGACGAGCGGGGGCTGCCCGAGCAGGTGCTCGTCGAGTCCGTGCCGCCGGGCGGCGGGCGCCCGGTGGAGCACCGCCTGCCCTACCCGATGCCCGACGACGAGGCGCACCCGACGATGACGTGGCACGTCCTCGACGTCGCCGCGCGCACGCGGGTGGACGGGCAGGACCCCCCGGAGCCGGCGGTGCACGGCACCGCGTTCGTCTACGCGTGGTGGTCTCCCGACGGCCGGGACGTCCACTACCTGCGCCAGTCGCGGGACGCGAGGACCCTGCGCCTGCGGCACATGGACCCCGCGACGGGGGCGACGACGACGCTGCTCACCGAGACCGGCGCGACCCGCGTCGACGCGACCCCGCAGCTCGGCGAGCCGACCATGACCCACGTGCTCGCCACCGGCGAGGTCCTGTGGTGGTCGCAGCGCGACGGGTGGGGCCACCTGTGGCTGCACGACGGGGACGAGGCCACCCAGGTCACCCGCGGCTCCTGGCAGGTCCGCGCCGTGCTGCGGGTCGACGAGGAGCGCCGGCAGGTGTGGTTCCTCGCGGGCGGCCTGGGCGGCGCCGAGGGGGACCCCTACGTCCGCCAGATCGCCCGGATCGGCCTGGACGGCACCGGTTTCGTCCGCCTCACCGACGACGAGCTCGACCACGACACGCTCGCCCCGCCCCGCGGCCGCCACCTCGTGGACCGCGCCTCCTCCCCCGCCGTGCCGCCGCGGGCACGGGTGCTCGACGGGGACGGGACGGGGCTCCTCGAGCTCGAGGCACCCGGCACCGACGCGCTGCGCGCCGAGGGCTGGACCCCGCCCGAGCGCTTCCGCGCCACCGCCGCCGACGGCCGCACCCCGATCTTCGGCCTGCTCTGGCGCCCGCACGGGTTCGACCCGCAGCGCCGCTACCCGGTGATCGACCACGTCTACCCCGGCCCGCAGAACCACCGCGCGCTCCCGGCCTTCGACTCCCCGCACCAGGGCGAGCCCGAGGCGCTCGCGGCGCTGGGGTTCGCGGTCGTCGCGATCGACGGGCGCGGCACCGCCGGGCGCAGCAAGGCCTTCCACGACCACTCCTACGGCGACCTCGGCAACGCCGGCGCGCTCGACGACCACGTCGCCGCGATCCGCGAGCTCGGCCGTCGCCACGCGTGGCTCGACACCGACCGCGTCGGCATCACCGGCCACTCCGCGGGCGGGTTCGCCGCGGCGCGCGGGGTGCTGGCCCACCCGGACTTCTACCGGGTCGCCGTGGCCGTGGCGGGCAACCACGACGACACCCACGGCCTGCAGATGTGGGCCGAGCACTACCACGGTGACGCCGACCGCAGCAGTCTCTCGACCCCGGCGCTCGCGGCGAACCTGCAGGGCAAGCTGCTGCTCGTCCACGGCGAGCTCGACGAGACCGTCCTGGTGTCGCAGACCCACCGCCTGGTCGACGCGCTGATCACCGCGGACAAGGACGTCGACGTGCTGATCGTCCCGGGTGGCGACCACGCGATCCTCCACCGCCGCCACGTCGTCTTCCGCCGGACCTGGGACCACTTCGTGCGCCACCTCCACGGCCAGGAGCCGCCGGCGTACCGGGTGGCGCCGCTGCCGCTGGGGTGACCGGGACGGGACCGGCAGGTTTCCGATCACGCCGAGCGGCTATCCCCGCTGGAGTTGCAACATCATCGCAACAGCAGCACGCTGGTGCACAGCCCCCTCCGACGGGAGACCCGATGGCCGACTACACGCTCCCCGATCTGCCCTACGACTACGGCGCCCTCGAGCCCCACATCTCGGGCAAGATCATGGAGCTGCACCACGACAAGCACCACAACACCTACGTCACGGGTCTGAACGCGGCGATCGACGCCCTCGCGGAGGCCCGCGACCAGGACACGATCGGCACGACGGCCCTGCTGTGGGAGAAGAACCTCGCCTTCAACTACGGCGGGCACATCAACCACTCGGTGTTCTGGAAGAACCTCAGCCCGGACGGCGGCGACAAGCCGACCGGTGACCTCGCCTCCGCGATCGAGCGCGACTTCGGGTCGTTCGACAAGTTCCAGAAGCACTTCACCTCGGTGGCCACGACCATCCAGGGGTCGGGCTGGTCGATCCTCGGCGTCGACACGCTGACCGGGAAGCTGCGCATCTTCCAGCTCTACGACCAGCAGGCGAACGTGCCGCTGGGCATCGTGCCGGTGGTCATGCTCGACATGTGGGAGCACGCGTTCTACCTGGACTACCAGAACGTGAAGCCGGACTACGTCAAGGCCTGGTGGAACGTCGTGAACTGGGCCGACGCCGCCCAGCGCTACGAGCACGCGCAGGGGCTCACCATCGCCTGAGCACCCCAACGAACTCGCGCGGTGATCGTTCCGACAAGCGCCCGCCGCGCGGCGCGCGGCGACCCCCCGCCCCTCCTCGGCCGGGGGGTCGTCGTGTCCTAGGGGAGGGTGTCGAGCAGCTCGGCGCGGATCTCCGGGCGCCCCGCGGCGACGAGGGTGAACGCGGCCTCGCGCGCCAGGCGGCGGGCCGGGTGGCGTCCGACGATCGCCCGGCTCCCGACGGCGACGGTCAGCGTCGCGGCCGCGCGGACGGCCAGCGCGGACGCGGCGGCGCGGGCCGGGGCCATGCGGGCGGCGTCGGCGAGGCCGGCGTCGAGGTCGTCGCGGGCCGCGTCGAGCGCCTTGCGCAGGGCCGCCGCGGCGTCGGACTCGCCGGCGTCGTCGACCAGCGTGGCGCAGCGCCCCGCCACCCCGAGCGCCAGGCAGCCGTTGACCCGCGCGCTGACGTGCTGGCCGGCGAGGAACTCCGCGCGCGAGGGCGTCGCGACCACGGCGTCGTCGGCGACGGACCAGCCGTCGACGTCGAGGCGCACGGTGCGGCTGCCGTTCGCAGCGGCGAGGTCGAGGGGGTGCACGCTGACGCCCTCGGCCGCGTGCACGGGGACGAGCAGGGAGACGACGCGGGCGTGCTCGTCGTCGGCGTCCGCGGTCGCCGCGTCGCGCGCCGAGACCTGCAGCAGGTCGACCAGGCCCCAGCCGGTGACGAGCGGCGCGACGCCGTCGAGGCGCCAGCCGCCGTCGACCACGGTGGCCCAGAGCCTCGGCGGCTGCGGGATCGCGCCGGCGAAGGCCACGCCGCAGCGGGTCGTGCCCCGCACGGCGTCGGCGAGGTGACGCTCGCGGAGGGCGGTGTTCGCCGTCGACGAGAGCCCGCGCACCACGCCGTGGTGCTGCATCCACGTGAACGTCGTGGTCAGGCACGCCCCGGCGAGGACCTCGACGACGCCGACGAAGTCCTCGAACGCCACGTCGTCCGCGCCGGCCAGCCCGTAGAGCCCCGCGTCGGCCAGCGCGCGGAAGTGGCCCTCCGGGATCGTCGAGGTCCGGTCGACCTCGTCCGCCGCCGGGGCCAGCACGTCGGCGGCCACCGCACGGGCCCGGTCCAGTACGTCGCCCATGGCTCCCGAGGGTAGCCACCGGCGAGCTCCGGACCGGCCGTTCCGTCACGCACCACGCTCGGAGCGGCCCTGCCCCCCGCTACCCTGAGACCCATGTCCGAGACCGCCGCGCCCCGCACGGCCGCGGTCGACGACTACATCAAGGCGATCTACGCGGTGTACGAGCGCGGCGAGGGCCCCGCGTCGACGACGGCGCTGGCCAAGCGGCTCGGCGTGGGCGCGTCGTCGGTGTCGGGGATGCTGCGCAAGCTCACCGACCAGGGGCTCGTCGAGCACCGGCCCTACGGCGGCGTGCGGCTCACCGACGACGGCACCCGCGCCGCGCTCGACGTGCTGCGCCGCCACCGGCTGCTCGAGACCTACCTGGTCCGCGAGCTGGGCTACGGCTGGGACGAGGTCCACGACGAGGCCGAGGTCCTCGAGCACCACGTGTCGCGCCGCCTGCTCGACCGCATGGACGCCCGGCTCGGCCACCCGCGCTTCGACCCGCACGGCGACCCCATCCCGGGCGCCGACGGCACGGTGGCGGAGTTCTCCGGGCGGCGGTTCGCCACGCTCGAGCCCGGCGACCGGGGCCAGCTCGTGCGCGTCGACGACACCGAGCCCGCCATGCTCGCGTGGCTGCGCGAGCACACCGTCGAGCTGGGCGTGACGCTCGAGCTGGTCGCCCGCCGCCCCTTCGGGGGGTCCTTCGAGGTGCGGGTGTCCGGGCAGGAGCCCGAGCAGGACCTCGACCTCGGCCCCGAGCTCGCCGACGCCCTGTGGGTCGACGATGTCGTCGAGGGGCTGTTCCATCGGGGTCCCGCAACGTAGAGTTCGGCCAGACGAACTTTACGTGTAGGTTCGGGCGAAACCTTCGGCGGGCGAACGACGGGGAGAGCCATGACCCTCGACGAGCTACCCCGCGGCCGGCGTGCCGTGGTCACCGCGCTCGACCTGCGCGGCGGCGAGCGACGCCGCCTGATGGACCTCGGGCTGCTGCCCGGCGCCGCCATCCGCGCCGACATGACCAGCCCGCTGGGCGACCCCACGGCCTACGAGGTCCGCGGCGCGCTCGTCGTGCTGCGCCGGGGCCAGGCGAGGACCGTGCGCATCCGGGAGACCGAGCACGCCGATTCCCCGGAGCGCTGAGCCGTGGCGACCCCGCTGCCTTCCCCGGGTGTCGGTGGTCCGTCCGGCGACGAGCCGTCCGGCGCCTGCGGCTCGTGCGCGCTGGCCCCGTCGACCGCCCGGCTCGCCCGCCTCGGCCTCGCCCCCGGCCGCTACGACCACGTCGTCGCGCTGGCGGGCAACCCGAACACCGGCAAGAGCACCGTCTTCAACGCCCTGACCGGGCTGCGCCAGCACGTCGGCAACTGGGCGGGCAAGACCGTCGCGCGCGCCGAGGGCGGGTTCTCCTACGGCGGCACCGGCTACAGGATCGTGGACCTGCCCGGCACCTACTCGCTGCTGTCCACCAGCACCGACGAGGACGTCGCCCGCGACGTGCTGCTCTTCGGGCGCCCGGACGTCGTCGTCGTGGTCGTCGACGCCACGCGCCTCGAGCGCAACCTGCCCCTGGTGCTGCAGATCCGCCAGATCACCGGGCGGGTCGTGGTCGCGCTCAACCTCGTCGACGAGGCACGCCGCCACGGCATCACCGTCGACACCCGCCACCTCACCCGCGAGCTCGGCGTCCCCGTCGTCGCCACCGCCGCCCGCCGGAACGAGGGGCTGCCCGAGCTGCTCGCGGCGATCGCGCAGGTCGCGACCACCGACGACCCGCCGAAGCCGCTGCGCCTGGTCCACCGCGACCCCGCCCTCGAGCGGGCCGTCGCCGACCTCGCGGCGCAGGTCGAGGCCCGCTTCCCCGGCGTGCCCAACAGCCGCTGGGTGGCGCTGCGCCTGCTCGAGGGGGACGCCGGCATCGAGGAGGCGGTGCGCCACGGCACCCTCGGCGAGCTGGCGGGGGACGCGCTGGAGCACGCCGGATGACCGACCTCCTCGACGAGGCCGCCCGCCTGCGCCGCGGCCTCTCCGACGACGTGGGTGACCGGGTCGTCGAGTCGCTCTACACCGACGCCGCCCGCATCGCCGCGACCAGCGTCGACCGCGACGACGCCCGCGCCCGCCTCAGCGTCGACCGGGCGCTCGACCGCGTGCTCACCCACCGCGTGTGGGGCTTCGTGGCGATGGGCGTGCTGTTCTTCGGCGTCTTCTGGTTCACCATCGCCGGCGCCGCGGTGCCGTCCGACCTGCTCTACGTGCTGCTCGTGGGGAACGGGCACGCGTGGCTGCGCGAGGTGTTCGCGGCCGTCGGGTCGCCGTGGTGGGTCACCGGGCTGCTCGTCGACGGCGTCTACCTGGCCACGGCGTGGGTGGTCGCGGTGATGCTGCCGCCGATGGCGATCTTCTTCCCGCTGTTCACGCTGCTCGAGGACTTCGGCTACCTGCCGCGGGTGGCGTTCAACCTCGACCGGCTGTTCGCCCGCTCCGGCGCCCACGGCAAGCAGGCGCTGACGATGATGATGGGCTACGGCTGCAACGCCGCCGGCGTCACGGCCACGCGCATCATCGACAGCCGCCGCGAGCGCCTCATCGCGGTGATCACCAACAACTTCAGCATCTGCAACGGCCGCTGGCCGACGCTGATCCTCATGGGGACGATCTTCGTCGGCGCCGTCGTGCCGCCCTGGCTCGCCGGGTTCGTCGCCGCGGGCAGCGTGGTGGCCGTGGTGCTCGTCGGGATCGGCGTGACGCTGGCGGTGTCGTGGCTGCTCTCGCGCACCGTGCTGCGCGGTGAGAGCTCCGTGTACTCCCTCGAGCTGCCGCCGTACCGCCCGCCGCAGATCTGGCGCACGCTCTACACCAGCATCATCGACCGCACGCTCAAGGTGCTGCGCCGCGCGCTGGTGATGGCGGCGCCCGCCGGTGCGGTGATCTGGCTGATCGGCAACGTGCACCTCGGCGACGCCAGCGTGGCGGCGCACCTGGTCACGGCGCTGAACCCGCTGGGCTGGGTGATCGGCCTCAACGGCGTCATCCTGCTCGCCTACCTCGTGGCGGTGCCGGCCAACGAGATCATCATCCCGACCATCGTCATGTTGACCCTGACCCTCGGGGCCAACACGCTGGGCGCCGCCCCGGGCGTGATGCTCGAGCTGGGCGACGACGCGCAGATCGGGTCGGTGCTGGTCACCGCGGGCGGCTGGACGCTGCTCACCGCGGTGAACCTCATGCTGTTCACCCTGCTCCACAACCCGTGCAGCACGACCGTGCTCACCATCTGGCACGAGACCCGCAGCGTGCGCTGGACGGCGGTGGCGACCCTGCTGCCGCTGGGGCTCGGGTTCGCCGTCTGCGCGCTGACGGCGTTCGTCTGGCGCCTCGTCGTCTGAGGGGAGCGGGACTCCGCGAGCAGGGCGGACCGACCCGCGAACCATCTTCACCGAGGTCGGCGCGCGGGATTCCGGCGAAGGGCGCCCCTCGCCCATCTATCCGAGCGAAGGTGCCCTTCGCTCAGAACCGGGCGCACACGACGACGGCCCCGGTGCTCGCTCGCGCGGCGAGGAACGGGGCCGTCGTGCGTGAGGTCAGGCGGAGGTGGTCTCCGCCGCGCGCCCGGTGGTCTCCCCGCGGGCGAGGCGGCGCTCGACGAGCGCCCCGAACACCAGGCCGAGCACGCCCCAGAGCAGCGCCTGGGCCGCGAACGACGCGACGCGGAAGTCGTAGAGCACGTCCGCGTCGAAGCCCGGGTAGAGGATCGCCCCGGAGGCGTCGCGCAGCGGCAGCGGCGTCTCGCTGACCCGCGGGCCGTTCTCGACGACGTTGATCGTCAGCTCGCCGAGGCCCGGCAGCAACGTCATGAGGATCGCCGAGAGCGCGACGTAGACGACGCCGCCGACGAGCACCGCGTTCCAGGTGCCGAGCCGCTCGCGCAGCGCCCGGGCGACCCACACCGCCGCGGCGAGGAACACGATCGAGCCGACGACCATGACCAGGTACAGCGCGGTCCGGTCGCCGATCGTCTCGTCGCTGCCGACCGCCGGCGGGCTGGCCGGGTACTTGACGAACGGCGTGGCGTAGATCGTCAGGAATCCCGCGCCGGCGACCAGCAGCGCCAGCACCCGCGGGCGCACCCCGACCCGGCCGTGCAGCAGCGTGTAGGCCACGGCGAACAGCAGGCCCAGGGCGACGCCGATGCCGACCATCCCGATGCCGACGCCGATCGTGGCCTGGAACCCGCGGCTGACGACCTCTTCCTCGGCGCCGCCGGCCGGGGCCGCCCCGGCCGCCGTGGCCAGGGCCTCCTCGGCCGCGCCGCGACCCTCCTCGTATCCGATCGCGGCCTCGACCTGCGGCTCGGCGAAGACGAGGGCGAACAACCAGGCGACGACCCCGGCGAGCGCGCCGGCGAGCGCGCCGCGCAGGACGAAGGAGCGGGCTTCCATCAGTGGCAGGGGAAGCCGAGGAAGTGGCGGGCGTCGTGCACCAGCTCGTGGATGTAGCTCGTGTCGCCGAGGACCGAGACCGCACCCTGGTCGATGCCGATGAAGTAGTAGAGCACCAGTCCAACGAGCAGGGCGCTGGCCAGCCAGGGCAGCGTCTCCGAGGCGGACACGGTGGTGGCTCTGGCGCGAGCGACGGCACCGGCAGTGGTCACGGGCTTCTCCTGTCCACGACGAGGACGCCCTCCCGGACGGAGTGCGGCCGGTGCGACCGTAGGTGCCCGACGATCACGCCGTCAACGCCTCAGCATGTGATGAGCTATCGGGACTGAGCTGGGGCATCATCTCCGTGCACGGGCGATCGCGGGGAGCGTTTCGCCGCTTGATGGCAACTGATGAACACATGCGCGTGCGACCTCTGCGTTGCAGACCACGCGATGCAGCCGCCCGGGTACGGCGAGAAGCCTCTAGGGTCGCGACGATGACGCCCACCCCGGTCGCCGATGTCCGTGATGCCCGCATCGCGGCCGCCGGCGCCACCCTCGTGGACGGGCTGACCCTCACCGTCGGCGCCGGGGAACGGTGGGGGATCGTCGGCCCGTCCGGCGCCGGGAAGTCGCTGACCGCCGCCGCCGTCGCCGCCCTGCTGCCGCCCGGGACGACGGCCGCCGGCAGCATCCGGGTCGACGGGACCGAGCTCGTCGGGGCGTCCGCGAGTGCCTGCGCGGCGGTCCGCGGACGGGGCGTCGCGCTCGTCGCGCAGGACTCCGCGGTCGCCCTCCATCCCCTGCTGACGGTCGGGCGCCAGCTCGCCGGTCCGCTGCGCCGCCACCAGGGTCTCGACCGCGCCGCCGCCCGCGCCCGCGTGCCCGCGCTGCTCGCCGAGGTCGACCTGCCCGCCGAGGTGGCCCGCGCCCGCCCGGCGCAGCTCTCGGGCGGGCAGCGTCAGCGGGTCGCGCTCGCCGGGGCGCTGGCCTGCCGGCCGCGGCTGCTCGTCGCCGACGAACCGACCGCCGCGCTCGACCCGCCCGTGGCCCGCGCCCTGCTCGACCGGCTGGACCGCTCGCTGACGGCGACGGGCACCGCGCTGCTGCTGGTCACCCACGACCTCGGGGTCCTCGCGGCCGTCTGCGAGCAGGTCGTGGTGCTCGCCGGCGGGCGCGTCGTGGAGTCCGGCCCGGTGCGCACGGTGCTCGCGGCCCCGGCGCACGAGGTGACGCGCGCGCTCGTCGACGCCGCCGCGCTCTCGGTGCCCGAGGTGACGGCGTGACCGACACGTTCGCGCTGGCCGGGGTCGCCCGCCGCTACACCGTGCCCGGCGACCGACCCTGGCGCCGCGTGCCGCGCGTCGCCCTCGACGGCGTCGACCTCACGGTCCCGGCCGGGCGTGACCTCGCGATCGTCGGCGCCTCGGGGTCGGGCAAGTCGACGCTGCTGCGGCTGCTGCTCGCCCTCGAGGCACCCGACGCCGGCGCGGTGCGGTTCCGTGGCGACGTCGTGACCCCGCGGGACCCGGGCGCGCTGCGCCGCGCCGTCGGCGTCGTCGCCCAGGACCCGGGCAGCTCGCTCGACCCGCGCCTGCCCGTCGGCGCGAGCATCCGCGAACCCCTCGAGTGCCTCGCCGTCCCCGGCGACCACGGCGCCCGCGTCGCCGAGCTGCTCGACGGCGTCGGCCTCGACCCGGCCGTCGCCGGCCGCCGCCCCGCCGGCTTCTCCGGGGGTGAGCGCCAGCGGATCGCGCTGGCCCGGGCGCTCGCGGCCCGGCCCGCGGTGCTCGTGGGTGACGAGCCCTTCAGCGCCGTGGACCCGACGACCCGGCGGCGCCTCGTGACGCTCGTCGGCGACCTGGCGCGCGCGTCGGGGACCCAGTTGCTGCTCGTCACCCACGACCTCGGGATCGCCCAGCACCTCTGCGCCGACGTCGCCGTCCTCGACGCGGGCCGGGTCGTCGAGACCGGCCCGGTGGACGCGGTGTTCGCCGACCCCGCCGCCGGCGCCACCCGCGCCCTGCTCGACGCGGTGCTCCGGGTGGGCGGGTCACGAGGAGGAGCGGTCGCGTGAGGGACCTGCTGCGCCGCTGGTCGGTGCTCGGGCGCCTGGGCGAGCTGCCCGCCCCGATGCGCCTGATCGTGCTGGGCCAGCTCGCCTTCAACACCGGCTTCTACCTGGTCCTGCCGTTCTTCGCGCTGCACCTCACGCGCGACCTCGGGTTCGGCGGGGCACTGGTCGGGCTGCTGCTGGGCCTGCGCACGTTCAGCCAGCAGGGGCTGTTCTTCTTGGGCGGGGCGCTGGCCGACCGCTTCGGCACCCGGCCGGTCGCGCTCACCGGGTTCGTCGTCCGCATCGCGGGGTTCCTGCTGCTCGCGCTGGCCACGGGCCCGGTGCTGCTCGTCGCGGGGACGGTCGCGACCGGGTTCGCCGCGGCGCTGTTCTCCCCCGCCGTCGAGGCCGAGCTGGCCCGGCGGGCCGGGGAGCTGGAGAGGTCCGCGGGTCCGACCCGGTCCGAGGCGTTCGCGATGTTCGGCGTCGCCGGGGAGGTCGGCATCGTCATCGGGCCGGTGCTGGGCTCGCTGCTGCTGACCGTCGACTTCGCGGTGACGACGGTGGCCGCCGCCGGCGTGTTCGTCGTGGTCCTGATCGCGTTCGTCCGCGGGATGCCGCGCGGGCCCGCGGCGCACGCGGGCGAGCCGATCCTCGCGGGCTGGGGCGAGGTGCTGCGCAACCGGGCCTTCCTCGCGTTCACCGCCGCGTACTCGTCGTGGCTCCTGAGCTACAACCAGCTCTACCTCGCGCTGCCCGTCGAGCTCGACCGCGTCGGGCTCGCCGGCCTCCTGGGCGGGCTGTTCGTCGTGTCGGCGGTGATGGTGGTGCTCGGGCAGCTCCCGCTCGCCGAGCTCGTGCGCCGCCGGCTCGGGACGCGCGCGCTGCCGATCGGGTTCGCCGTGCTCGCGCTGGCGTTCCTCGCCACGGCCGCGCTCGTCGCCGCCGACGCCCCCGGCCCGCTGCCCGCCGTCGTCTTCGTGGTCACGCTGACGCTCGGGCAGATGACGGTGGTGCCGGTCGCGCAGGACGCCGTCGGGCGCCTGGCCGGCGAGCGTCGCCTGGGCGCGTACTTCGGCGTCCTCGCCTCCGCCGGCGGCCTCGCCGTGCTCGGCGGCAGCGCCCTGCTCGGCGCCCTGCTCGACGCGGGCGGCCCGCCCGCCCTGCCCTGGGCCGCCACCGCCGCCCTCCCCCTGGCCAGCGCGGTCGTCATGGGCGTCCTCGTGCGCCGCGTGCCCGCGCTGGACACGTCCCTCGAGAGGAACCGCTCATGAGTCGCCGGCTGGCCGTCGTGATCGCCGTGCTCGGGCTCGCCCTCGCCGGGTGCTTCAGCGGCTCCGGGGGCGGTGGGGGCGAGGGCCGGCTGCGGGTCGGGCTGTCGTTCCCGCCCACGTCGGGCCTGTCGCCCTACGGCAACGAGGCCACCCTCGCGACGCGCCTCGGCGTCACCGAGCCGTTGGTGGTGCTGGACGGCGGCGCCCCGACGCCGGCGCTCGCCACGGCCTGGGCCCAGGCCGACCCGAGCACGTGGCGGTTCGCCCTGCGCCCGGGCGTGACCTTCCACGACGGCTCGCCGCTGACCCCTGACGCCGTCGCCGGGAGCCTGAACCGGGCCGCCGCGGCCACCCCGGTGCCGCGGGCGCTGGCCTCGCTGGCCGAGGCGGGGCCTGCCCTGAGCGCGCGGGCCGACGGCGACGGCGTCGTGGTCACCACGCCCGTGCCCGACCCGGTGCTCCCCCAGCGGCTGGCCTCCCCCGAGCTGGTGGTCCTCGCGCCGGCCGCCTACGCCGACCCGGCGCGCCCCAGCCCGGTGCGCGCCGGGACCGGGCCGTTCGTGCTCGAGCGCGTGGACGGGTCGACCGGCGCGACGCTGGCCGCGAACCCGTCGTCGTGGCGGGGTCCCGTCGCCGCGCCCGGCATCGACGCCCGCTTCCTCGCCGACGGCACCGCCCGCGCCAACGCCCTGCGCGCGGGGGAGCTCGACGTCGCCGAGGCGATCCCGGTCTCGCAGGTCCCGACGATCGCGCCGCCGCAGCAGGTGGTCGGCGTGCCGCTGCCGCGCAGCGTCGCGGTGTACCTCGACCAGCGCTCGCCGGTGCTCGCCGACCCGGGCGTCCGGGCCGCGGTGCGCGCCGCGCTCGCCCCGCTCGACGTCGCCGGCACCATCTACGAGGGCCGCGCGGACGCCGCCGCGGGGCTGTTCGGGCCCGCGACGCCCTGGGCGGCCGCGCGCCCGCCGCACCCGGAGAGCGCTCCCGGTCCCGTCGCCGGCCAGCGCCTCCGGCTCGCGACCTACTCCGACCGCGCCGAGCTCCCCGAGATCGCCGCTGCCGACGCCGACGCCCTGCGCCGCGCCGGGTTCACCGTCGACGTCACCGTGCTCGAGAGCTCGGCGTTCGAGGCGCAGCTGGGGACCGGCGCGTTCGACGCGGTGATCATCAGCCGCTCGCAGCAGCTCGACACCGGCGACCCCGTCGGCTACCTGGCCAGCGACTTCTCCTGCGCCGGCAGCTACAACCAGGCCCGGTACTGCGACCCCGCCACCGACGCGGTCCTCGCCGCCGCGGGGCAGAGCAGCGACGTCGAGACCCGCCGGCGCGCCGCCCTGGAGGTGGAGGCCCGGGTGCTGGCCGCCGACGCGGTCGTCCCGCACGTCACCGAGCGCGCCCGGGTGGGCGTCGGGGGCGGCGTCACCGGCGTGGCCCAGGACCCGAACGAGCAGTTCCTCATCACCCACGAGACCCGCCGCGGATGACACGCGCGCGTGTCAGCGTGGCGGCCACGCTGACGTTGAGCGTCAGGAAAGCCACCCGCTCGCTGGGGCGGCGCGCGTGACCACCGCCCGCCGCCTGTTGCCGCTGGTCACCGGCGCAGTCGCGGTCCTCGTACTGACCGTCACTGTCGCCGCGCTGCCCTGGCTCTGGGACGAGGACCCGGCCGCGAGCGTGCTGCGCGTGCGCTACCCCGAGCGCGGTATCGAGCCGGCGGCGCTCGACGCCCTGCGCGCCGAGCTGGACCTGCCCGCGGACCCCGTCACCGGCGCGCTCGGCTGGCTCGGCGGCGTGCTGACCGGCGACCTCGGCACCTCGTGGGTGTCCCGCGCGCCGGTCGGCCCGTCGGTGGCGGTCGCGCTCGGGGTGTCGCTGACGCTGGCGCTCGCCGCGGTCCTCGTGGCGGCGCTCGCCGCGGTCGCCCTGCTCGCGCCCGGCGTGTGGCGGGCGGCGCGCCGCGGGGCGTCGGACACGGGGCGCGGCGGCGCGGTCGCCGCGTCGGTGCTCGGCGCGGTGCCCGAGATCGTGCTGGGCGCGGTGCTCGTGGCCGTCGTCGCGGTCGCGTGGGGCCTGCTGCCGAGCACCGGGTTCACCGGGCCCGCCAACCTCGTGCTGCCCGCACTCGCGCTGGGCCTGCCGGCGGGCGGGTTGCTGGCGCGGATGCTGTCGTCGGCGGCGGAGGCGGCGCTGGCCGAGGGCTGGGTGCGGACCTGGCGCTCCTGGGGCACGCCGCCGGGCACGCTCGCGCTCGGTGTGGCCCGGCGCGCCGTCGCCACGGCGACCCCGCAGATCGCGCTGCTCGTCGTCGGGCTGCTCGGCAGCGCGGTGGCCGTCGAGCAGCTCTTCGGCATCCCGGGCGTCGGTTCGACGGCCCTGGACGCGGTCCTCGCCCAGGACCTGCCCGTCGCGCAGGCGGCGGTGATGCTGCTGGTGGTGCTCGGGCTCGTGCTCGGTGCGGTCGGGGTGCTGGCGCACCGCGCGCTGCTCGGGCCGGCGCGGGCGGGCGGGGAGCTGCCGGTGGGGGTGCCGCTGCCGAGCGGGCGGGCGGGCGCGTGGGCCCCCTGGGCGGCGGCGTCGGTGCTCGCCCTCGTCGTCGTGACGGGCCTGCCCCGCGACGCCGGGACGACCGACCGCCGCCTGGCCCCGCCGTCGGGGTCGGCGCCGATGGGCACCGACGCGGTGGGCCGGGACCTGTGGGCGCGGATCGCGCACGGGGCGCTGCTGACGGTCGGGACCGCGGTGGCCGTGACGGCGGTGTGCCTGGTGATCGGCCTGCTGGTCGGAGTGGGCGGACGCGCGGCGCGAGCCGGAGCGGCGGACGTGGTCAACGCGGTACCCCCGGTGGTCGTCGGGCTGGTCGTCGCCGCGATCGCCGGGCCCGGGCTGCTCGGGGCGGCGATCGCGGTGGTCGCCGTCGGGTGGGTGCCGCTGGCGGTGCACGCGCGGACCCTGGCGACCGAGGCGCGCGCGTCGGGCTACGTCCGTGCGGCCGTCCTGGCCGGGGCGACGCCGTGGCGGATCGCGCGCCGGCACGTCCTACCCGCCGTCGTCGGCCCAGTGACGCGCCACGGGCTCGCGCGGGTGCCGCACGCCGCGCTCGGGATCGCCGCGCTGAGCTTCCTGGGGCTCGGCGCGGCGCCGGACTCGCCGGAGTGGGGCGCGATGCTCGCCGACTCGCTCGACTACGTCGAACGCGCGCCCTGGACGATCCTCGCGCCCACCGTGGGGCTGGCGCTGCTCGCCGTCGTCGTGGCGCTGGTGCGCGAGACACGGACCAGCAGCTAGGAAGTCAGCGTGCGACTGCACCTGCTCGCCCACGCCGCGACCGCCGCCTCGCGCGCCGCGCGCTTCCCCGTCGACGAGTCGCTCGACGCCGGGGGGCGCCGGGCCGCGGCGGAGGTCGAGCTGCCCGTGCCCGAGCACCTGTGGTGCGCACCCACCGCGCGGTGCCGGGAGACGGCCGCGCTGGTCCTGCCCGCACCGTCGATCGACGGCGACGCGCCCGCCGGCCCGGACCCGGGCGCCTGGGCCGGGCGCTCGCCCGCCGACCTCGCCGCCGAGGACCCGGCCGCCCTGCAGGCCTGGCTCACCGATCCGGCCGCCGCCCCGCCGGACGGGGAGTCGCTCGCGACGCTGGTGAGCCGCGTCGGGGCCTGGATGGACGGGCTGGCCGGCGACGACCGGGCCCTCGGGCTCGCCGTCGTGGACCCGCCGGTGATCCGCGCCGCGATCGCCCACGCGCTGGGCGCCGGTCCGGCGGGCGTCTGGCGCGTCGACGTCGCGCCGCTGACCCTGACCGTCCTCACGGGGCGCTCCGGGCGCTGGAACCTGCGGTCGCTCGGCCCGTGATCAGGCGAGCTGGTCGCGCACCGACTCGATGTCGATCAACGACCGCACGTCCGCGATCCGGCCGTCGGCGAACCGGTAGAACACGTGCTCGGCGAACGCGACGCGCCGCCCGTCGGCCTCGAGGCCCCGCCATCGGCCCCGCGGCGTGCAGTCGAACCACAGCCGGGCGGCCACCTCGTCCCCGGCCACCACGAGCCGGTCGACGACGAACGCGAGGTCGGGGATCGCGGCCACGTCGGCGGCGATCAGCTCGGCGAACCGCGTCCGCGTCATCGGCGCACCGTTGTAGGTGATCGTGTCGTGGACGTAGGCGTCGAGGTCGTCGAACCGCCGCTCGTCCAGGCACGCCAGGTACGCGCGGTAGACGGTCTCCATCAGCGGCGCCGCACCAGGTACGTGTCCATGAGCCAGCCCTTGCGCTCCCGGTGCTCGGCGCGGGCGGCGAGGATCTCGGCCCGGACGTCGCCCACCCGCCCGGCGATCAGCACCTCGTCGGGCGTGCCGACGTAGGCGCCCCAGTAGACGGTGGCGTCGTCGGGCAGGTGGTCGAGGCCGTGGTCCCGGGCGCTGTCGAGCATGACGACGAGGTCGGCCTCCCCGGAGTCGACGCTGTCGTCGAGCACGCGCCGCGCCGGCGTGATCGTCGCGGCGCGGGCGGTGCGGGTGAGCGTCGTGCGGTGGGCCGCGGCCAGCACCGTCGGCGCACCGAGCCCGGGCACGACCCGCCAGTCGAGGTCGACGCGACCGCGCGCGTCGAGGCGGTGCAGCATCTCGACGGTGCCGTCGTAGATCGCCGGGTCGCCCCACACGAGCAGGGCGCACGAGCCGCCGTCGGGCACCTCGTCGAGCAGCGTCTGCTCGTACAGCGCGGCGCGCTCGTCACGCCAGCGCTCGGTGGCGCCCTCGTAGTCGGGCGACGTGCGGTCGCGCACGGCGTCGTCACGCTCGACGACCCGGGCCTGCGGGGCGAAGCGCTCGACGATCCGCGCCCGGATCGCGGTGAGCTCGTCGGCGGGACCGGGCTTGTGCAGCAGCACCACCACGTCCACCCCGCCGAGCGCCTCGACCGCGTCGAGGGTCAGCTGCCCCGGGTCGCCCAGTCCGATCCCCACCACCTGCACGGTCCGCACGGGGAGGCACGTTCTCACGGAGCGGTCGCCGGTGGCTGTGTGACGTCGACCGTCACCGGCACGGTGACGATCTGCCAGTCCCGCTGGACCTGCACCCAGAGCTGGTGGCGGCCCGCGCGTGGGAAGGTGTGCTCGAAGGAGATCCGCGGCCCGTACGTGCCGGCCGGGCCGGGCGCGCCCATGTCGTGGACGTGGCCGAACGCCGACGCCGGGTCCATCGGGTCCGGCGTCCCGCCCAGCCCGGGGCCGAGCACCAGGAGGTGGCCGGCCATGCCCAGCCAGCCCTGCAGGTCGGTCACCTGGCGGCCGCCCTGCCCGAACGTCGCGGTCACCGACGTCGGACGCCCCGCGACGGCCTCCGGCACGGCGACGTCGACCTGCATCCCGGCGACCTCGCGCAGGCCCGGCCCGGGGGCGGGTGCGGCGGCCACGGTGGCGGGGCCCGCGACCTCGAACGCCGTGCGCGCCACCTGGTGCCCGCCGTCGCCGGCGCGCTCCATCTCGGCGAAGACGCCGTACCGGCCGGCGACCCCGGGCGTCAGGCGCACGACGTAGTGCCCGGGGGCGGTGCGGACGGGGTGCACGTGCGCGAGCTGCTGGTCGGGCCCGATCACCGCGAGGTGGATCGGGGCGTCGTCGTGGATCGCGAGGTCGTCGACGACCGCGCCGGTGGACGAGTCGCTGAGGTCGAGCTCGAGGTCGACCGGGGCGCCCGCGCTCGCCGGGGTCGGCGTGCTCGCGGTGACGACGACGCTGCCGCCGGTCATCGGCACCGCCGCCGGCGTGCTCGGCGCCGCCTCGCCGTGTCCCGCGTGGGCACCCGCGGGCGGGGCGCTGACCGGGGCGGGCGCCGGCGCCGCCTCCGGGGTCGTGGACGCCGACGACGGTGCCGTCGCCACCGCCGTGCCGGCGATCGTCAGCCCGACGAGCGCGACCGCCCCCAGCCCGAGCGCCAGCCGGGGCCGCTGCCGGACGCTCGGGGCGAGGGCGGCGACCAGCGCGATCACCCCGAGCACCGCGCCGACCCGGACCGCCCACACCCAACCCGGGGTGGACGCCGGCGCGGCGACGGTGACCGGGACGCGGGCGACGGTGGCGCCGTCGGAGACGGTGACCTCCCAGGCGCCCGGCCCGTCCGCGGTCAGGGCGACCTCGTGCGGCTGCCCCACCGGCGCGACGGGCACGGCGACGGGGTCCGTCGGGACGTCGCCGGGTCGCACCGCCGCGACCCGGACCTCGCCGGGCGGGGCGTCGCCGCGCGGGAGCACGACGACCGGCATCCGGCCCCCGCCCTCCGGCGGCGCGGTGATCGTCAGGGCCAGCTCGCGGGCGCCGAGGTCGAGCTCGAGGCGCTGGACCCCGGTGGGCGTCGACTCGTGCGCGAACGCGGCCGGGGCGACGAGCGCGGCGAGGACGCCCAGCAGGACGAGCAGCACACCCACCCGGCCACGACCGATCACGGGCACACCGTAGAGCCGCGACACCTCATCGGGCAGTGAGGTGAAGAGCGCATGATCGCTCCGGGTGCTCCCGCCGGTCGACGACATCGCCCCGGAGGAGCACCCGGGGCGATCTCGGCGACGGGCGAGTCCCTCTGCTCCGTAACGCTCAGCGCGTTCCGCCGATCCCTCTCAGGACGAGACGCCGGTGAAGGGGACAGGGTGACGACCACGGAGACGGAGACCTCGCCGCCGGCGTCCGGGGAACGGGACGAGGCGGCGCCCTCGATGAGCCCGCGGAGGCGACTCGCGATCTCCGCCTTCATCGTGCTGACCCTGGTCGCCATGCTCGCCGGCACCGCGCCGAAGTCGGCCCTGAGGGACGGTCTCGTCGACCTGGCCGGGCCGTTCATGCTGGCGACCGGCCTCGAGCAGGGATGGAGCGTGTTCGCCCCCAGCCCGCCCCGCACGACCAACCACGTCACCGCGCGCGTCGACCGTGCCGACGGCACCGTCGGGGTCTACCCGCTGGACGGCGGCGACGGGATCACCGAGTACTGGGACTACCGCTGGCGCAAGTACGGCGAGCAGCTGTGGAAGAAGAAGACGGCCGAGCGCGAGCGCGTGGCCTTCGCGGGCTGGATCGCCGACGAGGACCGCGCCGACGGCCACCAGCCGGTGCGCGTCACCCTGGTGCGCGCCGCCTACGTCAACCCACCGCCCGGCGGGGCGGCCGCCGACCAGGGCACGTGGCGCGAGATCCCGTTCTTCACGACCCCGGTGGGCCGGCGGTGACCGCGCGGTGGACCCGTCTGCGGGACGGCTGGGACCGGTTCTGGTTCGCGCCGCAGTCGACGGCACCGGTCGAGGTGCTCCGCATCGTCTTCGGGGTCGTCGCGACGATCTGGATGTTCTCGCTCGTCCCCGTGCTCGGCCCGTTCTTCGGGGCCGGCGGGGCCATCCCGCCGCGGGAGCTGCCCTTCGGCGGCTGGACGCTGCTCACTCTGGTCCAGGGCACGCCGATGATCTGGGCGCTGTGGCTGGCGGGCCTGCTCGGCGCGGTCGCGCTCACGGTCGGTTGCCGGACGCGCGTGGCCGCCCTGCTCGTCTTCGTCGTGATGATGTCGGTGACGCGTACGGCGCCCCTCGCGTTCAACGCGGGCGACGCCCTGATGCGGCTCGTCGCGCTCTACCTGGTCCTCATGCCCGCCGGGTCGGCGGTGTCGGTGGACCGCTGGCGCGCGGACCGGGAGGGGATGTGGACCTTCCCCCGGCACGCGCCGTGGGCCCTGCGCCTGGCCCAGATCCAGCTCAGCGTCATCTACATCTCGACGGTGTGGGAGAAGGCCGCGGGCCGGCTCTGGCGTGACGGCACCGCCGTGTCCTACGCCGTGCGCATCGGCGAGCTCACCCGCGTGCCGGTGCCGCAGTTCGTCACGGACTCGCCGGTGCTCGCCGAGCTGGCGACCTACGGCACGCTCGCCGGCGAGCTCGCGGTCGGCATCCTCGTCTGGAACCGCGCCGCCCGCCCCTGGGTGCTCGCCATCGGTGTGCTCCTGCACCTGTCGATCGAGCTGACCCTCGCCGTGGGCTTCTTCAGCATGACGATCGTGACCCTGTACCTCGCCTTCCTCCCGCCCGAGCGCGCCGAACAGGTCCTGCGATGGGTGCGCGACCGGCTCCCCCGACGGCGGGCACGCCCCGGCCCCGACGAACCCGCACCGTCGGTGCCCGAGGCCCGGGAGCCGGTCGACGCAGAGCCCGAGTCGGTCGCGGCGCCGGCATCGGAGCCCCAGCGGGGCGAGGGCCGACCGACCGAGGGCGAGCCCGGTCAGGAGACGAAGGAGCTGTCCGACGCCTGAGCTAACGCTTTCGTCACGACGCGACTTCTGAGTAACACCGAACGGGTGACAGGCGACACGTGATCGTCGACGGGGCGACGGTCAGCGCACGGATCAGGCCGGCACGGGCCGGGGACGGGAAGAGGGCATGGACAGTCAGGACAAGAGGCGTCGGCTCCTGGTGCTCGGGGCCGGGGTGGCGCTCATCGGATCCCTGGGCGTCGGATCGGCGTCGGCGACCGACTACACCGGCGGCAACACCTGCGTCGCGGTGTCGACGTACCACCACCCGCACCACGGTGACGGCCACGGTGACGGCAGCACCGACAGCTCGACCGACAGCTCCACGGACAGCTCCACCGACAACCCGCTCGACCCGATCACCGACCCGCTGACGGATGCCGCCGACCCCCTCACGGACGCGGCCGACCCGCTGACCGATGCCGCCGACCCGCTCACTGATGCGGCCGATCCCCTGACGGATGCGGCTGACCCGCTGACGGATGCCGCCGACCCCCTCACGGACGCGGCCGACCCCCTCACCGATGCGACGGCCCCGATCACCGGGGGCGAGACGGGTGGAGCCGGCGGCGCGGGCGGCACGTCCTCCCTCCCGAGCGGCGGCTCCTCCCTCCCGAGCGGTAGCTCGTCGGCGCCGTCGAGCGGCGGTCTCTCGTCCATCCCCTCCGGCGGTCTCCCGCTCACGCAGAACCTCCGGGCCGAGCCGACCACCGACTCGGGCTCCGGCGGCGACGCGAGCACCGACGCCGACCTCGACGAGAGCGGCGCCACCCTCACCACGACCGACGAGGGCGACAACTACGACTCCGGCTACCGCGGCGGCCACGGCTACCGCAGCGGCCACTACAGCAGCACCGTCTGCTACTTCAACAGCTCGGTGAACCACTACTGGTACGACTACCGCCCGGTCGGCGAGGTGTACGCGACGCAGGTCAAGCGCGTCCCGTCCGGCGGCGTGGACACGGGCAACTGACGATGCCCGCGACCGACAAGGACACGGACCAGAAGTCCGGCTTCTCGACCACGAACATCTCGATCGGGCTTATCGTGGTCCTGATCCTGCTCGCCCTGGTCGTCGGGGCGAACTCGTCCGGGCCGGTGGGGTTCGGCTCGCCCGCGCCGCTGGCCTCCTCGGCCCCGACGCGGGTGACCGTCCCGTCGATCTCCGCGGAGTCGTCGCTCGTCGCCACCGGGCTCCAGGAGAACGGCAGCCTCGAGGTCCCGCCGGTGTCCCAGCCCATGCAGGCGTCGTGGTTCGACCAGAGCCCGACGCCGGGCGAGGTCGGTCCGAGCATCATCCTCGGGCACGTCAACGGCGGCGGTCAGCCGGGGATCTTCGCGAACCTCGACGACGTCGTCTCCGGCGCGCAGGTGTTCGTCGACCGTGCCGACGGGCAGCGTGCCGTGTTCGAGGTGTCGCGGGTCGAGACGATCCCGAAGGACTCCTTCCCCACCGACGCGGTCTACAACGACACGGCCAACCCGCAGCTCCGGCTCATCACCTGCGGCGGGGACTACGACCGGGGCGCCCGGTCGTACCGCTCCAACGTGATCGTCTACGCCGACTTCGTCGAGGTCCAGAAGGTCTGACGGCCGCCGAACCGACCGACGCCGCGGGACCCGGCCCCTCCGCCGGGTCCCGCGGCGCACCCATCACGATCCCCGCCATGTCCGGCGACACCGACCTCGCCCGCCTGCTGGCCGGCATGCGGCCCGACCTGCATCCCGAGCGCTACGTCTTCGTCCTCGATCCCCCGGACGGCCTGGTCCCGCTCGCGACGGTCCGGGAGGCCGAGGGGCTCTCCGCGATCGTGACGGCCGCCGACGCCGAGGCCCACGGGCTCGCCGGCGAGTTCCCGTGCGCCGGCATCACCCTGCGCGTGCACTCGGCGCTCGAGGCCGTCGGGTTCCTGGCCGCGATCGCCCGCGCGCTCACCGACGCCGGGATCAGCACCAACGCCGTCGCGGGCTTCCACCACGACCACCTGTTCGTCCCCTGGGAGCGCCGCCAGGACGCGATGGCCGTGCTCCGGGGCCTCGCCGGGTCCTGAGCGCCCCGGCGCCCGAGATCAGGAGCGTGCCGTCCACCGGCGGCAGCCGGCGAGCGTGGACGAGGTACTCCTGATCACCGGCAGGGTCCGGGACGGCCGCGCCGGCCAGTGATCACGAGCGCACCGTGCCCCGTCCCCGGCCCGGTGACGTCCACCCGGTACCCCTGATCTCGGCGGCACGGTCGCGCGCCTCACACCGCGGCGCGAGCCCGTGAAAAGCCGGGCCGGGCGGCGTCAACGACGCGTCAACGCGGCCTCCCGCGCCCCGCCCCGCGCGCACGCTCGGTGATCGGCGCGCCGCCACCGAGGGCGGCGCCTCGGTCGAAGGGAACCCGGTGCTCGACCTCCTCTTCGCGGGCGTGGTGATCGCGGTCTTCGCGGTCCTGCTGCTCGCCGTCCGCGGGCTGGACCGGCTGTGATCGCGAACGTGGTGGGGGCCGTGATCGCCCTCGGCCTGCTCGTCCACCTCGTGGTCGCGCTCCTGCGCCCGGAGCGGTTCTGATGGCCGGCCTCCTCCAGGTCATGGTCCTGCTCGTCCTGCTCGCGGCAGCCTGGCGCCCGCTCGGGGACTGGATGGCGCGCGTCTACACCGACCAGCGCGACTGGGGCGTCGAGCGCGTCCTCTACCGCGCGGTGCGGGTCGACCCCCGCTCCGAGCAGCGGGCGAGCACCTACGCCGTCGCGGTCCTCGCGTTCTCGTTCGCCGGCATCGTCCTGCTCTACCTGCTGCAGCGCCTCCAGACCCTGCTGCCGTGGTCGTTCGACCGGGGCCCGGTGGAGCCGGCGGTCGCGTTCAACACCGCGATCTCGTTCGTCACCAACACGAACTGGCAGTCCTACGTCCCCGAGACGACCCTGGGCCACGCGGTCCAGATGGCGGGCCTGACCGTGCAGAACTTCGTCTCGGCCGCGGTCGGCATGGCGGTCGCGGTGGCCCTGGTCCGCGGGTTCGTCCGCAGCCGCACCGATCGGCTGGGCAACGCGTGGGTCGACATCGTCCGCGGGTGCACGCGCGTCCTGCTGCCGATCGCCGCCGTCGCCGCGGTCGCGCTCGTCGCGACGGGCGTCGTCATGAGCCTGCGATCGGGGATCGACGTCGTCGGCCCGGACGGCCGGGTGTCGACGGCCGCCATCGCGCCGGCGGCCTCCCAGGAGTCGATCAAGGAGCTCGGCACCAACGGCGGCGGCGTCCTCAACGCCAACTCCGCGCACCCGTTCGAGAACCCGACCCCGCTGTCGAACCTCCTCGAGATCTTCCTGATGCTGCTGATCCCGGTGGCGCTGACCAGGACGTTCGGTCGTCTCGTGGGCTCGACGCGCCAGGGCGTCTCGCTGCTCGCGGTCATGGGCGGGCTGTGGGCCGTGATGCTCGCGGTGATCTGGACGGCGGAGGCGCGCACTGCCTCGTTCGCGGGCGCGAACCTCGAGGGCAAGGAGGTCCGGTTCGGCGTCCCCGGCTCGGCGCTCTTCGCGAACACCACCACCGGCACGTCCACCGGCGCGGTGAACTCGCTGCACGACAGCTACTCCGCGTTCGGCGGCGGCGGGACGTTGCTGAACATGCTGTTCTCGGAGATGACGCCGGGCGGCGTCGGGACGGGGCTCTACGGGATCCTCGTCGTCGCGATCATCGCGGTGTTCCTCGCCGGGCTGATGGTGGGGCGCACGCCGGAGTACCTCGGCAAACGCCTCGGGCGCCGCGAGGTGACGTGCGCGGTGGCCGTCACCCTGACGATGCCCGCGCTCGTGCTGCTGGGCACCGGGCTGGCCGTCGCGCTGCCCTCGACCGCCGACGCGATGGCCAACGCGGGTCCGCACGGGCTCTCCGAGGTCCTCTACGCGTTCGCCTCGGCGGCCAACAACAACGGGTCGGCGTTCGGCGGCCTCACCGTCACCAGCGGGTTCTTCCAGACCGCGCTGGGCGTCGCGATGCTGCTCGGCCGCTTCCTGCCGATCGTCGCGGTGCTCGCCCTGGCCGGGCTGCTCGCCCGCCGGCCGCGGACCGAGCCCGGCCCCGGGACGCTCTCGACCGGCACTCCCCTGTTCTCCGTGCTCGTCGCCGGCACCGTCGTACTGGTCGCGGCGATCACGTTCCTGCCCGCCCTGGCCCTGAGCCCCCTCGCGGAGGGACTGGCATGACCGCCGTCCTCGACCGTCCGTCCACCACCGGCCGGCCCGTCGGGGCCGGCGCGTTCCGGCCCGCCCAGCTGGTGGAGTCGCTGCCGACGGCGCTGCGCAAGCTCGGCCCGCGCCACCAGGTGCAGAACCCCGTCATGTTCGTGGTGTGGGTCGGGTCGGTCGTCGTCACCGTGGCCGCGATCGTCGACCCGAGCGTGTTCGCGTGGCTGATCGCGGTGTGGCTGTGGTTCACCGTCGTCTTCGCGAACCTCGCCGAGGCCGTCGCGGAGGGCCGCGGGCGGGCCCAGGCCGCCGCGCTGCGGGCCACGCGCACGGACACCGTCGCCCACCGGCCGGACGGGTCGACGGTCGCCGCCACCGCCCTGCGCGTCGACGACCTCGTCGTCGTCGAGGCCGGGCTGACGATCCCCGGCGACGGCGAGGTCGTCGAGGGGATCGCCACCGTCGACGAATCGGCGATCACCGGCGAGTCCGCGCCCGTGGTGCGCGAGTCCGGCGGCGACTCCTCCTCGGTCACCGGCGGCACCACGGTGCTCTCCGACCGCATCGTCGTGCGGATCACCGCGCAGCCGGGCGAGTCGTTCGTCGACCGGATGATCGCGCTGGTCGAGGGCGCGCAGCGGCAGAAGACGCCGAACGAGATCGCGCTGACCATCCTGCTCTCGGCGCTGACGATCGTGTTCCTGCTGGCCGTGGTCTCGCTGCAGCCGATGGCGACGTACTCGGGCGGCGCGCAGTCGCTGGTGGTGCTCGTCGCCCTGCTGGTGTGTCTCATCCCGACCACGATCGGCGCGCTGCTCTCCGCGATCGGCATCGCCGGCATGGACCGGCTCGTGCAGCGCAACGTGCTCGCCACCTCGGGGCGGGCGGTGGAGGCGGCCGGCGACGTGTCGACGCTGCTGCTCGACAAGACCGGCACGATCACCTACGGCAACCGGCGAGCGACCGCGCTGCACCCCCTGGCCGGGGTGGAGGTCGCCGAGCTGGCGGCGGCGGCCCGGCTCGCGAGCCTCGCCGACACGACGCCGGAGGGGCGCTCGATCGTCGCGCTGTGCGCCGCCGACCACGGGCTGGCCGCGGAGGCGACCGCGGACGAGGCGGCCGCCGAGTTCGTGCCGTTCAGCGCGACCACGCGGATGTCCGGGGTGAACGTCGGTGGTCGCGAGCTGCGCAAGGGCGCGACGGCGGCGGTCCTCGCCTGGCTCGGGGACGACACCGACCGCGCCGAGCTCGAGGCCATCGCGACCGGCATCGCCGAGCGGGGTGGCACGCCGCTGATGGTCGCCCATGTGAGTGATTCGGGTCGTCATGACGACCCGAATCACTCACGTGCCGTCGGCATCGTCGAGCTCTCGGACGTGGTGAAGCCGGGGATCGCGGAGCGGTTCGCGGAGCTGCGGACCATGGGCATCCGCACCGTCATGGTCACCGGCGACAACCCGGTGACCGCGCGCGCCATCGCCGCCGAGTCCGGCGTCGACGACGTCCTCGCCGAGGCGACCCCCGAGGACAAGCTCGCCCTCATCCGCCGCGAGCAGTCCGGCGGGCGCATGGTCGCCATGACCGGCGACGGCACCAACGACGCGCCCGCCCTCGCGAAGGCCGACGTCGGCGTCGCCATGAACTCGGGCACCGCCGCGGCCAAGGAGGCCGGCAACATGGTCGACCTCGACTCCGACCCCACCAAGCTCATCGGGGTGGTCGAGGTCGGCAAGCAGATGCTGATCACCCGCGGCGCGCTGACCACGTTCTCGCTGGCCAACGACCTCGCGAAGTACTTCGCGATCCTGCCCGCGATGTTCCTGGCGGTCTTCCCGCAGCTCGCCGCGCTCAACATCACGGGGCTGGCGACCCCGCGGTCGGCCATCCTCTCGGCGGTCGTCTTCAACGCCCTGGTCATCGTCGCGCTGATCCCGCTCGCCCTGCGCGGCGTGCGCTTCCGCCCGAGCAGCCCCGACCGGCTGCTGCGCCGCAACCTGCTCGTCTACGGGCTCGGCGGCATCGTCGTCCCGTTCGTGGGCATCTTCCTCATCGACCTCGTCGTCCGGCTCGTCCCGGGGATCGGCTGAACCATGTCCACGCTCACCGCACCCGAGGCCACCCCCGCCCCCGTCACCGGTACCCAGCTGCGCCGCCAGCTCGGCGCGGCGGTGCGGGTCCTGCTCGCGCTCACCCTGCTCCTCGGCGTCGCCTACCCCGCCGTGATCTGGGGCGTCTCCCGGCTCCCCGGCCTGCACGGCCCCGCCGAGGGCTCGCCGAGCCTGATCGGCATCGACCCGGTGCCGGCGGACCCCGCCGCCGACCCGTGGTTCCACACGCGCCCCTCCGCCTCGGCCCCCGACGACGCCGTGGCGGGCCTGGGCCCCGCCGACGCGACCACCTCGGGCGGCTCCAACCTCGGCCCGTCCTCGACCGACCTCGCGCGGGCCGTCGCGGAACGCCGCGCCACGATCGCCGCCCGCGACGGCGTGGACCCCGCGACGGTCCCCCCGGACGCGCTCACCGCCTCCGCTTCCGGGCTCGACCCGGACATCAGCCCGGCGTACGCCGCGCAGCAGGTGCCCCGCGTCGCCCGGGTCACCGGCCTGCCCGAGGACCGGGTGCGCGCGCTGGTCGCCGACGCCACCGAGGGGCGCACGTTCGGGGTCCTCGGTGAGCCCCGGGTGAACGTGCCGGAGCTCAACGCCTCGCTCGGTGCAGGATGAGGAGGTGACCTCGACACGGGGTGAGCTGCGGATCCACCTCGGCGCGGCGCCGGGCGTCGGCAAGACCTACGCGGCGCTGAACGAGGCCCACCGCCGCGTCGAGCGGGGCACCGACGTGGTGGTCGGGCTCGTCGAGACCCACGGGCGCGCGAAGACCGCGGAGCTCCTCGACGGGCTCGAGGTGCTGCCGCGCCGGGTGCTCGACCACCGCGGCACCGCGCTCACCGAGCTCGACGTCGACGCCGTGCTGGCCCGCGCCCCCGAGGTGTGCGTGGTCGACGAGCTCGCGCACTCCTGCGCGCCCGGATCGCGCCACGCCAAGCGCTGGGAGGACGTCGAGGAGCTGCTCGCGGCCGGCATCGACGTCATCTCGACGGTCAACGTGCAGCACCTCGAGTCGCTCGGCGACGTCGTCGAGCGGATCACCGGCGTGCGGCAGCGCGAGACGATCCCGGACGCCGTGGTGCGCGCCGCCGACCAGATCGAGCTGGTCGACATCACGCCCGAGGCCCTGCGCCGCCGCATGGCCCACGGCAACATCTACCGGCCCGAGAAGATCGACGCCTCGCTCGCCCACTACTTCCGCACCGGCAACCTCATCGCACTGCGCGAGCTCGCGCTGCTCTGGGTCGCCGACCAGGTCGACGTCGCCCTGCAGCGCCACCGCCACGACGAGGGCACCGACGAGGTGTGGGAGGCGCGCGAGCGGGTGGTGGTCGCGGTCACCGGCGGGCCGGAGAGCGCGACGGTGCTGCGCCGGGCGGCGCGCATCGCCCGCCGCGCCGGGTCGGCCGACCTGCTGTGCGTCCACGTGCTGCGCGGGGACGGGCTGGTGACCGGCGGCTCGGGCGTCGGGCTGCGCCGCCTGGCCGAGGACGTCGGCGCGTCCTTCCACACCGTGGTCGGCGACGACGTCCCGGCCGCGCTGCTCGCCTTCGCGCGCGCCGCCAACGCCACGCAGCTGGTGCTCGGCACCTCCCGGCGCTCCCGGTGGGCGCGGGCGTTCGACCCCGGGATCGCCGCCCGCACCATCGCCGCGTCGGGGAGCATCGACGTCCACCTCGTCACGCACGCGGAGGCCGGCCTCGCACCGCGGCGACGGCTCTCCCTGCCCGCCCGCCGCCACGCCTTCGGCTGGCCCGCGGCGGTCCTGCTCCCCGTGCTCGCCACCGTCATCGGCGTGGTGCTGCGCGCGTCGGTCGACCTGTCCACCGACGTGGTGCTGTTCTTCCTCGCCACCGTGGTGACGGCGATGATCGGCGGCCTGGCCCCCGCGCTCGTGGCCGCCCTGGGCGGCGGGGTGCTGCTCAACGTCTTCCTGACCCCGCCGCTCTACACGCTCTCGATCGGGCAGCCGGAGAACGCGTTCGCGATCGTCGCCATGGTGGTCGTGGCGATCCTCGTCGCCGCCGTCGTCGACCGCGCCGACCGGCGTGCGGGCCAGGCCGCGACGGCCCGCACCGAGGCGACCCTGCTGACCTCGTTCGCGCGCGTCGTGCTCTCCCGGTCCGACCCGCTGCCCAAGCTGCTCGAACGGGTGCGGGAGGCGTTCGGGCTCTCCACCGTCGCGATGCTGGAGCGGGCCGGCACGGGCTGGGAGGTCACGGCGTGCACCGGCGACGTGCCCTGCCGCCGGCCGTCCGAGGCCGACGTCGACGTCGAGATCGACGAGGGCGTGCACCTCGTCGGCACCGGGCGCACGCTCACCGCGCCGGAGAGCGCCCTGTTCGCGACGGTCAGCGGGCAGGCGCTGCTCGCCCTGCGCAACCGGCGGATGGCGGCCGAGGCCACCGACGCCCAGCGGCGCGCCGACGCCGCGGGCCTGCGCACCGCGCTGCTCTCGGCGGTCGGGCACGACCTGCGCACCCCGCTGACCGCGATCAAGGCGGCCGCCGGCAGCCTGCGCGATCCCGGGCTGCCGATGTCCGACGCCGACCGCGCCGAGCTGCTCGCCACCGTCGAGGAGTCCGCCGACCGCCTCACCGGGCTCGTCGACAACCTGCTCGACTCCTCGCGGCTGGCCGCCGGGGGCGTCACGCCGGTGCGCGCGCCCGTGGGTCTCGACGAGGTGGTCGCCGCGGCGCTGGCGGGCGGGCACGTCGACGCCGGCCGGGTGGCCGTCGCGGTCGCCGAGGACCTGCCCGACGTCCTCGCCGACGCCGGGCTCGCCGAGCGGGTGGTCGCGAACCTGGTCGACAACGCGCTGCGCCACGGCGACCCCGATCAGCACGGCACCGTCGCGGTCCGGGCGAGCGCCTACGCCGACCGCGTCGAGCTGCGCGTCGTCGACGCCGGGCCGGGCGTGCCCCGCAAGCAGCGCGACCGCCTCTTCGCCCCGTTCCAGCAGCTCGGCGACCGGCGCGCCGCCACCGGCGTCGGGCTCGGGCTGCACGTGGCGCGGGGGTTCACCGAGGCGATGGGCGGCACGCTCGACGCCGAGGACACCCCGGGCGGCGGGCTGACGATGGTGCTCTCGCTCCCGGCGGCGATGCGGCCGGTCCCCGCATGAGCCGCGTCCTCGTCGTCGACGACGACCCCCACCTGCGGCGCACGCTGCGGATCAACCTCTCCGCACACGGGCACCACGTCGTGCTCGCCGCCGACGGGGCCGCGGCCCTGCGCGCGGCCGCCGAGCACCCGCCGCCCGACGTCGTGATCCTCGACCTCGGGCTGCCCGACATGCCCGGGATCGAGGTCCTCGAGGGCCTGCGCGGGTGGACCGCGGTGCCGGTGATCGTGCTGTCGGCACGCACCGACTCCGCCGACAAGATCGCCGCGCTCGACGCGGGCGCCGACGACTACGTCACCAAGCCCTTCGGGGTCCCCGAGCTGCTCGCCCGGCTGCGGGCGGCGGTGCGCCGGGCCGCGGTGGTGACACCGGACGGCGCGCCGATGGTGGAGACCGCGAGCTTCACCGTCGACCTCGTCGCGAAGAAGGTGGTGCGCGACGGCGCCGAGGTGCACCTGTCCCCGACGGAGTGGGGCGTGCTGGAGCACCTCGCCCGCCACCCCGGGATGCTCGTCACCCAGCAGCAGATCCTGCGCGAGGTGTGGGGCCCGGCCTACGGCACCGAGGGCCACTACCTGCGGGTCTACCTCGCCCACCTGCGCCGCAAGCTCGAACCCGACCCCTCGCGGCCGCGCCACCTCGTCACGGAGGCGGGGCGGGGGTACCGCTTCGAGGTCTGAGGATGCCGACCGCCGTCAGGACGAGGAGGACGGCGAGCCCGACCAGCACCGCGGTGAGGCTCACGACGCCCAGGAGCAGGCCGACGACGGTCGGCGCGACGACGGCGGCCGTCGCCCCGACCGCGACGACGACCGTGAGCGCCTCCCCGGAGCGCTCCGGGGCGATCTCGGCGGTCCACACCGCGAGGACCGCGGCCCCGCCCATGATCCCCGGCGCGTAGATCGCCGCGGCGACGAGCGCGACGGCCCCGGAGCCCGCGCCGGTCCCCAGGACGACCAGCGAGGCACCGAGGAAGAGCAGGCAGGCCGCCGCGACGCGGACCGTCCCGAAGCGCGCGCACCAGCCGCCGATGCCCAGGCCGACGAGGCCGACGACCCCGACCAGCCCGTAGAGCGCCGGCGCCCAGCCGGGGGCGAGGGCGGCGCGGCGCAGCATGTCGGCCGCCCAGGTGAAGAACGTCGTCACGCCGACGTGGAAGGCGACGGAGTAGGCGACGGGCACCGCCAGCCCACGCAGCGCGATCCGGCCCGTCCGCGTCGCGCCGGCCGGCGGCACCCGTGGCGTCCACCGCAGGTTGAGCAGGCCCGTCGCGGCCGACGCCAGCCCGATCGCGACCCACACGAGCCGCCACGCGGGGACGCCGAGCGCCGCGAGCCCGACGACCCCGGACACCACGAGCCCGGCGCTCGTGCCGGTGCTGATGATCGCCAGCGTCCGGGCGCGGGCGGGCCGGTCGACGACCACGGCGGCCAGGTCCGAGTACGCCGCCCACACCCAGCCCGCGGCGCTGCCGGCCAGGATGACGCCGGCCGCCAGCACGAGCGGCGACGTCGAGACCGCCGCCAGCGCCCCGCCGACCAGCCCGCACGCGCTGCCGACCGTCGTCGGCGCGCGCGGGCCGAAGCGCCGGCCGACGACCGGGGCGAGGAGCAGCCCGGCGAGGTAACCGGCGAACGACCCCGACGCGATGAGGCCGAGGACGGCGTCGTCGAGCCCGTCGGCGGACAGCGCCGGGTCGGTCCGCAGCGACGGGAGCGTCAGCCCGAACGCGTACCGGCCCATGCCGTAGGCCACGCCCACGACCGCGGCGCCGGCGACGGTGAGGCGGAGGGCCGGGGAGCGCATCATCCGATCGTGGATCACAGAGGCACCACAGGTCGACCACACGGACCGGACAGCGCGCGCCCCGATGCTCGGACCCATGACCGCAGCCGAACCCACCACCACGTTCCCCGCCGCCCCCGGGCCCGTCACCCGGGCCGCCCGCGCCGTCTCCGCGAAGATCGCCGCGCTGATCGGCGTCGCGGCGTTCCTCGTCGGCCTCGGCGTCTCGATGCTCGTCGGCCCGCTGGGCGACCCGCCGGACGGCCCCGGCGGCACGCCGCCCGAGGCGTCCACGAGCCAGGGCACCGGTACCTGACCCGGTTACTGGCTGGTATCACTCGCCGTACGAGCGATACCAGCCAGTAACTGCAGCTCGAGGGACGGCGCCGACTCGTCGGACACCGGCGCGGAGATCACGAGCGCGTGGTCCACCGCGCGGTCGCCGCCCGGAGCGATGAGGTGCTCCTGATCACCAGCAGGGCGCCCCCGGCCGGTGAGCCCGGGCACCCGTCCGCGCCCCGGGAACTCGCGCGCGGACTCGGCCGTTGTCGCGGTTGTCCGGTTCGACCACCTGTGATGAGGAGCTCATGAGACGCCGCCGCCGGCGACGACATCGACACACCGTCGTGGGCGGTCGCCCGTGATCGAGATCCTGCTGATCCTCGCGGCACTGCTGCTCGTGCTCGCGTGCGGTGTGTTCGTCGCGGCCGAGTTCGCGTTCGTCGGCGTCGACCGCGCCACGGTCGAGCGCGAGGCCGAGGACGACCGCCGGGCCCGGGGCGTGCTGTCGGCCCTGCGCTCGCTGTCCACGCAGCTCTCCGCCGCCCAGCTCGGCATCACGGTCACCAACCTCGCCATCGGCTTCCTCGCCGAGCCGGCGATCGCGCGCCTCATCACCCCGCCGCTGACCGACCTCGGGCTGCCCCAGGGCGCCGCGTCGGCGGCGTCGCTGGTCGTGGCGCTGGTGCTCTCGACCGCGCTCACGATGATCTTCGGCGAGCTGGTGCCGAAGAACCTCGCCATCAGCCAGCCGCTGCGCACCTCGCGCGCCGTCCAGGGCCTCATGCGCGGGTTCACCACGGTGACCCGGCCGCTGGTGCTGCTGCTCAACAACACGTCCAACGTGCTCGTGCGCGCCGTCGGCGTGGAGCCCACCGAGGAGCTCGCCTCGGCGCGCTCGGCGGAGGAGCTGTTCTCGCTGGTCCGGCGCTCGGCCGACCAGGGCACGCTGCCCGGGGACACCGCGACGCTCGTGCAGCGCACGCTCGCGTTCACCGAGCGCCACGCCGACGACGTCATGACCCCGCGCGGCGCGATGGAGACCCTCGCACCCACCGACACCGTGGCGACGCTGCTCGAGCGGGCCGCCGCCACCGGGCGCTCGCGCTTCCCGGTGCTGGGCGACGACGACACCGAGCCCGGCGTCGTCCAGGTCCGCGACGCGCTCGGGGTCGACGACGCCGACCGCGCGGGCACCCCGGTGGCCCGGCTCGCCCGCCCCGTCGAGGTCGTCCCGGAGACCGTCGACCTCGACCGGCTGCTGACCCTGCTGCGCGCCCGCGACGTGCAGCTCGCGCTCGTCGTCGACGAGTACGGCGACCTCGCCGGCCTGGTCACGCTCGAGGACCTCGTGGAGGAGATCGTCGGTGACGTCCGCGACGAGCACGACCCGCGCACCCCGCCCGGGGAGCGGCTCGGTGAGGGCTCCTGGCGCTGCGACGGCCGGCTGCGGCCCGACGAGGCGTCGGCGCTGCTCGGCTGGACGCTGCCCGAGTCGCCCGAGTACGACACGCTCGCCGGCCTGCTCGCCGAGCACCTCGGCAGCGTGCCCGCCGAGGGCGACACCGTGACCGTCACCGCGACCCGCGACGGCGAGGAGCTGGGCGAGGTCGAGGAGCGCCCGGTCCGCCTCACCGTCGAGGCCACCGAGCGCTGGCGCGTCACGGCGATCCGGCTCGACCTGGAGACGGTGAGCGCATGAGCATCGGTGCCGGGATCGCCACGGCGGTCGTGCTGCTGGCGGTCAACGCGTTCTTCGTGGGCGCCGAGTTCGCCCTCATCTCCGCCCGCCGTGCCTCGCTGGAGCCGCGGGCGGCGACGTCGCGGGCCGCGCGCATCACGGTGCGCGCGATGGAGAACGTGTCGCTGATGATGGCCGGCGCGCAGCTGGGCATCACGATCTGCTCGCTGGGCCTGGGCGCGCTGGGCGAGCCCGCGGTCGCCGCCGCGATCGAGCCGGCGTTCGCCGCCCTGGGCCTGCCGGAGGCGGCGGTGCACCCTCCTGCGTTCGCGATCGCGCTGCTCATTGTCGTGTTCCTGCACGTCACGGTCGGCGAGATGGTGCCGAAGAACATCGCGCTGGCGCTGCCGGACCGCGCGGCGCTCGTGCTCACCCCGCCGCTCGTGGCGATCGTGACCGTGCTGCGCCCGTTCCTGTGGGTGCTCAACGGCCTGGCCAACATCACGCTGCGGGCGATGCGCGTCGAGCCCCGCGACGAGATGGCCAGCGCGTTCAGCCGCGACGAGGTCGCCGACCTCGTGGAGCAGTCGCGCGCCCACGGCCTGCTCGACCGGGACGAGGCAGCGCTGGTGCACGGCGCGCTCGGGTTCTCGGAGGCCACGCTCGGGGGCGTGGCCGTCGACGACGTCGTCACCGCCCGCCCGGACGCCACGGTCGCCGAGCTGGAGGCCCTCGCCCACGCGCGCGGGTTCTCGCGGCTGCCGCTGCGCGACGAGCGGGGCTGGCACGGCTACGTGCACGTCAAGGACCTGCTGGGGCCACCGGCGCCGCCGCGCGGCCGGCCGGCGCCCGGGCGTCTCGTGCGCCCGCTCGCGACGCTGGGCGCCGACACCTCGCTGGCCGACGCGCTGGCCGAGATGCGGCGAAGCGGCGCGCACCTGGTGCTCGTGGGCGCGCCCGGCGGCGAGCCCGAGAGCGTGGCGGCGCTCGACGACGTGCTGGCCGCCCTGGTCGGCGACATCCACCACGCGGGAGCGCGGGCCTAGGCGGGCGCCTTCACCGCGAGCACGGGCACGTCGGCCTCGAGCAGCAGGCGCTGGGCGAGGTCGCCGAGCAGCGCCTTGCCGACGGGGGTGCGGCGCCCGACGCCGACGACGAGCAGGTCGACGTCGGCGTCGGACTCGAGGTGCTCGAGCACCGCGTCCCCGTCCTCGACGCCGAGCAGGCGGTCGACGACGGTCGCGCCGCCGGGCGCGTCGAGGCGCCCGGGCCGCAGGTTGAGGGCCACGACGCCCGTGCGCCGGCGCTCCCCCTCCACCAGGGCGACGTCGAGGGCCGCGCTGCCCTGGGGGTCGTCGGTGACCGCCACCAAGATCGTCATCGTCGGGTGATACCCCTTCCGTCCGTTGGTCACCCAGTGGAACAACCCGTGCACAGCACACTGCCGAACGGGCGTCTGTAGTGTGTGATACAGACCGCAAGCTGTCCTGAACCGGACACTCCGTGTGCCCGTACGAATGTTCAGGAGGTTTCGTGACCAGCGACGCGTCGACGACGAGCTCGCCACCACCGATGCGCCGCATCGCGATCGCGAGCATGACCGGCACGGTCATCGAGTTCTACGACTTCTTCATCTACGGCACCGCCGCAGCGCTCGTGTTCAACAAGGTCTTCTTCCCCACGCTCGGCGCCGCGGCGGGCACGGCGCTGGCGCTCGCGACCTTCGGCGTCGCGTTCGTCGCGCGCCCGTTCGGGTCGGTGCTCTTCGGCCACTTCGGCGACAAGCTCGGCCGCAAGCGCACGCTGGTGACCACGCTGCTGCTCATGGGCCTGTCCACGCTGGCCATCGGCCTGCTGCCCACCACCGGCACGATCGGCATCCTCGCCCCGATCCTGCTCGTCGTGCTGCGGATCCTGCAGGGCCTCGCGGTCGGCGGCGAGTGGGCCGGCGCCACGCTGCTCACCGCCGAGAACTCGCCGGGCAAGACACGCGGCAAGTACGCACTCTTCCCGCAGCTGGGCCCGTCGCTGGCGTTCGCGCTGGCCAGCGCCACGTTCCTCACCACCGCCCTGACCATGAGCAACGAGGCGTTCCTGGCCTGGGGCTGGCGGGTGCCGTTCATCGCGAGCGTCCTGCTCGTCGCGGTCGGGCTCTACGTGCGCCTGGCGATCACGGAGACCGCGGCCTTCAAGTCCCGCGACAAGAACGTGAGCACGCGCATGCCGGTGGCCGAGGTGCTCAGCACCCACCTGGGCCGCGTGCTGCTGGGCGCCGGGTCGACCATGGCGGTGTTCGCCTTCTTCTACATCGGCGTCACGTACCTGACGAGCTACGGCACGCAGCAGCTCGAGCTGCCCCGCACGACCGTGCTCGCGATGGGCATCATCGGCGGGCTCGTGTTCGCCGCGACGACCATCGCCGGCGCGATCCTGTCCGACCGCGTCGGGCGCCGGAAGATGATCATCATCGGCAACAGCCTGTCGGTGGTCGGCGGCCTCATCGCCTTCCCGATCCTCGACATCGGCACCGGCTGGGCGTTCGGCCTCGGGCTGTCGGTCGTGCTCGGCGTCGTCGGCCTCGCCTACGGCCCCCAGGGCGCGCAGCTGCCGGAGCTCTTCCCGACCCATTACCGCTACACCGGCGCGGGCATGGCCTACAACCTCGCCGGCGTCCTCGGCGGCGGGGTCGTGCCGCTGATCGCCACCGCCCTGGTCGCGTGGCTCGGGTCGAGCCTCGCGATCGGCATCCTGCTCGCCGGCCTGTCGGTCGTGAGCCTGCTGTGCACCATCGCCCTGCCCGACACCGACGCGGCGTCGATCAGCCTGACGAGCGAGCCCGCGACGGCCTGACGACACCGACCGGAGAGCCCCCGCCGGGCCGGCGCCTGCTTCGTCCCTTTCCGTAGGCGCCGGTCCGGCTCTACCCTGCCCGGACCGCCCCGGACCCTCGGAGCGGCCCGTGACGTCTCAGGCGAGGGGGCGCCCGTGGCCAGGCGCAGCACCGGTCCCGACGTCGTGCCGACCCCGACGGTCTCGCCGTTCCTGCTCGCCGAGACCGGGGCGGTCAGCCGCCGCGTCGAGGCCCTCGGTGTGGCCCGGACGCTGCGCACCGGTGGGCACCTCTACCGGCAGGGCGAGAGGTCGTCGGCGTTCCACGTCATCGTCCGCGGCCGGGTGCGCATCCACATGCTGCGCCCCGACGGCACGGTCCGGGTGATCTCGTGGGCCGAGCCGGGCGCGAGCCTCGGCGAGGGCCCGTGCTTCGACGGTGCCCCGCACCCGGTCACCGCGACCGCCGTCGTGCCGTGCGAGGTCCTCTCGATCGCGCGGGACACGCTCGTCGAGGCGGCGCGCGAGGACCCGGAGCTGCTCGTCGAGGTCGTGCGCCGCGTCGCCCACAAGCAGCGGGTGCTGCACCTGCACGTCTGCCTCGACGGCCTGCCCGCCCGCGAGCGCGTCGCGCTGCTGCTCGGGCACCTCGTCGAGGCCTACGGCGAGGGCGCGCTCGGCGCGTCCGCGCGGCTGAGCGTGCGCCCGCCGGTCGACGAGCTCGCGCTCATGGTCGGGCTGACGCGGGTGACGACGAGCCGCGAGCTCTCCCGCCTCGTCGCCGAGGGCGTGCTGCAGAAGGACGGGCGCGACATCGTCGTCCGGGACCTGCCCAGCCTGCGGCGCCGGGTGGACGCGGTGGCGGTCTGACGCCGCCTCAGGGCATGAGGGGCCGCATGTGCCGCAGGACCGCCCGGACGGCCAGCGGTGCGCCCGCGGGCAGGAGCAGGCACCCGAGCCCGCCCACGACCATCAGCGGCACCGCGCCCGCGTGCAGCCCGATGGCCAGCGGGACGACGCCGAACAGCACGGTGGCCACGAGCCCCACGACGATCATGAGGTCGCCGACGCCGAGCCCCACCGCCGGTGGAGCGCTGACCCGGCGCACGAAGCGGGGGTCCAGCGCCGCCAGGTGCGCGACGATGCCGTCGAAGCGCTCGTCGTAGGGGTCGGGCGAACGGTCGGCGGGGTTCCCGGACGTCTCCTCGAGCGGGCGTCCGGGCTCCTCGTGCGGCTCCTCCACCACACCAGGGTGCGGACGGATCGCCGTGCCGACACCGTGTCGTCGGCCACCGCTCACGAGCCCGCCCGCCGGATGACCTCCTCGAGCGCGTCGCCGATGCCCTCGCTGGAGTCCCCGACGATGGCGCGCAGGTAGATGCCGTCGCCGACGGTCGCGAGGATGTCGGCGGCCAGCGGGTCGCCGAGCTCCTCGGTGAGCGCCGCCCGCCACCCCGCCAGGCAGCGGCGGGTCGCCTCCGCCGCGCGCGGCTCGGTGGTCGCGAGCTTGATCAGCGCGACCGTCGCCCGGTACACGGGGCTCGAGGTGGCCGGCTGGTCGAACGAGGTGCGCAGGTAGTAGCGGACGACACCCTCGGGCGCGGTCCGGGCGGCCGCGAGGTCGGTGTCGTTGAGCTCGCGGGCCCGCTCGAGCAGCCCGTCGAGCAGGGCCTCGCGCGAGCCGAAGTGGTAGAGCAGCCCGCCCTTGGACACGCCGGCCGCCGCGGCCACGGCGTCGAGGGTCACCGTCTCGGGGCCGGAGGTGACGACGAGGTCCGTGTAGGCGTCGAGGATGCGGTCGCGCTGTGACGGGCGAGGCACGGCGTTGACACTATACCGTCCAGCCGGTGTAGTTTCGTCTCGTTCAAACTGCACCGTCCGGACGGTGTAGTCACGCGAGAGTCGTGGAGGCGACGATGTCCCGCCGGTCGCCGGCGCTGGCCGTCCTGACGCTGCCGGTGCTGCTGATCAGCATCGACATGACGGTGCTGGGCGCGGCGCTGCCCGCCCTCACCGAGGACCTGGACCCCGGGGCGGCCGAGCAGCTCTGGATCGTCGACGCCTACTCGTTCGTGCTGGCGGGCCTGCTGGTCACCATGGGCACGCTCGGCGACCGCATCGGGCGCCGCCGCCTGCTGATGTGGGGCGCCGCGGCGTTCGGCGTGGCGTCCGTCGCCGCGGCCTTCGCCCCCACCGCGGGCATGCTCGTCGTCGCCCGCGCCCTGCTCGGGCTGGGCGGCGCGACGCTCATGCCCTCGACGTTCTCGCTGATCAAGACGGCGTTCCCCGAGCCGCGCCGGCGGGCGACGGCGGTGGCCGTGTGGTCGGCGGCGTTCTCCGGCGGCGCCGCCGCGGGCCCGGTCGTCGGCGGCTTCCTGCTCGAGCACTTCTGGTGGGGATCGGTGTTCCTCGTCAACGTCCCGGTGATCGCGCTGCTGCTCGCGCTCGGGCCGCGGGTGCTGCCCGAGAGCCGCGACCCGCACCCCGGCCCGTTCGACCTGCCGTCGGCGGCGCTGTCGCTCGCCGCGATGCTGCCGCTGGTGGCCGCGGTGAAGACGCTCGCCACCGAGGGCGCGACGGTCGGCGCCGGCGTCGCCGCGGTGGCCGGGATCGCGGCCGGCGTGGTGTTCGCCCGCCGCCAGCGCCGCCTCACCCACCCCCTGATCGACCTGGAGCTCTTCGCGCGCCGGCCGTTCTCGGTGTCGGTGCTGACCAACCTGCTCGGCGTGTTCGCGCTGGTGGGGCTCCTGGTGCTGATGCCCCAGTACCTGCAGCTCGTGCTGGGCATGGGTCCGCTGGAGGCCGCGCTGTGGATGCTGCCGGGCTCGGTGGCCGGGGTGACCGGCGCGCTCGTCGCCACCCGCCTCGTGCGCCGGTTCGCGGCCCCGGGGCTGGTCGGCGTCGGGCTCGGGCTCGCCGGGGTGGGCCTGACCCTCGTCGGGGTCCTCGGCGGGCTGGCCGCGGTGGTCGCGGGCTTCGTGCTGCTCGGCGGCGGGGTCGCGCTCGCCGAGGCCCTGACCAACGACCTCATCCTCGCGGCCGCGCCCGCCGACCGCGCCGGCGCCGCCTCGGCGATCTCCGAGACCGGCTACGAGCTCGGCGGCGCGCTGGGCACCGCCGTGCTCGGCAGCATCGCCGCGGCGGTGTTCACCGCGCGGACCGGGCAGGAGACGCTCGGCGGGGCGCTCGCGCACACCACCGACGACGCCCTCGTCGCCACCGCCCGCGCCGCGTTCACCTCGGGCATGCAGGTGGCCTCGCTGCTCGGCGCGGCGGTCCTCGCCCTCACGGCGCTCGGCGCCTGGCGGCTGCTCCGTTCGGCCGTCAAGGTCGCCGACCCCGAGATGTCAGCGGCGGCCCGTCGCTGACGCTGAGCGTCCGCAACGCCACGCGCTCGATCGCGAGCGCGTGGCGCCACGCGCGCGTTCGGACTAGCGGGGCTTGATCTCGCCCATCTCGCCCCAGCCGTCCTGGGGCACGTCCTGCACGTTGATGATCTTCGGCGCCTCGGCGACCCACTCGGGCGCGTCGGCGACGATCTTCTTGAAGTGGTCGGAGTTCACGTGCGCCTCGGCCGCGTCGTCCTGGAACGCCTCGACGAGGACGTAGGTGTTCGCCTCGTCGAGGTGCCGGGACCACTCGAAGAAGATGTTGCCGGGCTCGCTGCGCGTCGCCTCGGTGAACTCCTTGACGAGCGACGGGAACTGCTCGGCGTACTCCGGCTTCACCGTCCACTTGACGTTGATGAGGATCACGGCAGGTCTCTCTCCATCCACTGCTCTGCGACGGGGCGGCCGGAATCCTCTCGCGCGCCGGAACCCCGCGCCACGCGCGGCGTTCTGAGACAAAATTGCAGTATTGACTCAGTCCGTCCCCGGACGTTGGCTGGTGGTCGTCACCGCCGACGCCCTCGGGAGGACACCGTGACCGCCGACGCCCGCGAGCGCGAGGCACCCCGCCGGGTGCTCAGCGAGGACGAGTCCGCCGCCGTGCGCCGCGGGGTGCCCGACCCCGGCATCCCGCTGCCGACCGTCGCCCTGCCGACCCTGACCCTCTGGGTCGCGTCGCTCGCACTGTGGGTGGGCGCCGCCGTCCTCGCGCTCGCCGCGCTGGACGGCGAGGTCAGCCGGTGGTGGCTCGCCGCGACCGTGCCGGCGCAGGCGCTGGTCACCTTCACGATGTTCACCGTGCTGCACGAGGCGACCCACCACGCCGCCGGCCGGTGGCGGTGGGTCAACGACGTGCTCGGCCGGCTCTCGATCCCGTTCGTGGCGGCCTGGGCGACGTTTCCGCTGGTCCGCTACATCCACATCGAGCACCACCGACACACCAACGAGGACGTGCTGGTCGATCCCGACGCGTGGGTGGAGGGCGGCCCCTCGTGGCAGCGGCCGCTGCGCTGGCTCGCCATCGACGGCTGGTACTTCCGCTTCTACGGGCCCCGCATGGCGCGCCGGCCGCGCCGCGAGGTCGCCGGGGCGGTGGTGAACCTGGCGGTGGTCGTGGCGGTGGCGGTGGCGCTGGTCGCCACCGGCCACGGGCTCGCGCTGCTCCTGCTCTACCTGGTCCCGCAGCGCCTGGGGATCGGGGTGCTCGCGTGGTGGTTCGACTGGCTGCCCCACCACGACCTCGGCGTCACCGCCCGCACCGACCGCTTCCGCGCGACGCGGGTGCGGGTGGGACGCGAGTGGCTGATGACGCCGGTGATGCTCTACCAGAACTACCACCTGGTGCACCACATCCACCCGACGATCCCCTTCTACCGCTACGTGCGGGCGTGGGAGAACACCCGCGACGACTACCTCGCCCGCGACGTCCCGATCGCGACCGCCTGGGGCACCGAGCTGACGCCCGCGGAGTACCGCGCGTGGCGGGGCCTCACCGACGGGATGGCACTCCCGGCCGGCGAGGTCCGGCCGGGCTTCCACCGGCTGCGGGTCAGCGAGGTGCAGCACGCCGCCGCCGACGCCCTCGCCGTCACCTTCACCGTCCCCGACGAGCTGGCCGCGACCTTCGCCCACCGCGCCGGCCAGCACGTCACCGTGCGCGCGTGGCTCGACCGCGCCGACGGCGACGGGCGCGAGGAGGTGCGCCGGACCTACTCGGTGTGCTCCGCCGCGGGCTCGGGCGTGCTGCGCATCGGCGTGCGCGTGGTGCCCGGCGGCCGCTTCTCGACCTGGGCGGACCGCGAGCTGGCGGCCGGCGACACCCTCGAGGTGGCCGGGCCGTCCGGCACTTTCACCCCCGAGCCGCCGCCGGGCCTCACCTCGGGGCGCCGCGTCGTCGCGGTCGCGGCCGGCAGCGGCATCACCCCGGTGCTGCCGATCGTCGCCGGCGTGCTCGACGCCGAGCCCGCGTCGCGCGTGACCCTGCTCGTCGGCAACCGGGACGCCGCGTCGACGATGTTCGCCGACGAGCTCTCGATGCTCGTCGCGCGGGCGGAGGGCCGGTTGCGGCTCGTGCACGTGCGCTCCCGGGAGGGCGCCGCCGGGGACGACCGCCCCGTCGACGCGGTGCGGTGGGAGACCGTCGAGGCCGGACGGATCGACGTCGACCGGGTGCTGGGCCGGGTGCCGCGGCCCGCGGAGGTCGCCGCGTGGTTCCTCTGCGGCCCCGCGGAGCTCGCCGACGCGCTGGCCGACGCCCTGGTCGGGCACGGCGTCGCCGCCGAGCGTGTGCACCGCGAGCACTTCACCGGCGCCGCCCCTGCCGAGCCGGTGGAGGACGCGGTCGCCGCGACCGTCGCGGTGACCCTCGACGGCGAGACCGCCGAGGTCGGGTGCGGGGCCGACGAGACCGTGCTCGACGCCGCGATCGGGGCCGGGCTCGACGCGCCGTACTCGTGCGCGGGCGGCGCCTGCGGGACGTGCGCGGCGACGCTGACCGAGGGCACCGTGCACATGGCGGTGCGGCACGCCCTCTCCGACGCCGAGGTCGCCGCGGGCCGGGTCCTGACCTGCCAGGCCCGCCCGACCAGCGCGACCGTCGCGGTCGACTACGACGGGGGCTGACGCCAGACTGGGTCGATGGCGGAGGGGGCGGGCGAGTCGGCGGACGGGCGGTCCGGACGCCCCACCGGCGTGCTCGCCGGCCATGTCGCCTACCACGGCTACGACCTGCGCGGCGGCGCCCCGGGCGTCCATCGCGGGCTGCCGTCGCCGTACCTGACGCTGATCGTCACCTTCGGCGAGCCGCTGACGATGCGGGCCCCCGACGGCACGCTCGTGCGCCGTGACGTGGCGATCGGCGGGCTGCACACGACGCCGGAGTCGATCGTCCACGACGGCCGGCAGTCGGGGCTGCACGTCGTGCTCGACCCGCTGGCGGCCCGCGCGCTGCTCGGCCGGCCGGCCGCGGAGCTCGCCGGCGTCACCGTCGACGGCGACGCGGTGCTCGGCGGCGTCGCCCGGGAGCTGCACGAGCGGGTCGAGGAGGCCGAGGGCTGGGCCGGGCGGTTCGCCGCGATCGACGACGTCCTGCACCGCGCGCTCGACGACGGCGCACGTCCCGTCGCCCCCGAGGTGCGGGCGGCGTGGCGGCGGGTCGTGCGCTCGGGCGGGACGGTGCCGGTGCGCGCGCTGGCCGACGAGGTCGGGTGGAGCGAGCGGCACCTCGGGCAGCGCTTCCGCGCCGAGGTCGGCGTGGCACCCAAGGTCGCGGGGCGGATGGCGCGCTTCGACCGGGCCCGGCGCCGGCTGGCGGCGCGCGCCGCCGCGGGCGCACCGCTCGGGCTCGCCGACATCGCGGCCGACGGCGGCTATGCCGACCAGGCCCACCTGACGCGCGAGTTCGGGGTGCTCGCCGGGTGCTCGCCGACCCGCTGGATCGCCGAGGAGATCGGGAACATCCAAGACCCGGTGATGCCCGGGGAGGCAGGGTGAGCGCCATGGACAGCAACGACACCAAGACCCCGCCGCCCACCGTCTGGCCCACCCTCGCCGCGCGGGACGCCCGCGGGCTCATGGCGTACCTGACCGGGGTGCTCGGCTTCGTCGAGGTCGTCGCCTACACCGACGACGACGGCGTCGTGCAGCACGCCGAGCTGGCGTGGCCCACCGGCGGCGGGCTGATGATGGGCCAGCAGCGCCCGGGGACCGACGAGCGCGCGACGTCGAGCGGCTCGTTCGCGTCCTACGTGGTCGTTCCCGACCCCGCGGAGATCGACGCCATCGCCGCCCGGGTCCGCGAGGCCGGCGCCGGCGAGATCGTCCGCGAGCCCTACGACACCGACTACGGCTCCCACGACGTCGCGGTGCGCGACCCGGAGGGCAACCACTGGCAGTTCGGGACCTACCCCGGCGCGCCGCGCCCCTGACCTCTCGGTGGTCACGGGCACCTGGCGCACCGCCGGCGGCGCTGCCGAGGTGGACGACGTGCTCGTGATCTCCTCGGGGCGCCGACGGGGACGGGTACCCGGCGCGCCCGTTCTGGCGAAGGGTGTCCCTCGCCCGTCTATCCGACCGAAGGTGCCCTTCGCTCGGAACCCCGGGGCGCGCTCAGCCCTCCGCCGGGACCGAGAGGTGCTGGTGCACCATCCGCCAGCCGTCGGGGGTGCGGCGGAAGACCCGGGTGCCGCGCGAGCGCACCGTCTCCCCGCCCGCCGGGGTCAGGTGGTCGACGCCCCAGGAGACGGCGAGGTCGCCCCCGACCTCGACGCGCAGGTCCGGGATCTCCCAGCCGACCGGGCCGGGCGAGGCCGCGAGCCCCTCACAGCACACCTCGCGCACCTCGTCGATGCCGACGTACTCGGTCTTCCCGGCGAGCTCGTAGGACACGACGTCGTCGGCGATCGTGGCGACGAGCCCGTCGAGGTCGCCGGCGGCGGTGTCGTCGACCCAGCCGCGGTGCACGTCGCGGATCGCCTGCTCGTCCTCCTCCGCGATCGGGGTCTCGTCGGCGAACGAGTGGTGCTCGTGCGCGACGACCCAGCGCCCGCCCTCCTTGCGCAGCCCGACGGTCAGACGCAGGCGCCGCTCGGGGTGGGCGGCGCGTTCGTCGGGCGTGGCACAGAGCATCAGGGCGTGGGCGAAGGCGACGTCGGCGCCCGCGGTGACGTCGAGCTCGAGGATGTCGAAGCAGGCGCCGGAGGCCTGGAACCCGAAGAACGGGGGCCAGGTCGCCGCGTACTCCTCGATCCCGCGCACGCCGTCGTGGGGCGGCGGCACGTCGAACATGACGATGTCGCGGGTGTGGTCGGCGAGCACCGCGTCCAGGTCGCCGGCGTGCACCGCCCGCGCCCAGCGCTCGATGAGCGCGCGGATCTCCTGCTCGTCCTTCATCGTCGTCGTCGTGCCGGCCATGGGGTCCTCCTCGGTGGCGTCGTGCCTCTCACCCGGTGGAACTCCCGCGGGCCCGGCGAGTCATCGGTCGCGGGCGGACGACTCCAGGAACGCGGCCGGCGGGAGGGCGCCCGGGTCGCCCGGCGCCCAGCGCACGGGGTCGGGTCCGAGCGGGGCGAGGGCACGGACCTGGTCGGCGCACCAGGGCGAGATGCCCGGCCACGCGCCGGCGAGGACGTCGTCGCGGAAGAGTGCCCAGGCGACGGTGCGGACCTCGTCGACCTCGCCCGGGTCGGGCTCGCGGGGCTCGTCGGCGGTGTGGGCGACGAACACCGGACACATCTCGTTCTCGATCACCCCGCCCTGCTCGGCGCGGTAGCGGAACCCGGGCAGCACGAGGCGCAGGCCCTCGAGCTCGATCCCGAGCTCCTGGCGGGCCCGCCGGCGCAGCGCGACGTCCATCGGCTCGTCGGGGGCCGGGTGGCCGCAGAAGCTGTTGGTCCACACCCCCGGGAACGTGGCCTTGTGCCGCGCGCGGCGGGTCACCACCAGCTCGCCGCGGCCGTCGAACACGTAGCAGGAGAAGGCGAGGTGCAGCGGCGTGGCGTCGTGGTGCACGTCGGCCTTCGGCGCGGTGCCCGCGACCGCCCCCGCCTCGTCGAGCAGCACGACCCGTTCGATGGTCCCCATGGCGGGGTCCAGCTTCCCGTGACGCCGTCGGCGCGGCACGTCGGAGCGCCGCGGGGAGGCCTGCGTCACCCCGACGGGGACCCGCGGAGGAAGGGTGACCTCACCCAGGGAACTCCACCCCGAGCCGACGACCCACCTCCGCGCCGCCGGCGGCCCGATCGGGCGGAGAGCCGGAGGGCAGGGTCATCAGCGCAGGTCAGCACCAGTCGCCCGGCACACGCGAGGGAAAAGTGGTAAGCAAGGGAGATCGGCGGGCCCGGGCTCATCCCTCGAGCCCGGGCCCGCCTCTCGCCGCTGCCGCTGGGCGCCACCACAACACCCGCGCAGCGATGAGGCAAGCCTAACCTCAGGCTCGCGGATCGCGCCAGCCCCCTCCTCGATCGAATCTCACCAGCGCCCGCGCCGCGGGCGCCCGGCGTGCCCGAGCAGGACGAACAGCAGGGGCAGGACGAGCAGTCCGCCGGCCGTCCCGGTGGTCGCGGCACCCACCACCATCACGGGCAGCAGCATGACGAGCAGGATCGCGATCCCGAGGCCGGCGACCGGCGCGTGGACGGGCCGGTGGTGGTCGCGGTGCCGGTCGGGGTGCTGGCCGGGGTGCGGCACGGGCGGTGCCGCCCGGGCGTCGCGGCGCGGGGCCGGGGGCAGCGGCAGGTCGGGCAGTGTCGGGTGCGGTGCCGGGAGGTCGGTGAAGAGCACCTCGAGGTCCGCGCGGTACACGGCGACGGCGGCCGCCGCGCTGCGGTCGCCGAACTCGTCGACGTCGAGACGCCCGGCGGCGAGGTGGTCACCCAGGGCGTCGAGGGCGGCGCCGCGGTCGGCGTCCCCGACGCGGAGCCCGGCCCGGCCGGCGGGACGCGCGGGCCTCTCGGGCAGCTCCCGGCCGTCTCCCGTGTGCGGATCGTCGGTGTCCACGGCGCCTCCTCACGCCGGTCGGACGACCCCGGTGCGTCCGGCCCGGCACCTCCATCGTGCGCCTCGCGGCGAGGGAGCGGTGTGAATCGGCATCACGGACTGAGGACAGCCTCAGCTTTCTGGAACCGTTCCAGTCTTCGTGGGACCCTGGGGGCATGACCGAGGCCGTGCACGCGGAGCCGCACGGCGGCGAGCTCTCCCAGCGCCTGAACTGGCTGCGGGCGGGGGTGCTCGGCGCCAACGACGGCATCGTCTCGACGGCCGGCATCGTCGTCGGCGTGGCCGGCGCGACCGTCGAGCGCGGCCCGATCGCCACCGCCGGGGTCGCCGGGCTCGTCGCCGGCGCGGTGTCGATGGCCCTCGGCGAGTACGTGTCCGTGTCGAGCCAGCGCGACTCGGAGCGGGCCCAGCTCGCCAAGGAGCGCCGCGAGCTGCGCGAGGCCCCCGGCGAGGAGCTCGAGGAGCTGACCGAGCTCTACGAGGGCAAGGGCCTGTCGCGCGAGACGGCGCAGCGGGTGGCCACGGAGCTCACGGAGCACGACGCGCTCGCCGCGCACGTCGACGCCGAGCTGCACCTCGACCCCGACGAGCTCACGAGCCCCTGGCGGGCGGCGGGCGCCTCGGCGGTCGCGTTCGTCTCCGGCGCCCTGCTCCCCCTCGTCGCGATCCTCGCGACCCCGACCTCGTGGCGGGTCCCCGTCACGGTCGCGGTCGTGCTCCTGGCCCTCGGGCTCGCCGGGTGGATCAGCGCCCGCCTCGGCGGCGCGACCCCGCGCCGGGCCGTGCTGCGCGTCGTGCTCGGCGGCGCGCTCGGGCTCGCCGTGACCTACGGGATCGGCTGGCTGATCGGCGGCGCGGTCGGCTGAGCCCGCTCGCCGACCGCCCGCGTGAAGCGGGCGGCGACGCGGCGGAACTCCTCGACGAGCGCCTCGGGGGACTCGACGGCGAAGTCCGCGTCGAGGCCGGTGAGGATCAGCGCCGCGGCCCGGGCGTCGTCGGTGGACAGCATCACCCGGCAGGCGTCGGGACCCAGCTCCTCGACCCGTACCTGGTCGGTCCAGATCGTCGCGCGGACCTGCTCGGCCGGGGCTTCCACGCGCACGACGCAGCGGAAGGGGCGGACGTCGGCGACGCGGTCGGCGACGAACGCCGCCGGGTCGCCGCCCGGGGTCTCGCGCGGGGCGAAACGGGGACCGGTGGGCAGGCCGTCGGGCGCGAGCCGCGGGGTCAACCGGTCGACGCGCAGCGTGCGCCAGTCCTCGCGGTCGCGGTCCCACGCCACGAGGTACCAGCGCCGGCCCCAGGCCACGAGGTGGATCGGCTCGATGCGCCGGCGGCTGGGCGTGCCGTCGCGGGCGGTGTAGTCGATCTCGAGGACCCGGCGGTCGCGGCAGGCGCCGCCCACCGCGGCGAGCACCGCGGGATCGACCGACGCCGCGACGCGCGGCGCCACGATCGCGACCGGCATCGCCGCGATCCGGCGGCGCAGGCGCGCGGGCAGGATGCGCTCGAGCTTGACCAGCGCGGCCAGCGCCGTCTCCCCCGTGCCCGCCACCCCGGTCCCGGCCGCGGTCCGCAGCGTCACCGCGACCGCCACGGCCTCGTCGTCGTCGAGCAGCAGCGGGGGCAGCGCGGCGCCGGCCCCGAGGCGGTAGCCGCCGCCCGGGCCGAAGTCGACCTCGACCGGGTAGTCGAGACCGCGCAGCTTCTCGACGTCGCGGCGCACGGTGCGGGTGGTGACGCCCATCCGCTCGGCGAGCTCCGGGCCGGTCCACTCCGGACGGGCCTGCAGGAGCGAGAGCAGCCGCAGGAGGCGGGCGGAGGTCTCGAGCACCCGGTCAGTGTGCCGTGAATGGCGGACAGGAACGGTCCGCGAGCTAGAACGCCGCTCGCACCCCGTCCATGCTCCCGAGCAGCGCGGGCACGTCGGACCACGCCGTGACCAACGCGAACCCGTCGGCCGCGCGGGCCGCCGCGTACGTGGGGTCGGTGGCGTGGACCGCCGCGCGCGTCCCCGACGCCGCGCAGGCCGCGAGGACGCGGGAGAAGGCCTCGTGGATCTCCGGCTCCTCGCGGTTCTGGGCCGGCCCGATCCCGAGGGCCACGCCGAGGTCCCCCGGCCCGACGAACAGCCCGTCCAGTCCCGCCACCGCGGCGATCTCGGGGGCGCGCTCGAGGGCGTCGGCGGTCTCGATCATCGCGAAGGCCAGCACGCTGTCGGCGGCCGCGATCGCGTCGTCGCCGGGACGCAGCGCCGTGCGCACGGGACCGAACGAGCGGCGCCCGTCCGGCGGGTAGCGGCAGGCGGCGACGAGCTCGCCGGCCGTCGCGGCGTCGGACACCATCGGCGCGATCACGCCGCGGACCCCGAGGTCCAGCACGAAACCGATGATCGACTCGTCCACCGCGGGCAGCCGCACGAGCGGGGCGAGCCCGTGCGCGGCGATCGCGCGGACGGCGTCGGCGCTGCGGGCGCGGTCGAACAGGCCGTGCTGCAGGTCGAGGGTGAGCGCGTCGAGCAGCCCGTGGGCCGCGGCGTGGGCGGCGACGAGCTCGACGAGGTGCGGGTCGGGCACCGTCAGCCAGCCGTTGCGCGCGGCGCGGCCGGCCGACCAGGCGGCCCGGACGGGGTCAGCGGCCACAGGTCGACACCGCCTCCCGGCCGGCGAACCGGCCCTCGAGGAACGGGACCGCGGCGGCGAAGCCGGGCGCCGCGCCGCCGACGTGGGTGGGCACAGGGGTGGGCACGAACTGCACCGTGGCACCGCGCGCGCACCACCGCTCGGCGAGCTCGCGGTCCTGGCCGATCGGGACGATGTCGTCGGCGACGCTGTGCACGATCAGCACCGGCGCCCCGGGCGTGCGGGTGCCGATGCGCTGCTCCTCGACGCGGGAGCGGAACGGCTCCTCGTCGAGGTAGGCGGTCAGCGGGCGGCCGTCGCGGGTCAGGGTCTCGGTGCGCGTGCCGGGATAGCGCGCGATCGTGTCGCCGGTGCACTGGCCGCGGGTCTCGGCGAGGACCGCCCGACCGCGGTCGTTGAGCAGGTCGTCGACGGGCAGGTCCGGGTAGGCCGCGCGGAACCCGTTGACGGCGTAGGCCAGCAGGCCCGCGCCGGGCTTGCCGTCGAGGAAGGCGGCGACCTCGGCGAGGTCGGCGGGCACGGCCCCCGCATAGGCGCCCACCAGGTCGAGCTCGGGGGCGTAGGACGGCGCGAGCTCCGCGGCCGCCGCGGACGCGCCACCGCCCTGGGAGTAGCCGGCCAGCGCCACCGGCCCGTCCGCCGGGACGCCGACGTCGAGGGCCTGTGCGGCGCGGGCCATGTCGAGCACTGCGTGCGCGGTGGCCGCGCGGTTGACGTAGGTGTGCTCGCCCGGCGTGCCGAGGCCCTCGTAGTCCGTGACGGCGACCGCGAAGCCCGCGGTCAGCAGCGTCGAGACGAACGGCGCCTCGTACTCGGTGCCCGCCGCGAACTGCCGCGATGGCGCGCACCGGTCGGCGAGGCCCTGGGTGCCGGCGGCGTAGGACACCAGCCGCAGCGGTCCGGGCGGCGGGGCCAGGGGCACGATCACGGTGCCGCTGACGGTGTTCGGGCGGCCCGCGGTGTCGGTGCTGCGGTAGAGCACGCGCGTCGCGCGCCCGGGCAGGGCCGCGGCGAGCGGGACGGCGCTGACGACCGTTCCGGGGCCGGCGCCCTCGGGCTCGGCGGCGGACGCGGGGGCCGCGAGCAGGACGCCGGCGAGCACCAGGACCGCGAGCCCGAGCGAGCGCGTGGCGATACGGACACTGGGTGTCAGCGACGCCACGCCGCTGACACGACACACCGACCGACGACACGCGGGCACCCGAGCCTCCTCCGGCCCGGGACGGCGCCGAGACCTCGGTCACCTTCTCAGGCACTGCTCCGTTCGAGGGAACCGGGTCGGTGCTCCGTGGCCGTACGATCGGCGGTGATGGCCGCCCCGACCCGTACTCCCGCGCCCCGCTTCACCTTCGTGCGCGACACCGCCTACCGGATCACCGTGCGCGACGACGACTCCGGCGAGCGCCTCGAGTACGCGCTCGACGCCTACCAGGGGTGGCTGTCCGCCCCCGACGGCATCCGGCACCGTTTCGGCGCCCACCGGCGCACGCGCACCGAGTTGCGCGACGACAGCATCCGCACCGTCGTCGGCCCCTGACCGCCGGGTTACTGGCTGGTATCGCTCCCTGAGCGAGCGATACCAGCCAGTAATCCGACATCCCCCTCGCGCGCTGTCCCGCCGCCTCCGACTCGGCAGGACGGGCGCGTGCGGCGTCCGGTCAGGAGACCAGGCCGCAGCGGAAGCCCTGGGCCACCGCCTGGGCGCGGTCGGCCGCCGAGAGCTTGCGGAACAGCCGGCGGGCGTGGGTCTTGACGGTGTCCTCGGACAGGTAGAGCTCGCGGCCGATCTGGCCGTTGCTCTTGCCCTGGCTCATCCCGCGCAGGACCTGCATCTCGCGCTCGGTGAGGTTGACGCCCGCGCCCGGCTGCGCGCCGCGCTGCACGGGCATCGAGCCGACCTCGGCGCCGGCGGCCGAGTGCGCCAGCGCGGCGACCAGCTCGGGGCGCGAGGCGTCCCAGCGCAGGTAGCCGCGGGCGCCGCCCGCGATCGCGGCGGCGATGCTGCCGCCGTCGTCGGGGGCGCCGAACACCATGACGTTGGCCTGCGGGTGCGCGGCCATGAGGCGCCGGGTGGCCTCGGCGCCGGACGCGACGGCGCGCTGGGTGCCGACGAACACCACGTCCGCGCTCTGGCGGGCGTAGCGGGTGAGCAGCTCGTCCGCGGTCGACACGCAGTCGATGCGCTGGACGCCGGGCACCGCGGACATGACACGCGTCAGTCCCTCGCGGACACTGCGCCGGTCGTCGCAGATCAGAACCGTCCTCATACAGACTCCGTCCGGGTGGGGAGACCGCCCAGGCGTGTCCGTGGGCGCTGCTCCCCTCATCGGCCGTCCCACCCGTCCGCTTGACCCCCGAATGACAAGAGCGTGGTTATGAACCCCCGATGGAGTGGCGCATGAACTCCCGCCCCGTCCTGCTCGTCAACGGTCCGAACCTGGATCTCCTCGGCCGCCGCGAGCCCGACATCTACGGCCACGACACCCTCGCCGACCTGGAGGATCGTGCCCGCCGCACCGCCGCCGACCTCGGGCTCGAGGTCGACGCGCGCCAGAGCAACCACGAGGGCGTGCTCATCGACGCGGTGCACGACGCGATGACCGACCACGCCGGAGTGATCATCAATCCGGGCGGCTACACCCACACGTCCGTGGCCCTGCGCGACGCGCTGGCGGCGCTGCCCGTGCCCGTGGTCGAGGTGCACCTGTCGAACGTCCATGCGCGGGAGGCGTTCCGGTCGCACTCGTACGTGTCGCCGGTGGCCACGGTCGTGATCGCCGGGGCCGGTCTGACGGGCTACGACCTCGCGCTGCGTTTCCTCGCCGAGCGGATCGTGCGGCGAGCCTGACCACCGAGCCTGACCACCGGGCCTGACCACCGGGCCCGGCTACAGCCCGGCGCGCTCCGCGAGCGCGGCGAGCTCGCCGGCGAGGGCGTCGGGGAACTGCAGGGGCAGGAAGTGCGACCCCGGCAGGCGCACGAGCCGCGCGTCGGGCAGCGCGGCCGCCAGCGCCGCCATGTCCGCGGGCGGGGCGAGGGTGTCGTAGTCGCCGGACACGACGGTGGTGGGCATCCGCAGCGCGGCCAGGGCGTCGTCGTCCGGGGCGTCGTGCTCGGCGGCGGCGAGCACCATCCGCGAGAACCAGGTCCAGTCGTGGCGGGCGAACTGCCGGGCCACCTCGGCGAGCGTGATCATCGGCGCGGCCGACCCGGTCGGGTCCAGGGCCGCGGCGTCCATGCCGGCGCGCTCGAGGGCGTCGCGGCTCGCGTCCATGCCGCGCGGCAGCATGTCGATCACCCCGGCGACGGGCGGGCCGACGACCCGCAGCAGCCAGCCGCCGATCTGGGCGGCGCGCCGGTGCACGCCCTCGGGGACCGAGGCCCCCGGGAACGCGGGCAGCACGCGGAACACGCCGGTGGCCACCCCGCCGAGGGCGAGCAGGCCCGCGACGCGCTCGGGGGCGCGCCGCGCCGCCTCGATGGCCACCGCGACGCCCACCGACCAGCCGACCACCACCGCGCGGTCCATGCCGGCGGCGTCCATGGTCGCGATGAGGTCGTCGGCGTGCGCGCCGACACCGATGCGCGACTCGTCGTCCGGGCGCGCGGACCCGCCCAGCCCGCGGTGGTACCAGGTCGTCGCGTGGTAACCGCTGTGCTCGCCGTGCAGGAAGGGCCAGGCGGCCGCGCTCGCCCCCAGCCCGTTGGAGAGCACGACCGGCACGCCCGCGGCGCCGTTGTCCCAGCGCCGCAGGCGCGTGCCGTCGGCGGCGAGCATGTCCTCGACGTACCCGCCGGCCCCGTCGTCCTCGTCGGCGCCGCTCACGAGACCAGGATGCCCGTCACCGGGCGGCGGTCGCCCGCTTCTCCATGTCCTCCTCGGACAGGTAGTCGCGCGTCTCCTCGAACGACGAGGTCTCGCTCTTGCGCCCGTGCAGGAAGCCGATGCGCACGAAGTCGTCGCCACCGAAGAGGTGGAGGATCCAGTTGAAGACCACCCGGGCCCGCGTGCGCGTCAGCGGCAGCGCGTAGAGGTGGTAGGCGCGGGTGACCACCTGGGCGACGAAGCCGGTCAGCCGCAGCCGCAGCGGGTGGGCCACCGCCTGGGTGCCGCCGAGGTCGACCACGAGGCCGAGGTCGTGGTGCTTGTACTCCCGCAGCGGCTGTCCGCGCAGCGACGCGACGACGTTGTCGGCCGCGATCACCGCCTGCCGGACCGCATGCTGCGCGGTCGGCGGGCACACCGACGACCCGGGCGGGTCCGCGGTGAGGTCGGGGACGGCGGCGGCGTCGCCGAGCACGAAGACGTCGTCGTAGCCGTCGAGCCGCAGGTCCGTGGTCGCCTTGACCCGGCCGCGGACCAGTTCCACGCCCAGCATCTTGACCAGCGGGCTGGCGGTGACCCCCGCGGTCCAGACCAGCGTCTTCGTCGGGATGACGCTGCCGTCGGTGAGGGTGACGCTGTCGGCGGTGACCTCCTCGACCCCGGTCTCGAGCCGGATCCCGATGCCGCGGCGGCGCAGCAGGTCGAGGGCCTCCTCGCCGAGGCGCTGCCCGAGCTCGGGCATGAGCCGCGGGGCGATGTCGACCAGGGTCCACTTCACCAGCGTCGGGTCGAGGCGCGGGAAGCGCTTCATCGCGGCGTCGGTGAGCAGCTCCAGCGACGCGGCGGTCTCGGTGCCCGCGTAGCCACCGCCGACCACGACGAAGCTGCAGCGGGCCGCGCGCTCGTCGGGGTCGGTGGAGGCGTTGGCCAGCTCGAGCTGGGAGAGCACGTGGTCGCGCAGGTACGCGGCCTCGCCGAGGTTCTTCATGCCCAGGCCGTGCTCCTCGAGCCCGGGGATGTCGAACTGCCGGGTGACGCTGCCCGCCGCGATGACCAGGCGGTCGTAGGGCAGGTCGACGACGTCCTCGCTGATCTTGCGGACGACCGCGACCTTGCGCTCCAGGTCGAGACCCACCACCTGCCCGGGCAGGCGCTGGGCCCGCTTGATGGCCCGCGGCAGCGGCACGGTGACCGACTGCGCGGTGATCACCCCGGCCGCGACCTGGGGCAGCAGGGGGAGGTAGAGCATGTAGTCGTGGGGGTTGACCACCACGATCTCCACCTCGCCACGGGCCAGCTCACCCTTGAGCTCGCTCTCGAGGCGCTGGACGGCCTTCAAGCCGGCGAACCCGGCGCCGACCACCACGATGCGCTGCGCGCTCATCCGAGTAAGTCCTCCTCGCCGCGTACCTTCCGCGGAGTTCTGCCCTGGTCGGGGGTTCGGCACACCTCCCCGCCCCGACACGACCGAGACCCATGACGGCTCTCACAGACACCGGAGGACCAGGTCACCCGGCGGGGGCGTGGTCGTTCATGGTCTCCTGCCCGCGACCCGACGGGCACCCCTTCGAGGAGACCGCATGCCGACGACCGTGCTGTTCACCGGCTTCCCCGGTTTCCTCGGCAGCGCCCTGCTGCCCCGCACCCTGCGCCGCTCCCCCGACGCCGAGGCCGTGGCGCTGGTGCAGGAGCGCTGGCTCGACCGGGCGCGCGCGACGCTCGACCGCCTCGAGGCCGCCGAGCCCGCGATCGCCGGACGGACCCGCCTGGTCCTCGGTGACATCACCCGGCCCGGCCTGGGCCTCGACGCCGACGAGGCCGCGGCGCTGCGCGCGGGCCCGCTGGAGATCTTCCACCTCGCCGCGGTGTACGACCTGTCGGTGCCCGCCGACCTCGCGTGGTCGGTCAACGTCGACGGCACGCGCCACGTCGTCGACCTCGCCCGCTCCGCCGACGAGCTCGTCCGGCTGCAGTACGTCAGCACCTGCTACGTCTCCGGGCGCTACGACGGCATCTTCGCCGAGGACGACCTCGAGCTCGGGCAGGCGTTCTCCAACCACTACGAGCACACCAAGCACGAGGCCGAGCGCATCGTGGCCAAGGCGCGCGACGCGGGCCTGCCGGTGACGATCTACCGGCCCTCGGTCGTCGTCGGCGACAGCCGCACCGGCGAGACCCAGAAGTACGACGGGCCCTACTACGCGCTGCAGCTCATCGCCCGCCAGGGACGGGTCGCGGTGATGCCGCTGCCCGGGGACCCGTCGCGCGTGCAGTTCAACGTCGTGCCCAGCGACTTCGTCGTCGACGCGATCGCCGCGCTGGCGCCGCACCCCGGGGCCCGCAACCGCACCGTCGCCCTCGCCGCGCCGCGCCCGCCGTCGGTGCTGGAGATGTGCGAGGCGTTCGCGGCCCACACCGGCAAGAAGCTGCGTGTCGTGCCGGTGCCCTCGGCGCTGTCGAAGTTCTCGATCGACCACGTGCCCGGCGTCGGGCGGCTCTTCGCGCTGCCCAGCTCGACGCTGGACTACCTGACCCACCCGACCGTCTACGACGTCACGGCGACCACCGCCCTGCTCGACGAGGTCGGCGTGCGCTGCCCGCCGTTCGCCGAGCACGTCGGCGCGATGGTGGCCTTCCACCGCGAGCACCCGGACGTCGGCAGCGCCGCGATGGTGTGATCTCGGGGGTCCTAGAGTGGAGGGCGATGGATCGGCGTGTGGCGCTCATCGACTCGGGGTGCGGCCTGCTGCCCACCGCCGGGTGGCTGCGTCACCTGCGCCCCGACCTCGCGCTCGACCTCTACCTCGACCCCGAGGGCATGCCCTGGGGCTCGAAGCCCTCGGACTGGATCGTCGACCGGGTCGTCGGCACCGGGCGCCTCGCGGTCGCCCGCGGCGCCGACGCGATCGTGGTGCCCTGCAACACCGCCTCGGTGACCGCGGTGGTGCCGCTGCGCGCCGCCCTCGAGCCCGGCCACCCCGTCGTGGCCACGGTCCCGGCCGTGAAGCCCGCCGGCGCGACCGGGCTGCCGTTCGCGGTCTGGGCCACCGAGCGCACCACCGCCAGCGACTACCAGGCCGACCTCCTCGAGCAGTTCGCCGCGCCGGGCCAGGCCGACTCGGTGGCCTGCCCCGGCCTCGCGACGGCCGTCGAGCACGCCGACGCCGCGGCGGTCCGGGACGCGATCGCCCTCGCCGCCGCGCGCACCCCGGCCCGCGCCCGGTCGGTGGTGCTGGGCTGCACCCACTACCCGCTGGTCGTCGACGACATCCTCGCCGCGCTCCCGCCCGGCACCGGCCTGCACGACAGCTCGCGGGCCGTCGCCGGGCAGGCCCTGCGCCGGCTGGGGCTCCCCGAGGACCCGGCGGCGCAGGCCGCCGAGGTCCGCGTCCACCTCGGCGGCGAGGAGGGAGCGCTGCCCGCGGCCGCGCTCGCCTACCCGATCGGCCGCGCGCTGGCCCGCGGCGGGCGGATCGCGCGCGCCGAGCTCCCGACCACCGACGAGTCGGGGCGCGGGACCGACCCGGACACCGCGGAGCAGCCGGCGCTGCGTGGGGTGTGATCCCGCGCGGACCCCCTAAGGTCGGCGCCGTGATCCCTGCCGAGAACATCCGCGACTGGCGCGGCCGCCCCGTCGTCGACGTCGAGGACGCGAAGATCGGCACGCTCGAGGCCGTCTACGTCGACACGCTCGGCGACGAGGCCGTGTTCGTCACCGTGAAGCTGTCCTCGCTGTTCGGGAAGGCGCGCCTGGTGTTCGCGCCGCTCGAGGGCGCCGTCGTCACCCCCGAGCACCTCAAGGTCGCCGTCGCCCGCGAGCTGGTCCGCGAGGCGCCGAGGATCGACGCCGACGGCGAGCTGCACGCGACCGACGAGCCGGCCGTGTTCGCGCACTACGGGCTGGAGTACCGGACGGGCTCGCTCGGCGAGCGGCGCCTCGCGCGGCGCTGACTACGGGTCGACCGCCGTCGCGGCCCCCACGGCCTCGCGCCGCACGCGGTCGACGTAGGCCTGGGAGCGGTTGTAGGCGAGCACGGCCGCGCGCCAGTCGTCGCCGCGGCGCAGGTCGCGGTCGTCGGCGCACAGGTAGCGGGCCGCGGCCAGCGCGGCGTCGTCGAGGTCGTCGGGGTCGCTGACGCCGTCGCCGTCCCCGTCGGCGCCGTAGAGCGCCCAGGTCGACGGGATGAACTGCAGCGGCCCGACGGCGCGGTCGTAGGTGGTGTCGCCGTCGAGGCGCCCGCCGTCGGAGTCCCGGATCTCGCGGTTGCCGTTCGTGCCGTCCAGCTCAGGGCCGCGGATCGGGTCGGCGGGGCGCCCGGCGTCGTCGAGGGCGGTGTCGCCGAAGCGGCCGTGGTTCGACTCGACCCGCCCGAGCCCCGCGAGCGTCGCCCACGACAGGCCGCAGTCGGCGAGCTCGCCGCGGGCGGCGGCCTCGGCGCCGGCGTAGGCGACCAGGGCACGTTCCGGGACGCCCGTCGGGCCCGCGGCCTCCCGGGCCCACGTCGCGCGCGCCGCGGCGTCGGTGGGCACGGGGGCGGTGGCCGGCTGGGCGTAGGCGGGCAGCGCGTCCGGGCCCCGGCGGCTGACGGCCACGACGCCCGCGATCCCGGCGCCGACGATCAGGACGAGCACCACGGCCGCCACGAGCAGGTTCTCGAGCCGGCGACCGTCGGTCGGCCCGGTCGGGTCGGCGGGGGGCACGCCACCGACGCTACGGAAGCCCGTGTCGCCGCCTCGTGGGGCGCCGCCCCGGAGCGGTCGTGATCAGGGGCACCCGGTGCACCTCGTCCCCGCGGCAGAGGTGCACCGGGTGCTCGTGATCACCGGAAGGGAGCCCGCGACCCCGACCGTCCGCCCCGACAACATGATCACGAGCACGTGGGCGCGGCCGCCCGGCGTCCGGAGCAACCGCCCGCCGGGGCGACGCGACGTGTCGTCGACTCGACACGCGCGTCACCCGCTCGTCCCCCGTGCCTCGTCGGCCGGTCACCGACTGCCCCCGATCGGTAGTCCATTCGTAGGAGGTCCGGGCTCGGTCGATCAGGCAGTCTGTCGGCCTCCGCCGGGCAGGGAGGGCCGGCGGGACCGGGGTCGCGGGGAGGGGACGCCATGGACATCGACGTCCGGCTGCGCATGTTCACGTGGTTCACCGACGTCTCGGGCGCCGTGGCGGTCAGCCGCATGAGTCCCGAGGAGATCGCCCGCGCGCGGGCCCGGCGCCTGAGCCACAACGTCGTCACGTCCCGCGTGTTCGGCCCGATGCCGCGCGGCGTGTTCGTCACCGACCGCGTCGCCCACACCGACGTCGGCCCCCGCCCGGTGCGGCTCTACCGCCCCCAGACGGCGCGCGCGCTGCCGATCGTCGTCAACTTCCACGGGGGCGGCGGCACGCTCGGCAACCTCGACCAGTCCGACTGGCTGTGTGCGCACGTCGCGTCCCGGGTGGGGGCGCTCGTGGTGTCGGTCGACTACCGCCTCGCCCCCGAGCACCCCTACCCCGCCGGCCGCGAGGACGGGTACGCGGCGGTGAGCTGGGCGGCGCGCGAGGCCGCGACGCTGGGCGCGCGCCCCGACCGCCTCGCGGTGATGGGCGACAGCGCCGGCGGCAACCTGGCGGCCGTGGTCTGCCTGCTCGCGCGCGAGTCCGGGCCGGTGATCGACTCCCAGGTCCTGCTCTACCCCGTGCTCGACCTGACCTTCGGGCGCGCCTCGGTCGAGCGGTTCGCGTCCGGGCCGGTGCTCACACGCGCGGACATGGACGTGTTCCGCGCGCACTACCTCGGCGACGACGGCGACCCGTCCGACCCGCTCTGCTCGCCCCTGCTCGCGCCCGACGTGCGCGACCTGCCCGCGGCGCTGGTCGTCACCGCGGGCGTCGACCCGCTGCACGACGACGGGGTCGACTACGCGCACCGCCTCGAGGAGGCCGGCGTGCCGGTGCGGCACACCGACCACCCCCGGGCGGTGCACGGTTTCCTGACCTTCCCCGGCGTGTGCCGGGCGTCGGCGACCGCGCTCGACGACGTGTGCGCCGAGCTGGTCGCCCGCCTCGCCTAGCTCCTGATCAGGCGTCCATGTGCAGGCCGCCGTTGACCGAGTAGACCTGGCCCGTGATGTACCCCGACTCGGGGTCGGACAGGAACTCGACCACGCGGGCGATCTCGTCCGGCTGACCCAGGCGCTTCAGCGGGATCCCCGACACGATCTTCTCCAGGGCCTGCTCGGGCACGGCGGCCACCATGTCGGTCTCGACGTATCCCGGGGCCACGCAGTTGACCGTGACGCCCTTGCGCGCGCCCTCCTGCGCCATCGACATCGTCATGCCGAACAGGCCCGACTTCGTCGCCGCGTAGTTGACCTGCCCGGCGTTGCCCTTCTCGCCGATGACCGAGCTGATGTTGACGATGCGGCCCATGCCCCGCTCCGCCATGTGCAGGTAGGCGAGCTGGGACATGTAGAAGGTGCCCGAGAGGTTGACCTGGACCACGCGGTCCCAGTCGTCGACCTCCATCTTCGCCACCATCTTGTCCGCGGTGATGCCGGCGTTGTTGACCAGGACGTCCACGCGGCCGTGGGCCTTGAGCACCTCGTCGAACACGCGCTCGCAGTCGGCGCGCTCGCCGATGTTGCCCTGGTGGATCGTGATCTGGTCCGGGAACTCCGCCTGGAGCTCCTCGGCCGAGCTCGGGTTCGACGAGTAGCCGACGCCGACCTTCATGCCGCGCCGGGCCAGCCGCGAGCTGATGGCGCGCCCGATGCCCCTGGCGCCGCCGGTCACGATGGCCACCTGTCCGGTCATGTCTCCCATGCGTGCTCCCTCGCTCGATGGTCCGCGTCGCGATGCCCCTGTACCCGAACGGTGGCCGCGGCCACACGGTCCGGGCACCCATCGAAGTCGGGTTCTCCCGAGACGGGAAGTCCGAGCCTTCCCCTACCCGTGGGTAGCCGCCGTTGCAAAACATCCCAAGCAGCCCGTACGGTCCATGCAGCACCCAACGCCGGGTGCGAGCGAGCGCCCGGACCGGGCGCGAGGAGGTGTGCCATGACGGCCCCCGCCGACGAGCACGTCGAGACCGATCAGCCCCTGGACCGCGACCCCACCGCGGTGCAGACCGAGGCCCCCTCACCCGATCCGGCCGCGTACCTGCGCGGCTACCACGCCACCGCCGCGGTCCGCGGCGCCGCCGAGATGACCAAGGGCGCGGGCTACGTGCTGCGCCGGGCCCTGGAGCAGTCGGTGACGCCGGGCCGCAACACCCGCGACGCCCAGCGCTGGTGGCGCCACGTGATGACCCGCCGGCGCCCGCAGTGGCACAACGAGCACGAGATCGTCTTCGAGACGCCGATCGCGCGCCTGCGGGACTTCTCGCAGGGCTCGACAGACGACGTCGTCCCCACGCTCGTGCTCCCGCCGCAGGCCGGGCACGACTCGTGCATCGTCGACTTCCAGCCGCGCCAGTCGCAGATGATGATGATCCGTGAGGCCGGCCTGACCCGGGCGTTCACGCTCGACTGGGTCGGCGCCACCCGCGCGACGTCGGGGACGACGATCTCCGACTACATCGCCGTGGTGGACCGCGCCGTCGAGCACTGCGGCGGGCTGGTCAACCTCATCGGCGACTGCCAGGGCGGCTGGCTCTCGACGATCTACGCGGCCATGCACCCGGAGAAGGTCAACACGCTGACCCTGGCCGGGGCGCCGATCGACTTCCACGCCGGCGAGACGCCCATCGGCGCGTCCTCGCGGGTGATGACCCAGCGCTTCGGGCAGCTGCCCTACCGCGCGATGGTCGCCGCGGGCGGCGGGAACATGCCGGGCTCGTTCGTGCTCGGCGGGTTCATCGCGATCCGCCCCGAGGCCGAGATCGCCAAGCACGTCGACCTGCTGCGCAACCTCGACGACCCCGAGGCGATCGCGCGCTACGAGGCGTTCGAGGACTGGTTCAAGCACACCCAGGACGTGCCCGGCACGTTCTACCTGTGGCTGGTCGAGCACCTCTTCGCCGGCAACGAGCTGATCAACGGTGAGCTCGAGGTCGACGGTCGCCGCGTCGACATGCGCGACATCCGCTGCCCGCTGTTCCTGCTGGGCGGGGCCACCGACCACATCACCCCGCCGGTGCAGGTCTTCGCCGCCGCCGACCACGTGTCGACCCCGGCCGACCAGGTCACGCGGCGCACGGCCCCGGGCGGGCACCTCGGGCTGTTCATGGGCAACCAGGCCCTGCGCCACGAGTGGCCGCCGCTCATGGCCGCGGTGGCGGAGCACTCGCGCCGCGGCTGATCGCCCCGACCTGGACCGATTCCGCGATTCGTCCGTGATCGTCCGCCCGCGGGCCTGGGTCTCGACCCCGGCCCGCGGGTACGTTCAGTCCACCGGCCCTCCGTGAGGAGGGCACCACGCGCCGTGACCACCCGAGGTGGTCGACCGTTCCCGGCCCATCACCGCGTCACCCCCTTGACCCGAGAGGATCCATCGCATGCCCGGCTCCGTCATCGTCTCCGGCAAGCGCACCCCCATCGGCAAGCTCTCCGGCGCGTTCGCCGGCATGACCGCCGGCGACCTGGGTTCCGCGGCGATCAAGGCGGCGCTCGAGGCCGCCGGCATCAGCGGGGACCAGGTCGAGTACGTGGTCATGGGCCAGGTCGTCCAGGCCGGCAACGGCCAGAACCCGGCCCGCAAGGCGTCGACCGACGCCGGCATCCCGATGTCGACGCCGTCGTTCACGCTCAACAAGGTCTGCCTGTCGGGTCTCGACGCCGTGGCGCTCGCGGACCAGATGATCCAGGCCGGCGAGTACGACATCGTCGTCGCCGGCGGCATGGAGTCGATGACCGGCGGGCCGCACATGCTCCCGAAGGCCCGCTCGGGCTACAAGTACGGCTCGGGCCAGCTCATCGACGCCACCGAGCACGACGGCCTCACCGACGTCTACGACCACGAGTCGATGGGCGCCTCCACCGAGCGCTTCGCCTCGTCGATCGGTCTGTCGCGCGAGGAGATGGACGAGGTCTCGGCCGCGTCCCACCAGCGCGCCGCCGACGCCGCCAAGAACGGCCGCTTCGAGGCCGAGATCACCGCGGTGCAGGTCCCGCAGCGCAAGGGCGACCCGATCAGCGTCACCGAGGACGAGGGTGTCCGCGGGGACACCACCGCCGAGGGCCTCGGCAAGCTGCGCCCCGCGTTCGCCAAGGAGGGCGCGATCACCGCGGGCAGCAGCTCGCAGGTGTCCGACGGCGCCTCGGCGACCGTCGTCATGTCGGCCAAGAAGGCCCAGGAGCTGGGGCTCACGCCGCTCTGCGAGATCCGCAACCACGGCTGGGTCGCCGGCCCCGACAACTCGCTGCTCTCGCAGCCGTCGAACGCCGCCTTCAAGGCCCTGCGCCGCGAGGGCATCGACCCCTCGGACGTCTCCCTCTGGGAGATCAACGAGGCGTTCGCGGCCGTCGCCATCCAGTCGGCCCGTGAGCTCGGCCTGAACGCCGACCAGGTCAACACCGACGGCGGTGCCATCGCGCTGGGCCACCCCATCGGCGCCACCGGCAACCGGCTCGCCGTCCACTGCGCCCACGAGCTGCAGCGACGCGGTGGCGGCTACGCCGTCGCCAGCCTCTGCGGCGGCGGTGGCCAGGGCTCGGCCCTGATCTTCCACGCCTGACGCCCGACCCCGGCGACGCGGCGGTCACCCCTCGCGGGGTGCCCGCCGCGTCGTCGTGCGCGATGGACGGAACCGTCGCGGCGGCGCGTGCGTCGAACCCGGGGACGGGGCTGTGGCCGGTGGGAGGAGCCGGGCGCGGCCCCGTCCGCGAGGACGACGGTAATGATCATGCCGACGGCGGGTGACCATGCTCGGGTGTGCATGCCAAGGTGGTCGTCCGGGCACAGGTGACCGGGAGCACACCCTCAAGACACGGAGGCCAGCACATGCCGCAGGAGGTCCGGGGCGTCGTGTCCCGGGAGAAGGGCAAGCCGGTGACGGTCGAGACGATCGTCATCCCCGACCCGGGTCCGGGCGAGGCCGTGGTGAAGGTCCAGGCCTGCGGGGTCTGCCACACCGACCTGCACTACCGCGAGGGCAACATCGAGGACGCTTACCCGTTCCTGCTCGGCCACGAGGCCGCGGGCGTGGTGGAGTCGCTCGGCGAGGGCGTCACGGGCCTCGAGGTCGGCGACTACGTCATCCTCAACTGGCGCGCCGTCTGCGGCGTCTGTCGCGCCTGCCGCAAGGGCAAGCACCACCTGTGCTTCGACACCCACAACGCCGCCCAGGCGATGACGCTCAAGGACACCGGCGAGGAGCTCAAGCCGGCGCTGGGCATCGGGGCGTTCGCGGAGAAGACGCTGGTGCACTCCGGGCAGTGCACGAAGGTCAACCCCGACATCGATCCGGCGCAGGCCGGGCTCATCGGCTGCGGGATCATGGCCGGCGCGGGCGCGGCCATCAACACCGGTGAGGTGAAGCGCGGCGAGACCGTGGCCGTCATCGGCTGCGGCGGCGTCGGCGACGCCGCGATCGCGGGCGCGGCGCTGGCCGGCGCCACCACGATCATCGCGGTCGACACCGAGGACCGGAAGCTCGAATGGGCCAAGGGCTTCGGCGCCACCCACACGATCAACGCCAAGAACACCGACCCGGTCCAGGGCATCCGCGACCTCACCGACGGCTTCGGCGCCGACGTCGTGGTCGACGCGGTCGGCATCCCGGCCACGTGGAAGCAGGCGTTCGAGGCCCGCGACCTCGCCGGTCGGCTGGTGCTCGTCGGCGTGCCCTCGCCGGACATGAAGCTCGAGGCCGACTTCCAGCCGTTCTTCTCCCACGGCGGGTCGCTGCGGGCGTCCTGGTACGGCGACTGCCTGCCCAGCCGCGACTTCCCCATGCTCGTCGACCTGGCCCTGCAGGGCCGTTTCCCGCTCGACAAGTTCGTCACCGAGCGCATCTCGCTCGACGACGTCGAGCAGTCCTTCGAGAAGATGCATCACGGCGACGTGCTGCGTTCGGTGGTGATCCTGTGACGGCCGAGAAGATCGGCGACGGCGTCGAGCACCTGACGACGTCCGGCAAGTTCGAGATCGACGGCAACTCCTTCGACGTCGACAACAACGTCTGGATCATCGGCGACTCGTCCGAGGTCGTCCTGCTGGACGCCCCCCACGACGCCGAGGCGATCAAGAAGGCGGTCGGCGACCGCAACGTCGTGGCCATCCTGTGCACCCACTCGCACAACGACCACGTCAACGCCGCCCCGGCGATCGCGTCCGCCTTCGACGCCCCGATCCTGCTCAACCCGGACGACCGGGTGATCTGGAACATGACCTACCCGGACCGCGAGCCGGACGGCGAGATCCTCGACGGCGAGACGTTCACGATCGCCGGGATCGACCTGCGCGCGATCCACACGCCGGGCCACTCCCCCGGGTCGACCGTGTTCTACGCGCCGGACATCGGGACGCTGTTCTCCGGCGACACCCTGTTCAACGGGGGGCCGGGCGCCACGGGGCCCTCGTACTCGGACTTCGACGTGATCATCGAGCAGCTGGCCGAGAAGGTCTTCACGCTGCCCGGCGACACGATCGTGCGCACCGGTCACGGTGACACGACGAAGGTCGGCGACGAGGCCGCGCGCCTCGAGGAGTACCGCGAGCGGGGCTACTGAGCTCCTGAGCCCGTACCCGGACGACGAGTACCCGGCCGACCCCTATCCCGGGGTCGCGCCGGGTTTCTCGTATGTGCACCTGGACGCGGCGAGCCACCGCCTCGAGCCGTCCGACCACGCCGCCGCCGGCTGGACGGTGGAGGGACGGGACCTCGACGGCTGGCTCGCCGGCCACGGGGCCGCGCCGCTGACCGCCCGGGTCCCGGTGCTGGCGTTCGGCTCCAACCGCAGCCCCGGCAAGCTCACGTGGCTGCGCGAGCACCTCGGGCTCGCCGGCCCGGTCGTGGTGCTGCGGGCGCGCGTCGAGGGGCTCGCCGCGGTGTGGGCCGCCGGGCTGCGGGCGCGCGACGGGGCGCGACCGGCGACCCTCGCCCCGGCGCCGGGCGCGGTCGAGACCCACGCGGTGTGGATGGCGACCCCGGACCAGGTCGCCGTGCTCGACCGCTGCGAGGGACGCGGGGAGCGCTACGACCTGGTGCGCCTGCGCACGGGCACGGTGGTCACCGAGGACGGGGCGCGGCTCGACGGCGTGTGGACCTACTGGGCGGGCGACCCGGGGACACGCAGCGGACAGGGGAGCACGCCGATAGGGGAGCTGGACCCATCGGTGTCGCGGGCCCCGCTGCTCGTCGACGGCGCGCCGGTCCCGGTCACCGCGCTCGACCAGGCCGCCGCGCGGGACCTCGTCGGCACCCCGGCGCCCCCGGTCCCGGACGCCGTGACCGTCGAGCACGGCACCCCCGACCCGGCGTCGTGGCCCGACCGCGTGTTCGTCTACGGCACCCTGCTGCCCGGGCGCAGCGCGTGGCCGCTGATGGCCCCGCACGTCACCGGCGAGCCCCGCGAGGCGTGGCTGCCGGGCCGGGTGCACGACACCGGCCGGGGCTACCCGGCGCTCGTCCGCGGCGGCGCGGGGCGGGCGCTGGGCGCGGTCCTGACGCTCGCCGACCCGCGGGCCGCCCTGCCGCGCCTCGACGCCTACGAGGGCCCCGACTACGTCCGCCAGCGCGCCGTCGCCCACACCGCCGACGGCCTCCTGCCCACCTGGGTCTGGACCTGGCACGGCCCGGTGTCCGGGCGCCCGTTGACCGCGGCCTGGCCGCCTACGAGCGGGTCCGCACGCTGACGTAGAGCGGGGCCGGGGCCATCGCCGGCGCGACCGGGGCGACGGGCGTCGGGACGACCTCCTCATGCTCGTCGGCGCGGCGCCGGACCGACCGCCCGAGCGCGAGGAGCGCCAGCCCGACGACGAACGCCACCCCGGCCAGCACGAGCACGCCCAGGGCCACGAGCTGCGGGATGCCGTGCAGCCGCGGGACGCCGGGCACGGCGAGGGGCACGGCGCCCATCAGGAGGATCACCGTCACCGCCGACACCACGAGCACCCGCACGTCACGACCCCCCACTCCGCGGATCACCACTGTCCACCGGATCTCGCGCCCGCCGCCAGCGCTCGTTACGACCATCGAGGTCACGATGCGGTCCCGGTCCCCCGCCCGGGTGTCCGTTGGACGCACCCCCGTGGCTCGGACATCCTGATCACCATCTCGCGGACGGGGGAGCGATGCTCGAGATCGACGGGATCTCCAAACGATTCGGTGCCACGATCGCCCTGGACGGCATGACCCTCACCGTGCGCCCCGGCGAGCTCTACGGGTTCGTCGGCGCCAACGGCGCGGGCAAGACGACGACCATGCGGATCGCGCTCGGCGTGCTCGCCGCCGACGCGGGCGAGGTCCGGCTCGACGGCCGCCCGCTCGACGCGGCGTCGCGGCGCCGGATCGGCTACATGCCCGAGGAGCGCGGGCTCTACCCGCGCATGGCCGTCGACACCCAGCTGCGCTACCTCGCCGCGCTGCGCGGGCGCTCGGCCGCGGCGGCCCGCGAGGCCGCCAACCGCTGGACCGAGCGCCTCGGACTCGCCGAGCGCCGCACCGACGAGGTCCAGCGCCTGAGCCTGGGCAACCAGCAGCGCGTCCAGCTCGCCGCCGCGCTCGTCGCCGAGCCGGACGTCCTCGTGCTCGACGAGCCGTTCTCCGGCCTCGACCCGATGGCCGTCGACGTCATGAGCGAGGTCCTGCGCGAACGCCGCGACGCCGGCGCGCCTGTGGTGTTCTCCTCGCACCAGCTCGAGCTCGTCGAGCGCCTCTGCGACCGGGTCGGGATCGTGCGCGCCGGGCGCCTCGTCGCCGAGGGCGCGGTGGCCGAGCTGCGCGACGCGTCGGCCGTCGAGGTCGTCGTGGACGCCCCGCACGCACCGCCGGGGTGGGCCGACGGCGTGGCCGGCGTCGCCCGGGCACGGGACGCCGAGGGCGGGACGGTGCTGACCCTCGCCGACGCGTCCGACGCGACCCTCGGCGGTGTGCTCGACGCGGCCCGCCGCACCGGGCCGGTGCACGAGTTCCGGCGCCGCCGCCCGACGCTCGCCGAGATCTACCGGGACGCCGTGGCCGACCACCCCGACCGCGGGGCGGCCGCGTGAGCGAGGCCCTGCGCCCCGTCCTGCTCATCGCCCGCCGCGAGTTCGCGTCACGGGTGCGGGGTCGGGCGTTCGTCGTCGGCACGCTCGTGGTGCTGGTGCTGCTCGGCGTCTACGCGGCGGTGATCGCCACGATCGCCTCCGGCGACGACACCGCGCGCGTCGGCGTGACGGGCCCGGCGACCGCCCTCACCGGCCCGCTGGAGCGCGCCGCGCCCACCGAGGGGCTCACGCTCACCGTCGTCCCGCAGCCCGACGTCGCGGCCGGTGAAGCCGCGGTCCGGGCCGGGGACCTCGACGCACTGGTCGGCGGCGAGCCCGTGCGGCCCCGGGTCTTCGTCGAGTCGGAGCCCGACGCCGCGCTGGAGCGGGTGATCGTCGACGCGACGTCGTCGGTGGCCCGTGACGGCTTCCTGGTCGCACGCGGGGTCGACCCGGCGGCGCTGGACGCGGCGGTCGCCGAGTCGGGCCCGGTCGTGGTGGCCGCCGAGGCGCCCGACCCGCAGGCGGGCCGGCGGCTGGGCCTGGGGCTCGCCGGGGCGTTCCTGCTGTTCTTCTCCATCCAGACCTACGGCGCGATGGTCGCCCAGGGCGTCGTGGAGGAGAAGGCGAGCCGGGTCGTCGAGATCGTCCTGTCGTCGGTGCGGCCGTGGCAGCTGCTGCTCGGCAAGGTGCTGGGGCTCGGCGCGGTCGGGCTCCTGCAGCTCGTCGTGCTCGGCGGGGCCGGGCTCGCGGTGGCGAGCGCGGCGGGCGTGCTCGCCGCCGGCGCCGGGCTCGTGTCGACGCTGGTGTCGGTGGTGGTCTGGTACCTGCTGGGCTTCGCGCTCTACGCGACGGTGTTCGCCGCCGCCGGGTCGCTGGTGTCGCGCCAGGAGGACACCCAGAGCGTGCTGTCGCCGATCACGATCACCGTGCTGCTCGGGTTCGTCGTCGGCTTCAACCTGCTGACCAACGACCCCCGCGGCACGGCCATCACCGTGATCTCCCTGCTGCCGCCGTTCAGCCCGCTGTTCATGCCGGCCCGGATCGCGCTCGGCGTCGCGCCGGTGGGCCAGATCGTGCTCGCGCTCGTGCTGACCATCGCGTTCACGGCCGGCGTGCTCGCCCTGGGCGGGCGCATCTACGCGAACTCGGTGCTGCGCACCGGCGCGCGCGTGTCCCTGCGCGAGGCGCTGGGCCGGGACTGACCGTCCTCAGGACGGGCGGTCGCCCGCGATCGCCACGCGCTCGGCGACCCGGCGGTGCGGGTGGTAGTCGCCGACCGCGTAGTGCTGGGTCGCCCGGTTGTCCCAGAACGCCACCGTGCCCGGCGCCCAGCGGTACCGGACCTGGTACTCGGGCACGTGCGCCTGCGCGAACAGGTGGCGCAGCAGCGCGTCGGACTCCGCCCGCTCCAGGCCCTCGATGCGGGTGGTGAAGGCGCCGTTGACGTAGAGCGTGCGCCGCCCGGTCTCCGGGTGGGTGCGCACCACGGGGTGGCTCACCGGCGGGAACACGTCCTGCAGCCGCTCGAGCTTCTCCGGCTCCAGGAAGCGCACGAAGCCGGGCACCATGTCGTGCACCGCGCGCGCGTCGTCGATGCGGGCGAGAACGTCCGGGGTCAGGTTGTCGTACGCCGCGGCCATGTCGGCCCAGATCGTGTCGCCGCCGCGGGGCGGGGTCTCGATCATCCGCAGCATCGCGCCCATCGCCGGTGCCGTCCGGAACGTGGTGTCGGCGTGCCAGATGTTCTCGTAGGTCTGGGGCCCGTCGCCGCCCTTGGTGAAGCGCACGGTGGCGGGGTCGTCGCCCTGCTCGAGCAGCGGGTTGGTCTCCAGCTCGCCCCAGTGCCGCGCCAGGGCGCGCTGGCCGGCCGGGTCGAGGTCCTGGCCGGGGAAGAACAGGACCTTCCACTCCAGGAGCGCACGGTGGATCTCGGCGCGCAGCGCCGCGTCGGTGGCGGCGAGATCGACACCGCGGATCTCCGCACCGAGGGTGGCGCCGACCGGCGTGAGCTCGAACGCGTCGTACCGACAGCGGTCCGGCCCGTCGCCCGGCATGCGGCGCAGGAGGCGCCGCCCCTCGAGGAGGTCGACGGCCGGGGTGCTGGTCGACCTGGCCGCGGTGCTGCCCGTTCGCGTGTCGAGGACGCTGGTCACGATCGACCACGGTCAGCTTGGCGGTGGGGCCCCGTCAACGCAATGTGGCCGAGATCGTTTACCCCCTCGCCTTTACCTCGTCCTGGTGCAACGATCCCGCGATGCTCACACGTTCAGGGCGGGTGGTCGGCGCGACCATCGCCGTGCTCGCGTTCGTCCTCGCCGGCTGTGGTGGCCTCTCCGGCTCCGGTCAGCCCCAGGCCCAGGGCGGCAGCCTCGCCGCCAGCGGAATCAACCTCGCCGGCCAGACCTACACGGTCGGCGGCCAGGAGTTCGACGAACAGCTGCTGCTCTGCAAGATGAGCGTGGCCGCCCTGCAATCGGTCGGCGCCGCCGTGAACGACCGGTGCAACATCACCGGCTCCGCCGCCGCCCGCCAGGCCCTGCTGTCCGGCGAGATCGACATGGGCTGGTCGTACACCGGCACCGGGTGGATCACGAACCTCGGCAACACCACGCCGATCCCCGACTCCCAGCAGCAGTACGTGGCGGTCCGCGACCAGGACCTGCAGCGCAACCAGATCGTGTGGACCAACCCGACGCCGTTCAACAACACGTACGCCATCGCCACGACGCGGGCCTTCGCGGACGCGAACAACATGCGCACGACCACCGACTGGGCCAACTTCATCAACAGCGGCAACCCGCAGGCCACCACCTGCGTCGAGGCCGAGTTCGCCAGCCGCAACGACGGCCTGCCCAACCTGCTCAAGACCTACGGCGTGACGGTGCCCTACGACGCCCCGCCGGCCCTGACCGTCCTGGACACCGGGGCGATCTACCAGGCGACCGCCAACGGCAACCCGTGCTTCTTCGGCGAGGTGTTCACCACCGACGGCCGCATCCCGGCGCTCAACCTGGTGTCGTTGGCCGACGACAAGAACTTCTTCCCGAAGTACAACGCGTCGAACACGATCCGCAAGAACGTCGTCGACCGGAACCCGGCCGTCGTCCAGGTCTTCGACCAGATCTCGCCGCGCCTCACCGACGACGTGATGCTGCAGCTCAACGGGCAGATCTCCTCGCAGGGCCGCGACGCCGGCCAGGTCGCCAACGAGTTCCTGCAGCAGCAGGGCCTCATCGGCTGACCCACCACCGCCCCACTGTTTGACCGAAGGGCCCCTTCGCTCGGATAGATCGAGCGAAGGGGCCCTTCGGGCGTTCACGGGAGGCGGCCGGCGTTCCGGCGAGGGGCGCCCCTCGCCCGTCTATTCGATCGAAGGGGCCCTTCGTTCGGAACCGGGCGCGGCGCTCAGAGCGCGTTGAACCGGTCGAGCGCCTCCTGGCGTTCGGCCTTGTGGTCGACGATCGGCGCCGGGTAGTCCGACGGCGGTTCCGCGAGCTTCCAGGGCTGGTGGACCTTCTTGCCCTCGACGTCCGCGAGCTCGGGCACCCAGCGGCGGACGTAGTCGCCCTGGGGGTCGAAGCGCTCCCCCTGGGTCACGGGGTTGAAGACGCGGAAGTACGGGGCGGCGTCGGTGCCCGTGCCCGCCGCCCACTGCCAGCCGTGCTGGTTGGACGGGAGGTCGCCGTCGACCAGGAGGTCCAGGAAGTGCCGCGCCCCCCGCCACCAGGGCAGGTGCAGGTCCTTGACGAGGAACGACGCCACGGCCATCCGCATGCGGTTGTGCATCCACGCCTCGCCGCGCAGCTGGCGCATCGCCGCGTCGATGGCCGGGAAGCCCGTGCGCCCCTCCTGCCAGGCGCGGAACTTCTCCTCGGCGCTCCTGCCGCCGTCCATGGGCATCGAGTCGAACTTCGGGTCGAAGTTCTCCCGGGCCGAGCGGGGGTAGAACCACAGCACACTGGCGTAGAAGTCGCGGAAGCAGAGCTCGTTGCGGTACGACGTCGCGCCCTTGCCCGACCCGCCGACGCCGGCGAGCAGCGTGCGCGGGTGGATGGCGCCGTACTTGAGGTACACCGACATCCGCGAGGTCCCGGGCTTGTCGGGGCGGTCGCGCAGGTCGTCGTAGTCCTCGAGGTGCTCGTCGACGAAGGCCTCCCAGTGGTCGTGGGCGGCCTGCTCGCCGGCGTCGGGCAGCTCGGCCTCCGGGGGCTCGTCATCGGGGATCTTCACCGCGCGCGGCCCGCCGTCCTTCTCCGACGGCTCGATCCACGCGACGGTCGACGCGTCGGTGTCGGCGGGGGCGCCCTTGTCGCGCTTGGCCCACTCGCGGCTGAACGGCGTGTAGACCCGGTAGGGCTCGCCGTCGGACTTGGTGATCCGTCCGGGCGCCACCGCGTACGGCGAGCCGGTCCGGACCAGCTCGACGTCGCGGTCGCCCAGGGCCTTCTCGACGGCCTCGTCGCGCTCGCGGCCGTACGGGCCGAAGTCGGCGGCCACGTGCACGCTGCGCGCCCCCACGGCGCCCGCCAGCTCCGGGATCGCCTCCGCCGGGTCGCCGCGCACGACGAGCAACCGGCCGCCGAGCGAGGAGTCGAGATCGCGCAGACTGCGGTGGAGGAACGTCCGCCGGGCCTTCCCCGACGGCCCGAGCAGGCGCTCGTCCAGCACGAACACCGCGAGCGAGCGCTCCGCCCGCGACGCCGCCTCGAGGAAGATCGGCTGGTCGTGCACCCGCAGGTCGCGGCGGAACCAGACGATCGCGGTCTCGTCCCGCTCGTCACTCATGGATCCCGACTACCCCGGCACGACACGCCTACGCCCGTTCGGCCTCACCCTGCGGCCAGGTGCTCCAGCGACGCGCGGACCAGCGCCGTGTCGCCGGTGTCGAGCCCGTGCACGACGGCGTAGCAGGGGGCGACCGCCCGCCAGTCCCGGGCGCGGTCGGTCAGGTCGGCGCCGTACGCCGCGAGGACGGCGGCCGCGACGTCCGGCGTGGTCTCGAGCAGCGGCCACACGAGGTCCTTGGCGGGGTCGCCGGCGCGCGCGTCGGACCAGTCGAGGACCCCGGTGATCCGGCCGCCGTCGACCAGGACGTGCTCCGGGCGCAGGTCGCCGTGCACGAGCACCGCCGCCGGCGCGTCCCGCAGCCGGGCGAGGCGGGCGTGCAGCGGGCCGGGGTCGTCGAGGCGGGGCAGGACCTCGGCGGCGAAGCGGGCGAAGGCGCGGTCGCGCCACCCGCGGGTGACGTCCGGTCCGGGCAGCCCGCGGGCGACCGCGTCGTCGAGCGGGACGTCGTGCAGCGCGCGGAGGAACGCCCCGAGGGCCGCACCGAGATCGGATCCCGGCGCGTCCAGCGCCGCGCCCCGCAGCAGCGCGTGGCGCACCGTCACCGGCGCGCGGCCGATGAGCCGTGGCTCGGGCACCGGCACCGGGAGGTACCGGGCCAGCCACGGCAGCAGGCGCGCCTCGCGCTCCAGCCCGGCCCCGGCGGCGGGCCGGCGCGCGGTGCGCTCGACCCACCGCCCGTCGACCAGGACGGCGTCGCTGTCCCACCCGGACCCGAGCGGGACGCGCGACACGGGAGACCTAGCGCTGGTCCATGCTCACGTAGGAGCGCTGGGTGGGGCCGGTGTAGACCTGGCGCGGGCGCCCGATGCGGGTGTCCGGGTCGTCGATCATCTCTCGCCAGTGGGCGATCCAGCCCGGGAGGCGCCCGATGGCGAACAGGACCGTGAACATCTCGGTCGGGAAGCCCATCGCCTGGTAGATCAGGCCGGTGTAGAAGTCGACGTTCGGGTAGAGCTTGCGCTCGACGAAGTAGTCGTCCTCGAGCGCGTACTCCTCGAGGCGCATCGCGATGTCGAGCATCTCGTCGCCGCCGCCGAGCTTGTCGATGATCCCGCGCGCGGTGTCGCGCACGATCGCCGCGCGGGGGTCGTAGTTCTTGTAGACCCGGTGGCCGAAGCCCATGAGCCGGACGCCCGGCTCCTTGTTCTTGACCTTGCGGACGAACTCGTCGGCGTTGCCCTCGTTGTCGCGGATGCCCTCGAGCATCGTGAGGACCGCGGCGTTGGCCCCGCCGTGCAGCGGACCGAACAGGGCGTTGATGCCGGCCGAGATCGACGCGAAGAGGTTGGCCTGCGCCGAGCCGACCATCCGCACCGTCGACGTCGAGCAGTTCTGCTCGTGGTCGGCGTGCAGGATGAGCAGCATGTCCAGGGCCTTGGCGACCTCGGGGTCGATCTCGTAGTTCTCGGCGGGCAGCCCGAAGGTCAGGCGCAGGAAGTTCTCGACCAGGCCCAGGGAGTTGTCCGGGTAGAGGAACGGCTGGCCGATCGAGTTCTTGTAGGCGTAGGCCGCGATCGTCGGGACCTTGGCCAGCAGGCGGACGCTGGAGAGGTCGACGTTCGGCTCGTCGAACGGGTCGAGGGACGACTGGTAGAAGGTCGACAGCGCCGACACCGCCGAGGACAGCACCGGCATCGGGTGCGCGTCCTTCGGGAAGCCGTCGAAGAACTTCTTCAGGTCCTCGTGCAGCATCGTGTGCCGCTGGATCTGGTCGGTGAACGTGTCGAGCTGCTGCTTGCCCGGCAGCTCGCCGTACATCAGCAGGTAGCTGGTCTCGACGAACGTCGAGTTCTTCGCCAGCTCCTCGATGGGGTAGCCGCGGTAGCGCAGGATGCCCGCGTCACCGTCGATGTAGGTGATGTCCGACCGGCAGGCGCCGGTGTTGACGAAGCCCGGGTCGAGGGTGATCAGACCCGTCTCGCCGAGCATCTTCCCCAGGGAGACGCCCGAGGAGCCCTCGGTCGCCTCGACGATCTCCATCGTGTGCTCGCCGCCCGGGTACGACAGCGTGGCGGTGCGCTTCTCGGAATCCTCGCTGGCCATCGGCAGTCAGTCCCTCTCGCGCGCGTCGTGAGCGGGAGGGCGGCGGCGCCGGCTCGGCGAGCGAGGTGCCGGGCCGCCCGGCCGCCGGGGGTGTCCCGCGGCGCGCTCCCGCAAGCTGTGGGGGTCGTACGAGCGCGAACCGTAGCGCTCGCGAGGTCCGCCGTGCAGTACGAGTGGCGCAGGCGCGCGACGTGGTCCCCGTCACTCTGCGACAACCGCGTTACCGCGTACCGTCACGGGTCCGCCATCTCGCGGCGCCACGGCGGCTCGGCCCCGGCGCGCGAGACCGTCCACGCCGCGGCGCGGGCGGCGAACCCGAGGGCCGCCGCCCAGTCGTCGGCGTCGAGGCGGGCGACGGTGTCGCGGTGGAGGGCGTCGTGGTCGGCGAGCCAGGCCAGCAGCGCGCCGTGGACGCTGTCGCCCGCGCCGATGGTGTCGACCAGCGGGCCGACGGACGCCGCGGGCGCCGTGACGACCCCGCCGCCGCGGGTGTACGCGGCGAGCCCCGCGGACCCGCGGGTGAGCACGACCGCGCCGGCCCCGGCGTCGAGCACGTCCTCGGGCGTGCGGCCCCAGCGCTCGGCGTCCTCGTCGGAGAGCTTGACCAGCCCCGCCACCCGCGCGATCCGGTCGAGGCGGGCGACGACGGCGTCGGGGTCGTCGACGAGCCCGGGCCGCAGGTTGGGGTCGAGGCTGACCAGGCGCCCGCGCTCGGCCTCCCGCACTGCGAGGTCGGCGTAGCGCGACGCGCCGGGCTCGAGCACCAGCGACAGGGTGCCGACGGCGACCGCGGCGGTGTCGGCGGGCAGCTCGCCGGGGTCGGCGACCAGCCGGTCGGCGCTGCCCGCGACGTGGAACGCGTAGCGCGCCGCGCCGGCCGCGTCGAGGGTGACCACGGCGAGCGTGGTCGGCTCGGGGCCGCGCTGCACGAGCCCCGTGTCGACCGCGTTGGCCTCGAGGCGGCGCACCAGCGCGTCACCGAAGGGGTCGGTCGACAGGCGCGTGAGCATCGTCGTCGGCACCCCCAGGCGCCCGAGGCCGACGGCGGTGTTGAACGGGCCGCCGCCGAGACGCGGCGCGAGCGGGGTGAGGGCGGGGTCGTCGGGATGACCGTCACCGGTGGGGACCAGGTCGACGAGCGCTTCCCCGCCGACCACGATGCGACCGGTCATGACCCCTCGATCCCCCAGCTCACCGTCCACGTCTCCCCCGGCGCGAGCACCCGCAGGTCCGTGCCCGAGTTGGCCGCGTCCGCCGGGCAGGTCATCGGCTCCACGGCCACGGCGCGGCCCCGCCCGGCGAGGTCGTCGGGGGTGAAGACCATGACCCAGCCGAAGGCCGCGTCCGCCCACAGCGTGGTGGCCCCGCCGTCGGGTGCGGTGAGCACGCCGAGCACCCCGTCGGGGCCCGGCGCGGCGCCGAAGCAGGTGTCGAGTGCGAGGTCGCCGACGCGCCGGCCCCCGCGCAGGTCCTCGTCCGGGGCCACGGGGCGCACGGCGACCGGGATCATGCGCTCGTCGGTGTCGACGACGCGGTCGGCCGCGACGGTCAGCGTGCAGTCGCCGGGCGGGACGTCGCCGACGCGCAGGTAGGGATGGGTGCCGACGCCGGCGGGGACGTCGCCCTCGCCGGTGTTGGTCAGCGCGTGGGTGACGGCGAGCCCGGTCGGCGAGGCGGCGTAGGTGGTCTCGACGTGCAGCGGGCCGGGCCAGCCGGACGCGGCGTCGACGTCGGCGGCGAGGCGCACGGAGTCGCCGGCGCGGTCGACCACCCGCCACGGGCGGCGCCGCAGCAGCCCGTGGATGGCGTTGCCGCGGGCGGCCTCGGTGGCCTCCAGGCGGTACTCCTGCCCGCGCCAGGTGTAGGCGGCGCCGGCGATCCGGTTGGGCCAGGGGACGAGGACGCCGCCGGCGCCCATCGGTGGGGTGGCGTCGGCGTCGAAGGTCTCGACACGGGCCCGCCCGTCGACGTCGAGCGCCCGCAGGCCGGCACCGACCTCGGTGACGACGGCGCGGGTCGGCCCGGCGACGAGGTCGAACTGCTCGCCGGTCGGCTGCACGGCGGCACACGCTAGCGGTGTGACGATCTGTTTGCGTCCCTCCGTGCGGGGTTTCGTCCCCCGGCCGGAACGGTCACTGCACCGGACATGACGAGCGACGAGGACACCGCGTCCGGAACGCCCAGGGTCGTGGTGGTCGGCGGCGGGTTCGCGGGCTTCCAGGCGGCGCGATCCCTCGCGAGGCGCATGGGGGACGCGGTCGACATCGTCCTCGTCAGCCCGACGAACTACTTCCTCTACCTGCCGCTGCTGCCCGAGGTCGCCGCCGGCATCCTCGAGCCGCGCCGCATCTCGGTGGCCCTCGCCGCCGCGCTGCCCGCCTGCGTGCGCCACGCGCCCGGCGAGGTCGACGAGCTCGACCTCGACGGGCACCGCATCGGCTGGCTCGACCCCGAGGGCGTCCACCACGAGACCACGTTCGACCGCCTGGTGATCGCGGCGGGCAGCGTCCACAAGGTGCTGCCGGTGCCCGGCGTCACCGAGTACGCGCAGGGCTTCCGCGGCGTGCCCGAGGCGCTCTACCTGCGCGACCACCTCATCCGCCAGGTCGAGCTGGCCGCCATGTGCGACGACCCCGACGAGCGGGCCGCGCGGCTGACCGTGGTGGTGGTCGGCGGGGGCTACACGGGCACCGAGGTCACCGCCCAGGGCTTCCTGTTCACCCGCGAGCTCGCGGCGAGCCGGGGCCTGGCGGAGGTGCCGCGCTGGGTGCTGGTCAGCCGCGGCGAGCTCCTCTCCGGGCTCGACCCGCACCTCGGGCGCAACGCCGACCGGGTGCTGCGCGAGCGCGGGGTCGACGTCCGCACCCACGAGGAGGTCGACGAGGCCACCGGCGACGGGGTGTGCCTGAGCTCGTCGGGCGAGCACGTGCCCACCCGCACGCTCCTGTGGTGCGTCGGGGTGCGCCCCGACCCGCTCATCGACGACCTCGGCGTCGAGGTCGAGCAGGGCCGGATGGTCGTCGACACCCACCTGCGCGTGCCCGGGCACCCGCACGTCTTCGCGTGCGGCGACGCCGCGGCGGTCCCCGACCGCGCGCGCCCCGGCGAGTACACGGCGATGACCGCCCAGCACGCCGAGCGCCAGGGCCGCCTCGCCGGGCGCAACGTCGCCGCGTCGCTCGGCCACGGGCGCAGCAAGGCCTACAAGCACCGCGACCTCGGCTTCGTCGTCGACCTCGGCGGCTACGACGCGGCGGCGAACCCGCTGGGCCTCAAGTTCACCGGGGTGCCCGCGCACGTGGTCGCCCGCGGCTACCACCTGCTCGCGATGCCGGGCAACCGCGTCCGCACCGCCGTGGACTGGCTGCTCGACGCCGCCCTGCCGCGCCAGACCGCGCAGCTCGGGCTGGTGCGCTCGCCCGCCGTGCCGCTGGACTCCGCGTCGCCCGAGGTCCCGCAGCACGGCCTCGGGTTCCCGCACGCCACCGATCAGTCGTCGTCGCGGGCGACCTTCCCGCCGCGACCGGGCGGGTCGGCCGAGGCGGCGTCCCCCGAGGCGTCCCCCGAGACGTCCTCGGAGGCCCCGTCGGATGCCCCGTCCTCGCCGAGGGGCGCCCGGTAGCGCCAGAACACCGGGAAGATCGCGACGACCAGCACCGTCAGCACGATCACGCCGATGCCGCCGACGAACGTCGCGGTGCCGGTGCCCCAGGCGTCGGCGGCGGGGCCGTGCCAGAGGTCGCCGACGCGGGGACCACCGGCCACGACGACCGTGAAGACGCCCTGCATCCGCCCGCGCATCTGGTCGGTGGCGACGACCTGCAGCATCGTCTGCCGGAACACCGCGCTGACCAGGTCGGCGGCGCCGGCGACCGCGAGCAGCGTCACGGCGAGCCAGAGCATCGAGGTCAGCCCGGACAGGGCGACGCCGAGCCCCCAGACGCACACCGCGACCGTGACGGCCACGCCCTGGCGCCGGATCCCGTGCAGGCGCCCGGAGAACAGCCCGCCGAGCGTCGCGCCGATCGCGATCGAGGCGAACAGCGCGCCCAGCGCGAAGCCGCCGCCGGGCGGGTCGCCGAACACCCGCTCGGCGGCCTCGGGGAACACCGCGCGGGGCATGCCGACCGCCATCGCCACGATGTCGACCAGGAACGACACGAGCAGGACCTGGCTGGTGGCGATGTAGCGGAAGCCGGCCACCACGTCGGCGAGCCCGGCGCTGCGGCGCACGGCGTGGAACGCCCCGCGCAGCCCGCCCGGCCCCTCGCCGACCGGCAGGCGCGGCAGGTTGAAGGCGGCCCAGATCGCCGCGGCCAGGCAGGCGGTGTCGACGAAGTAGAGGATGCCGACCGAGCTGAAGGTCAGGACGACGCCCGCGAGCAGGGGCCCCGCGATCGCGCCGACCTGGTTGACCGTGAACAGCAGCGTGTTGGCCGCCGGCAGCTGGTCGTTGGGCAGGATCCGGGGCAGGACCGCGGCCCGGGTGGGCTGGTTGATCGCCAGGAACGCGGTCTGCACGGCGTAGAGCGACAGGATCGTCCACGGGCCGCCGATGTGCGTGACGGAGACGACGCCGAGCAGCGCCGAGGTCACGGCGATGCCCGTGCCGGTGAACACCAGCAGCCCGCGCCGGTCGACGGCGTCGGCGATCGCGCCGCCCCAGAGCCCGAAGACGATCAGCGGGACGAGGCCGAACAGGCCGACGAGCCCGACCCACGCCGACGAGCCCGTCAGCTGGTAGAGCTGCGTGGGCACCGCGACGACGGTGAGCTGCGCGCCGACGACCGTGACGATCGCGGCGATCCAGAGCCGCTTGAAGGCCGGGGTGCGCAGCGGCGTCGTGTCGGCGAGGAATCCGCGTCCCGTGCGTGGCACGGCGACGATCCTGCGCTCCTACGGCGCGAGGCGCTCCACGACCCACCCCGGATCGGTCCGCCGGAAGCGCAGCCGGTCGTGGAGGCGGTCGCTGCGGCCCTGCCAGAACTCGACGTGGGTCGGGACGATCCGCCAGCCGCCCCAGTGCGGCGGCGGCGGGATCTCCTCGTCGTCGGCGAAGCGCTCGGTGACGGTCGCCAGGAGCTCCTCGAGGGCGGCGCGGTCGCGCAGCACGCCCGACTGCGGCGACGCCCACGCCCCGAGCTGCGACCCGCGGGGCCGGGAGCGCCAGTAGACCGCGGTGTCCTCGCGCGGCAGCAGCTCCACGGTGCCGATCACCGTGGCCTGCCGCTGCAGCGCCAGCCACGGGAAGGTCGCCGACGCCTGGCGCGTCTGGCGCAGCTGGTGGCTCTTCTCCGAGGTGTAGTTGGTGAAGAACGTGACGCCGCGGGCGTCGACGTCCTTGGCCAGCACGGTGCGGGTGGTCAGGCGGTGCTCGTCGTCGCCGGTGGCCAGGACCATCGCGTTGGCGTCGGGCAGGCCGCCCTCGCGGGCCGCGCCGACCCAGGCGAGCAGCTGCTCGTGCCAGGTCGGCGCCAGGTCCGCGGCGTCGAGCGTCGCCGACCGGTAGTCCTCGCGCATGCCCGGCAGGCCCGTGCTCCGCTCCGCCACCCGACCTCCTCGTCCCGTTCGTGTCCGGCCGTCCGCCGCACCGTAGGCGACGGCGGGGTGCACACCACGTGAGCAGTCACACAGGCCGCTCCGTTGCCCGCCGGTCACGCCGCGGAGCACGGTGCTGCTGGGCGTGCCGCACCCCCGTACCCGGGCGGACGGCGCGCCGCGATGGGCGACGGGGCCCCGACCGGGATCCCCGCGCCGCCAGGCGAGGAGGTCCGGCAGTGAGCACGACGGTCCCCACCGCTCCCCCCGGCTTCTCGCCGGGCCTCGAGGGCGTCGTCGCCTTCCGCACCGAGATCGCCGAGCCCGACCGCGACGGCGGCGCGCTGCGCTACCGGGGCGTCGACATCGAGGACCTGGTGGGCACCGTCGGCTTCGGTGACGTCTTCGGCCTGCTCGTCGACGGCGAGCTCGGCCGCCCGCTGCCGCACGAGGAGCCGGGGCTCGAGCCGCCGTTCAGCGGCGACGTCCGCGTCGACGCCCAGGCCGGTCTCGCCCTGCTCGGGGCGCGCTGGACGCTGCCGCCGCTGCTCGACGCCACCCCGGAGCGCGCCCGCGACGACCTCGCGCGCGGCGCGGCCGCCGCCCTGGCCCTGGTGGCCCGCGCGGCCCGCGGGGCGGAGCTGCCGGCGGTGCCCGAGCACACCCTCGCCGCCGTCGACGACCCGGTGGAGCGGTTCCTCACGCGCTGGCGCGGCGAGGCCGACCCCACCCACGTCCGCGCCCTGGACGCCTACTGGGTGTCGGCCGCGGAGCACGGGCTCAACGCGTCGACGTTCACCGCGCGCGTGGTCGCCTCCACGGGGGCGGACGCCGCCGCCGCGCTCTCGGCGGCGGTCGGCGCGATGTCGGGCCCGCTGCACGGCGGCGCCCCGGCGCGGGTGCTGCCGATGATCCACGAGGTCGAGCGGACCGGGGACGCCGACGCCGTCGTGCGCGGGATCCTCGACCGCTCCGAGCGGCTCATGGGCTTCGGGCACCGCGTCTACCGCGCCGAGGACCCCCGCGCCCGCGTGCTGCGCCGGGTCGCCCGCGACCTCGGGGCACCGCGCTACGAGGCGGCCGCGGCGCTGGAGACGGCGGCGCTGGCCGCGCTGCGCGCGCGCCGCCCGGACCGGGCGATCGAGACCAACGTCGAGTTCTGGGCCGCGGTGATGCTCGACCTCGCGGGCGTGCCGGCGCCGATGATGCCGGCGATGTTCACGTGCGCCCGCACGGCCGGTTGGGCCGCGCACGTGCTCGAGCAGCGCCGCACCGGGCGCCTCGTGCGCCCGTCGGCGCAGTACATCGGCCCGGGCCCGCGCGCCGTCGACACGGTGGCGCGATCGGCCTGAGGGTCGATCCGGAGATCACGGGAGTCGTGGTGCACCTCGCTCCACGAATCCGGATCAGCGGCGCAGGCCGGGCGCTCGACCGGCGATCCCGCTCCCCGCGGCACCCGCGCAGTGGCCCACGCGACAGCGATGGGGCGGGCACGCTGGGAGGATGACGCGGTGACCACGTCGACCGACACGCTGCAGATTCCCGCCGAGCTCCTGCCCACCGACGGGCGGTTCGGGTGCGGGCCCTCGAAGGTGCGCCCCGAGCAGCTCGCCCGCCTGGCCGAGAGCGCCGACGTGATGGGGACGTCGCACCGGCAGAAGCCGGTCAAGGCGATCGTCGGGCGCGTGCGCTCCGGGCTGCGCGACCTGTTCTCGGTCCCGGACGGCTACGAGGTCGTGCTCGGGGTCGGGGGCACCACCGCGTTCTGGGACGCCGCGGCCGCCGGGCTGGTGCGCGAGCGCAGCCTGCACCTGACCTACGGCGAGTTCTCCTCGAAGTTCGCCTCGGTGACCAAGGGCGCGCCCTTCCTCGCCGACCCCATCGTCGTCTCCGCCGACCCGGGCAGCGCCCCCGAGCCGACCTCCGACCCGAGCGTCGACCTCATCGGCTGGGCCCACAACGAGACCTCCACCGGCGTCGCCGTCCCCGTCTCCCGGCCCAGCGGCTCCGGGGACGCGCTCGTCGCGATCGACGCGACGTCGGGCGCCGGCGGGCTCCCGGTGCAGATCAGCGAGTCCGACGTCTACTACTTCGCGCCGCAGAAGTGCTTCGCCTCCGACGGCGGGCTCTGGATCGCGATCATGTCGCCGGCCGCGCTCGAGCGCGTCGAGCAGATCGACGCCGACAAGCCGGGCGGGCGCTGGATCCCCGAGTTCCTGTCGCTGTCGACCGCGCTGGACAACTCCCGCAAGGACCAGACCTACAACACCCCGGCGGTGGCGACGCTGCTGCTGCTCGCCGACCAGATCGAGTGGATGAACGCCGGGGGCGGCCTGGACTGGGCGACCGGGCGCACCAAGGACTCGTCCGACCGTCTCTACCGCTGGGCCGAGGAGTCGTCGTTCGCGACGCCGTTCGTCGCCGACCCCGCGCACCGCTCGCAGGTCGTCGGCACCGTCGACTTCGACGACGCCGTGGACGCCGCGGCCATCGCCTCGACGCTGCGCGCCAACGGCGTCGTCGACACCGAGCCCTACCGCAAGCTCGGGCGCAACCAGCTGCGCATCGGCATGTTCCCCGCGGTCGAGCCGGACGACGTCACCGCGCTGACCCGCTGCATCGACTGGGTCGTCGAACGCCAGTCGTGACCACGCTGGGCCGAACGGGTCACCGGACCCGGTGAGGACGTCTCGCCCGTGTCGCCCGTCCACCGAGACGCGCGACGCGGGCGCGGCGCGCCTCCCTCGTCCGGGGATCCCCGTCGCCTAGCGTCGGTGGGCGAGCACCGAGCCCCACCGGTCATGCGGGGCGAGGGCCGCGAGCCGACGGGGAGGCCTTGATGCGTCAGCTGCGCGTCGTCGGCCTGGGTGACGACCACGAGACCGTGATCCTGGAGGACCCGATCCGCCACGAGCGGTTCGCGGTCTCGGGCGACGAGCGCCTGCGGGCCGCGGCCCGGGGCGACGTCCGCCGCCTCGGGCAGATGGAGATCGAGGTCGCGAGCCCGCTGCGGCCCCGCGACATCCAGGCACGGGTGCGTGCCGGCGAGTCGGTCGACGAGGTCGCCTCGGCCGCCGGCGTCAGCGCCGCGCACGTCGAGCGCTTCGCCTACCCCGTGCTGCTCGAGCGCGCCCGGGTCGCCGAGATCGCCCGGCGGGCGCACCCCGTGCTGCCCACCGACCCGGCGCGCACCGACGGGCGCACGCTCGGCGAGATCGTCGCCGCCACGTTCCTCACCCGCGGCCAGGACCTCGACGACGCCCGCTGGGACGCCCACAAGGGCGACGACGCGCAGTGGGTCGTGACGCTGTCCTGGCAGGCGGGCCGCTCGGACAACGTCGCCCGCTGGTCGTTCCGCCCCGGGAGCTCGGGCGGCACCGTCGACCCGCGCGACGACCCCGCCCGCGAGCTGCTCGGCCGCGAGCCGGTCGGCGGCCCGCGCCGCGTCGACGCCACGGCCCCCGAGCCCGCCCACGAGGCGCCGGCGGAGGCCGAGACCCCCGAGGCGCTCGACGAGACGCCCGCGCTCGCCGTCTCCGGGGACACCGCGCCCGCCCGCCGCGGCGCCCCGTCCGCGCACCCGCACCACCCGCACACCGGGTCGGGCTCCTCGAGCCCGCGCCGGGGCGAGCGCGGGACGGCCCGGCGCGCCCCGCGCGGCGAGCGCCGCGGCACCCCGCCGGTGCCGGGGGCGGGCATCGGCGACGACCAGGTGCCGACGCCCCGGACCGCGACCGCGACCCCGGCCGAGCCCGCGCCCGGTGCCGCGGAGCCCGCCGACGCGCCGGAGGCCCCCGAGGTCACCCGCCGCGGCAAGCGCTCGCACCCGATCGTCCCCTCGTGGGAGGACGTCCTGCTTGGCACGCGCTCGCCGCGCGGCTGAGCCGCCCGGCACGGTTCAGAACGCCGCGACGGCCAGGAACACCAGCGCGAGCCCGGCGCCCGCGAAGGTGCCGTACACCGCCCAGCGCCAGGTCGGCACGTGGCGGTTGAGCCACAGCGCCGGCACCAGGCCCGCGACCACCGCCGCGTCGACGGCGAGCCCGATCGGGCCGAGCCCGGCGATCAGGGGCGCGGCGAGGGCCAGGTTGGCGAGCAGCACCACGCCGGCGACCAGGACGGACAGGGTCAGCCCCACGCCCCACGGGGTCGGCTCGGCGGCCGCGGTGACCGCGGAGAGCTCGGCCTCCTCGACCACCGGGCCGGGCGCCGGGGCGCCGTCCCCGGTCCCGTGGCGGGGCAGCGGCGGCACCGGCGGCGGGTGCGGGGTGCGCGTGACGCGGCGCAGCGCCACGCGGTGGCCGGTGACCGGGTCGCAGTAGTCGACCGGGGCGGCGAGCTCCACGGAGAGCCGGGCGGCGAGCTGGCGCCCGCGGCGGCTGATCGCGTCGGCGGCCGGGTCGCGCGCCGCTCCCGCGCCGACGGGCAGGCTCGCCGCCACCCGCGCCCACTCGCGCAGCGCGTCGACCAGGTCCGGCGGCAGGCCCCAGGTGCGGCCCTCGCCCCCGTGCGGGCCCGGCTCGGCGAGCGCGACCCCGGCGACCAGGGCGGCGCCCCGCTCGGCCCGCACCTCCACGACCCTCACCGGGGCACGCCCGCGACGGCGTGGAACGCGACGGCGCCCGCGGTGGCGACGTTGAGCGAGTCGACGCCGCCGGCCATCGGGATGCGGACGCGGACGTCGGCGCGCTCGAGCGCCTCGGCGGACAGGCCCGGGCCCTCGGCGCCGAGCAGCAGCGCCACCCGCTCCCGGTCCGCGAGCGCCGCCAGCGCCCCGGGGTCGCCGCCGGGCGTCAGGGCGGCGAGGACGAACCCGGCGTCCCGCAGCCCGGCCACCGCCTCGTCGAGACCGGCCGTGGCGAACGGCACCCGCAGCACGTGGCCCATGGAGACGCGCACGCTGCGCCGGTAGAGGGGGTCGGCGCAGCCCGGCCCGACGATCACCGCGTCGACGCCGAGCGCCGCGGCGTTGCGGAAGAGGGCGCCGAGGTTCTCGTGGTCGTTGACGCCCTCGAGCAGCGCCACGCGCCGCGCGCCGGCGAGCAGGGCGGGGAGGCCGGGCGCCGGGGCGCGGTCGGCGCTCGCGAGCACCCCCCGGTTGAGGTGGAAGCCGACCACGTGCGCCATGGTGTCCGCGTCCGTGACGTAGGCGGGCACGTCGACCCCGGTCAGCTCGGGCGCGAGGTCGTCGACCCGGCGGGCCACGCCGAGCAGGGCCCGGGGCGGGTACGGCGAGGCCAGCAGGCGGCGCACCACCACGGTGCCCTCGGCCAGCACGAGGCCCCGTCCACCGGGGCGGTCCGGCCGGCGATCGGCCCGCGCGAGGTCGCGGAAGTCGGCGAGGCGCGGGTCGGCCGCGTCGTCGACCTCCACCACACGCGCCACGTGCGTATCGTTCCAGACCGCGCTGCCGGGGGCCGGACCCGGCGAGCGCCGGGCGCCGGGACCGGCTCCCGGGTACCAGGTGTCGAGCGCTCCGGGTCGGGCATCCGGGGGGCGACGCCGAGCCGGTGGCCGACGGAGACGAGCGCGACGCAACCCTCCGGCGGGGCCCGGGAACGTGGGAGGCTGGGGCCGTGAGCGAGATGCGGGTGGTCGGTGTACTGGCCGTCGACGACGCGACGCAACAGGGCGGGTCGTCGGGATCGGGCGAGAGCCGGCACCCCGTCGTGCTGCTGCAGGAGACCGACGGCAAGCGCTGCCTCCAGATCTGGATCGGGCTGGCCGAGGCCGAGGCGATCGCCCTCGAGCAGCAGGGGCGCCTGCCGGAGCGTCCGCTGACCCACGTGCTGATCTCCGACGTGGTCTCGGCGCTCGGGCGCCGGCTGGAGCGCATCGAGATCACCGAGGTGCGCGGCGGGACCTTCTACGCGGACCTGGTGTTCGACCGGGGGCTGCGCGTCTCGGCGCGCCCCAGCGACTCGATCGCCATCGCGCTGCACGCCGACGTGCCGATCCACGCCACCGAGGGCGTCCTCACCGACGCCGGTGTGGTGGTCGAGGACGACGAGGGCGACGAGGCCGCGGGCACCGGCGGCGCCGCGAGCAGCGACGAGGACGAGATGGACCGCTTCCGCGCGTTCCTCGACAACATCTCGCCCGAGGACTTCGGACGAAGTGGCTGACCTCGGGACGCAGTCGGCGGGTCAGAGGTCACCATCCGGCGACCAGCGGTCGGCCTCCGGGGTGTCCTACGCTGAACGGACGCTTTCCGCGGGCGGACGGTGTCGGCGTCTGGCGTGATCTCGCGGGCTGTGTCAGCGTGACCGCTCGTCGGGGTTCGCGTGAGGGGTCGTGGTCCGCCGGGCGTGGCGGCACGCGGTGGTTGTCGGATCGTGGACGGGAGCCGGGCGGGTAATGGGCCAGCACCTCACCGCCACCCTCTTCACGGCCTCGGACCAGGCGCGCTACCGGCACCGCATCCACCGGTGCCTCGAGGCCTTCGGGACGATGGTCAGCGAGGGTCGGTTCGCCGCGGCGGAGCCGAGCACCGGGGTCGAGATCGAGCTCGCCCTGGTCGACGAGGACATGCGCCCGGCGATGCTCAACCACGCGGTGCTCGACCGGTCCGCGTCCGACGTCCTGACCTCGGAGCTGGGGCGCTGGAACCTCGAGATCAACCTGCCGCCGCGGATGCTGCCCGGCGCCACCGCGCACGACCTCGAGCAGGACATGCTCGACGCGACCACGAACGCCGGCGACTGCGCCCGCGACCTCGGCGCCCGGGCGGTGACGATCGGCATCCTGCCCACCCTGGCCGCCGAGCACCTCGCGTCCGACCAGCTCACCGAGGACCCGCGCTACGCCCTGCTCAACCGGCAGATGCTCACCGCGCGCGGCGAGCCTTTCCGCCTCGACATCACCGAGCCGCCGGCCTCGCGCCACGGCCCCACCGACGGCGGCCCCGCCGAGCACCTCGTCCTCGACGTCGACTCGATCGCGCCCGAGGCGGCGTGCACGTCGCTGCAGCTGCACCTGCAGCTCACCCCGGACCTCTTCCCCGCCTACTGGAACGCCGCGCAGGCGATTGCGGGGCTGCAGGTGGCGCTCGCCGCCAACTCGCCGTTCCTGCTGGGTCGCCGGCTGTGGGCCGAGACGCGGATCCCCCTGTTCACCCAGGCCGTCGACACCCGCCCCGTCGAGCTGCGCAACCAGGGCGTCCGCCCGCGGGTGTGGTTCGGCGACCGCTGGACGCAGTCGGCGTACGACCTGTTCGAGGAGAACGTCCGCTACTTCGGCGCGCTGCTGCCCCTGGCCGAGGACGAGGACCCGTTCGCCGAGCTCGACGCGGGCCGGCCCCCGAGCCTGCAGGAGCTGCGGCTGCACAACGGCACGGTGTGGCGCTGGAACCGCCCGGTGTACGACGTCGCCGACGGCGTCGCGCACCTGCGCCTGGAGAACCGGGTGCTGCCCGCGGGGCCGACGGCCGTCGACGCCGTCGCCAACGCGATGTTCTTCTACGGCCTGATCCGTGCGCTCGCGGAGTCCGACCGCCCGCCGTGGCAGCTGATGTCGTTCGACGCGGCCGAGGCCAACTTCACCGCCGGAGCGCGGCACGGCATCGAGGCCGCCCTGTACTGGCCGGGCATCGGCACCGTGCGCGCCGACGAGCTGGTGCTGCGCCGCATGCTGCCGCTGGCGCAGGAGGGCCTCGCGGCCTGGGGCGTCGACTCCGAGGCCGCCGACCGCTACCTGTCGGTGATCGAGCAGCGCTGCGTGCGCCGGTCGACGGGCGCCACCTGGCAGGTCCGGGCCGTCGGTCGGGCCGAGCGCCGCGGGCTCGACCGGGGCAACGCGGTGATGGAGATGATGAAGCGCTACCTCGAGGGCATGGAGGCCAACGTGCCGGTGCACGACTGGCCGCTCGACTGACGCCGCCGGCGCTGCAGCACCAGCCACACCCCGGCGACCACCACCGCGGCGACCACTGACGCCGCGCCCCCGAGCACCAGCGGCGCGCGCCCGCCGAGCTCCTCGGCGAGCCACCCCAGCGCCGGGCCGCCCACCGGCGTGCCGCCGAGCAGCACGACCATCCACAGGCCCATGACCCGCCCGCGGACCTGCTCGTCGACGCCGAGCTGCACGGCGGCGTTGGCCGCGCTGGTGAACAGCAGCTGGGCGGCGCCCGTGGGCACGAGCAGCAGGGCGACCAGCGGGTAGCTGGGCATCAGGCCGGCGGCGACCTCGCAGGCGCCGAACACGACGGCGGCGACCACCACGGTGCGCAGGCGCGGGCGTCCCACCCGGCGCGCGGCGGTGAACGCCCCGAGCAGGCAGCCGACGGCGAGCGCCGAGGTCAGCAGGCCGTACGACTCGGCGCCGCGCCCGAACACGTTGCGGGCGACGATGGCCAGGGTCACGAAGAAGTTGATGCCGAGCGTGGAGACGAAGAAGACGAGCACGAGCAGCAGCACCACGTCGGGGTGGCGCCGGACCTCGCGCAGGCCCGCCCGCACCGCGCCCCGCTCCCGGGGGGCGCGCGCGTAGGCGAACATCTCGGCGGGGCGCATCCGCTGCAGGCCGGTGAGGACCGCGACGAACGTGACCGCGTTGAGGAGGAAGACCCACCCGGTGCCGACCCCGGCGATGAGCAGGCCGCCGACCGCCGGGCCCAGCACGCGCGCGGTGTTGAAGGTCATCGAGTTCAGGGCGACGGCGTTGGCCAGGGCGCCGGAGCCGACCATCTCGCCGGCGAACGACTGGCGCACCGGCCCGTCGAGCGCCGAGAAGCAGCCCAGCAGCACGCACAGGACGTAGACCTGGGTGAGCGACACCAGGCCCGTCACGTCGAGCAGGCCGAGCACGAGCGCGCACGCGCCCATCGCGACCTGCAGGCCCATGAGCAGGCGGCGCTTGTCGTAGCGGTCGGCGATCGAGCCGCCCCACAGGCTCAGCAGCAGGGTGGGGCCGAACTGCAGCGCCGCGGCGACGCCGAGGGCCACGGGGCTGCCGCCGGAGAGCTCGAGGACCAGCCAGTCCTGGGCGACGCGCTGCATCCAGGTGCCGACCAGCGAGACGACCTGGCCGGAGGCGAAGAGGCGGTAGTTCCGGACGCGCAGGGCGGCGAAGACGCTGCCCCGGGTGTCACGGGCGGGATGCGTGCTGTCGACCTCGCTCACCGGAGATCGCCACCGCACGCCACAGTCGTGAGCTTACCTAACGAGTTGGTCGGGGGTCGGGCGGAGCGACTCCGAAGAGCCGCCCCGCCGACGTCGACCCTCAGGGCTTGGTGTCCTCGAGGGCGAACCCGATCTTGAGGGTGACCTGGAAGTGCCCGACCTCACCGTCCTGCACGTGCCCCCGGATCTCGGTCACCTCGAACCACTCGACCTGCCGCAGGGTCGTCGAGGCCCGGCGGATGGCGCCGCGGATCGCCTCGTCGACGCTCTCGGCCGAGCTGCCGACGATCTCGGTCTTGCTGTAGGTGTTGTCAGCCACCCGGGGGCTCCTTCGCTCGTTGCGGATTCGACCTTCCGTCGAACCGGTACCCGTTCTCCCCCGGACGCCCACGTGTCGCGCCGCGCGGCGACCCGGGCCGGGCTCAGACCGACCGCGGGCGAACGTGATCGACGGCCGCATCGAGGGCGAGGGCGAGGACATGGAGGTCCCGGTGGACGCGCGCGAGCATCAGCCCGCCCTGCACGGCGGCGAGGACGGCGACGGCCATCTCGCCGGCGTCGCGCGAGGGATCCACCCCGCCGCCGTCGCGCTGGCCCCGCACGAGCAGGGCGGCGATGCGCCGCTCCCACTGCGCGAAGGCCGCGGCCTGGTGCTCGCGCCAGGCGGGGTCGTCGTCGACCTGTCCGCTCAGCACCCCCAGGGGGCAGGCGAACGGCCCGCCGCCGTCACGGTGGAGCTCGTAGATCGACGCCGCCCAGGCCCGCACCTCGTCGCCGGGCCCCTCACCGGAGGGCTCCCCCAGCGCCGGCTGGGCCGCGAGCACCTTCTCGAGCTGGCGGTCGATGACGGCGAGGACGAGGTCCCGCTTGCCCCGGAAGTAGTGGTAGAGCTGGGACTTCCCCGTGCCGCTGACCCGCAGGACGTCGCCGACGCCGGTCGCCCCGATGCCGCGGGCCTCCATCAGCCCGGCCGCGGCGTCGACGATGGCCTCCCGCGTCCGACGACCCCGAACCGTCGGCGGGACGGTCGGCGCGTGCTCCGTCGTCACGGCACCAGCCTAAGGCCGGGAACATGGACTGTACCGCTAGGTACAGTCCTGGTTAGGCTCCTGGCATGACGAGCACCGGCGCGTCCGGACGATCCGGCACGGCCGAGCCCCCGGCGTCGGCCGCGCGTCCCGGCGAGGACGAGGCCGTGCCCGAGCCGTCCTACGGCTTCCCGCGGCCGTTGTGGCGAGGGCTCGCGCGCGTCCCCGTGCCGCCGCCGTTCACCCCGCGGACCTGGCGCAGCCCGCTGCGGGGACGCTGGCTCACCTCGGTGCTCGGGCTGGTCCTGCTGATCGGGCTGCCGATCGTCGTCGTCACGGGGCTGCTGTCGTGGCTCGCCTACGGCCCGCAGTTCGGCCAGGCCATCCCGGCCGACGTCGGGTACCTGCGGCCGCCGCCGATCGAGTGGCCCACCTCGCCCTCGTGGCTCTACCGCCTCACCCAGGGACTGCACGTCGGGCTCGGCCTGGTGCTGGTGCCGGTGATCCTGGCCAAGCTCTGGTCGGTGGTGCCCAAGCTCTTCGCCTGGCCCCCGGTGCGCTCGGTCGCCCAACTGCTGGAGCGCGTCTCGCTGCTCGCGCTGGTGGGCGGGATCCTCTTCGAGCTGGTCACCGGCATCATGAACATCCAGTACGACTACTCGTTCGGCTTCGACTTCTACACCGCGCACTACTGGGGCGCGTGGGTGTTCATCGGCGGGTTCGTCTCCCACGTGCTGATCAAGCTGCCGACGATGATCCGCGCCCTGCGCGCGGGGGCGCCCGGGCGCTGGCTGCACGACACGGTCGAGGAGACGGTGCCCGAGCCGCCCGACGACGAGCCCGGCCACAGCCTGGTCGCGACCGCGCCGAGCCCGCCGACGATGAGCCGGCGCACGCTGCTCGGCACCATCGCCGGGGGCAGCGCGCTGGTCGGGCTGCTGACCATCGGGACGACGGTCGACGCGCTGCGCCCGCTCGCGGTGCTCTCACCGCGCGGGCGTTCCTACGGCCCCGGCCCGAACGACTTCCAGGTCAACCGCACCGCGTTCGGGGCCGGGATCTCCCCTGGCGTCGGCGACGGCTACGTCCTGGCCCTGCGCGGCGGTCCGGCCGGCGAGGTGCGCCTGGACCGGGCCGCGCTGGCCGCGCTGCCCCAGCACACGGCGGTCCTGCCGATCGCGTGCGTGGAGGGCTGGTCGGTGACGCGGGCGTGGAGCGGGGTGCGGCTGCGCGACCTGGCTGCTCTGGCCGGGGTGCCGGCGCCGGCGAACGCGTTCGTGCAGTCCCTCGAGCGCGCCGGTCCCTTCGCGCGGACCACCCTGCAGGCCAACCAGGTGCTCGACCCGGACTCGCTGCTGGCCCTGCGGGTGGGCGACGACGCCGGCGGCCCGATGGCCGGCCTGTCGCTCGACCACGGCTTCCCGGCGCGCGTGATCGTCCCGGCGCTGCCCGGGGTGCACAACACCAAGTGGGTCGGCGCCATCGACTTCCGGAGCGCGTGATGGCCTGGTTCAAGCGCGTCTACGGCGAGAACCCGCTGCACCTGCTCGCCCTGCTCGGCTGCTTCGCGCTCGCGGGCGCCGCGGTGCTCGCCCTCTACCCGAACCCGGGCGCGGTGACGATCGCGATCTGGTTCGCCGCCGCGGTGATCGGCCACGACCTCGTGCTCTACCCGCTGTACGCGCTCGCCGACCGCTCGCTGGTGCTCGCGCGATGGGTGCGCCGGCGGGTGTCGTCGCGGCCGGTGACGGTGGCGGCCACCAACCACCTGCGCCTGCCGGTGCTCGGGTCCGCGCTGCTCGGGCTGATCTGGTTCCCGACGATCTCCGGAGGCGGCGCCGACGTGCTGCTCTTCGCGGCCGGCCTGCCGACGACGATCGACTACGTCGCGCGCTGGCTGCTCGTCACCGCGGTCCTCTTCCTGGCCAGCGCCGTCCTGTACGCGGTGCGCCTGGGCCGGTCGGCCATGCGTCGTCCGTGAGCGCGAGCGCGATGCACCCACTCCGGTGATGGACCGTGCCCGGATGGGTCACTCCCCGGTGCCCACTTCCGCTAATGACAAACGTTCTGCAATCACTCGCCCGAGTGAATAACCCACTCGTGGATTCGTCGTTATCTAGTCGTGACCCCGAGGGGGGGATCACCACCAATTCTGGAGGATTTCGTGGGCACCCACTCCGCTCCCCGCACGCCGCGCGTCGGACGACGCACCCGCGCCGGCGTCATCGCCGGCCTGGCCGTCGTCGGCTCCGGACTCGGCGCCGGCAACGCGCTCGCGCACGACAACGAGCACGGCCACGAGAGCGACGAGTCCTCGAGCTCGAGCTCGAGCTCCGACTGCAACATCAACGGCGGCAACGCCGAGGCCAACGGCGGCATCGCGGGCAACGCCCTGCTCGGCAACGTCCTGGCGCAGGCCCCGGTCGGCAGCAACGTCGGCAACGTCGTGTGCAGCGACATCCTCAACGGCAACCTCAGCGGCAACGACGTCGCCGTGAACGTCGGCGGCAGCGACGAGGAGCCCATCAACCCCGAGCTCCCGGAGATCACGCCGGGCGGCACCGAGGGCGGCACCGAGGGCGGCACCGAGGGCACCGACGAGGGCGCCGGCGACGAGGGCGCCGACGACGAGGGCGACGGCAGCAGCGAGATCTCCTGATCCTTCGCGCGCGACGAAGGCCCTCACCGTCCCGTCGGGGCGCGGTGGGGGCCTTCGTGTGTCCGCCGTCCTCGGGGGCTCACGGCGCCGGGCCAGGACGGCGGGCCACCACGGCGAAGATCGCCATGACGAGGTCCGGGCGCTCGGTCCACGCGTCCATCGCCTGCGCCGCCGCGTCCCAGCGCGCGACGTCACGAGCGTCCGCGAGGCCTGCCGCCACCAGCGTGTCCCGCGCCGCCCAGGCCGGTCCCCGCATGCCGACCGGCAGCGCCGCGATCTCGAACCACCCCCGGAACGCCTCGACCTCGAGCCCCGCGCCGCGGGCCAGGACCGCCAGCCGCCGGCCCACGCGGACGTCGTTGCCGCGGTCGGCGTGCCAGCGGGTGTACCGCGCGTTCATGTCGTCGATCTCGGGTGGTGCGGGAATGAGGCCGGTTGCGAGCCCGTCGGCGTCGAGCAGGTAGACGTGCCCGCCCGGGTGCACCAGCGTCGCGAGGTGCTCGACGATGCGCTGCTCGGCACCCCCGTTGTGGGCGAGGACGTGGCGCGTCATCGCCACGTCGAAGCTGCCCTCGGGCAGCCCGGTCGCCTCGGCGCGGCCCCGCCGCACGCCCGCGCGGTGGACACCCGCGGCCGCGAGCACGGAGCGCGCCGCCGCGACGGCCTCGGGATCGGCGTCGACCCCGGCCACGGCGCCGTGCGGGCCGACGCACGCGGCGAGCACCGGCAGCATCGCCCCCGGGCCGCAGCCGACGTCGACCACGCGCGCGCCGGGGCCCAGCCCCGCGAGCGCCCACAGGTCGGCCTCGCGCTCGCGCGCCCGCTGCGCCATGAGCCGGTAGCGGGCGATCTCCTCGTCGGAGAGGCGCAGCGCGTAGCCGCCCTCCACCGTGGTCACCGCGCCGCCAGCGGCCGGTCGGGCGCCCGCTCGCCGGCCGGCAGCGCGCCGGCCCGGTCCTGGGCGACCAGGAGGCGCCGCAGGATCTTCCCGGACGGCGAGACGGGGATGGCGTCGACGAACGCGACCTCGGTGATCCGCTTGTGCGGCGCGACCCGGTCGGCGACGAAGGCGACGATCTCCGCGGTCGCCACCGGCCCGGCCGCGACCACCACCGCCTTGGGCCGCTCCCCCGCGCGCTCGTCGGGCACCGGGATCACCGCGGCGTCGGCCACCGCGGGGTGTGCGCGCAGGACGGCCTCGAGCTCGGCCGGCGCCACCTGCAGGCCCTTGACCTTGACGAGCTCCTTGAGCCGGTCGTCGACGAACAGGTTGCCCCCGGCGTCGAACCGGGCCAGGTCGCCGGTGTGCAGCCAGCCCTCGGCGTCGATCGTGGCGGCGGTGGCCTCGGGGTTGCCCAGGTAGCCGCGCATGAGGTTGGGGCCGCGGACCAGCAGCTCGCCGGTCTCGCCCGTGCCGAGGTCGGCGCCGGTCATGACGTCGACGATCCGCGCCTCGACGCCGGGCAGCAGCTCCCCGACCGCACCCGGCACCACCGGGACGGACGCGTCGAACAGCGCGATGGCGGCGACGGCCTCGGTCATGCCGTAGCCCTGGCCGACCGGACAGCCGACCCGCGCCGCGCACTCCTGCTGCAGCTCGGCAGCCAGCGGCGCGGCGCCGGACCCGAGCAGGCGCAGCGACGAGAGGTCGTGGCGGGCCACGGCGGGGTGCCGGGCCATCGCCAGGATGATCGGCGGCACGACGACCGACACCGTGACCCGGTGCTCCTCGATCGCGGCGAGGTAGGCGTCGACCTCGAAGCGCGGCAGCGTGACGATCGTGCCGCCGGCCCGCAGCGTGACGCCCGCGACCACGACGAGCCCGACCGCGTGGAAGAACGGCGCCACGGCCATGGCCCGGTCGTCGGGCCTCGGCGCCATGACGGCCCGCATCTGCTCGATGTTGGTGACCATCGCCCGGTGCGTGAGCATCACGCCCTTGGGGAGCCCGGTGGTGCCCGACGAGTAGGGCAGCAGCGCGAGGTCGGTCGCGGGGTCGACGAGCCCGCCCGGGAGCTCGCCGTCGGTCAGGACCTCGGCGAACGGGGTGGCGCCCTCGGCCTCGCCGAGCACCATCACGTCGATGTCCGCGCCCGCGGCCGCGGCGCGGACCACGGGCAGGAACGGCGGGATGGTCAGCAGGAACCGCGCGCCGTTGTCGCGCAGCTGCGGGGCGATCTCCTCGGCGGTGTAGAGCGGGTTGATCCCCGAGACGATGCCGCCGGCGGACATCGCCCCGAGGCACGCGACGAGCCACTCGGGGCTGTTCGGCGCGACGATCGCGAGGACGTCACCGGGCCGCATCCCGCGCCGGCGCAGCCCGACCGCGCAGCGCCGGACGTCGCGGCGCAGCTGCGCGTAGGTCACCGTGCGCCCGGTCGCCGCGTCGATCACCGCGGGCGCGTCGGGCCTCTCGTCGGCCGCGCGCAGCAGGTGGTCGGGCAGCGGGACGTCGGGGACCCGCACGGCGGGCCACCGGCTGGTGACGATCATGGAGTGCCTCCTCCGGCGGACGCGGTCCGCTCCAGGGGACCCGCGGGAGCACCCCGGGGGCGTCGGGGAGGCACCCCGAGAAAGCGGTCAGGCGGGCTTCTCGGACACGATCTGGACGAGGTTGCCGCAGGTGTCGTCGAGGACGGCGACCATCACCGGGCCGGCGTCGGTGGGCGGCTGGGTGAACACGACGCCGCGCGCGACCAGGCGCTCGTACTCGCCGGCCACGTCGTCGACGGCGAACTGGACCAGCGGGATGCCGTCCTCGGCGAGCGCGTCGCGGTAGGGCTTCACCGCCGGGTGCCCCGCCGGCTCGAGCAGCAGCTCCGGCCCGTCCGGGTCCTCCGGGGAGACGACGGTGAGCCAGGCGGCGTCGCCCAGGGGGATGTCGTGGCGCACGGTGAAGCCCAGGACGTCGGTGTAGAAGGCGAGGGCGGCGCGCTGGTCGTCGACGAAGATGCTGGTCAGGCGGATTCTCACGGGGTGTCCTCCTCGCTGGTGGGCCAGCGCCGTGTGATGGCGGCGAGCGGCTCGCCGCGGAAGTGGTGGATCTTGGTGCGGCCGCGGCGCTCGGTGACGACGAGACCGGCCTCCTCGAGCACGCCGAGGTGCTGGGAGATCGCCTGGCGGGTCGAGGACAGGCCGTGGCGGGTCACGAGCACGGTGCAGAGCTCGAAGAGCGTCTGGCCGTCACGCGCGACGAGCTCGTCGAGGAGGAGACGCCGGGTCTCGTCGTCGAGAGCGCGGAACACGTCGGCCACCCCGGAGACGATAGGCAAGTAGCCACTTGCCTTTCAAGGGCAAGCAGCGACTTGCCTGTCCGGGTTCCTGGATCGCCCGCCGCCGGGGCTCTACGGTCGGCGACGGGGAAGGCGCGGGGAGCTCGGGGGGCCGCATGGCCGTGATGCCGGCGACGCACGGCACGGCGATCCTCGAGCGCGACCGCGAGCTGGCCGCGCTCGCGGCCGTCGTGGACTCGGCGCGGGCGGGCCGCGGCGCGCTCGCGTGGGTCGAGGGCCCGCCCGGCATCGGCAAGACCCGCCTCCTCGACGCGGCGCGCGCGCGGGCGGGTGCCGGTGGGGACACCGTCCTCGCAGCCCGGGGCGGGCGCCTCGAGCGCGACTTCGCGTTCGGCGTCGTGCGCGGCCTGGTCGAGCCGCTGCTCACCGGGAAGGGGTACGAGGAGCTCCTCGCCGGCGCGGCCCGGCTGGCCGCGCCCGCGGTCACGGTCGGCGCCGTCGACGCCGGCGAGCACGACGCCGCCAGCACCCTGCACGGGATCTACTGGCTGGTCGCGAACCTCGCCGAGCGCGGCCCCCTGCTCCTGGTGGTCGACGACGCGCACGTCGCCGACGCGCCGTCCCTGCGCGCGCTCGCCTACGTGGCGCGCCGGCTGGCCGAGCTGCCCGTCGCGGTCGTCATCGCGGCGCAGAGCCCGGTCGACCACGTCGAGCCCGCCGTGGTCGACACGCTGCGCGACGCGGCGACGGTGCTGCTGCCGGCCCCGCTGAGCCCGGACGCGGTCGGCGCGCTCGTCGACGCCCGGCTGGGCCGGTCCCCCGCCGCGTTCGTCACCGCCTGCCACGAGGCCACCGGCGGGAACCCGCTGCTGGTCGCGGCCCTGCTCGACGCTGTGGCCGAGTCTGGGGCCGAGTCGGGGGCCGAGTCGGGGGCCGAGTCGGGGGCCGCGACGTCCGACGCGGTCGCCCGACTCGCCCCGGGCGTCGTCGCGGCCTTCGTGGACCGCCGGCTGCGCGAGACCGGGCCGGACGCCGTCGCCGTCGCGGACGCCGTGGCCGTGCTCGGGGGCTCCGCGGCGCTGCGCCACGTGGTCGCCGTGTCCGGGCTCGACGCCGACCGCGTCGCCCGCGCGGCGCAGACCCTCGTCGCCGCGCGCCTGCTCGCCCCCGGGCGCCCGCTCGCGTTCGGCCACTCGCTGGTCGAGCAGGCCGTCACCGACCGGATCGGGCCCGCCGAGCGGCACCGCGCCCACCGCCGCGCCGCCGAGGCCCTGGCCGCCGAGGAGGCGCCCGCGGAGCTCGTCGCCACGCACCTGCTGCACACCGAGGCCCTCGGCGACCCGAGCGTCGTCGCCGGGCTCCGCGAGGCCGGGCGGGTCGCCCTGGCCAAGGGCGCGCCCGAGACGGCGTGCCTCTACCTGCGGCGCGCGGTCGCGGAGCCTCCACCGGCCCCGGAGCGCGCGGCGGTGCTGCACGAGCTCGGCACGGCGACCGCGCGGGTGTCCTACCGCGAGGGCGTCGAGCTGCTCGAGGAGGCCTTCGCCGTCGCCGCGCACCCGATCCGGCGCGGGCTGGTCGCCCTGGAGCTCGCCCGCGCGCTGAGCGTGACGCTGGCGTTCGACCGCGCGCTGCAGGTCCTCGACGAGGCGGCCGCCGGGCTCGACGACGGCAGCGAGCTCGCGACCGAGCTGGCCGCCGCGACCGTGAGCCTGGCCCGGCGGGACCCGGCGCGCCGGGCGGCGGCCGCCGAGCTCACCCGCACGCTGCGCCGCGACGGCCGGCTGCCCCCGCAGGGCGGGCCGGCGCTGCTCGCGTTCGCCGCCCTCGACGGCCTGCAGACCGGGGACCTCGCCGCCGCCGACCTGGCCCGCGAGGCGCTGACGGCGACCCTGCGGGCGCACGCCCCCGACCCGGGCGTCGTGCTCCCGGCGACGATGGTGCTGGTCGCCATCGACCACCTCGACCCCGTGCGCGCCAGCGCCGAGGGGATGCTCGCGAGCGCGCGGCGGCGCGGATCCACCTACGACTTCGTGTCCGCGAACGTCCTGCGCGCGCAGACCCGCTACCTCGCGGGCGACCTCGCCGAGGCCGAGGCCGACGCCCGTCTCGCCGACGCCCTCGCCGCGGAGCACGAGGTGCACGCCGCGCGCCGCTACACGGTGGCGTGGCTCGTGCTGGTGCTCGTGGAGCGGGGCCGGGCGGACGAGGCGGAGGCGGTGCTCGAGGCCAGCGGGGTGCGGGGCGACCTCGCCTACCTGCTCGCCGCGCGGGGCCGTCTGCACCTCGCGCGCGGGCGGCCCGCGCAGGCCGTCGCCGACTTCCGGGCGTGCGGGGAGCGCCTCGTGCACCGCGGCATCCACCACCCCGGCCTGTTGCCCTGGCAGGTCGGCGTGGCCAGTGCGCTGCACGCCCTCGGCCGCGAGGACGAGGCCGTCGACGCCGCCGACCGGGCGGTGCGCGTCGGGCGACGGTTCGCCGCGCCGCGGGCGCTGGCGATGGCCCTGCGCACCCGCGGGCTCGTCGGCGGGACGCTCGAGCCGCTGCGCGAGGCGGTCACGCTGCTCGGGCCCACGCCGGCCCGGCTCGAGCTCGCGCGCACCCACGTGGAGCTGGGCGCCTCGCTGCGGCGTGCCAACCAGCGCGTCGCCGCCCGGAGCGAGCTCGCGCTGGGCCAGGACCTCGCGGCCCGCTGCGGGGCCGTGGGCCTGGTGGAGCGGGCGCGCCAGGAGCTGCACGCCGCGGGCGCGCGGCCGCGGCGGGTGGCGGTGACGGGGGTCGGCGCGTTGACCGCGGGCGAACGGCGCGTGGCCGAGCTCGCCGCCGACGGCCTGTCGAACCGCGAGGTCGCGCAGGCCCTGTTCGTCACCACCAAGACCGTGGAGACGCACCTCGGGCACGTGTACCGCAAACTGGGGGTGACGGGACGCGACGAGCTGGCCGAGCGGCTGGCCTGATCAGCGGGGGTCGGTGGGCGGGAAGTCGGCGTGACGGTGGGTGAGCCACCACCGGCCGCCGATCTTCCGGAACCCGTGCGTCACGCGCAGGACCATCGGCGCGGGCTCGCCGCCGTCGACCCGCGCCATACCGCGTTCGAACCCGACGGTGTAGGCGAGGTCGCCGTCGACCGCGACGACGCGGTAGTCGACGGGCTCCATGACGCCGTCGCTGAACCGCGAGGCCGCCCATCTGAAGGTGCGGGTCACGTCGGCGCGACCCTGCTCGACCGTGCCCCAGCCGCCGAAGAGCGTGACGTCGTCGCGCTCGGGCCACAGGTCGGAGTACGGCTGCGCGTCGCCGGTGTAGACGGCGCCGAGCGCGGCACCGACGCGGTCGAGGAACGCGAGGAAGTCGGCGGGCGCCTCGGTGGCCGCCGGGATGGTGGTCATGGCTCCGAGGCTCCGCCGTGCCCCTCGGCGTCGGCGTCGGGACACCACCCCGAGGTTGCGGGGCGCTGCGTCGGCGGAGGTCCGGCGGTTACTGGCTGGTATCTCTCGCCTGGCGAGGGATACCAGCCAGTAACGCCGCCACGGTGAGCTCGCCTCACGCCGCGGCGCTCGCGGCCAGGGCCCGGCGCAGGACGTCGGCGAGGTAGCCGGGATTCTCGTGGAGGTCGTACCAGGTCACCCTGATCACCCGCCAACCGCCGATGACGACCTCGTTCTGCCTCAGGCCGTCGCGTCGGAAGCGATCGACGTCGCGGTGGAACGCCCACCCGTCGATCTCGATGGCGATCCGGTGCTCCGGGAAGGCGATGTCGAGGACGGCGCGCCCGGGACCCGGGAGGTCGACGGGGAGGTTCGCGGTCCAGCCGGAGATCCGCGCGCGCCTCAACTGCCGGTGGGCGTCCCGCTCCGCCTCGGACCGCGCGCCACCCTCGGCAAGGGCGACCAGCCGGCGGGCGAGGACCACCCCGTGCCGCTGACCCATGCGCTCCAGTGCCCGGCGCAGCGACGGGACCGCGACGCGCTCCTGCTGCAGCGCGCGGTCCAGGAGACGCGCTCCCTCGAGGAGCCCGAGTCCTGCGGCGGCCTCCAGCGCGGCGTCGGCGCGGTGCGCGACCCACACCTCGTCGAGCTTCACCCGGGCGGCGTCGCCCACGTCCCGCCGGACCGCACGGATGCCCTCGGGCGGTGAGTGCCCGCCGCCGCGTCCGACGGCGACCGCGACGGTCTCCGGCGCGAGATCGGTGAGGTGCCACCAGGCCGCGCCGGCGAGCCCGATCAACGTCGCCCCATCGCCCGCCCACAGCGCGGCGGCGCGGAGTCGCGCGCGGGGCGTCAGGTCGTGGGTGGCCGAGAGGTAGACGCGCGGATGGATCTCGAGCCACTCGCCGGCCTCGACGCGGCGCCAGATCGCCGCCGGGGACATGCCCAGAGCCAGGGCCTGGTCGTGGCGGACGAGGCCGTCCTGGGTGCGCAGGAGGTCGAGGAGTTCCACACCTCGTTCGACGCAGCCGCCGGGCGAACGGCTCCATCGAACCCGGCCTGCCGCGTCGGCCCGGCCGTTACTGGCTGGTATCTCTCGCCTGGCGAGAGATACCAGCCAGTAACCGCTTCGGGGGTGCCGCGGCGAGCGGCGGTCAGGCCTGGGCGAGCACCGGGGCCGGCTCGGCGTCGGGGAGCTCGGCCTCCTTCTCCCGGATGATCGGGAGCACCTTGTCGCCGAACTGCTCGATCTCCTCCTTCACGTGCAGGAAGCACAGGAGGTTGAGGTCGACGCCGAGCTTCTTGTACTCGATCACGCGGTCGGCGACCTGCTCGGCGGTGCCGATGAGCTGGGTCTTGAAGCCGTCGTTGTACTGCACGAGGTCCTCGAACGAGGACTCCGCCCACATGCCCTTGCCGTCCGAGGCGGACGCGCCGGCCTGCTGCACGGCCTGGCGGAAGCCCTCGACCTGGTCCTTGTTGGCCTTGTCGACGATCTCGCGGAGGGTGTCGCGGGCCTCCTTCTCGGAGTCGCGGACGATCATGAAGCCGTTGAGGCCGAAGTTCACCGACCGGTCGTTCTCCGCCGCGGACGCGTTGACGTCGCGGAGCTGCTCGACGACGCCGTCGAAGTCCTTGCCGTTGGAGAAGTACCAGTCCGACACGCGGCCGGCCATCCGCCGGGCCGCCGTGGAGTTGCCGCCCTGGAAGATCTCCGGGTGCGGGCGCTCCGGGGTGTTGAGCGGCTTGGGCTTCAGCGAGTAGTCGTGGAAGCGGTAGAAGTCGCCGCGGAACGTGAAGTCGTCCTGCTCCCAGATGCCCTTGAGGCAGGCGATGAACTCCTCGGTGCGCCGGTAGCGCTCGTCGTGCTCGAGCCACGGCTCGCCGAAGGCGGTGAACTCGCCCTTGAACCAGCCGGACACGACGTTGGTGGCGAAGCGGCCGCCCGTCAGGTGGTCGGCGGTGGCGCCGAAGTTGGCGAAGACGCCCGGGTGCCACATGCCCGGGTGCACCGCGGCCATGACCTTGAGCCGCTCGGTGGCCATCATGATCGCGAGCGAGAGCGAGGTCGACTCGTGCTGGTACTCGGCCGAGTAGCTCGCCATGTACCGGACCTGGGACAGGGCGTACTCGAACCCGCTGTTCTCCGCGGCGATCGCGGTCTCGCGGTTGTAGTCCCAGTTCCAGTCGGTGCGCTGCTCGATCTCGCTGGTGACGAGGCCACCGGACACGTTGGGGACCCAATAGGCGAACTTGAGTGGCTTGGTGGGGATGCCGACGGACACGGCGGGATGCCTCCTCGTCGAGGGGGTGGGGCCGCGCGGAACCGCGCGGGGGAACGGGCAGACGGGACGAACGGGGCTCAGCGACAGAGAGACGTCGCGAGCTTCCCGTGGTCGACGTGACGACGGCGCGTCAGCGGTGCCCAACCCATCGCGCCCGACGCTTCCGGTACCGCGCGACCCTGTCAACCGGTGACCGGCCCGCGTCACACCGTGGTCAGGGGCGCCGCCACACGTCACGCTCGTGGAGCAGCTCGATCTGCTTCTCGGTGACCTCACGCCGGTAGTCGGCGTGGTCGTAGGGCGGGCGGTCGAGGTAGAGGTTCTTCGGGTAGATCGGCTCGCGGTAGATGGCGTGGTACTGCTCGGTGGTCAGGTCCTTGAGCCAGTTGCCGAACTGCGCCCGCGCCCGGAAGTCCCGCAGCGCCTGGATGTCGATCGTGCCCGCCATGTACGTCGAGTGGCCCGCGTACCCGACCTCGCCGACCACCTGGCCGCGGTAGTCGCAGATCATGCTCGGCGAGCCGAACGTGTCGATGGGGACGTCGGAGTCGGTGTGCAGGTAGTAGGTGCCGACCTGGTTGGCCACCACGTACATGTTGTTGTCCAGCGCGCGGGCCTTGTTCTGGATCTCGTAGAAGCCGTTGCCGGCGTGCGGGTGCGGGTACGGGCCGCGGTAGGCGACCTCGCAGCCGTTCATCGCCAGCCCGCGCGCGTTCTCCGGGTACGACGCCTCGTTCGCCATCATGATCCCGAGCCGGCCGATCTCGGTGTCGGCGACGGGGTAGAACGCGTCGAGACCGTCGCCGTAGAGCTCGACCCACCGGTCCCACACGTTGTGCGGGGTCACCGAGTGCTCGACGGGCAGCAGCGGGACGACCTTGTAGTGGGTCAGCACGATCTCCTGCTGCGGGGAGATCGCGAACCCGACGTTGAAGAACCGCCCGGGGAACTCGGGGTGCCGCGCCTTCGCGGTCGCCATCACGTACGCGTCCCACGTCGCGGCCATCCGCCCGAGCGCGTCGGTCTCCGGCCCCGGGATGTCGATCGCGCACTCGCGGGCGAACCACTCGTGGTCGTGGTCGAGGACCTCGTCGTTGAAGCCCTGCAGCGCGCCCTCGGGGATGGTGATCAGCCGTACCGGCAGCGCCATCGCCGAGAGCCACGAGGCGGCCTTCGCCAGGTGCTCGAGGTGCTCGATGTTGACCTTGATCTCGTCGCGGTACCGGATGCCGCGCATCGTCGGGATGAGGCCGACCACCTGGTAGGGCTCGATCACACGGGTCAGTACCTCACAGCCCGAACAGCACCCGCAACGGTGTGACGGCGAAGTAGAGGACGAACGCGACGGCGACGACCCACATCAGCGGGTGGATCTCGCGCACGCGGCCGGTGGCGGTGCGCAGCAGCACCCAGCTGATGAAGCCCGCGCCGATGCCGTTGGCGATCGAGTAGGTGAACGGCATGACGACGATCGTGAGGAACACCGGCAGCGCCACCGAGAAGTCCGACCACGCGACGTCGCGCACGCCACCGATCATGAGGGCGCCGACGATGACGAGCGCCGGTGCGGCCGCCTCCACCGGGACGATCTCGTAGAGCGGGGTGAAGAACATCGCGGCCAGGAAGAGCAGGCCGGTGACGACGTTGGCGAGCCCGGTGCGGGCGCCCTCCGCGATGCCCGAGGCCGACTCGACGAACACGGTGTTGGAGCTCGACGACGCCGCGCCGCCGGCGATCGCGCCCGCGCCCTCGACGACCAGCGCGCGCCCGACCCGGGGCAGCTGCCCGTTCTCGTCGAGCAGGTTCGCCTGGCGGCCGAGGCCGGTCATGGTGCCCATCGCGTCGAAGAAGTTGGCGAGCACGAGGGTGAACACGAGCAGCGTGACCGCGAGCGCGGGCAGCCGCGCGAACGCGCCGAACGAGACGTCGCCGACCAGCGAGAGGTCGGGCAGCGACACGATGGAGTCCGGCAGCCCCGGGTAGCCGAGGTTCCAGCCCTTGGGGTTGGTGCCGTTCGAGGGCCCGACCGCGACGATCGCCTCGACGACGATCGCCAGCACCGTCGTCGCGAGGACGCCGACGAGGATGCCGGCGCGCACGCCGCGCGCGACCAGCACACCGGTGAGCAGCAGGCCGAAGCAGAACACGGCCGTGGGCCACGACGCGATCGAGCCCTCGATGCCCAGGCCGACCGGGACCGTGGTGTTCGCGGCGTCGGGCAGGCGGCGCACGAACCCGGCGTCGACGAAGCCGATGAACGCGATGAACGCGCCGATGCCGGCCGCGATCGCGATCTTGAGTGGGTCGGGGATGGCGTTGAACACCGCCGTGCGGAACCCGGTGAGACCCAGGATCACGATGATGACACCGTTGACGACCACGAGGCCCATCGCCTCGGGCCAGCTCACCTGCGGCGCGATCGTGACCGCGACCAGCGTGTTGATGCCCAGCCCCGTCGCCATCGCGAACGGGAAGTTCGCGACGAGCCCGAAGATGATCGTCATGACGCCCGCGACCAGGGCCGTCACCGCCGCGACCTGCGGCACGGTGAGCGTCGCCCCGAGGATGTCGCGCTTCGCCGACGGCGAGGCCGGGTCGATGCTGCCGAGGATCAGGGGGTTGAGGACCACGATGTAGGCCATCGTCACGAAGGTGACGACGCCGCCGCGGACCTCCTGAGTGACCGAGGTCCCCCGCTCGTTCAGGCGGAAGAAGCGCTGCAACACGGCGGGCAGGCTAGCCGTCTCACAGACATTTCATGTCTGTGATCTTCGCTGCTCATCGCGCCCGGCCGCTCACGTAGGGTGCGTCCCGTGGCCCGACGGTTCGACCTGCACGCCGAGCCGCCGCCCCTGCCGAGCCGGCTGACCGACCCGGTCCTCGCGATCCTCGTCGGATCGGCGGTGTGGGTGGCGGTCGCCGTCGTGCTGGGCGTGCTCGCCGCGACCGGCGTGCGCCCGCTCGACGCCTGGTTCGTCGCCGCGCTCATCGGCGTCGGGCTCGGCGGCGTGGGGCTCGTCGTGCTCGCCCTGCAGCGCCGCGCGATCCGTCGCGGGGTCAAGGGCGCGCAGAAGGTCTAGCGAAGACGGCCCCCAGTTCGGCTCGTCCCTTCACGCCGAGCTCGGCGTACGCCGAGCCGAGCGCGGCGCGGCAGCGTCGTCGGACACCGTCACCGGCGCACCGTAGGACTCAGCCGGGGACCGCCCGGAACGCGTCCGCGTTCTCCTGCGCCCACGCCGCGAAGGTGCGCGGCGGGCGGCCGGTCACCTCGGCGACGGTGCCCACCGGGAGCGCGCCGACCGGCGGCGGGTCGCTCTCCAGCGCGATCGTGAACTCGATCATCTCCGCGCTCGTCCCCGCCGCGGCGAGGTCGGCGCGGGCCTGCTCCTCCGAGAGCCGGGTCAGGGTCACCGGCTGCCCCGTCGCGTCCGAGACCGCGGCCAGCTTCTGCTCGAGGGTGACCGCCTCGCCCCCGGTCAGCAGGTACTCCCGGCCGGTCGGGGCGGCGCCGGTCAGCACCGCCAGCGCCACCGCGGCGATGTCCGCCTCGTGGACCGCGGCGCTCGTGCGGCCCAGGTCGAGGACGCGCACCTCGCCCGTGGTGCGGATCGCCTCCGCGTGGTCGACGAGCGTGTTGGCCATGAACTCCGTCGGCGAGAGCAGCGCCCACGCCACCCCGGCGGCGTCGAGCGCCGGCTCGAGGGTGCCGGTGTCCCACCCGCCGAGCACGCTGACCCGCGCCACCCCCGCCGCGACCAGCGCGTCCACGATCTCGGGGCCGTTCGTCAGCCAGTCGCCGAACGCCCCGGTGAACGTGATCAGGTGCGCGGCCTCGACGCCCCCGAACGCCGCGGTCAGGGTGCCGGCGTCGGTGAGGTCGCCGCGGACGACCTCCACGCCCGCGGGCAGCGCCGCCCGCGCGGGGTCACGGGTCAGCGCGCGCACCGCGTGCCCCGCGTCGCGCAGCTGCCCCACCAGCGCGCGCCCCACCGTCCCCGTCGCCCCGGCCACCAGGATCGTCATGCGGTCCCTCCTCGATCGGCTACGCGACGATCATCGAGGGAGGAGCGGACAGGTCCGGTCCGCTACGTCCGATTCATGCGGCCAGGGCCGCGAGGAGCCCGCGCACGGGGTCGTCCGCGTGCACGACGCCGTCGTCGTCGACCCACGCCGACGGCGTGTACTCGACCGGCGCGCCGCCGCGCTCGTCGTCGACCACCAGCACGCGCAGGCGCTCGTGCAGGACCAGCGCCCCGTCGGGCAGCGGCCGGCGCAGCGCCGACGCCCACGCCACGGCCGCCGGCAGCTCCTCCCAGGGCACCGCACGGCCGCCCGCGCGCACGGTGACGCGCACGCGCTCGGAGGCGGGCGCGAGGTCGAGCAGGTCGGCGAGCAGCGCCGGGTCCCCGGTGCCGGGCAGCACGAGCACCCCGGGGGGCAGGACCCCGGCGAGCTGGGCGCGGTCGAGCACGGCCGGCGGGACGTCGCGGGCCGGGTCGGCGTCGCGCGCCACCCCGTCGGCGGTGCGGACGCGGTCGGGCGGCTCCACGTCGGCGACCGAGACCCGCCCGGCGGCCACGGCGTCGGCGAGCGCGGCGTGCGCGGCGGCCGCGCGGGCCGGGGGCACGACGCGGGCCGGGTCGGCGAGGCGGGCGAGCAGGTCGGTCGCGTCCTCCGCCGAGCCCACCCGCGCGCGGGTCCGGACGCCGATCGCCGCGAGGAACGCGGGGTCGAGGCGCGCGGCGACGTCGTCGGGGACGGGGTCGTAGAGGCCGTCGACCGCGCTCGCGCCGGGCAGGCGCCACGCCGTGGGCGGATGCCCCGCGAGGCGCCCGTGGCGCCCCAGCCACCAGGCGGTGTAGGGCCGCGGGCCCTCGGGCGCGCGCGACTCCACCGGCCGGGCGCCGCCGAGCGCCTCGCGCACCTCCCGGTCGCCCGCCAGCACCGACCACGCGGCGTCCCAGCGGTCCTCGGCCACCAGCTCGAGGTCGCGCACCGCCACCAGCGGGCCCGGCGCGTCACCGTCGGGGCCGTCCGGGCGTTCCGCGACGGGGTCGACCTCCTCGGCCCACCACGTCTCCTCGTCGTCGAGGTCGTGGTCGGGGCCGGCGGGGGTCTCGTCGCGCAGCACGGCGAACCCGTCGAGCACGCCGACCGCGGTGAGCGCGGAGCGCGGGAACGCCTCGGCGACGGCGGGGTCGAGCACCCCGAGCGGGCCGTCGGGGTCGACGAGCCCGCGCAACGCGCCGTCGGGCAGCACGAGCTCGTCGGCGCGCCGGTGGCCGCCCTCGGCGTCGCGCAGCGCCACCGCCCCGAGCGCCCGGTCGGCGTCCCCGCCGGCGGCCACGAGGGCGAGCACGAGGGCACCGAGCGCGTCGAGCGCCTCGGGATCGGCACCGGCCTCGGCGTCGTCGGCCGAACGGTCCACGGCCTCGCGCAGGGCCGGGTCGGCGAGCAGCGCGGCCCCGTCGACGCGGCGGGCGCCGAGCGCGACGAGCAGGTCGCGGACGGCGGCGTCGTCGGCGAGCCCCGGGGCGGCCACCCGCAGCCCCGGCACGGCGGCCGCGGCGAGGCGGGCGGCGAGCGCCTCGTCGTCCCCGGCGAGCAGGACCCCGCGGGCCCCGCCGACCACCCGGCCGTCGGCCAGCGGGACGGGCAGCCCGGCGAGCTCCTCGCGGGTGCCGGGGGCGACGAGCGCGGGCAGCGCCGCCAGCCGCCCGTAGAGCGCGCGCCACCAGGCCACCGGGCGGTCGAGGCCCGCGAGGGCGTCGGCGAGCGCGGCCGGCCCGACCCGCGCGACCCCGACCGCGGCGAGCGCCGGCGCGTGGCGGGGCGCGGCGAGGCGGGCGTCGGCGAGCCCGGGCAGGACGTCGGCGAGCTGGGCGGCGAGCTCGGTCGGGGCGCCGTCGAGGTCGAGCACCCGCGCGCCCGCCGGGGCGAGGTCCTCCCCGGCGACCGCCGGGAGCCACGCCGAGGTCCGCAGCGCGTCGAGCACCGCGTCGCGCAGCGTCGCGTCGACCGCCGAGGCGGGCAGCGCGGGCAGGGGCACCAGGGCCGGGCGCTCCGGCCCCGGGCGGGCGCGCACGAGGTCGGGGTAGCGGGCCGCGGCGGCGCGCAGCACGTGCTCGGTGACCGGGCCGGCGCGCACGTGGCGGCGGTCGGGGTCGAGGGGGACGGTCGCGAGCAGGCGCGCGGGCAGGGTGGTCCGCTCGTCGGTCGGGGTGGGCGCGTGCAGCACCTCCGCCGCGTCGGGGGGCACCGCCCAGGTCGCCCGCCACCCCGTGCGCGCGCGGTCCTCGACGGCGAGGTCGGCGAGCAGCGCATCCGGGACCGTGCCCTCGGCGCGCAGCACGTGCCAGGCGCGGTCACCGACGCGCACGGTGTCCCCGTCCTGCGTGCGGGTCACGACCCCGCCGGGCAGGTCGACGGCGTCCAGCGGGGGCAGGGCGAGCAGGAGATCCGGGGCCTGGGCCGCGGCGGCGACGAGCAGCTCGTCGGCGTGGACGCCGGGCCGCAGGGGCAGGCGGACCTCGGTGTCGGCGCCCGGGGGCAGGGCGGGCTCCGCGCCGTCGGTGGGCCACGCCAGCCGCAGCGCCGGCGCCGCCCCGTCACGGCGGGCCAGCTCGTCGGCGAGCGCCCCCACCCCCAGCCCGGCGACCGTCGACGCCGTCCGGGCCCGGTCGAACGCGACCCCGGCCGTCGCGCCGTCGGCGGTCCGGCTGACGACGCGCGGCGCGTCGCTGATCGCCGTGACGGCCGCGAACCCGACGCCGAAGCGCCCCACCCCGCCCTCGCCGCGCTTGCCCGACGCGCGCAGCGACGCCAGGCCCGCGACGCCGTCGGCGTCGAGCGCGGCGCCGGCGTTCGCGACGTGCAGAGCGCCGTCGACGACCCGCACCCGCAGCACGGTCGTGGTGCCGGCGCGCTCGGCGGCGTCGGCGGCGTTCTGCGCGAGCTCGACGAACCAGCGGTCGCGGTACCCGCCGCGCAGCAGGTCCTCCTCGGCGTTGGCGTCCTCGCGGAAGCGGGCCGGCGAGGCCGCCCACGCGTCGAGGACCGCCTGCCGCAGCGCGGCGGTGCCGAAGGGATCGGGGGTCACGGCTCCCCTGTCCCCGTTCCTCGTGTCGCTCAGCCGCCCGATCCGGCGGTCTCGGTCTCCATCTCGACCCCGTCGTCGTAGACCAGGTCGGCGACCGCGACGATCGCGCCGCTGTCGATCTGCAGCTCGGAGTGGCCGCCGCACCCGTACTCGGCGTGCACGACGTGCCCGTCGGCGGGGACGTTGCCGTTGCCGCACACGCCGAACGCGGCGCGCAGCGACCCCGCCACCGGCAGGTAGAACCCGCAGGTCCCGCAGTGCGCGGACGCCGCGCGGGCCATGTCGGCGCCCGGGCCGAAGTCGCCGTCGGACCATCGCACGGCGGCATCGAGGCGGCCCTCGCGGCTCATGACGCGTGGGCGGCCCATGCCCAGCTCGTCGCCGACCTCGCGGACACCCGAGCCGGCGCCGTCGTCGTCCTCGGCCTCGGGGTCCAGCGCCGCGGAGGCGGGCACGAGGCGCTCGTCGTCGTCCTCGACCGGCAGCAGGTCGCCGGGGCCGAGGTCCTCGGCGCGCAGGCGCTCGTTCCAGGGCACCCACGTCGGCGCCACGACCGACTCCGGGCCGGGCAGGAGCACGACCTCGCTGACGTTGACGTCGAACTCGGGGCCCGCGACGGTCACCGCCCAGTACCAGCCGCGGTAGCCGGGCTTGTCGGCCGCGAAGTAGTGGGTGGCGGCGTCGGGCACGTCCTCGGCGCGCACGGCGACCGACGCACCGACCTGGGCGGCGTCGCCGTCGGCGGTCTCCACCGCGGCGGCGCGCGCGAGGTCGGCCGCACCGGCGAGGTGGGCGGCGACGGCCTGTTCGGGGTCGGCGAGCTCGGGGACCACGTCACGATTGTGCCCGTCGATCCCGTGCGCGCGAGAGGCGGGCGCCCACCACCGTCGGTCATCATGGACGCGTGACCGGACCGTCGCAGGATCCCCACGGTCCGTACGGTCCCCGACCCCGGCACCGGCCAGGGCGCCTGCCGCCGACGGCGCGCTCGACGCGGCCGTTCCCCTCCGGTGAGGAGCCCGAGGGAGCCGACGACGACACCCGCTACTCGACGCGCTACGACCCGCGAGCCGACACCCGGTTCGACGCGCGGGACGAGGAGGACCCCGGCCCGCGCAAGATCACCGTCACGCGGGTCGCGGCGTGGCGGGCCCGGCGCCTGACCCAGCAGGGCGCGCGGGCGTTCCACCGCGCGGCGTCCGCCGACGGCGCCGACCGCTCCGGGCTCACGGCGCTGACCTACGCCTGGATGGCCAACTACGCCTCCGACGCGACGCTCGCCGTGGCGCTGGCCAACACCCTGTTCTTCTCCGCGGCCAGCGCCGAGAGCAAGAGCCGGGTGGCGCTCTACCTGCTCATCACGGTGGCGCCGTTCGCGCTCGTCGCCCCGGTGATCGGGCCGGCGCTCGACCGGCTCCAGCAGGGCCGGCGCGCCGCGATGGCGGTGTCCACGGCCGGGCAGGGCGTGCTGGCCGTGGTGCTGGCGCTGTGGATGGACACGTGGGCGCTCTACCCCGCCGCGCTGGGGATCATGGTGCTGAGCAAGTCGTTCGGCGTGCTCAAGGCCGCCGTGACGCCGCGGGTGCTGCCGCCGGGCATCACGCTGGTGACGACGAACTCGCGGCTCACCGTGTTCGGGCTCGTCGCCTCCGGGGTCGCCGGGGGCGTCGCGGCGGGCGTGGCGTGGCTGTTCGGGTCGCCGGGCGCCGCCTGGCTGACCGCGGCGATCTGCCTCGCCGGCGTGTGGCTGTGCCTGCGCATCCCCGCCTGGGTCGAGGTCACCGAGGGCGAGGAGCCGACGCAGATCCTGCCGGTGCACGACCCGTCCGGCGAGCGCCGCCGCACCCGGCTGAGCCGCGACGTCGTCACCGCGCTCTGGGCCAACGGCACGATCCGCAGCCTCACCGGGTTCCTCATGCTGTTCTCGGCCTTCGTCGTCAAGAACGAGACCGAGGGTGCGCCGGGCGACCAGCTCCTGCTGCTCGGCGTGGTCGGCGCCGCCGCCGGGGCGGGCGGGTTCGCCGGCAACTTCATCGGCGCCCGCCAGCGCTTCGGCCGGCCGCGCGTGCTGATGATCGTCTGCCTGGTGCTGGCGCTCGCCGGGGTCGTGCTCGCCGCGACGGTCACCGGCCTGACCACCGCCGCGGTCGCCGCGCTGGTCGCCGCGACCACGAGCGCGCTGCTCAAGGTCTGCCTCGACGCGGTGGTGCAGCGCGACCTGCCCGAGGCGAGCCGCGCCTCGGCCTTCGGGCGCTCCGAGACGATCCTGCAGCTGTCCTGGGTGTTCGGCGGCGCGCTCGGGGTGCTGCTCCCGCCGACGTGGTGGATCGGGTTCACCGTCATCGGCGTGGTGATGGCGATCGGTACGGTGCAGACCGTGCTGATCACGCGAGGCTCGTCGATGATCCCGCGGAGACGGAGCGGAGCGGAGCTCGACCCGGAGACCGGCCGCCGGTGAGGTCGCTCTCCCGGCGCACCGTCGTCGTCGGTGCCGTGCTCCTCGTGGTGGTCGTGGCCGTCGTCGTCGTGCTCGTCGTGCGCGCCACGGCCGGCCCGTCCTCCCCCGGCGACGTCACCTTCGCCGCGGGCGGCGCCGGTGCGTCGGTGGGCGCGAGCCAGTTCTGCGACGTGCAGGTCACCGAGTGCGGCGACGACCCGGAGGCCACCGCCGTCCTGCGGGTCCCGCCGAACACGCCGCTCACGGTGACGGTGCCCGAGGAGGTCGTGGGCACCCCGTGGCAGCTCGCCTTCACCTTCCGCGACACGGCCGGCGCGCTCCAGCAGGGCCGCAGCCCCGTGTTCGCGCCCGGCACGACGCCGAGCTTCACGCTCGTGCTGCCCGCCGCCACCGACCAGCTCGAGAGCGCCGAGGTCCAGCAGTACGGCGCGCGGATCAGTCAGGGGCCGAACGGCCTCGAGTTCGCCACCCGCTCCACCTGGGTGCTCAGCGTCGACGACCGCTGACACGCCGGGTCCGCCGCCCGGTCCAGTGACAGCCCATCGAGTGGCGCTGCGTGCTTTCACCCGTTCGGCGCTGGGTACGAGTCCCTGAGAGGGCCACGGTGCACGACGGCACGGGCCACTCTCGGGGGGAGACCGCACATGGACACGGCGCGCGCGAGCGTCCGTCATCGCACGTCACGCTGGTTGGCCGCGCTCGGCGTCCTGGTCGCCACCGCGCTCGCGTTCTCCACCGTCGTCACCGCCCCGCAGGCCGAGGCCGCGACGGTGCTCGGCCAGTTCCGCAACGCCGCGGGCCGGTGCCTGGAGAACCTGAACAACGCGACGACGGCGAACAACAAGATCCAGATCGCCGCGTGCGGCGCCGCGACCAACCAGGCCCAGCAGTTCAGCCGGTGGGCGAACGACGAGGCGATCAAGACCCCGGCGGGCCGCTGCCTCGGCACGCTCAACAACGGCACGGCGGCGGGCACCTCGGTCGTCCTCCAGACCTGCGCGCCCGCGAACAACAGCCAGCACTGGGTGGTGCGCACCGACGGGCTGATCGTCAACCGGGCCGCGGTGCGCTGCCTCGCCCCGCTGAGCAACAGCAGCACGGCCGGCACGCGCATGGTGATCGCCACCTGCACCACCGCGACCGCGATGCGCTGGACGGTCCCGGCCGCCTCGACGCCCACCACGCCCCCGACCACGACCACCACCACGCGGCCCACCACCACGACCACGGTGCCGCCGACGACCACCACCACGACGACCCCGCCGCCCACCCGCGACCCGCTGCGCCAGCCGTTCGCCTCGAGCTCGATCTGGAACATGCCCATCGGCAGCGGCGCGCGGTACGTGCCGGCGAACCTGCCCGCGCTGCCCGGCGGGAGCACCGGCGCCCGCGTCCCGCAGGTCGACGACGAGCCGCTGGTGCTGACCCCGACCGCGCCGCTGACCCCGATCCTCGCGAGCCCCGGCGGGTGGGGCGGCAACCGCTGCGTCACCGACCCGGCCACCACCCTGGCGACGGTGCCGATCCCGGCCGGCTACGTGCTGCCCAGCGACAACAAGAACCAGAGCGCGGCGTTCCTCGCCGCCGACGGCCGCACCGTCGTGCAGACCCAGCCGCTGGCCCGCTGCGCCGCGGGCGGCCCGGCGACGAGCTACGTGCGCTACCCCGACCAGGACATCTACGGCCCCGGCATCCAGGGCTCGCACGGCGGGTCGGGCATGAGCGCGCTGGGCGGCTCGATCCGCATCGGCGAGCTGCGCCCGGGCCAGGTCGGCCCGCGCCACGCCCTGAAGATCAACCTCTACGCGCGCGGCGAGCTGGGCCAGTGCGCCTCGCGCCCGGAGTGCTTCCGATGGCCCGCGGTGAAGTCCGACAGCTACGCGGTCGGCTGGTACGGCTCGGTCGGCGGCAACACCAACACCGCGATGCGCATGGGCTCGCTGCTCGCGATCCCGCCGACGGTGAACATCGGCTCGCTGGGCCTGACCACCGAGCCCGGCCGCCAGATCGCCTGGACCCTGCAGAACTACGGCGCCTACGTCGTCGACGACACCTACGGCCCGTCGTTCGCCTTCAACGCCGAGAACGGGCCCGGCGGCAACATGCGCACGCAGTTCCGCGCCGACTACGGCCAGGACTTCGAGGTCTACGCGAGCTCCACGAACGCCTGGGGCCGCGACGTGCAGCGCCTGCGCCAGGTGCTGCAGGTGGTCGACAACAACGGCCCGAGCAGCGTCGGGGGCGGGGGCACCCCGCGCCAGCCGCTGCTGCCCGAGCTCGTCGAACCGCTCGTGACGATCCCGCCGACGATCCCGACGGCGCCGGCGACCACCGAGTCGGCGGCCCCGATGCCGGTCACGTCGACGCCCGCCATCCCGGCCAACTGACGCGGCCGAGCGGAGCAGGCCGCACCGAACGTCGACGGCGTGTCAGCCCGAGTGGGCGGCACGTCGTCGACATTCACCCGTCCGGCCCTGGCCTGTGGTCACCCCGTCACTGAACGCTGTCGCGGCTGCCGCATCCATGGGGGGATCGCACCGTGCCGAGGCCGATCACGAGACACGTCCACGTCCGTCCGCGCACGAGGCGCTCGCTCAGCGCACTCGCGGTGCTCGCCACCGCGGCCCTCGTGGTCCTGTCGGTCCTCTCGGCACCGGCGGCCGTGGCCGACACCGTCCTCGGGCCGTTCCGCAACGCGGCCGGTCAGTGTCTCGAGAACCCGAACGATGCCACGGCGGCGGGCAGCCCGACGACGATCAACGTCTGCGACCCGGCAGGGCCGACGAGACAGCAGTTCAGCCGCTGGTCGGACGGGACGATCCGGACGCCCGCGGGCCGGTGCCTCGACACCGCCGGCGGCGGGTCCGGCAACAACACCGCCGTCGTGCTCGCGGCCTGCGGCACGGCCACCTCGCAGCGCTGGACGTTCCGCCCCGACGGGACGGTGCAGAACCAGAAGGCCGGCCGGTGCCTCGCGCCCCGCAACAACGGCACCGCGCCCGGCACCGCCGTCGTCATCACCGGCTGCTCGACCAACGCCGCCCAGCGCTGGACCGTGCCGGCGGTCTCCACCCCGACGACGACCACCACCACGACTCCGCCGCCGACGACGACGACCACCACCACCACGACCACGACCCCGCCGACGACCACCACGACCACCACCACGACCCCGCCCCCGACCGGCTCCCGCGACCCGCTGCGCCAGCCGTTCGCGTCCAGCTCGATCTGGAACATGCCGATCGGCAGCGGAGCGGTGTACGTGCCGGCGAACCTGCCCGCCCTGCCCGGTGGCTCCACCGGGGCGCGGGTCCCGCAGATCGACGACGAGCCCATCGTGCTCACCCCGACCGCTCCCCTGACCCCGGTGCTGGCCAGTTCCGGTGGCTGGGGCGGCGACCGCTGCAAGACCGAGCGGACGACGCTCGCGACCGTGCCGATCCCCGCGGACTACGTGCTGCCCAGCAACAACAAGAACGAGAGCGCGTCCTTCCTGTCCGCCGACGGCCGAACGGTGGTCTCGACGCAGCCGCTGGCGCGCTGCGCGGCCGGCGGGCCCGCCACCAGCTACGTCCGGTACCCCGACCAGGACATCTACGGCCCCGGCATCCAGGGCTCGCACGGCGGCTCGGGCATGAGCGGGCTCGGCGGGTCGATCCGCGTCGGCGAGCTGCGCCCGGGCAGCACCGAGGGACCGCGGCACGCCCTGAAGATCAACCTGTACGCCCGGGCGGAGCTCGCGCAGTGCGCCACCCGCGCCGAGTGCTTCCGGTGGCCCGCGGTGAAGTCCGACAGCTACGCCGTGGGCTGGTACGGCTCGGTCGGCGGCAACACGAACACCGCGATGCGGATGGGCTCGCTGCTCGCGATCCCGCCGACCGTCGACATCGCGTCGCTCGGGCTGACGACCGAGCCGGCGCGCCAGATCGCGTGGACGCTGCAGAACTACGGCGCCTACGTCGTCGACGACACCTACGGCCCGTCCTTCGCGCTCAACGCCGAGAACGGGCCCGGCGGCAACACGCGCACCCAGTTCCGCAACGACTACGGCATGGACTTCGAGGTGTACGCCAGCTCGGCCAACGCCTGGAGCCGCGACCTGCAGCGGCTGCGGACCGTGCTCGCCGCGGTCGACAACAACGGTCCGGGCAGCGTCGGCGGCGGGGGCACGCCGCGCCAGCCGCTGCTGCCCGAGCTCGTCCCGCCGGCCACCGCGGCGGCGCCGACGAGCCCGACCGCCCCGGCGACGGCCGAGTCGGCGGCCCCGGTGCCGGTCACCTCGAGCCCGGCGGTGCCGGCGAACTGAGAACCTGCGGTCACGTGAGTGATATGGGTCGTCGGGACGACCCATATCACTCACGTGGCGTCAGCCCTCCAGCTCGCGCGCCACGGCGCGGACGACCTCGGCGAGCTGCTTGGTGTGACGGCGGTCGGGGTAGCGGCCCCGGCGCAGCTCGGGCTGCACGCGGGCCTCCAGGACCTTGATCATGTCGTCGATGAGGCCGTGGAGCTCGTCGGGCGAGCGGCGGGCGGCCTCGGCCACGGAGGGCAGGGGGTCGACGAGCCGCACCTGGAGCGCCTGCGGCCCGCGCCGCCCCTCGGCGATCCCGAACTCCACCCGCTGCCCGGACTTCAGCGCCTCCACCTCGCGGGGCAGCGCGCCCTTGGGCACGTAGACGTCCGCTCCGCCCTCCTGCGAGAGGAAGCCGAACCCCTTCTCGGCGTCGTACCACTTGACCTTGCCGGTCGGCACCGTCGTCTCCCGTCCTGCTCGATCACGACAAAGCGCCCCGGCGACCGTGCCGGAGCGCAGGCGTCCAGTTTATCCCCGCGCGGCCACCCCGAATCCGCCCCGAAGCCGCACGGCGTTCGCCGTCCGGCTCAGCCGGCGTGCAGTCCGGCGTGCAGTCCGGCGTAGGTCCCGAGGAACAGCGCCGCCTGGAGCTCGGCCCGCCCGGAGACCCCGAACTTCGCCAGCACGGCCTTCACGTGGTCCTGCACCGTCCACTCCGAGAGCCCCAGCGTGGCTCTCGGGCGACAAGCTGTTCGCGGTCGTGGCCGGCACCGTGACCATCGAGGTCGGCGACGAGACGCGCGAGGGCGGCGCCGGTCCGGTCTGGATCCCCCCGGGCACCCCGCACTGCTACCGCAACACCTCCGGCGCGCCCGCCCGCATGCTCGTCGTCGTCACCGGCCGCAGCCAGGTGGAGTTCCTGCGCGGCATGAGCCGGCTGACCGCCGACGGCCCGCCGGACCCCGCGGCCGTCGCCGAGCACACGGCCGCCCACGGCGTCGCGATCCTGCCCGCCCCGTAGACGGCGTCAGGCCGTCGGCGCCTGCTGCAGGCCGAGGAGCTCGACGGCCTCCTCCCGCATCTGGACCTTGCGGACCTTGCCGGTGACGGTCATCGGGAAGTCCTCGACGACGTGCACGTAGCGCGGGATCTTGTAGTGGGCGAGCTTGCCGGTGGAGAACTCGCGCAGCGCCTCGACGGTGAGGGGCTCGCTGCCCGGCCGCATCCGCACCCACGCCATGAGCTCCTCGCCGTAGCGCTCGTCGGGGACCCCGATGACCTGCGCGTCGACGATGTCGGGGTGGGTGTAGAGGAACTCCTCGATCTCGCGCGGGTAGATGTTCTCGCCGCCGCGGATGACCATGTCCTTGATCCGCCCGGTGATGTTGATGTAGCCCTCGTCGTCCATCACGCCGAGGTCGCCGGTGTGCATCCAGCGGGCGCGGTCGATGACCTCGGCGGTCTTCTCGGGCTGCTCCCAGTAGCCGAGCATCACCGAGTAGCCCCGGGTGCAGAGCTCGCCGGGGGTGCCGCGCGGGACGGTGCGCCCGGTCTCCGGGTCGACGATCTTCGACTCGAGGTGGGGCATCGTGCGGCCCACGGTCGACACGCGGCGGTCGAGGGAGTCGTCGACGCGGGTCTGGGTGGACACCGGGCTGGTCTCGGTCATGCCGTAGGAGATGGCGACCTCGGACATGCCCATCCGCTCGACGACCTGCTTCATCACCTCGATCGGGCACGGCGAGCCGGCCATGATCCCGGTGCGCAGGCTGCCCAGGTCGTAGGACTCGAAGTTGTCCAGGCCCAGCTCCGCGATGAACATCGTCGGCACGCCGTAGAGCGAGGTGCAGCGCTCGGCGGCGACGGCCTCGAGGGTCAGGGTCGGGTCGAACCCGGGCGCCGGGATCACCATGGTCGCGCCCGAGCTGGTGCAGGCCAGGTTGCCCATGACCATGCCGAAGCAGTGGTAGAAGGGCACCGGGATGCACACGCGGTCGACGTCCGAGTAGCCGATGAGCTGCCCGACGAAGAAGCCGTTGTTGAGGATGTTGTGGTGCGAGAGCGTCGCGCCCTTCGGGAACCCGGTGGTCCCCGACGTGTACTGGATGTTGATCGGGTCGTCCGGCGTCAGCGTCGCCTGCACCTCGCGGACGCGTGAGGTGTCCCCGTCGCGGACGAACAGCGCGTTCCACTCGTCGGAGTCGATGATCACGACCCGCTGCAGCGCCGCCCGCTCGGGCCGGACCTCCTCGATCATCCCGGCGTAGTCGGAGGTCTTGAAGCTGCGCGCGGCGACCAGCAGCGAGATGCCGGCCTGGTCGAGCACGAACGCCAGCTCGTGGGTCCGGTACGACGGGTTGATGTTGACCAGGATCGCGCCGATCTTGGCCGTCGCGTACTGCAGCAGCGTCCACGGCGCGCAGTTCGGCGCCCAGATGCCGACCCGGTCGCCCACCTGGACACCCAGGTCGAGCAGCCCCAGCGCCAGCGCGTCGACCTCGGCCACGAACTGCGACCACGTGAAGCGCTCGCCGCGCGCGCGGTCGACCAGCGCCTCGGCGTCCGGCCGCGCCCCCGCGGTGCGGTCCAGGTTGTCGCCGATCGTGTCCCCGAGCAGCGGGATGTCCGAGATGCCGGACGTGTAGCTGGGCACGAGGGGCTGGGCTGGCGCCGTCACGTTCGACCTCCGGGAGAAGCACACCTGTGGTTGCCGACACGATGTCACGTCGATCGGCCGGAATGACAGCGATGACTCCGGGGCCCCCGCACCCGTCCCACCCTCGACACCGCCTCCCGCGACCCCCGAGGAGTCACTCGTGCGATCCGCCCGGCGCCGCTACGTCACCGAGTTCCTCCCCCACGTCGCGGCCGAGCGCCGCGACCTCGCCGACCAGCTCGCAGCGCTCGACGACGACGCGTGGGCGACGCCGTCGCTGTGCGCGTCGTGGACCGCGCACGACGTCCTCGCGCACCTGACGTTCTCGGTGGAGCTGCGGACCGTGCCGCTGATGCTCGAGGTCGCGCGGGCCCGGGGCGACCTCGACGCGGTGTTCGCCCGCCAGGCCCGCGCGCGGGCCGCCGCCCTCGGTCCGCGGGCCCTGCTCGACCGCCTGCGCGACACCGCCGACGTCCCGCGCCGCCTCGCGGTCAGCGCGCCGGCCGACCCCCTCGACGACGTGCTGGTCCACGGCCAGGACATCACCCGGCCGCTCGGGATCGTGCGGCCGATGCCCGTCGAGCGGGTGCTCATGGTGATCGACACCGTGTGCGCGACGCCGATGTACGGGGCGCGGGAGCGGTTCGCGGGCGTGCGGACGGTCGCCACCGACGCGGACTGGGCGCGCGGCGACGGCCCCGAGGTCCGCGGGCCGGTCGGCGAGCTGCTCCTCGTCGCCACCGGGCGTCCCGCCGGGCTCGACGCGCTCGACGGGCCGGGCGTCACACTCGTCACCGGACGGATGACCGGGACCGCCGCCGTCGGCCGGGGCTGCGACGATGCGCCCATGGGTGACGTGCATGGGTGACGTGGTCGAGGTGGACGGCGCCGGCCTGGGCGAGGACGACGTCGAGAAGGCGACCGACCGGCTCGTCGACGTGCTCGTCGCCGCCGACGAGGACGGCTGGTACGGCCGGCTCGAGGTGGTCCGCCCGTGGTCGGTGCACAACCCGCACATCGACGGCGAGTTCGCCCGCGCCGGTGCGATCCGCCGCTACCTGTGCCGCGAGCTGGCGTCGCTGCTCACGATCGGCGCGCGGATCACGGCGCGCCCGTCACGGGAACAGCCGCCGTTCGACGACCCGGCGTTCTTCGCCGCCCTCGACGAGGACCGCGTCGACACCCGGTCCAAGAAGCTCTTCCTCTTCTCGCCCGAGCGGATGGCGCTGTCGATCGACCGGATCGGCCACTACACGGGCACGCCCGCGGGGTCGTTCCAGCGCCACGTGCTGTTCACGAACTACGCGATGCACGTCGAGGCGTTCCTCGAGCGCTTCCCCGACGCCGTGCGCCCCGACCGCCCGGGCGCCCAGATGCCCTCCTACCACCACGTCACCGAGGCCGGCGACGGCGTGAGCCTCGTGAACATCGGCGTCGGGCCGGCCAACGCGAAGACCGCGACCGATCACGTCGCGGTGCTCCGCCCCGACACGATGATCATGATCGGGCACTGCGGCGGGCTGCGGAACCACCAGCAGAAGGGCGACTTCGTGCTGGCCACCGGCTACCAGCGCGCCGACCACGTCCTCGACGAGGTGCTCCCCCTCGACGTCCCGGTGATCCCCAACCACCGGCTCAACACGTTCCTGCTCGCCGCGCTCCAGGCGGCCGGGCGCCCGTACCGCCTGGGCACGGTGCACACCACCGACAACCGCGACTGGGAGTTCAACCAGCAGGCGACCCTGCGGGCGATGCGGCTGAGCCGCAGCGTCGCCGTCGACATGGAGTCGGCGACCATCGCGGCCAACGGGTTCCGCTACCGCGTGCCGCACGCGACGCTGCTGTGCGTCTCGGACAAGCCGCTGCACGGCTCGCCGAAGCTCGCCGCCGGGGCGCAGGAGTTCTACGAGGCCTCCAAGCGCCACCACCTCGACCTCGCGCTGACCGCGCTGGAGTCGGTGCGCCGCGAGCACCCCGAGGGCCTGCCGGGCCAGGAGATCCGCGCCGTCGACGAGCCGCTGTTCGGGGGCCCGCCCGACCTCTAGGCCGCGACCTGTCCGGCGTCCGGCCCGAAGAGCCGCTCGGTCCGGGCCCGGAAGCCTCGTTCGGTGACCGCGAGGATCGCCCGCAGCGGGGGCGGCGCGTCGGCGAGGAGAGCCCGGCGCTCGTCGGGGCCGGCGTGGGAGACCACCCACAGCACGACGAAGGTGAGCACGCGCAGCCCGAGCGTGCCGCGGAAGCGTTCCTGCAGCCGCGCGTAGTCCTCGACCCGGACCCGGTCGACGATGATCGGGAAGACGTCGCGCTCCTCGTCGGCCACGTGGCGCGCGAGCAGGTCGGCCACCTCCCGCAGGGTCGCGGCGAGCTCCGGGATCGCCGTGTGCGCGCTCGCGAGCGCCGCGGCGCGGTCGAGCAGGGGATCGAGGCGCTCGTGGTCCTCGGTGAGCGCGACCAGGGAGGTGCGGTCCCCGGCCACCGCCTCGAGGAAGGGCCAGACGTCGGCGTCCTCGACGCGGTGGTGGTTGACGATCTCGGCCGTGACCCCGCGCAGGTGGCGGCGCAGGAGCCGGAGCCGACGTCGGTCCGGACATCGCACCAGCTCCTCGGCCACGGCGGCCAGGCGCGCCGTGTCCGTGGTCATGGCGCGGTGCACCACGCGGTAGTCGAGCAGGTCGGGCGCGGGCTCGTCCGGGCGGCGCGGAACGGCGGGGTGCGGGGCGGTCGGAACGGTCATGGTGGGTCCTCTCGTGCTGGATCGGATGGAGTCAGACCAACTCGAATTGAGTAAGAGTCAAACGAAACTTCTCACGCCGCCGCGTCCACGAGCCGGTCCGGGGCCGCCGCGCCGCTGCGCAGGCCGGCGGGGACGCCGTCGGGGCGGGCGAGCAGGGCGGCGTCGGGCGCGAGGCCGAGCGCGCGGGCCGAGAGGGCGTCGAGGGCGTGGACGACGACGGGCGCGGTGCCGGCGCGCTCGGCGGCCAGCGCGCGGGCGGGCCCGTCGCCCGCCGGGCCGGCGAGGACCGTCCAGCCGGGACCGAGCAGGTCGAGCGTCGAGCGGCCGTCGGGCAGCGCGACGTGCGGGAGCCGGGCGCCGAGGTCGACGGCGAGCTCGGCGGCGACGTCGCGGCGGCTGCCGCCCGGGTCGGCGGAGCGGGCGACGACGTGCTCGGCGACGGGGCGGCGCTCGGCCTCGTAGGTGTCGAGCAGCTCCGGGCCGGCCCAGCCGCGCAGCACCCAGGCCAGCTTCCAGGCGAGGTCGACGCCGCTCTGCAGGGCGGTGTTCATCCCGGTGCCGCCGCGCGGGGTCACGCGGTGGGCGGCGTCGCCGGCGAGGAACACGTCGCCGACGCGGAACGTCTCGGCGAGCCGGGCCGCGGCGTGCACCGCGCGGATGCTCTCGACCCGCACGTCGAGGTGGGCGGCGCCCGCGCCGCGGCGCACGCTCTCGACGATCTCGTCGGGGCCCGGCGTCGTCCCGGGACCGGTGCCCGGCGCGTGGATCCAGCGGTCGTCGGGGCCGGTCGGCAGGAACAGGCCCGGGGTGTCGGTGGTCCAGTAGAGGCCGAAGCGCACCTCGCCCAGCACCGCGGCGAGCGGGGCGCGGACGACGGCCTGCGTGCCCATCAGCGTGCCCTCGTCGTCGCCGTGCACGGCGACGCCCAGGCCCTGACGGACCCGGCTGTGGGCGCCGTCGGCGGCGACGACGTAGCGGGCGTGCAGCGCGCGGCCGTCGGCGGTGGTGGCGACGGCGCCGTCGGGCCCCGGCGTCACCGTCGCGATCTCGGTGCCGGTCTCGACCCGCACCGAGGGCAGCGTGGCGAGGTGGCGCCGCAGGACGGCCTCGAACCGGTCCTGGGCGACCACCACCGGCGTCGTCGGGCTGACCAGGGCCGCCTGCTCGCGGGTCGGGTAGCCGACGGCGCGGGCGCGGCCCTCCCCGGCCGTGGCCAGCGTGGCGCACTCCCACAGCCAGACGTCGGCGTCGACGCCGGCCGCGCGGACCGCCGGCTCCAGGCCCCAGGAGCGCACGTGCTCCATCGCGCGGGTGCTGACCACGGTGGCCCGGGGCCAGGCCGATGGTGACGGGCGTTTCTCGACCACGAGCGTGCGGATCCCGTGCCGGCCGAGCGTGACCGCGGCGGCGAGCCCGGCGGCGCCGCCGCCGATCACGAGGACGTCGGACTTCTGCTGTACATGCTGTCTCATGGAAGACAGGCTGTGCAGTCGAATACAGAGTGTCAAGCCAAATCTGCTAGGTTCGGCCCGGTGGCCACCCGGAAGTACGAGCAACGGTTGCGCGCCGTGTCCGCCGAACAGACGCGCCGGGACGTGCTCACCGCGCTGGAGCACCGGCTGACCGAGACGCGCGGCGCCGCGATCGGGCTCGAGGACGTGGCGCGGCGGGCCGGTGTCTCGCGGTCGACGGTGTACCTGGTGTTCGGGTCGCGGGCCGGGCTCTTCGACGCGCTCGCCCGCGACCTGTGGGAGCGCTCGGGGCTCGCGCGGCTCACCGAGGCGGTCGCGCACCCGGACGCCCGCGAGCACCTGCGCGGCGGGCTGCGCGCCGGCACCGAGATCTTCGCGGCGATGCGCGACGTCGCCGCCGTGCTGTTCGCGATGTCGGCGCTCGACCCGGACGCGGTGGGCGGGGCGATCGTGCGCATGGAGGACCACCGGTGGGGCGGCATGCTCCACCTCGCCCGCCGCCTCGCCGAGCAGGGCGAGCTGCGCGACGACGTCACCGAGGCCGAGGCCGCCGACACCCTCTGGGTGCTCGCCGGCTTCGAGAGCTTCGACGCGCTCTACACCGGCCGCGGGCTGTCCACCGACGAGGTCGCGCGGCGCCTGGTCGCGACGGCCGAGCGCTCCCTCTGCACGTGAGTACTTTCGGGGCCTATAGCCCCCGAAAGTACTCACATGGGGTCAGCGGCGGCGCGGGTGCACGGCCACCTCGGTCGCCTTGACCGAGAACCAGAGGTCGTCGCCGGGCTCCACGCCGAGCTCGGCGACCGCGGCCGGGGTGACGTCGGCGGCGAGGCCCTCGACCCACGGCGGGCCGTCCGGGGCCGCGCCCGCGCGCAGGCGCACGACCTCGCCCTGCGGCTCGAGCGCCGCGAGGCGGACGGGGAGCACGTTGCGGGGGCTGCCCTCCGGCGGCTTGCGGTGCACGGCGACCGCGCTCGGCGGGAACACGGCGACGGCCGGCTCGCCGGCCTCGACCTGCTCGGAGGCGCGCCCGAACACGGTCTCGCCCCCGGGCGTGGTCAGGCCGTCCCCGGCGGCGACACCGGTGACCAGGTCCAGCCCGGCGATCCGGGCGGCGAACGCCGAGCGCGGGCGGGCGAGCACCTCCGCGGTCGGGCCCTGCTCGACGACCCCGCCCTCGGCGAGCACGACGAGCCGGTCGGCGAGCACCACGGCGTCGACCACGTCGTGGGTCACGAGCAGCGTGGTCTGGCCGGTGTCGCGCACGAGGCGGCGCAGCACCGAGCGCACGGCGGGGGCGGCGTCGACGTCGAGCGCGGCGAACGGCTCGTCGAGCAGCAGCAGGTCGGGCTCGACGGCCAGGGCGCGGGCGATCGCGACGCGCTGGGCCTGCCCGCCCGAGAGCTCGGCGGGACGGCGGCCCGCGAGCTCGGCGACACCGACGTCGGCGAGCCGCTCCCGGGCGGCCGCCAGGGCCTCGCGCCGCCCCCGGCCGGCGCAGCGCGGGCCGAAGGCGACGTTGTCGCGGGCGGTGAGGTGCGGGAAGAGCAGCGCCTGCTGGCTCAGCAGTCCCACCCGGCGCTGGTGGGCGGGGACGGCGATCCCGGACGCCGTGTCGGTGAGCACCCGCCCGCCGAGCGTGACCCGGGCGTCCTCGGGCGCGTAGAGCCCGGCGAGCGTGCCGAGCAGCGTCGACTTGCCCGACCCGTTGGGTCCGAGGACGGCGACGACCTCGCCCGGCGCGACCTCGACGGCCACGTCCAGCGTGAAGCCGCCGCGGCGCGTCGTCACCCGCGCCTGCAGGCCCCCGGATTCCGAGCGAAGGGCCCCTTCGCTCGATACAGCCGGCGAGAGGCGCCCCTCGCCGGAACGGCTGGCACGGTCGGGGGCGTCGAACGCGCGCGGACGGCGCCGGATCGGGGGCCTCACCGCACGCCCGAGACGTCGCGGGTGCGGGTCGCGACGATCACGAGGACCGCGACGACGACGAGCACGAGCGACATCGCCACCGCGCCGTCGAGGTCGTTCTGCGACTGTATGTAGATCAGCAGCGGCAGGGTCTGCGTGGTGCCCTGCAGGTTGCCGGCGAAGGCGATCGTCGCCCCGAACTCCCCCAGCGCCCGGGCGAAGGCGAGCACCGAGCCGGACACGAGACCGGGCAGCACCACGGGGATCGTGACCCGGCGCAGCGCGGTCAGCGGCGAGGCGCCCAGGGTCGCGGCGACCACCTCGTAGCGCTCGCCGGCGGTGCGCAGGGCGCCCTCGAGGCTGACGACGAGGAAGGGCATCGCGACGAAGGTCTGCGCGATGACGACGGCCGTGGTGGAGAACGGGACCGTGATCCCGAACCAGGCGTCCAGCAGCTGCCCCACCGGCCCGGTGCGCCCGAGCAGGAACAGCAGCGTCAGCCCGCCGACCACCGGCGGCAGGACCAGGGGCAGCAGCACGATCGAGCGCAGCACCGGCAGGCCCGGCAGGTGCGACCGCGCGAGCACCAGCGCCAGGGGCGTCCCCAGCAGCAGGCACAGCGCGGTGGAGACGAGCCCGGTCTGCAGCGAGAGCAGCAGCGCGTCGAGCGCCGCGTCGGTGGTGATCAGCGCGCCGAAGTCGCGCCAGTTCGTCCGGACGACCAGCCCGGCCACCGGGACCGCGATGAGGCCGAAGCCCACCACCGCGGGCACCCACACCGGCCAGGGCAGCGCGAGGGTGACCGCACCACCCCGGGCCGGACGGGTGCGCGTCACTTCAGCGTGAACCCGGCCTGCTGCAGGGCCGCGTCGCCCTGGGGACCGGTGACGAACTGGATCCAGCTGGTGGCCAGATCGGCGTTCTGGCTGCCGGCGACCGCGCCGATCAGGTAGTTCTGCGCCGCGCCCTGGGCGGTCGCCTGCGGGAAGTCGATGCCCTGGACCTGCCCGTTCGACGCGCGCACGTCGGTGACGTAGACCAGGCCCGCGTCGACGTTGCGGGTCTGGACGCGCTGGAGCACCGAGCGGACGTCCTGCTCCTCGCTGACGGGGTCGAGGGTGACCCCGGCCGCGCGCTCGGCGGCCTCGGTGGCGGCACCGCACGGCACCGCGGGGGCGCAGATCGACTCGGTGACCTGCGGGCCAGCCAGCGAGGACAGGTCGACGACCCCCTTGGGGTTGCCCGGCTGGACGGCGATCTGGAGCTGGTTGGACGCGTAGGTGACCGGCTCGCCCTGGATGCGCCCGGCCTGCTGCGCGGTCTGCATCGTGCGGGTGCTGGCGGTGGCCAGGACGTCGGCGGGCACGCCCTGCACGACCTGCTGGGCCAGCGTGTCCGAGCCGCCGAAGTTGAAGCGCACGGTGGTGCCCGGGTTGGCCTGCTCGAACTGCGGCTTGAGCGCCTCGTAGACGTCGGTCAGGGACGCGGCCGCGGAGACGGTCAGCGTGCGGGCGGGCGCGGGCTGTTGTTCCCCACCGGACGATCCGCCACAGGCGGCGGCACCGAGGGCGAGGGCGGCGGTCAGCGCCGTGAGGACGAGTCTGCGGGCGCTGCTCACGCCATGCCTCCGGGGGTCTCGACGATGATGTGCGACGCCTTCACGACCGAGACCGCCAGCGACCCGACCTCGAGCCCGAGCTCCTCGACGGCCTCGGTGCTCATCAGCGAGACGACGCGGTGGGGCCCGCACTGCATCTCGACCTGGGACATGACCTTGTCGCTGGTGATCGCGGTGACGAGCCCGACGAACCGGTTCCGGGCCGACCGGCCCACCCCGGACGGGTCGGGGGTGGCGTGGGCCTGCGCCCGGGCGAACGCCGCGAGGTCCGACCCGGCGATGACCTTGCGGCCGCTGGCGTCGGCGGTGACGGGCAGGGAGCCGCTGTCGGTCCAGCGGCGCACCGTGTCGTCGCTCACGCCGAGCAGCCGGGCGGCCTCGGCGATCCGGAAGTGCGTCACGGTGGGGAGTGTAGAGCCGTGAACGCGTCTGTACACGGTCGGGGCAGCCGCATGTCCGGCTCCGGCGCCTCCGCCGGGGGCGTCCACGCTCTGTCTCGCGCGCCCGGGGCGCGCGGTGGGAAGGTGCGGAGGTGGACTTCGCACCCAGTGCCGCGGCGCAGGACTACACCGACCGCATGCGCGCCTTTCTCGACGAGGCCGTCCTGCCCGCCGAGAAGGCCTACGACGCCTGGCGCGAGGAGCGGCGCGGGACGCCGGCCGAGCACGACCTGCCGCCGGTGATCGAGGAGCTCAAGGCCGAGGCCCGCGAGCGCGGGCTGTGGAACCTCTTCCTGCCGGACGTCTCGGGGCTGTCGAACCTCGAGTACGCGCCGGTCGCGGAGGTGTCCGGCTGGTCGCCGGTGATCGCCCCCGAGGCGATCAACTGCCAGGCCCCCGACACCGGCAACATGGAGACCCTGCACCTGTTCGGCACCACCGAGCAGAAGCAGCAGTGGCTCGAGCCGCTGCTCTCCGGCGAGATCCGCTCGGCGTTCGCGATGACCGAGCCGGCCGTCGCGTCCTCGGACGCCACCAACATCACGACCTCGATCCGCCGCGACGGCGACGAGTACGTGATCACCGGCCGGAAGTGGTGGATCTCGGGCGCCGCCGACCCGCGCTGCCAGATCTTCATCGTCATGGGCAAGACCGACCCGGACGCGCCGACCCACCGCCAGCAGTCGATGGTGCTGGTGCCGCGCGACACCCCGGGCATGACGATCACCCGGCCGCTGCCGGTCTTCGGCTACCAGGACCAGCACGGGCACTGCGAGCTCGAGCTGAACGAGGTCCGCGTGCCGGTGTCGAACCTCCTGGGCGAGGAGGGCGGCGGCTTCGCGATCGCCCAGGCGCGCCTGGGCCCCGGCCGCATCCACCACTGCATGCGCCTCATCGGCATGGCCGAGCGCGCGGTCGACGCGATGGTGCGCCGCGCCAACGAGCGCGTCGCGTTCGGCAAGACCCTGGGCGAGCAGGGCGTGGTGCGCGAGCAGATCGCCGAGAGCCGCATCGAGATCGAGCAGGCCCGCCTGCTGGTGCTCAAGACGGCCTGGCTGATCGACAACGTCGGCTCGCGCGGAGCGGCCACGGAGATCGCGGCGATCAAGGTGATCTGCCCGCGGATGGCGTGCAACGTCATCGACCGCGCGATCCAGATCCACGGCGGCGGCGGGGTCTCCGACGACTTCCCGCTCGCCTACGCCTACGCCTGGGCCCGCGCGCTGCGCCTCGCGGACGGCCCGGACGAGGTGCACCTGCGCTCCGTCGCGCGCCAGGAGCTCAAGGCGCACACCTAGTCCTCCGTGAGCGAAGTTCCCGGCGATAGCCGGGAATTTCGCTCACATGTCAGGCGCCGGCGCGACGGGTCGGCGCCGGCACGAACAGGCCGAGGCGCCACGCGTGGCTGACCGCCTGCGCGCGGTCGCTCGCCCCGAGCTTGCGGAACAGGTGCCCGGTGTGGGACTTGACCGTGTGGTCGGAGAGGTAGAGCCGCCGGCCGATGTCGGCGTTGGTCAGCCCGCGGCTGACGCCGATGAGCACCTGGACCTCGCGGACCGAGAGCTCGAGACGCTGCTGCGCGGCGAGGTCGACGACGACGTCGTACAGGCCGTCCTCGGGCGCGGCGACCGCCTCCACCGACCCGCGCGCCGAGGGCCCGGCCGGGCGCGGCACGAGGTCGTCGCCGGCCGCGGTGCTGGCGAGGCTGCGGACCAGCGTGCGGATCATCGCCCGCGGCGCCTCCCAGCGCAGGAAGCCCGCGGCGCCCTCGGCGAGCGCCTGCTGGGCGGGCGCGTGCGCCTCCCCCGACCCGGCGACGAGCACCGCCGTGCCGGGCGCGTCGGCCAGCACGCGGCGCACCACGTCCAGCCCGGTGGGCTCGGTCTCGGCCAGCCCGAGCACCGCGATCGCCCGCGGCGTCGCCGCCAGCAGGGCGAGCAGGTCGTCGGCGTCGCGGGCGACCGCGACCGCCTCCGGGCCCGCGACCGTGTCGACGAGCATCTGCAGCCGGCGCCGCGCCTGTGGTCGCCCGTCGTGGACGACACACGTCTCTCCTGAGCCCCCGCTCTCGTGCACCCCGATAGACGTACCTCATCGGGGTGATGTCCGGTGTGGCGACGCGCGGGGTCGCGATCACCGTAATGACAGTCATGTAAGTCGCCTCACCGGCTATCACCCACATGCGTCTCCCTGCTTTCGCTTGTCCACAGAGAGTCGGCGACCTTCCATGGTCGCCGACGTCCTCGACCCCGAACGAGGACCCGACGTACGGGAGCTCCGATGGCGGGACGCCGGACCGGATCGTGGACCCGGGGGGCGCTCGGCACCGCCGTCGCGGCGGGTGCGGTGCTCGCGTCGGTCCTCGCCGCGCCGGTGGCCGGTGCGGTGCCGACGAGCGAGTCGTGGATCGCCGAGCTCGCGATCGAGGGCGGCGACGACACCAACGTGGTCACCGGCGACGGCGCGGTGCGCCTGCGCGACCGCGAGCCCCGGGCGACCAGCACCGGCTCGGCGCCGGCCGAGGGCCAGCTCCTGCTCGCCCCGCGACGGCCCGCCGCCGTGACCGACCGGGTGTCCGCCGACGTCGCCGCCGACGTCCCGGCCGGCGCGCAGGTCGTCGTCGCGGTCCGCGGCATCCGGGACGACGACACGTGGAGCGAGTGGCGCGAGGCCGAGCCCGGCAGCCCCGCCCGCCTCGAGCAGCCGACCTTCGAGATCCAGGTGCGCGTTACGCTCGTCGCCGCACCGGACGGGTCCGGGCCCGCGCTGCGCCGCCTCGGACTGACCGCCGACCGCGGCCCGCAGCGCCTCACGGCCCCGGAGCCGACGACCACCACGCCCCTGACCTCGCGCGTCTTCGCCACCCGCATCGGCCTCGTCGGCAACGACACCGCCAACGGGCACGAGGTGGAGCGGAACGACCGCTTCGCCGCCCTCCCGTCGCGGCGCAGCCTGAGCCCGCGCGGGACGGGCGACTACACCGCGCGCGTGTGCGCCTCCGAGACCCGCTGCACCTGGGTGCCGCTCTGGGACGTCGGCCCGTGGAACACCCGCGACGACTACTGGAGCGAGAGCGCGGTGCGCCAGGAGTTCGGCGACCTGCCCCGCGGACGCCCGCAGGCCGAGGCCGCCTTCACCGACGACTACCGCGGCGGGCGCGACGGCTCGGGGCGCCGCGTCGCCAACCCGGCGGGCATCGACCTCGCCGACGGCACCTTCCGCGACGACCTCGGGCTCACCGACAACACCTGGGTGACCGTGACCTACCTCTGGACGGGCACCGGTCCCTCCGGCACGGCGATCGACCGCGCCGCCCGCCTCGAGGTCCGCGCCGCGCCCGGCGCCGACGCGCCCGTCGTCGGCGTCGTCGCCCCGCAGGCCCGCATGTCCTACGAGTGCGCGGTGGACGCCGGGGCCGGACGCACCGGGGTCGGCACCCGGTGGATCCGCCTCGGGACCGCCCAGTTCGTCCCGGCCGACCTGGTGGAGGCGCGCGATGTCCCGTCCTGCTGACTCCCGGCGTCACGGCGCCCTGGCCGTCGCGGCCGGCGCCGTGGGGCTCGCGATCGCGCTCGCGGTGCCCGCGGGCGCGTCCACGGACCCGCCCCGCACCGAGAGCTGGTCGCCCGAGCTCGCGATCGACGGCGGCGACGACCGCGGCGTCGTGCTCGACGGCGGTGCCATCCGGCTCGACGACTCGGGCGTCCGCGACGGCGAGCTGGTGCTCGCGCCGCGGCGCACCACCGGCGTCGTCGACTCCGTCGCCGGCGTCCCCACCGCCGACGTCCCCTCCGGCGGGTCCCTGGTCGTCGAGGCGCGCGGGCTGCGCGGCGACGGCACCTGGGGCTCCTGGGTCACCGTGCCCCGCGGCGGCACCGCCCGCCTCGGCGACCCGAGCACCGAGCTCTCGGTCCGCGTGCTCCTGCGGCGCGCCGACGGCGGCGCGAGCCCCGTCCTGCGCGCGCTGTGGCTCACCACGACCGCCGTGCCGGCCCCGGTGACCACCGAGACGCGCACCGAGACGCGCACCGAGACGCGGACGAAGACGGTCACGCCGGACCCGACGACCACGACGACCTCGGCGACACCGACCACGACCACCACGACCGAGTCCACGACCGAGCCCACGACCACCACGACGACGCCGCGGCCGACCACGACCACGACGACCCCGGCGCCGACGACCACCACCACGACCGTCGCGCCGACCACGACCACGACCACGACGTCGGCCGAGCCCACGACGACGACCACGACGACGACCGTCAGCGATCCCCCCGAGGAGACCCGGCCCCCGCGGCCCGGCCGGCCGGGTCGGCCGCCGGTCGAGGACACCTCGACGACGACGAGCACGACCACCACCACGACGACCACACCCCCGGTGGTGCCCCCGGGCCTGCTCACCGGGCCCCCCGGGCTGCCGGCGCCCCTGCCGGCGCCCCTGCCCCCGGCGCGGCCGGTGAACGACGCCGGCACCTCGTGGGGCCAGGGCCTGCTGGACTGGCTCGAGCGCGCCTTCTAGCTAGCCCGGCACGCCGAGCGTGTCGGCGGTGAGCACGCCGTCGGCGTCGGGCACGCCGAGCACGCTGACGCGCGTGCCCCGCGCCAGGCCGGTGACCGGCCCGGGGCGCTGCGCCTGGTCGACGACGCGGGTGGCCGGCGAGGTCCGCACGGGCACGAGGCGGCCCTCCGGGGTGCGCACGGCGATCAGCCCGTCAGCGGTGCTCTCGAGCGTGCCGACGAGCGGGACGCCGATCCCCGCGGGCGGCGCGCAGGTGCGGCAGCCGACCGCGAGGTAGCGGTCGGCGACCACACCCCCGACGACGCCGAGGACGAAGACGGTGAGCAGCGCCAGGGCGATCACCCAGCGCCGCGGGCGGGGACGCTCGCGGGAGGCCGGCTCCGGCGGGGGGCCGTCCCCGGGGTCGGTCGCGTGGTCCCGGGCGCGGTAGTACTCGTCCTCCCAGTCGTCGCTGCGCCCGAACTCGTCGCGATCGGTCACGGCCGCGGCCCCGGATCCCGCGGGACGAGGACGCGGTCACCCTCGCGCAGCCCCGCGCGGATCTCGACCGACGTCGCGTCGGCGAGCCCGGTGGTGACCGCGACGGCCCGGTCGGGACCCCGGCCGTCCGGCGGGCGGACGAGGACGGTGCCGCGGTCGGGGCCGGTCGGGCGCACGGCGGCGGGCGGGACGACGAGGACGCCGATCGCGCGCTCGACGATCACGCGCACGTCGGCGGCCTGGCCCACGCGCAGCGTCGGCGGCGGGAGCGTGCCGGCCACCGAGACGCCGTAGGCGCCGTCCGGGCCCGGCGCGGGCTCGACGCCGACGACCTCGCCGAGCACCGGGTCGCCGACGCCGTCGACGGCGGCCGACGCCGGCTGGCCCGTCGCCACCTGCGGCACGTCACGGGGCGGCACCGCGGCGCGGACGACGAGCGCGGCGAGGTCGGCGAGGCGCACGAACGGCCGCCGGCTCGGGGCGTCGTCGGGGGTGGGCGCGCCGGCGACGACGCGGTCGCCGACCTGCCCGGCCACGGCGGTCACCGTGCCGCCGCGCGGGGCGCGCAGCACCGTGCCCTCGAGCTGGCGGTTCGCCTCGGCGAGCTCGGCGCGGTCGCGGGCGGCGGCGGCCTCGAAGCGCCCGACCGCCACGAGGTCGACCGGGACGGCGCTGCGCGCGGCGGTGATGTCGCGGGTGTCGGCGGTGAGCGCGGTCTGCGCGGCGGTGATCCGCGCGCGGATCGGGGCGTCGTCGAGGGTCGCGAGCACGTCCCCGGGGGCGACCACCGTGCCCGGCGCGACGTCGACGGTCCGCACGACCCCGCTCACCGCGAACGACACGTCGGCCTCACCGCCGCTGCGGACCACGCCGGGCGCGCGGATCTCGGTGACGACGTCGGCGCGCACCACGGGCACCACCGCGGCCGTGCGCCCGGGCAGGAGCTGGGGCTCGCGCAGCAGGACCACCGCGCTGCCGGCGCCGGCGAGCAGGACCACCACCAGCACCGTCGGCAGCAGCCAGCCCAGGCGGCGCCGACCCGTGGACATGGTGTCCGACCGTAGTGCGGCGCGCCGCCCGCCTCGGGGAAGCGCGCACCCGGCGTGTCACCCGTCCGGGGCGCGCGTCGAGCGGGTGCCCTCGCGCTCGCCGCCGAGGCCCGGGCGGGACGCCTCGACCCCGCGGTCGACCCGCGCGCGTCGGCCCTGCTGCTGCTCGGGGCGTGCCAGATGACGACGTTCCTCGCGGCGTTCGGGGACACCGACGAGCGCGCCACGGCGCCGAGCCGGCGCGGGCCGCCGTGCGCGGGCTGCTCCCCCGCTGAGCGACCTCTCCGATCGGCCCGTTTCCCCGCACCGTGCGCCGCAGCTGCGATCTTCTCCGCGTCCTGATCACCGCATCTGCGGAGTAGCCCTCCGACCTGCGGAGACGCTACTCACGGCACCCCCGCGACGCGGTTAGGGTGGACGGTGATGACCGCCCTCGACCTCGGTGTGCCGGCCGTCCCCGGAGCCGCCACCGCCACCACGGACACCAGCGGACGCCCCGCCGACGCACGCCTGGTCGACTCCTGGGGACGTGTCGCGACCGACCTGCGGGTCTCGCTGACCGACCGCTGCAACCTGCGCTGCACCTACTGCATGCCCGCCGAGGGCCTGGAGTGGATGCCGACCGAGCAGGCGCTCACCGACGACGAGATCGTGCGCCTGGTGCGCATCGCCGTCGAGCAGCTGGGCGTGCAGGAGATCCGCTTCACCGGCGGCGAGCCGCTGCTGCGCAAGGGCCTCGAGGACATCGTGGCGGCCACCGCCGCGCTGCCCCACCGCCCCGAGATGTCGGTGACCACCAACGCGCTCGGGCTGACCCGCCGTGCGGCCGGTCTCGCCGCCGCGGGCCTCGACCGCGTCAACGTCTCGCTCGACACGCTGCGCCGCGACCGGTTCGCCGAGATCACCCGGCGCGACCGGCTCGACGACGTCCTGTCCGGCCTGCGCGCGGCGCGCGAGCACGGGCTCGACCCGATCAAGATCAATACGGTGCTGATGCCCGGGCTCAACGACGACGAGGCGCCCGACCTGCTCGCCTGGGCCCTCGAGGAGCGCTACGAGCTGCGCATCATCGAGCAGATGCCCCTCGACGCCGGCCACTCCTGGCAGCGCGACCGCATGATCACCGCCGAGCAGGTGCTGGCCGCGCTGCGCACCCGCTTCACGCTCACCGAGGACACGGCCGATCGCGGGGGCGCACCCGCGGAGCGCTTCCTCGTCGACGGGTGGACCGGCCACGACGGCGCCCCCGCCAAGGTCGGCGTGATCGCCTCGGTGACGCGCCCGTTCTGCGGCAACTGCGACCGCACCCGCCTGACCGCCGACGGTCAGGTGCGCAACTGCCTGTTCGCCCGCTCGGAGAACGACCTGCGCGGCCTGCTGCGCGGCGGCGGCACCGACGGCGAGATCGCCGACGCCTGGCGCGTGGCGATGTGGGGCAAGAAGCCCGGCCACGGCATCGACGACCCGGGCTTCCTGCAGCCCGACCGGCCCATGAGCGCGATCGGAGGATGATGACCGCCTCGACCGACGTCCGCGTCACGACCGTGACGGTGCGCTACTTCGCCGGGGCCAAGGCCGCGGCCGGCACGCGCAGCGAGGCCGTCGCCGTCCCGGTCGGCGCCACCGTCGCCGACCTGGTGACGGCCCTGGCCGCCGACCACGGCGACGCCCTGGCCCGCGTGCTGGGCGCCGCGAGCTTCCTGCTCGACGAGACCGCGGTCCACGACCGCACCACGGTGCTCGCCGACGGCGCGACCGTCGACGTCCTCCCCCCGTTCGCCGGCGGCTGAACGTCAGCGGTGGGCCATCGCTGACACTGGACGTCCGTACCGCCACACGCTCGACCGCGGTGGTGTTCTGTCAGGCATGAGCGTCGTCCACGAGACCCGGATCGGTCCCCTGCACCTCGAGGCGTCCGAGCACGGGCTGACCCTGCTCGGCTTCTCCCCCGTCGACGGTGACGTCACCCGCGGCGAGGCCGCCGAGGCGATCCTCGACCTGGCGCGCCGCGAGGTCGACGCCTACCTCGACGGCACGCTGCGGGAGTTCAGCGTGCCCGTCGACCTGTCCGCGCACCCCGCGTGGGACCGCCGCGTCCTCGACGAGCTCCGGTCGGTCGGCTACGGCGACACCGTCAGCTACGGCGCGCTGGCCGCCGCCACCGGGCTGGCCGCCGGCGAGGCCCGTCGCGTCGGCGGGGCCATGGCCCGCAACCCGGTGGCGATCGTCGTGCCGTGCCACCGCGTCGTCGGCGCCGACGGGAGCCTCACCGGCTACGCCGGGGGCCTCGAACGCAAGCGCGCGCTGCTCGACCTCGAGTCCCGCGACCAGGTCCTGTTCTGAGCTAGGGGCTGCGGCGCAGGCCGGCGAGCTCCTCGAGCAGCTCGCCGACCTCGTCCACGTCCTCGACCTCGTAGGGCGCGCCGGCCCCGAGCTCCTCGCCGACGCCGACGATCACGTCGGCGGACGTCCCGGTGACCGCCACCCCGACAGCGACCAGGGCGGTGGCCCCGACCTCGTCGCGCAGGGCGTCCAGCCCCTCCGGCGCGACCATCCGGAGCCCGCCCTTGGCGCCGGAGAGGAACATCAGCTCGGCGACCTCGTCGCGCGGCCGGTCGGACACCACCGCGACCGTGGTGTCCGCCAGGGCGACGAGGACGTTGAGCGCCTCGGACGACACCTGCTCGGCGCGGGCCTCGGCGGGGTCACCCTCGTCCGGCGCGAGGGCCCCGTCGAAGGCGCAGGCCACGAGCAGCGTCGGTGTCTCCGCGACCCGGTCGAGCGCGCCCCACAGCGGATCGTCGGTGTCCACGACGGATCACCCTGGCATGACGTTCACGGCGTGGTCCAGCGCCGCCCAGAGGTACTGCGTCGCGTACGCCCGGTAGGGCCGCCAGGGCTCGGCGTGGGCGACGAGGTCGCGGTCGCGGGCCGGCAGGCCGAGGCGTTCGGCGGCCGCGCGGATGCCGAGGTCGGAGGGCAGGAACGCGTCGGGGTCGCCGAGCGCGCGCATGGCGACCGAGTCGACGGTCCACGGGCCGATCCCGGGCAGCCCGCCGAGCGCGGCCCGGGAGGCGGCGACGTCGGCGGGGTCGAGCACCACCTCGCCGTCGGCCAGCGCCCGCACGAGCCCGAGCAGCGTGCGCTTGCGCGTGCGGGGCATGCCGAGCTCGTCGGGGTCGACGGCGGTGAGCGCGGCAGCGCCCGGGAAGAGGTGGGCCAGCGTGCTGCCGGGCCCGGCGAACCCGTCGGGCAGCGGCGTCCCGTGCCTGCGCACGAGGCGCCCGGCGTGGGTGCGGGCCGCGGCGGTGGAGACCTGCTGGCCGAGGACGGCGCGCACGGCGAACTCGTCGGCGTCCGGCGACCCGGGCACCCGCCGGCCCGGGGCCTCGTCGACGAGCGCCGCGAGCACCGGGTCGGCGCGCAGGGTGGCGTCGACGGTCGCGGGGTCGGCGTCGAGGTCGAGGATGCGGCGCGACAGGCGAGCGGCCTCGTCGGCGTCGGCGGGGTCGGCGAGCGTCAGCGTCGCGACGACCGCGTCCGTGCCGGGGAGCAGCGACACGACCCCCGGCCCGCCGGGCAGCGTCAGCGTGCGGCGGTACGCCCCGTCGTGCCACTCCTCGACGCCCGGCACGGCGGTCGCGACGAGGTGGCCGAACAGGTTGTCGGGGCACAGCGGCGGGGTGAAGGCCAGCGTGCGGACCTCGACGTGCACCACCCGATCATCCTGTCCGATCGGTCCAAGCCCGGCCGCGCGGGCGGTCCCTACGGTGAGCGCCATGGCACCCCGACTCTCCGTCGTCGAGCTGGTCGTCGCCGACATGGCCGCCACGCTCGCCTTCTACCGCCGCCTGGGCATCGACGCCCCGCCCGAGGCCGACGGCCAGCCGCACGTCGAGGTCGACCTCGGCGGCGGGCTGCGCCTGGCGTTCGACACCGAGGCCACGATCCGCTCCTTCGACCCGTCCTGGACCCCGCCCACCGGCCATCGCGGCGCGCTCGCGTTCGCGTGCGACTCGCCCGCCGAGGTCGACGCGACCTACGCCGCGCTGGTCGACGCCGGCTACCACGGCGAGCTCAAGCCCTGGGACGCGTTCTGGGGCCAGCGCTACGCCACCGTGCAGGACCCCGACGGCGGGTCGGTGGACCTGTTCGCTCCCCTACCGACGTAGCAGCTCGCTCGGCGTCGTGCCCGCCAGCGCCCGCACCTCGCGGGCCAGGTGCGGCTGGTCGGCGAAGCCCTCGACGGCGGCGACGTCGGCCCACGCCGAGCCGGCCCGCGCCCGGGCCAGCGCGCGCTGCAGGCGCAGGATGCGCCCGAGGTGCTGGGGGCCGTAGCCGAAGACCGGCAGGCAGCGCCGGTGCAGCGTGCGCGGGGTGGTGCCGAGGTCGTCGGCGAGCCCCGCGACGTCGCGACCCCGTGCGAGGGCGCCGAACACCCGCGCCCCGAAGCGCTCGTCCGCGTGCGGCGGCGTGGCGGTGGCGACACCGTGCAGGACGCCGGCCGGGTCGTCGGCCGCCCGCTCGGTGAGCTCGCGGGCGGCGGCGTCGCCCCGTAGGGCGTCGAGGGGCACGGTGGTGTCGCGCAGCTCGTCGGCGCGCAGCCCGAGCAGCGCGGGCCCGCGGCCGTGCGAGAAGCGCAGGCCGACGTGGCGCCGGCCGCCGCCGTCGTTGAACCGCGCGGCCCCGTCGGGCCCGGCGACCACCAGCCCGCGCCCGGTCCAGATCAGGTCGAGGCAGCCGTCGGGCAGGATCGTGCCCGGCGCCCCGTCGCTGCTCCAGAGCACGACGCCCGGCGCCACCCCGCGCTCGCGGTAGCCGGCCACGCGCCCATGGTGCCCCGGGTGGGCGGCGAGGGTCACCCTGGCTGCGTCGCGTCGTGGAGCCAGGTTCAGACGCCCGCCACGAGATCCCGGTACGCGCGCCAGTGCCCGGCGGGGGTCTCGACGGTGCGCGCGGCCAGGACGGCGTGCACCACCGCGCGGGTCACGCAGTCCGCGCCCGCGGTGAGGATCTCCTGGACGGCACCCAGGTCCGGCGCCGGGCGTGCGCTGGTGGCGAGGCCGAAGAACGTGTCGCCGTCGGTCATGCCGTGGGCGGGGCGCACGGCCCGGGCGAGGCCGCTCTGCCCGACGGCGGCGAGCTTCGAGCACTGGGCCACCGTGAGCCCCGCGTCGGTGGCGACGACCCCGATCGTCGTGTTCAGCGTGGGCGGCGCGGCGGCGTCACGCAGGGCGGCGAGGAGCGCGGCGCGGTCGTCGGGCAGGGCCGGGAGCTCGGCGTCGCCGTCGAGGTGGTGGCGCGCGCCCCACAGCTCGCCGGTCGTGGGATCCACCGCGGACCCGGCGGCGTTGGCGACGACGAGCGCCGCGACGACCGTGCCGTCGGCGAGCACCGTCGACGCCGAGCCGATCCCGCCCTTGAGCCCGCCGACCACCGTGCCGGTGCCCGCGCCCACGACGCCCTGGGCGGGCGGCGCGTCGGTGGCGGCGGCGAGGGCCGCCGCGCCGGTGTCCGCGCCGGGCCGGGCGGCGAAGCGCCCGCCGCGCCCGAGGTCGAAGACGACGGCGGCGGGCACCACCGGCACCACCTCGCCCGGACCGCCGACCGGGAACCCCCGCCCCTGCGCGCCCAGCGCGTCGGCCACCCCGGAGGCCGCGGCGAGCCCGTAGGCGCTGCCGCCGGTGAGCACCACGGCGTGCACGCGCTCGACGAGCGTGCGCGGGTCGAGCGCGTCGGTCTCGCGGGTTCCGGGTCCGCCGCCCCGCACGTCGACCCCCGCGACCGCGCCGTCGGGGCCCGGCAGCACCACGGTCGTCCCCGACAGCGCCCCCTCCCCCGTCAGCTCCGCGTGCCCGACCTGAAGGCCCGGGACGTCGACGAGGGTGTTGGTGGGTCCGCTGCGCACGGGATGAGCCTCGCAGACCGGCGCGACGGCGACCGCGCTGAGCCGAACGGGGGAAGGCCTCGCTGAGATCGGTCACGCTGTGCTACATCATCACGGTGCGCTCCCGCCCGTTCTGCGCCCTCCTCGCCCTGCTGGGCGGTCTGCTCGCCCTGTCCGCCTGCACCGGGCCACCACCCCGGCCCCCGGCGGTGGACCAGGCCGCGCTCACCGGGGCGCTCGACATGGCGCTGACACCGGACGGCACCCGGGCCTACATCGTCTGGCGGGGCGGGGTGGTGTCCGCGATGGACGTGGCGACCTCCGAGCAGCTGTGGAGCGTCCCCGTCGGGGCGACGCCCTCCGACGTCGCCGTCACCCCCGACGGGCGCGTGCTCGTCTCCACCTGGGCCGACGAGCTGGTCACCGTCGACCCCGTCGCCCGCGCGGTCACCGCCCGGACGCCGATCCCCCGCCAGCCCGACGAGGGCGACGCGGTGTCGGCCCCGGGCTCGCTGGAGATGGTGGTGACCCCCGACGGATCCCGTGCGGTGCTGGCCCGCGGCGACGCCGGCGTCACCACCGTGGACCTGCGCACGATGGCGGCGACGTCGAGCCGGCCCGGGACCGGGGAGATCAGCGACGTCGTCCTGCTCCCCGACGGGACGCAGCTGTTCAGCCAGTACATGCGCAACGTCGTCATCGCCGTCGACCCGGCCACGGGGAACCAGGCGTGGTACGCGCAGGTCGCCGACGCCCGGGAGCTCGTGGTGTCCCCGGACGGCGGCACCGCCTACGTCGTGTCGCCCCGCTACGGGACGATCTGGGTCGTCGACCTCGCGACCCGGCAGTACACGCGGGAGATCCAGCCCGGCCTCGACGCCGACGACGTCGCGATCGACGCCACCGGGCGCCGGCTGGCCGTGAGCGACCCGGGTGGCCGCGTGGTGGTCGTCGACGCCGCGACCGGCGCGCCGCAGCAGGACGCGCTGGTCGACCGGATGCCCTCGGGCCTGGCGTTCACCCCCGACGGGCGGCGCCTCGTCGTGGTCTCGGCGGGCGCGGGCGTCGGGTCGGGCACGCGGTCGATCGAGCTGCGCGGCACCGGTCCGTGACGAGCGAAGGGCCCCTTCGATCGATCTACTCGACCGGAGGGGCCCTTCGCTCAGAACGGGTGGAACGGACTACGACGAGCGGCCGCGCGCGATCAGGATGATCGCGATGATCGCGGCGAGGACGCCGGCGCCGATGCCCACGGGCGCGAGCCGCTTGAGCACGGCCTCCCGCGAGCTGTCGAGCAGGTCGATGGCCTCGACCTGCTGGCGACGCGGCTGGCTGGGCTGCGCCGCCGCCTCGCCGGCCGCGGCGGCCGCGTTGCCGGCGGACGCGCCGGGCTTGGCGCCCGTGTCGCCCTTGGCCGCCTCGGCGACGCTGGTGGGCATCGCCGCCGCCTGCGGGGCGCCCGAGCCCGCGGCGACGGGCGTGGGGGCCGCCGGCGCGCTGACCGGGGCGTCGCCGCCGGACACGGCGACGGACTCCGTGGCCGTCGGGCCGGTGCCGTTGCCGCCGGTCGAGCCGGTGTCGGACACGCTGGCCGCGCCCGACCCGCCCGCGCTGCTGCTGCCGAACTCGTCGGCGAGGCAGGACGCGAACTGGCCGAGGATCTTGTCGCCGACGTCGGACATGACGCCGCGGCCGAACTGCGCCGGCTTGCCGGTCACCTGCATCTCGGTGAGGACGTTGACCTTCGTCTTGCCGCCCTCGTCGGTCATCGTCAGCGTCGCCTTGGCCGACGCGGTGCCGTTGCCCCGCGAGTCGCGGCCCTGGGCGTCGACGACGACCTTGTGGTTGGTCTTGTCGCGCTCGACGAAGGTGCCCTTGCCCTTGTAGGTCATCGAGATGGGGCCGAGCTTGACCTTCACGGTGCCCGTGAAGTCATCGCCCTCGTGCGAGTCGAGCGTCGCGCCCGGGAAGCACGGCGTGACCTTCTCCGGGTCGTTCAGGGCGTCGAACACGGTGTCGATGTCCACCGGGACGGTGAACTCGTTCTCGAGCTTCACTGGCGTACCTCCTGGGAGGGTGCGGTTCACGACGGAGGCCCGCCCCCGCGGGTGCGGGAGCGGGCCGGCGTCGTGACGATCGGTCGTCGTCGGTCGGCGGGACTCAGCCCGCGGCTGCGAGGACGGCCCGACCGGTGAGCACCCGGGCGAGGTGCTCGCGGTAGTCGGAGCCGGCGTCCGCGTCCGCGGTCGGGCTGGTGCCCTCGGCGGCGGCCTGGGCGGCCTTGCGGACATTCTCCTCGGTCGCGGACTGCCCGACCAGGGCCGACTCCACACCGCGGGCGCGCACCGGGGTGCCCGCCATGTTGGTGAGGCCGATGCGGGCCTCGGAGATCGTGCCCCCGTCGACCTTCACGGTGGCGGCGACCGCGACGATCGACCAGGCCTGGGCGACCCGGTTGAACTTCTCGTACCGCGCGCCCCAGCCGGTGTACTTCGGGAAGCGGATCTGCGTGAGGAGCTCACCCTCGCCGATGGCGGTGGTGAAGTAGTCCTCGAAGAAGTCCGCCGCCCCGACCGTGCGGGTGCCGTTCGGGCCGGCGATGACGAACTGCGCGTCGAGGGCCAGCGCCGGCGCGGCGAGGTCGCCGGCCGGGTCGGCGTGGGCCAGGGCCCCGCCGAGCGTGCCCCGGTGGCGGACCTGCGGGTCCGCCACCGTCTTCGTCGCCTCCTGGATGAGGGCGACGTGCTGACGCAGGGTGTCGTCACGGGCGACGTCGTGGTGCGACGTCATCGCGCCGACGACGACCTCGTTGCCCTCCTCGCGGACGCCCTTGAGCTCCGCGATCCCGCCGAGGTCGATGATCAGCGACGGGTCGGCCATCCGGAGCCGGAGCACCGGGAGCAGGCTCTGGCCGCCGGCCAGGAGCTTGGCGTCGTCGCCGCCGTCGCGCAGGGCCTGGACCGCCTCCTCGACGGTGGTCGGCCGGACGTAGTCGAACTGGGCCGGGATCACGTGTGTCCTCCCTGGGTGTCGCCCCTCGAGATGTCGCTGGCGGTGGAGCCGAGGCCGGCACCGGGCGAGGCCACGTTCGCCTCGTCGGCGCGCCCGGCGTGACCCGAGGCGTTCTGGATCGCGGTCCAGACGCGGTACGGGGTCGTGGGCATGTCGATGTCCTTGACACCGAGGTGCCGGATCGCGTCGAGCACCGAGTTCACGACCGCCGGCGTGGAGGCGATCGTCCCGGCCTCGCCGACGCCCTTGACCCCGAGCGGGTTGGTGGTCGACGCGGTCGTGGTGTTCGCGGTGTCGAAGCTGATCAGGTCGGCCGCCGTGGGCAGCGTGTAGTCGACCAGCGTGCCCGAGAGCAGCGTGCCCTGGTCGTCGTACGCGGCCTCCTCGTACAGGGCCTGCGCGATGCCCTGCGCGAGACCGCCGTGAACCTGGCCCTCGACGATCAGCGGGTTGATCACGTTGCCGACGTCGTCCACGCAGACGTACTTGTACAGCGAGACGAAGCCGGTCTCGGTGTCGACCTCGACCGCCGAGAGGTGCGTGCCGTGCGGGAACGAGAAGTTCTCCGGGTCGAACGTCGCGTGGGCGTCGATGTCGGGCTCGATGCCCTCGGGGTAGTCGTGGGCGGCGAACACCGCGAGCGCGATGTCCTGGATGCCCACACCCTTGTCGGTGCCCTTGACCGTGAACTTCCCGCCCGAGAACTCGAGGTCGCCCTCGGAGGCCTCCAGCATGTGCGCGGCGATCGGCTTGGCCTTCTCGATGACCTTCTCGGCCGCCTTGACCACGGCGATGCCGCCGACCGCGAGCGAGCGCGAGCCGTAGGTGTCGAGGCCCTTGTACGACGACTGCGTGTCGCCGTGGAGGATCTCGACGTCGTCGAACGGCACGCCGAGCTGGTCGGCGACGATCTGCGAGAACGCGGTCTCGTGGCCCTGCCCGTGGGGGCTGACGCCGACGACGACCTCGGCCTTGCCGGTGGGCTGCATCCGGATGGACGCGGTCTCCCAGCCGCCGGCGCCGTAGTCGAGCGAGCCGAGCACGCGGGACGGGGCCAGGCCGCACATCTCGGTGAAGGTCGAGATGCCGATGCCGAGCTGCTTGACGTCGCCGCGCTGACGACGCTCCTGCTGCTCACGCCGCAGGCCGTCGTAGTCGAACATCTGCTTGGCCTGCTCGGTGGCCGCCTCGTAGTTGCCCGTGTCGTAGGTCAGCGTGCTGACCGTGGTGAACGGGAACTCGTCGTGCTTGATCCAGTTCTTCTCGCGGAACTCGAGCGGCTCGATGCCGAGCTCGAGGGCGACCTCGTCCATCATCCGCTCGATGCCGAAGGTGGCCTCCGGACGACCGGCGCCGCGGTACGCGTCGGTGAGCGTCTTGGTGGTGAAGACGTTGGTGCAGTCGAACCGGTACGCCGGGATCTTGTAGATCGCGTTGAACATGAACGCGCCGAGGATCGGCACGCCCGGGCCGACGAGGCCGAGGTAGGCGCCCATGTCGGCGATGAGCTTCACGTCCAGACCGGTGATCTGCCCGTCCTTCGTGACGGACATGGCCAGCTCCTGCACCTGGTCACGGCCGTGGTGGGCCGTGAGCAGCGACTCGGAGCGGGTCTCGGTCCACTTGACCGGCTTGCCCAGCTTGCGGGCCACCAGCAGCGTGAGGACCTCCTCGGGCGCGACGGCGATCTTGCCGCCGAACCCGCCGCCGACGTCCGGCGCGATGACGCGGATCTTGTGCTCGGGCAGGCCGAGCGTCAGCGCGAGCATCGTCTTGAGGATGTGCGGCACCTGGGTGGACGACCACATCGTCAGCTGCTCGCTGTTGGGGTCGACCACCGTGGAGCGCGGCTCCATGAACACCGGCACGAGGCGCTGCTGCCGGAAGCGGCGGCGCACGACGATCTGGTCGTCGTCCGACTCCGCCTTCTTCAGCGCCTCGGCGACGTCGCCGCCCGAGCCCGCCTCGCCGGAGTCGAACACCCACTGCGCGTTCGCGTTGGTGCCGATCTCGGGGTGCACGAGGGTGGCGCCGTCCTTGAGCGCCTCCTCCATGTCGAGGACCGGCTCGAGCTCCTCGTAGTCGACCTCGACGAGCTCGGCGGCGTCCTTGGCGATCGCCGCGCTGCGGGCGACGACCACCGCGACGCCCTCGCCGGCGAAGTTGACGCGGCTGCCCGCGAGCGCCGGGCGCTGCGGGGACTTCATGTCCTTGGTGATCGGCCAGGCGCAGGGCAGCTGCACCTGGTCGGCGCCGATGTCGGCCGCCGAGTACACCGCGACGACGCCGGGGACCTGCTTGGCCGCCGACGTGTCGATGCCCTTGATGTTCGCGTGGGCGAACGGGCTGCGGACGATCGAGAGGTGCAGCAGGCCGGTGAGGGCCTGGTTGTCGACCCAGCGGGTGCGCCCCGTGATGAGTCGACGGTCCTCCTTGCGCCGCCGGTCCCGCCCGATCTCGGGGGCCGGGGTGCTCGGGTTCTCCGTCGTCGTCATCAGGCGCCACCCCCGGCCACGGGCTGGGCGGAGGACTGCTGGGTGGCGGACGCGCCCGGCTTCATCTTCGAGGCGGCGTCCTGGACGGCGCGCACGATGTTCTGGTAGCCGGTGCAGCGGCAGAGGTTGCCCTCGATGCCTTCACGGATCTCGGTCTCCGACGGGTCGGGGTTGTCCCCGAGCAGGTCGATCGACTGCATGATCATGCCGGGCGTGCAGTAGCCGCACTGCAGGGCGTGGTTGTCGTGGAAGGCCTGCTGCATGGGGTGCAGCTGCCCGTCACGCTCGAGACCCTCGATGGTGAGGACCTCGGCACCGTTCGCCTGGACGGCCAGCACCGAGCAGGACTTCACGCTCATGCCGTCCAGGTGGACGGTGCAGGCCCCGCAGTTGCTCGTGTCGCAGCCGATCACCGTGCCCGTCTTGCCGAGTCGTTCCCGCAGGTACTGGACGAGCAGCATGCGGGGCTCGACGTCGTCCTCGTAGACGAGTCCGTCGACGGTGGTCCGGATGCGTGCCATGGACCTCTCCTCACTCGGCCGCCCGACGCGGTACCGGAGACCGACCGTCGTGCGCCGAGGACGTGGTGGCGTGTGCCTGAACCGCGCCTGCCACGGACGTGGCGAGCGCAGGTTGCCGACCACCTCCGGCGTGGTGGCCGACACATCACACCCCCCTCGCCGGACCAGCGCAACATCCACTGCGGCCCCGCGTGGTGGCCGTGAACACCCAGGTGGGACCCCGCCCCCGGCCGGTTTCCGCAGGCGCGGAACGATCGCGGTCGACGGGCCGATTCTGCGGCGGGACAGGCGCTGGGTGCGGGGATGCGCCGCCCGAAAGAGACCGGTCCAGGCAGTCCTGCCCCCCTCCGTTCGGAGGGGTGCAGCCGTCACGCGGAGCACACGCGACGCGACCGCCCGGAGCCGCTCCCGTCAGCCCGGCGACGACGTCGCCGCGCGGCCGGCCTCGAGGCGCGCCACCGGCACGCGGAACGGCGAGCAGGACACGTAGTCGAGCCCCGCACGGTGGAAGAAGTGGACCGAGTCCGGGTCCCCGCCGTGCTCGCCGCAGATGCCGAGCTTGAGGTCGTGGCGCACCTCGCGGCCGCGCCAGGACGCGATCTCGACGAGCTCCCCGACGCCCTCGGTGTCGAGCGACTCGAACGGCGACACCCCGAAGATCCCGCTCTCCAGGTACTCCGAGAAGAACGAGCTCTCGACGTCGTCGCGGGAGAAGCCCCACGTCGTCTGGGTGAGGTCGTTGGTGCCGAACGAGAAGAACTGCGCGGTCTCGGCGATCTGGGCGGCGACGAGGGCCGCGCGCGGCAGCTCGATCATGGTGCCGACCTGGTGCTCCACCGGCGCCCCGTCCACCGCCGACTCCGGCTCCGCGACCACCTCGGCGATCTCCGCGGCCACGGCCTGCAGCTCCTGCACGGTGCCGACCAGCGGCACCATGATCTCCGGGAGCACCGTGACGCCCTCGGCGGCCAGCGTCGCCGCGGCCCGCGTGATCGCCCGCACCTGCATGGCGAACAGCCCCGGCACCGCGATGCCCAGGCGGACCCCGCGCAGGCCGAGCATCGGGTTCTGCTCGTGCAGCCGGCGCACCTGGGCGAGCAGCTCCTCCTTCTCGTCGGTCAGCTCGCCCCGCTCGCGCGCGACGGCCACCTCCACCGACAGCTCGGTGTAGTCGGGCAGGAACTCGTGCAGCGGCGGGTCGAGCAGCCGGATCGTGACCGGCAGGCCCTCCATCGCGCGGTAGATCGCGGTGAAGTCCTCGATCTGCAGCGGGAGCAGGGCCGCCAGGCTCTTCTCCCGGTCCTCGCGGGTCTCGGCGAGCACCAGGTGCTCGACGAGCTCGCGGCGCTCCCCGAGGAACATGTGCTCGGTGCGGCACAGGCCGACGCCCTCGGCACCGAACGTGCGGGCGGTGGCGCAGTCCTCGCCGGTGTCGGCGTTGACCCGCACGCGCAGCCGGCGCACCCCGTCGGCGTGGCGCATGATCCGGTCGACGGCGGCCACCAGGTCGTCGTTCTCCGCCAGGCCGGTGGACCCCTCGAAGTACGACATCACCGGGCTCGCCACCACCGGGACCTCGCCCAGGTAGACCTCGCCGTTGGTGCCGTCGATCGACAGCATGTCGCCCTCGACCACCTCGCGGCCGTCCGGCAGCGTCAGCTTCTTCGCGCGGACGTCGACCTCGAGCTCCTCGGCGCCGCAGACCGCGGTCTTGCCCATGCCGCGCGCCACCACCGCGGCGTGGGAGGTGCGTCCGCCGCGGCTGGTGAGCACGCCCTGCGCGGCGATCATGCCGTCGAGGTCGTCGGGCGTGGTCTCCCGGCGCACCAGGATCACCTTCTCGCCGGCCTTCGCCCGGCGCACCGCGGTCGGGGAGTCGAACACCGCGGTGCCGCTGGCGGCGCCGGGCGAGGCGTTCATGCCCGTGGTCAGCCGCTCCTTGTCCGCGTCGCGGTCGAAGCGGGGGAACATCAGGTTGGCCAGCTGCGCGCCGGTGACCCGCTGGAGCGCCTCGTCCATGTCGATGAGGCCCTCGTCGACGAGCTGGACGGCGACGGTGAAGGCCGCGGCCGCGGTGCGCTTGCCCACGCGGGTCTGCAGCATCCAGAGCTTGCCGCGCTCGATGGTGAACTCGATGTCGCAGAGGTCCCGGTAGTGGTTCTCGAGCGTCGACATGATCTCGAGGAGGCGGTCGTAGGACGCCTTGTCGATCCGCTCGAGCTCAGTGAGGGGCAGGGTGTTGCGGATGCCGGCGACGACGTCCTCACCCTGGGCGTTCTGCAGGTAGTCGCCGTAGATGCCCCGGGCCCCCGACGCCGGGTCGCGGGTGAACGCGACGCCGGTGCCGGAGTCCATGCCCAGGTTGCCGAAGACCATGGAGCAGACGCTGACCGCGGTGCCGAGGTCCGCGGGGATGCGCTCCTGGCGGCGGTAGACGTGCGCGCGGGGCGAGTTCCACGACTCGAACACCGCGCGGACCGCGAGGTCCATCTGCTCGCGCGGGTCCTGCGGGAAGTCACGGTCGGCGTGCTCGCGGACGATGCCCTTGAACGTCTCCACCAGCGCGGCCAGGTCGCCGGCGTCGAGGTCGAGGTCGTTCTCCGTGCCCTTGGCCTTCTTCGCGGCGTCCAGCGCCTCGGCGAAGTGCTCGCCCTCGATGCCCAGCACCGTCGCGCCGAACATCTGCACGAGGCGGCGGTACGAGTCCCAGGCGAAACGGTCGTCGCCGGCCTGGGCGGCCAGCCCCTTCACCGACTCGTCGTTGAGCCCGACGTTGAGGACGGTCTCCATCATCCCGGGCATCGAGAACTTCGCCCCGGACCGCACCGACACCAGGAGCGGGTCGTCGGCCTGGCCGAGCGCCTTGCCCATCGCCTTCTCGAGCGCCACCAGGTGCTCGGTGACCTCGTCGGCCAGCCCGGGCGGCTCGCTGCCCTCGGCCAGGTAGACCCGGCAGGCCTCCGTGGTGATCGTGAACCCGGGCGGTACCGGCAGGCCGAGATTGGTCATCTCGGCCAGGTTGGCGCCCTTGCCGCCGAGCAGGTCCTTCTGGTCGCGGTCACCCTCGGCGAAGTCGTACACGAACTTGGTCATGAGGTGCGTTCCCGTCCCCCGGTGGTCCGACCGTGGAACTCTGGCACGCGGCGACCCGCCCGGACACGTCCGAGCGGCCGGGCCTGACCGGTCCAGTGCTGGGACGTCAGTCTCTTGACACGCGCCGCTTCCGGGCCCAGTCGTGGTACCAGGACGGCAGGCCGGGGGCGTCGAGCAGCCGCGCCGCGCGGTCGCGGTGGTGGTGGTAGATCGCGAAGACGTCGGCGACGGTGAGGCCGTGGCCGGGTTCCTCGGTGATCGTGACGGGGTCGCCGGCGGTGATCGTCCCGGGCGTGGCGACGCGGAGGTAGACGCCCGGTCTCGTGGCCGCGACGAACCGCCGGGGCATGGTGGGGTCGCCGGCGCGCAGGCCGAGCTTGAAGCACGGGATGCGGGGCTGGACGACCTCCAGCTCGGCGGTCCCGACGCGCCAGCGCTCGCCGATCACGGCGGTGCGCAGGTCGCGGCCGGCGGTGGTGAGGTTCTGGCCGAAGACCTGGTCGTCGATCCCGCCGAGCTGCTCGCGCCACCACGCGAGGTCCTCCGCGCCGTAGGCGTAGACCGACTTCTCCGGCCCGCCGTGGTGCACGCGGTCGGCCTGCTCGTCGCCGGCGAGGTTCTCCGGGCCGACCTCGACCGGCCCGTCGACGGGGAGCTTCCAGATCGCGGTGCTCGTCGTCTCGCCCGGTCTCGGCCCGGCGACCTCCTGCGGACGGCCGACGGCGACGGTGCGGATGATCATGTCGGCGCCTTCCCGGAGAGGTCGGGGCGCAGCGGGGCGAGCGTGCGGTGGCGCCACGCGCCCCACCAGAGCCCGGCGCCGTAGGCGAGGTCGTCGAGCCGGTGGGCGACGACGTGCCCGAGGGCGTCGCTCGACCCGGGCTCGCGGAACCGCCACCAGTCGGCGAGGCCTTCCGCGACGGCGGCGGCGAGGAGGGCGCGCCGGATCCGGCGGGAGACGAGCGCGCCGAGCACGGCCGCGGGCCACCAGTGCCGCGTCAGGGCTCCGGCGGCCTGCCAGAGCGCGCCCCCGAGCCCCCACGGCGCGAGCACCGCGGCGAGCCGCGCGGCGCGGAGGAGCTCGCGGGGCGTGTCAGCGGCGTGGCGCTGCAGACGTTGAGTGTCCGTGACGCCACGCGCTCGATCCTTGCCGCGGCGCGCGTCGTACAGGCCCTTGGCCAGCCGGACGGTGGCGACGAGCGTCACCGCGCCCGCCGCGGCCGTGCTCCAGCGCCGCTGGACGCCGAGGAGCGTCATGGCGGCGGCGGTCCACGGGGCGAGCGCGACCGGGGGCACGCGGCGCGGGTGGCGCAGGGCGAGCGGGGCGGCGCCGGTGCCGTAGAACGCCTTGCGGGTCAGCCAGGGGCCGACGGTGTCGCGGTGCTCGTGGGCGACCCGCGAGACGGGCTCGTAGCGCAGCCGCCAGCCCTCGCCGGCGAGGCGCCACACGAGGTCGACGTCCTCGGCGACGGGCATGTCCTCGGCGAACCCGGCGCCGAGGGCCGCGCGGCGCACCACCAGCGCGGCGCTGGGCACGTAGGCCACCCGCGAGCGCGCGGTCACCGGGGCGGGGCGGGCGCCGAGGTCGAGGCTGGAACGTCGCTCCTCGTAGCGCGCGACCACCCGGCGCGCGATCGAGCGGGGGGCTTTCCTGACGTTGAGTGTCAGCGTGGCGGCCACGCTGGCACCGGCGCCCGCCCCGGACCACGCCACGATGCGGGGGGCGGCGAGGCCGACGGCGGGGTCGGCGAGGTGGCCCAGGAGCGGGGCGAGCCAGCCGGGCTCGGGGACGACGTCGGAGTCGAGGAACGCGACGAGCTCGCCCGCCGACGCGGCGGCGCCGGTGTTGCGCGCGGCGGCCGGGCCCCGCGAGACGTCGTGCCGCACCACGCGCGCCCCGGTCGCGGCGGCGACCCGGGCCGTGGCGGCGGGGTCGGCGGACCCGTCGTCGACGACCACGACCTCGCCCACCCCGGAACCGGCCAGCGCCGCGAGGAGGCGTGCCAGCTCGCGGGGGCGGTCGCGCACGGGCACGACGACCGAGACCGCCGCGGCGTCCGGGGCGTCGGCGTGCGCCGGCTCCGGGTGCGCGACGCCGGCGTCGGTGAGCAGGCGGGCGAGCGCCGCGGACGTCGGGTCGCCGACCACCAGCCGGGCGTCGGCGGGCACGCCGGACGGGCCCGCGAGCCGCTCGTGCGCGACCCGCGAGAGGTGCAGCACGCGCGGCGGCGACCCGCCGACGAGCGTCCGCCCGCCGTCGACGCGCAGCACGCGGCGGTCGAGGACGACCGACCAGCCCTCGGGCAGGCGAGCGGGGCGCGCGGACGCATCGCGGGACGTGGAGGTGGCGATGGGCGGCGAGTCTAGGCAGCGCGGGCGCGGCGGTCAGCGACCGAGGACACGTCGCACGTCGTCGTCGGTGAGCTGGGCGAAGTCGTCGTAGACGTCGCCGACGGCCCGGAAGTCCTCGGGCACGAGCACGGCCACCACCTGATCGGCACGGTCCCGCAGGCGCTCCAACGACGGCGGCGAGGCGACGGGGACGCCGAGCAGGAGCCGCGCCGGGCCGGTCGCGGCGATCGCCCTGAGAGCCGCGCGCACCGTCATCCCCGTCGCGATCCCGTCGTCGACGAGCACGACCTCGCGGCCCGGCGCCCGCGCGCGCCAGCCCGCGCCGTAGGCCTCCTCGCGCCGCGCGGCCTCGTCCCGCTCGGCGGCGACGACGCCGGCGAGCGCCTCGGGGGTGAGGCCGGCGTGGCGCAGGGCCTGCTCGAACCACACCGGCTCGCCGTCCGCCGCGACCGCCCCGAGCCCGGCCTCCGGACGGCCCGGCGCGGTGATCTTGCGGGCGACGCCCACGTCGACCTCGGTACCCGCGCCCATCACCGCCGCGGCGGCGACCGCGACCGGCACCCCGCCGCGCGCCAGGCCGACGAGCAGCGGGCGCTCGAGCCCGGCCGCGGCGAGCTGCTCGCCGAGAGCGCGGCCGGCGGCGGCCCGGTCGGCGAAGGGGCGGGGCATCGCCGGTCAGCCTAGATCGCTCCGACGATCGACTTGGTGAGCTGGCTGAGCGCGACGGGCCGGGCGGGGGCGTCCTCGAGGCTCGCGGTGACGGCGACGAACGCCAGCTCGCGGGCGCGCCTGGTCAGCGTGCCGACCACACGGACCCGCCGGCCCCCCGGCGCCGGGCGCAGGTACTGCGTGGCGATCTGGTGGGTGACCGCGTGCTGCGCGGGCGTCAGCGTCGGCAGCACCGCGAGGTAGCCGGCGAGCTCGATCGCGGCGCCGAGCGCCGCGGCGTGGGCGGTGGCGGCGGGGGTGACGGCGAGTCCGGCGACGGGCAGGACGACACCGTCGAGCGGGGCGTGCGGGTCGACGAACTCGACGCCCAGCGCGTCGGGCAGTGCCACCGCGAGCGCGGCCTCGGCGCGGGCGAGGAGGTCGTCGCCGGCGAGCAGTCCGGTCATGGGCCCCGAGTGTCCGCCGGCCCCGTGAACGACGCGAGGACGGGCGTGGTCACGGGGATGATCGCGCCGTGACCCCGCGCATCACTCTGGCCGCGGTGGTGCGCCGGCTCAGGTGAGGCGGCCCGTCGTCTCGTCGACGGCCCAGCGCTCGACGGCGGTGACGAGCCCCGCGACCATCACCGACACGGTCTCCGCGCCCTCCGCCGCGCTCGCAGCGGTGGGGTCGCCGAGCACCCCGTTCGGGCTGACGTCGCGCACCGAGCCGGCGGCGATGGCCGGCATGAGCTCGCGCAGCGGCGCGGTGTTGCCGGGGGCGGCGAGGTCCTCGCGGACGGTGCCCGGGGCGAGCGCCAGCATCACCGCCGTCTCGTGGCGCCCGGCGTGGGCGTCGGCGCCCGGCACGCCGCACGGGAACCAGGCGACGTCGCGCCCCTCGGCCCGCAGCATCGGCACGGCGACGCGCAGGGCGCCGACGTTGCCGCCGTGCCCGTTGACGAGCACGAGCCGGCGGGCGAAGCGGCACGCCGAGCGACCGAGCTCGACGGTCACGGCGGCGAGGGTCTCGGTGCCGATCGACACGGTGCCGGGGAAGCCCTCGTGCTCGCCGGACGCGCCGTACGGCAGGGCCGGCGCGGTCGGCAGGCCGCTGCGGGCGGCCACGGTGGCCGCGACGGTGGTGTCGGTGCCCAGCGGCAGGTGCGGGCCGTGCTGCTCGGTGGCCCCGACCGGCACGAGCAGCACCGGCACGTCCTCGCACTCCGCCCACCGCGCGTCCCCCATCTGCACGCGCCCGACCCTATGTGAGCACTTTCCGGCCCTATAGCGCCGGAAAGTACTCACGTGACCGACCGGAGTACGTGAGCGAACTTCGGGGCTATGGCCCCGAAGTTCGCTCACGGATCGACTCGCCCGCGGCCGTGCCCTCGCGGACGGCGGCGTCGACGTCGCGGGGGGCGAGGCAGTCGCCGACGCGGACGACGGGCACGGCGACGTCCCCGAGCGACGGCACCTCGGGCGTCGGCGGGCCCGCGTGCACCACCCAGTCGGCGGGCCACGGCGTCACCGTGCCCGTGAGGTGCTCGAGCACGTCGACCACCAGCCCCTCGCGACACGCCACCACCACCCGGTCCGTGTGCTCCGCGACGCCCACCTCCGCCGCGCGCCGGCGCCAGCGCTCGCGGTCGAGGGTCGGGGCCAGCGCGTCCGCGGCCACGAGCGCCGGGGTCAGCGTCGCGACGTCGGCACCCCGGCGCGCCAGCAGCTCGGCCACCGAGGTCGCCGCGTGCCCCCGCCCGGCGTCGACGACCAGCACGCGCTCGCCCGGCGCCACCCGCCCCGCGAGGACGTCGGTGACGTCGACGACCCGCTCGAGCCCGCCCGCCCAGGACGGCAGCGCGGGGCGGGCGCCGGTGGCTAGCACGACGGCGTCGGCGTCCTCGACCGCGGTGACCGGCGTCCGCAGCCGCACGACGACCCCCAGGTCGCGCGCCTCGTGCGCCAGGTCGGCGACGAGGTTCGCCAGCTCCCGGCGCTCGGGGGCCCGGGACGCGAGCGCCAGCTGCCCGCCGAGGACGTCGGAGCGCTCGGCCAGCGTCACCGCGTGCCCGGACCGCGCCGCCGCGACCGCCGCCGCCAGCCCCGCGGGCCCGCCGCCGACCACGAGGACGCGCGCCGAGCCCGACACCGGTGCGGCCGTGACCGCCTCGCGGCCCGCGGAAGGGTTCACCGCGCATCCCAGTCGCTGGTTGAGGCCCACGCGCGCGATGCACTCCTGGTTGCACCCGATGCACCGGCGCACGCGGGCCCCGCGCAGCGCCTTCGCCGCGAAGGACGGGTCGGCGATCTGCCCCCGCACGACGCCGACGAGGTCGCACGACCCCGACGCGACGGCCTCGCGCGCCTGGGCCGGCGTCGTGAAGCGCCCGACCCCGATCACCGGCACCGACACCGCCGCCCGCACCGCCGATGGCACGTGCGCGGCGTAGCCCGCCGGGACGCCCATCGGCGGCTCGATCAGCGGCAGGGTCCGGGTGGCGACGCCGACGGCGGTGTTGACGTAGTCCACGAGCGGCTCGACGGCGACGGCGACCCGCACGGCGTCGGGCGTCCCCAGCCCGCCGGGCAGCCCCTCGTCGCCCTGCAGCCGCACCCCGAGCACCCGCTCCGGCCCGATCGCCGCGCGCACCGCGCGCAGCACCGCGGTCAGGAACGGCAGCGCCCGCGGCGAGCGCGCCGAGAACAACTGGCGGATCAGCGACGCCTGCGAGCACTGCACCTCGACGCCGTCGAGCCCGCCCGCCGCCACGTGCGACGCGACCAGCCCGAACCCGGTCACGAGCCGGTCGTAGTCCCCGGCGCCGAGGACCCGCGGCACCTCCCGGAACATCGGGTCGGGCTCGTCGTCGGCGCCGTCGACGGGGGCCCGCGAGTAGATCGACGACGACTGCCCGCCGTTGTGCCCGAGCTGCGCGAGCACCAGCGCGCCGTGCGCGTGCACCGCGTCGGCGATCGCCCGGTAGCCCGGCACCACGGCGGGGTCGGTGCCGTCGACGAGCTTCTCGTAGGGCCGGTCGGCGGGATCCACCGACTGCTCCTCGGTGATCACCAGCCCGGCGCCGCCCGCCGCCCGCGCGCCGTAGTAGGCCGCGTGCTGCGGGGTCGGGCGCCGCGCCACCGCCGCGTTCGTCAGGTGCGCGGGGAAGACGATCCGGTTCCGCGCCACGAGGGGCCCGAGCCGCACCGGCTCGCCGAGGACGCTCACGCCAGCAGCTCCCGCGCCGCCGCCCGGCCCTCGCGGATCGCCTCCGCGACGGTGCGCGGGGCCACGGCGTCGCCGACCGCGATCACCCCGGGACGCGACGGCAGCACCGGCGCCCGCCGCGGCCCGGCGTCGACGAGCACCGCCGCCGGCCACGACGACACCGCGCCGGTCACCACGTCGGCGACCGCCACCACGCCGTCGGCCCACCCGGTGACCGCCGACTCCGTCACCCGCCGCACCCCCGCCCGGGCGAGCCGCGCCTGGGCGTCGACGAGGTCGCCGGTGCGCGCCAGGCCCGGCCCGACGAGCAGGCCCGGCGCCACCACGGCGACCTCGCGCCCGTCGGCCGCCAATAGCTCGGCCATCGCCACCGCCGCCCCGTCGCCGACCGGGTCCTCGATCACCACGGGTCCCGGCGGCAGGCCGTCGCGCAGGGCCGCGGCGATCGGCGTCCCGCGGGCCGGACGGTCGACGCCGCCGGTCGCCAGCACGACCCGCCCCCACCCAGCGTCGAGATCGTGGTGGGTTTCCTGACGTTCAACGTCAGCATGGCCGCCAGGCTGGAACACCCCGTGCTCCGCGTCGACGTCCGCGGCGACACCGAAGGTCACCGCCACGCCCAGCGCCGCCAGCTCATCGGCGTACCAGTCGACGAGCCGCGCGAACCGCTCCCGCCCCGGCAGCCCGGCCACCCACCGCAGCAGCCCGCCCACCTGCTCGGAGCGTTCCACCAGCCGCACCGCACACCCCGCCCGCGCCAGCGTCCGCGCCGCTTCGAGCCCCGCCGGCCCCGCCCCGACCACGAGCACCGGCTCCACCGAGCGCCCGACCACCCGCTCCGGCACCTCCCGCGCCGCGACCGTGCAGGAGATCCGCGGATTGCGGACGTCGCGCACCCGGCACTGCTGGTTGGTCAGCACGCAGGGCCGCGGGGCGAATCCGGCGCGGACCAGGGCGACGAGGTCGGCGTCGGCGAGCTGGGCGCGGGTCATCTCGACGAGGTCGGCGTCCCCGGACGCCAGCACGGCCTCGGCGAGCTCGACGTCGACGACGCTGCCCGCCAGCACCGTCGCCACGCCCGGGACCCGCACCTCGCGACAGGACGCCCGCAGGAACCCCGGCGCCGTGTGCGCGTCCGGCCGCGTCGCGCCGACCGTGAGCGCCGACCCCCGCACGGGCACGACGAGGTCGACCAGACCCGCCACCCGGGCCACGACGGACGCGGCGGACGACGCCGTGATCCCCGCCCACGGCGCCAGCTCGTCCACGGTCAGCCGCAGGCCCACGACGGCGTCGGGACCGACGGCCGCCCGCACCGCCGTCAGCACCTCGACCAGCAGCGACGCCCGGTCCGCGCCGTACGCGTCGTCACGCACGTTGGTCAGCCCGGACAGGAACTGGCGCAGCAGCGCGTGCTGGCCGGCCTGGATCTCCACCCCGTCGCAGCCGGCCTCGACGGCCGAGGCGGCGGCCGTCGCGAACCCCGCCACCACGGCAGCGATCCCGGCCATCGACAGGACCGCCGGCACCTCCCCGCTCGCCGGGTCCGGCACCGCCGACGGTGCCCAGAGCGGGCCCCGGGTGTACGCCGAGGAGCCCTGCCCGCCCGCGTGCCCGAGCCCCGCGAGCACGAGCGTCCCGTACGGCCGGCAGGCGTCGACGACACCGGCCCACCCGTCGGCGCACGAGGAGGCCAGCGGCGCGTCCTCGTACGGATGGTCCTCGGCCACGACCGACGCGACCTCGGTGACGACGACCCCGGCACCCCCGGCGGCGCGGGCGCGGTAGTGCGCCACGTGGCCGGGGCCGAGCGCGCGGGGCCGGTGCGGATCGGCGAGGTGGGTGACGTGGGGACCGAACAGCACCCGGCTCGGCGCGGTGCGCCGGCCGAGCCCGATCTCCTCGCCCAGCACCTGCGGCACGGTAGTCGCGCCCCGGACGACGGGGCGGGAGACGTCTAGATTGTCCGGTATGACCGGTGACCTCAAGGCGGGCGACGCCGACCGGGAGGCCGTCGCCGAGATCCTCCGTACCGCGCTCGGCGAGGGCCGCCTCGAGCTCACCGAGGTCGACGAGCGCCTCGCGCAGGTCTACGCGGCGCGGACGTACGCCGAGCTCGAGCCCCTCGTCGCCGACCTCCCGGCGACGCTCCCCTGGGAACGACGGGTCGCGACGACCGACGAGAAGCCCCTGGTCATCACCGCGGGCTGGTCGAGCGAGAAGCGCACGGGGGCCTGGCGGGTGCCGTCGCGCATCGTCGCCGAGGCGGCGATGTCGGACGTCAAGCTCGACTTCCGCGAGGTCTCGACGTCGCTGCCGCGCATCGACCTCGAGATCAAGGGCGGGATGGGCAGCGTCGTGCTGGTGCTACCCGAGGGCTGGTCGGTGGACACCGACGAGCTGCGCTCGGCCTGGGGCACGGTGAAGAACCGCCACCAGGCGCAGGCGGCGCCGGGTCGCCCGACGATCCTGGTCACCGGCTCGATCGGCATGGGGACGTTCAAGACCCGCGGGGCCTGGTTCTACGAGTAGGTCACCCCATCGTGACCGAAATCGGTCACGGAGCGCCCACCACGATCACACTGCGTGGTGACGTTACCCGTCTGTGACGTGGTCGACGGTCCTCCCCGGTCGCGTTTCGCAGTCGGAGCCCACGAGGTACCGGTGGGGTTGGCCCGCGGCCGAGCACCACCACGCCACCGATCGCCCGGGCCGAGGGAGGGACGCCGGTGATCGGCAGCGCGACAGGGGCCACACAGGAGCTCCCGACCCCGGTCGGGCCGCAACGCGTCCGCGAGGCCCGCCTCGAGCACGTCTTCGAGCGCACCGCCGACCTTTCCCCCGAGGCCACCGCGATCGAGCACGAGGGGCGGCCGACGAGCTACGCCGACCTCGACGCCCGCGCGAACCAGCTCGCGCACGTCCTGCACGACCGCGGCGTGCGCCCCGGCGGCCGGGTCGCGCTGTTCCTCGAGCGCTCGCCGGAGACCTACGTCGCGCTGCTCGCCACCCTCAAGGCCGGCGCCGCGTTCGTCCCGATCGACCCCGAGTCGCCCGCCGACCGCGTCGGTTACGTGCTCGAGGACGCCGACGTCGACCTGGTGCTGACCTCCGACGCGCTCAGCCGGACGCCCCTCGAGCGCCCCTGGATCGCCGTCGACGCCGAGGCCGCCATGATCGACCGCGCGTCGATGCGGCGTCCCGACGGCCGCGGCCCGCCCGGGGACGACGACCCCGCCGCGTACGTCATCTACACCTCCGGCTCGAGCGGGCGCCCCAAGGGCGTCGAGGTCGCGCAGTCGAGCATCACCAACTTCGTCGCCGTCGTGCCCACCGTCTACGACGTCCGCCCCGACGACCGGGTGCACCAGGGCATGACCGTCTCCTTCGACTTCTCGATCGAGGAGATCTGGCCGACGTGGGCGGTCGGCGCCACGCTGGTGATCGGCCCGAACGACGAGCGCCGTCTCGGCGCCGACCTCGCCGACCACCTCGAGCGCGCCCGCGTCAGCGTCCTCTACGCCGTCCCCACGCTGCTCGCGACGATCCCCCGCGACCTGCCCGGCGTGCGCAGCGTCCTCGTGGGCGGCGAGGCCTGCCCCGCCGAGATCGTCGAGCGCTGGGCGCGCCCCGGGCGCCGGATGCTCAACACCTACGGCCCCACCGAGGCCACCGTCACCGCCACCTGGTGCGAGCTGGTGCCGGGCCGGCCGGTGACGATCGGGCGCCCGCTGCCGACCTACGGCGTCGAGCTCCTCGACCCCGACGGCACCGGGTACCGCCAGGTCGCCCCCGGCGAGGTCGGCGAGATCGCCCTCGCCGGGCCGGGCGTCGCCCGCGGCTACGTCGGGATGCCCGAGAAGACCGCCGAGAAGTTCGTCGCCCACCCCGCCGGCGGCGCCACCGTCTACCGCACCGGCGACCTGGGCCGCTGGACCGCCGACGGCGAGGTCGAGTACCTGGGCCGCGCGGACGCCGAGGTCAAGGTCCGCGGGCACCGCGTCGACCTCGGCGAGATCGAGAGCGTGCTGCTCGCCGACCCGGGCGTCGGCAGCGCGGTGGTGGCCCTGCACGAGGGCGACCTCGCGGCCTACGTCGTCAGCGACGACACCGAGGAGGCCCTGGCCGCCCGCCTCACCGAGCTCACCCGCGACCGCCTGCCCGCCTACATGATCCCGACGACCCTCGACCTCCTCGCGACGCTGCCGACGCAGGCCAGCGGCAAGGTCGATCGCTCCGCGCTCCCGCCGCCCGCGGGCCGGCGCCTGGTCGCGGCCACCGGGCCCGTCGTGGCGCCCGTGGGCGAGCTCGAGGAGGACCTCGCCGCGATCTGGGCCGAGGCCACCGGCATCCCGGCCGCCGAGCTCTCGGTCGAGGCCGACTTCTTCGACGACCTCGGCGGACACTCCCTGCTCGCCGCCACCACCGTGACGCTGATGCGCGAGCGCGGGGTCGGCGGCAGGGCGGGCGGGGGTGTCGCCGTCCGCGACCTCTACGCCCACCCGAGCGTGCGCGCCCTCGCCGCCCACCTCGCGAGCGCCGGCGCCGGCGAGGCGACCGCGGCCGCCGCCCGCCCCGGACCGATCCGCCACTCCGGACGCCGGGTGGCCGCGGCCGGCGCGGCCCAGGCCGTCCTGATCTACCTGCTGCTGCTCGCGGTCACGCTGCCGCTGAGCTGGGTGTACACGGCCAACGACGGCACGGTGTCGACGGGCGTGCTCGCGCAGGTCCTCGCGGCCGGCGCCGCGGCGTGGCTCGGCGTGCGCTGGGTCCTGCCCGTGCTGCTCGCCCGCCCGCTGGCCGCGGGCCTGCGCCCCGGCCGCTACCGGCTCTGGGGGCCCACCTACCTGCGCCTGTGGACCCTCGACCTCGTCCTGCGCCAGGCGCCGCTGCCGGTGCTCGCCGGGTCGCCGTTCCTCGCGCCCTACCTGCGCCTGCTCGGCGCCCGCGTCGGGCGCCGCGTCCACGTCGCGGCCAGCGACATCACCCTGCCCCGCCTGCTGCACCTCGACGACGACGTCGCCGTGGGCTACGGCGCGGTGCTGCACGCGTGGGCGGTCGAGGACGGCTGGGTCGTCGTCGGCCCCGTGCACCTCGATCGCCGCGCGGTCGCCGGCGCGAACAGCGTGCTCTCCCCCGGCAGCCGCATCGCCGAGCGCGGGATGCTCGCCGAGCAGTCCGCGCTCGGGCGCGACGAGGTCGTCCCGCCGGACACGACGTGGGCCGGCTCGCCGCCCCAGGAGGTCACCGGCCAGGACGCCGCGCTCGCGGCGATGCGCGCGGCCGGCCCGCTGCCGGGCTGGAAGGCGCGCCACCTGCCGGGCGCGCTGGCCGGGCTGGTCGGCCTCGAGCTCGCCGCGGTGCTCATGGTCGTGCCGTCGGTGCTGGTCGTGTGGGGTGCGCTGCTCGCCGCGGGCGTGCTCGCCGGGCTCGCCGCGACGCTCGTCGCCGGGCCGGTGTTCGTGCTGACGGTGTGCGGCGTGGTCGCCCTCGGACGCCGCCTCGTGCTGCCCCGCACGCCCGTCGGCATCCACCCGGTGCGCTCGCCGCTCGGGCTGCGCAAGTGGGTCGCCGACGCGCTGCTGGCCTACAGCCTCGCGTTCACCAACACGCTCTACGCGACGCTCTACACCGTGCCGTGGCTGCGGCTGCTCGGCGCGAAGGTGGGGGACGGCGCGGAGGTCTCGACGGCCGCCCACCTCGACCCCGACCTGCTCACGCTCGGCGACCACAGCTTCGTCGCCGACATGGCGAGCGTCGGCGCCGCCACCTACGCCGACGGCCGGATGCTGCTGCGCCCGACCCGCGTGGGCGACCGCGCGTTCGTCGGCAACGCCGCCCTCGTCCCGTCCGGCGTCGGGACCGGCGACGGGTCGCTGGTCGGCGTGCACACCGTGCCTCCGCCCGAGGGCGTCCCCGACGACTCGTCCTGGCTGGGCTCGCCCGCGATGCACCTGCCCCAGCGGCAGGACTCCGGCGACTTCGCCGAGGAGGACACGGTCCGCCCGGGCCGGCGGCGGGTGCGCCAGCGCCTCGCCGTCGAGTTCGTCCGGGCCACGCTGCCCGCGTCGCTGCTCGGCATCGGGCTCTACCTGTACCTGCTGGCCCTGTCGCTGGTCGCCCGCGGCCGCGACCTGCTGCCGGTCGCCCTCGTCGCGCCCCTGATCGCGCTGGCGGCGAGCACCGCGGTCGTCGCCTACGTGGTGGCGGTCAAGCGCCACGTCGCCGGCACCTACCGGCCCCGGGTCGCGCCGCTGTGGGACCCGTTCGTCCGGCGGACCGAGCTCGTCACCGGGCTCTACGAGGCGGCCGCGGTGCCGACGCTGCTCGGGATGCTCACGGGCACCCCGTTCCTGCCGGTCGCCCTGCGCCGCTTCGGCGCGCGCATCGGGCGGCGCACCTGGATCGCGACGACGTACCTCACCGAGTTCGACCTCGTCGAGATCGGCGACGACGCCGCCGTCGGCCCCGGGGTCTCGCTGCAGACCCACCTGTTCGAGGACCGCGTCATGAAGATGTCGACGGTCCGCGTGGCGCCCGGCGCGACCGTCGGCGCCCGGTCGGTGGTGCTCTACGACGCCACGGTCGGGGCGGACGTCGACCTCGACCGGCTCTCGCTGCTGATGAAGGGCGAGGAGCTCGGCGAGGGCGGCCGCTGGCGCGGCATCCCCGCCCGCGGCGTCGCCGAGCCCACGCCCTGATCCCCGGAAGGACCCCGTGCACCAGCACCTGCTCGTGTCCGACACCCGCCACTTCCGGGTCGAGGACGAGATCAACCCGTACATGGACCGCGCCCGCCAGCCCGATCCCGCCGCGGCGCGCGCCGAGCACGACGCGCTGGTCGCCGCCCACGCGGCGGCCGGGCGCACCGTCGAGCACCTGGCGAGCGCGCCCGGCGAGAGCGACATGGTGTTCACCGCGAACGCCGCCCTGGTCCGCGGCGACCGCGCCGTGCTCGGCCGCCCGCCCGCGGCCCGCGCCGGCGAGATCGCGCACGTCCGGGCCTGGCTCGCGGCCCGCGGTGTCGTCGCCGAGGACGCCCCGTACGCGTTCAGCGGGCAGGGCGACGCCCTCGCCCTGCGCGACGACCTGCTGCTCGCGGCGACCGGGCAGCGCACCGACCCGCGCATGCTCGGGGTCCTCGCCGAGCGCCTCGACCACGAGGTGGTGCCGCTGCGCACCGTCTCGCCGGAGTTCTACGACCTCGACCTCGCCGTCGGCGTGCCCGACCCCGACGGCCTGCTCGCCTGGTGCCCCGAGGCGCTGGACGAGCCCAGCCGTGCGCGCGTGCGCGGGCTGCGCCGACGCGGGTTCACGCTCGTCGAGGTGGACCTCGCCGAGGCCCGGGCGTTCGCGCTGAACCTCGTCGGCGACGGCCGCCACGTCACCATGACCCGCGGCGCCCCGCGCCTGGCCGCCGCGCTGCGCGCGCACGGTCTGACCGTCACCGAGCTCGCCACCGAGCAGCTGGCGCGCAGCGGCGGTGGTGTGCGGTGCACGGCCCTGACGCTGGACGTGCCGGGGACCCGGACGGCGGTGGCCGCGTGACGGCGCTCGTGTACCGGGGCCCGGCGAGCCTGCCCGGCTGCCCCGAGGCGGTCGCGTCCGTGGTGGCCGCGTCCGGGCTCGACGTGCGCTACGTCGGCCCGGACGAGGACCTGGCGCTCACCGACGACGTGCTGGCCGGCGCGACGCTGTACGCCCAGCCGGGCGGCGGCACCCTGCGGCAGGGGTGGCGCCGGATGCGCCGGCACCGCCGCGCCGTGCGCCGCTTCGTCGGCGACGGCGGGCACTACGTCGGGTTCTGCCTCGGCGCCTACCTCGCCGGTTCGACACCCGGGTTCGGGCTGCTGCCCGGCGACACCGACCAGGCCCTCGACACCGAGGACGACACCGTGATCGAGGTCGACTGGGGCGGGACGCGGCGCGCGGTGTTCGCGCAGGACCCGGCGGCGCTGCTGGTCGACGGGCGCGCCGACGTGCTGGCGCGCTACCCCGACGGGCAGGCCGCGGCGGTCGTGGCCCCGTACGGCGCCGGGCGCGTCGGCGTCGTCGGGCCGCACCCCGAGGCGACCACCGACTGGTTCACCGATGTCGGCCTGCCGGTCACCGACGCCCGCGACCTGGCCCGCGACCTGATCGTCAGGACCCTGTCGTGAGGGCCCTGCTGCTCGGCCTCGCCGTCCTGCTGGCCCTCGCCGGGTGCGCCACCCCGCCCGCCCAGGCCGCGCCGTGGCCCGAGCGCCCGTCGGTCGACCTGTCCTACGACCTCGCCCCCGACCTGTCCGGCGCCACCGGCCGCGAGTCGGTGACGTTCACGCCCGACCGGCGGATCTGCGAGCTCGTGTTCCGCGCCTGGCCCAACGCGCCGTCGCCGGCGTCGGAGGGCAACGCGCTGTCGGTCACCGACGCCGCGGTCGACGGCCGCCCCACCGCGCCGGTCGTCCGGCCGGGCGGCGGCGCCGGGACGCTGGTCGAGCTGCCCCTGGCGTCGTGCGTCGAGGCGGGCACGCCCGTGCGCGCCGAGCTGGGCTTCGCGCTGCGCCTCGGCCGGGACGCCGACGAGCGCCTCGGGACCTCCGCCGGCACCGCGTGGTTCGGGTCCGGGTTCCCGATGCTCGCCTGGGTGCGCGGGCAGGGCTGGGTCCGCGACGACGCCGTCCGGATCCCCGGCGAGACCGCCGTCAGCGAGGAGTTCCGCCTCGACGCGCTGCGCGTCACCGCCGCCGAGGGTGCCGCGGTCTCCGGGGTCGGCCGTGCCGAGGGCACCGCGCCGGGCCCGCGTCCGGGCACCACCACGCACACGTTCCGCGCCGACGGCGTCCGGGACGTGTCGGTCGCGGTCGGCGCCTACGAGGTGCTCGAGCGCGAGGTCGCCGGGGGCACCCGGCTGCACCTGTTCACGCCGGTCGCGGGCACCCGCGTGCCCCCGCAGCGCTGGGCCGACGAGATCGACGCGTCGCTCGGGCGGCTCGAGGACCTCCTCGGCCCGATGCCGCAGCCCGACCTGTGGGTGGCGATCGCGCCGTCGCAGTCGTCGGGCATCGAGTACCCGGGCGCGCTGCAGTTCGGCGACACCGCCCCGGACGAGCTGCGCGGGCTCGTCGCCCACGAGCTCGCCCACCAGTGGTTCTACGGGCTCGTCGGCAACGACCAGGGCCGCGATCCGTGGCTCGACGAGGCGTTCACGACCTACGCGCAGGCCCGGGTCACCGGGACCGAGGAGAGCTACGTGGTCGACGAGGACCGCGACGACCTGGGCGACCCCATGTCCGCCTGGGCCGAGCGCGGCTTCGGGCCCTACAACACCGGCGTCTACGTCCAGGGCGCCGCGGTGCTGCTCGCCGCCCGCGAGCGGGCCGGCGCCGACCGCTTCGACGACGCCCTGCGCGCCTACGTGGCCGCGAACGCGCACGGCGTGGCGACGCCCGACGACGTCGCGCGCGCGTTCGCCGACCTGCCGGCGGTGACCGACGCGCTCACGCGCGCCGGGGCACTGCCCCCGACCGGAGGAGCCCGATGACCGCCACCCCCACCGCCGCCCACCGGCGGGACGCCGCGCCCGCCGCGGCATCCCCGCCGCAGGGCCGCGTCCTCGGTGTCGACGCCGCCCGCGGGGTCGCGCTGCTCGGGATGATGGCCGTGCACGCGCTCTACGTCACCGACGCGCAGGGCCAGGAGACCTGGGTCGGGCTGATCGCCACCGGCAACGCCGCGGCGCTGTTCGCCGTGCTCGCCGGCGTGGGGATCGCGTTCCTCACCGGCCGGGCGCGGGTGCGCGGCGCCGTGGACACCCGGCGCGCGGCGGCGTCGCTGACCGCGCGGGCGGTGGTGATCGGGCTGCTGGGGCTGGCCCTCGGGGGTGCCACCGACCCCGAGGTCGCCACGGTGATCCTCGCCTACTACGCCGTGCTGTTCGTGCTCGCGATCCCGCTGGTGCTGCTGCCGACGCGCGTGCTCCTCGCCGGCGCGGTGCTGGGGGCGGCCGCGATCCCGGTCGGATCGCACCTCGTCCGCGGGCACCTGCCCCCGCCGGACCTGGACAACCCGTCCCTGTCCTGGCTGGTCACCGACCCCGCCGAGCTGCTGCGCGAGCTCTTCCTCACCGGCTCCTACCCGGCGCTGTCGTGGCTGCCGTACCTGGCCGTGGGCCTGGCGATCGGGCGCGCGCCCCTGCGCTCGCCCCGGCTCGCGGCCGGGCTCGCCGGGGGCGGGGTCGCGCTGGCGGCGGCCGCGTCCGGGGCGTCGGCGCTGCTGCTCGGCCCCGGCGGCGGCCTCGCCCGGATCACGGCGGCGTCGTCGGCGCTCGACCCGGCGGACCTGCAGGAGATCCTCACGGTCGGCCCCGACGGCACCACCCCCACGACGACGTGGTGGTGGCTCGCCGTCGACACCCCGCACTCGTCGACCCCGCTCGACCTCGCCCGCACCACGGGCATCGCGCTCGCCGTGATCGGGGCGCTGCTGCTGCTCGACCGGGTGCGCCACCCGGTGGCCACCGTGCTGCACGCACCCCTGGCCGCCGCCGGGGCGATGACGCTGACCTTCTACACCCTGCACGTGCTGTTCCTGAACTCGCCGGTCGACGTCTACGACCCGGTGCCCGGGTACGTGCTGCAGGTCGTCGCGGTGCTGCTGCTCGGGCTCGCGTGGCGGGCGAGCGCGGGGCGCGGGCCGCTGGAGTCGCTCGCGTCGGCGGCCGGCGTCCGGGCGGCGCGGTGGGTGACGCCGGGCTGATCAGCGGGTCCTCCCCCGGCGGGGTCGGGTCTTCCCCCCTCCCCGGGCGGCGCGGCGGCGTCAGGCTCGTGATCGTCCCGCCCGCCCCGTCCGCCGGAGACGACGATGACCTACCACCTCGGTGTCGACCTCGGCGCCACCATCACCACCGCCGCCGTGCACCGCGACGGCCGGGCGGGCGTCGTCCTGCTGGGCGAGTCCAGCGCGGCGATGCCGTCGGTGCTGCTCTGGCCCGCCGAGGGCGCCCCGCTCGTCGGTGACGCCGCGGTGCGCGCGGCCGTCGCCGAGCCGGGCCGCGTCGCCCGCGACATCCGCGCCCGCCTCACCGACCCCGCACCGTTCCTGCTCGACGGCGCGCCGTTCGCCGCGGGCGCGCTGCTCGGGGTGCTGCTGCGCCGGGTCGTCGACCTCACCGCCGAGCGCGAGGGCGGCGCGCCCGACGCGATCGTGCTGACCCACCCCGCGACCTGGGGCGACGAGGAGCGCGCCGCCCTCGCGGGCGTGGCCGCCTCCCTCGGGCTCGGCGCCGTCGAGCTCGTGGCGGCGCCCGTGGCCGCCGCCGTCGCGCACGCGGCCGACCACCCGGTGGGAGAGGGCGCCCCGGTCGCCGTCGTCGAGCTGGGTGGCGGGCGTGTCGAGGCCACCGTGCTGCGGCGGGCGGCGGGCTCGTTCGCGGTGACCGGCACGCCGGTCAGCGAGGAGGGCGACCCGGCCGTCGCCGACGTGCTGGGCTCGGCACTGGCGGGGGCCGGGGTCACGGCGACGGAGCTCGAGAGCGTGCTGCTGGTCGGCCGGTCGACGCGGATCGGGTCGACGGCCGCCGTGCTGGGCGCCGAGACGGGGCGCCCGGTGGCGACCGGCCCGGAGCCCGAGCACGCGGTCGCCGCGGGCGCGGCGCACCTCGCGGCCCGGCGCAGCGAGGCGATGACCTCGCTCGCTCCCGTCGCGGCCGCTCCCGTCCCCCGCCCCCGCCCGGCGGTCGCCGAGGACCCGGCGACGGGCCCGGTGCACCTGCCGCCCCCTCCCCCGGCGCCGGGCAGCCCTCGCCGGCGGGGTCTCGTGGCCGCGCTGGCGGCCGCGGCGATCGTGCTCGGCGGCGTCGGGGGCGGCGCGTACGCCCTGGTCGGGGCCGCGAGCCCCGCGCAGGCCGCCCCACCGGCCGTCGTCACCACCGAGTCCGCCCCGGTGCCCACGACGACCACGACGACCACCACGACGAGCGCCCCGGCACCGGCCACCGCGGCCGTCGCGAGCACCGCCGAGCCGACCGCCCCGCGGTCGCGCGAGACCCCACGCCGCCCGCGCAGCACCACGACCCCGGACCGGGGTGCGAGCCAGGGCAGTGGGTCGCACGGCACGACGACCACCCACGACACCGACACCCACGGCACCGACACCCACGGCACCGACACCCACGGCACCGACACCCACGGCACCGACACGGACTCCGGCGACACCGACCACGGCGGCGACGACGGCGGGGACACCGCCCCGGCCCCGGCCCCGAGCTGGTGACCGTGGGGAGTGTCAGCCTGGCGGCCACGCTGACGTTGAACGTCAGGAAAGCCACCACGATCTCGGCGACGCCGAGCTGGCGGCGAAACTGACGCTGAACGCCAGCCTGGCCGCCAGGCTGGTTCAGAAGGCGCGCACGTGCGGGGTGCGGACGAGGGCGGTACCCAGTTCGGCGGCGGTGAGCAGGGTCGGCGCGTCGAAGGCCTCGCGCACGATCGCGGCCCGGTGAGGTCGTGGTCGGCGGTGTAGTCGTTGGTCACCACGACCGTCGCCAGCCCCGCCGCCAGTGCCGCGCACAGCCCTGGCCCCGAGTCCTCGACCGCCACGGTGCGCGCGGCGTCGACGTCGAGGCGGGCGAGCGCGAGCCGGTAGGCCTCAGGGTCGGGCTTGAGCGCCGCCACGTCGTCGCCGCACACCACGACCTCGGCGGTGCCCTCGCCGAGCAGGTGGGCGAGCAGCGGCTCCACCCACGCCCGCCGCCCCGTCGTCGCGACGGCGATCCGCACCCCGTGCGCGCGCAGGTCGTCGACGAGCGCCGGCAGCCCCGGGCGCGGACCGATCTCACCGCGGCGCACCACCTCGGTGAACAGCGCGGTCTTCGTCCGGTGCACGCGCGCCGCGAGCTCGTCGGCGTCCCCGACCCCGCGCTCCCGCAGCGCCGCGGCGACCCGCCGGCGCCCCCCGGTGATCGCGAGCAGCTCCCCGTACCGCGCGACGTCCCACGCGAGGTCGATCCCGTGCGCGGCGAACGCGTCGTTGAACGCGATCCGGTGCCCGTCGCGCTCGGTGTCGGCGAGGGTGCCGTCGACGTCGAACACCACCGCGTCCGGGAGCTCCGCCGTCCTCACCGCGCCGCCTCCATCAGGTGGTAGAGCAGCAGCAGCTGGGCGATGGCGAGCGGTTCGCTGCGCGCGTCGCCGAGGCGCCCGAGGCACTCGGGGGTCTCGGTGTCGGGCGACCCGAGCGAGGTCCAGATCGCCTTCTCCACCGCGATGCTCTCCTCGCGCGGCACGTAGCCGTGCACGTGCAGCGACTCGACCGGCCGGCCGTCGGGGTCGCGCTCGAGCTTGAGGTGCATGGCGCGCGAGAGCCCGGGCTGCAGGGCCTCGGTGAGGTCGGGGTGGTCGATCGTCGGGCGCATCATCATCGTCGCCGACAGCGGCGTGTCCGGCGGATCGTTGCGGCCCTCGATCGGCGCGAACCGCACGACGAGGTCGGCGTTGCCCCGCTGCGGGCGGATGTGGGCCTCGGACTCGGGCTCGCGACGCTCCAGCTCGGCGAGCACCTTCTCCTCGGTGTAGCCGCGCTTGCTGGTGTCGCGCGCGACCTTCCACCCGCGGCGGATCTCCTCGGGCGGGTCGAGGAAGACGGTGACGTCGAAGCAGGCCCGCGAGAGCTTGCTCCACAGCGGGAAGAGCCCCTCGACGATGACGAACTCCGCCGGCTCGACCAGCTCCGGGCGCACGAGCTGCCCGGTGCCGTGGTCGTAGACCGGCTTGAGCACCGGGGAACCCGTCGCGAGCAGCTGCAGGTGCTGCTCCATGATCTCGAGGTGGTTGCAGTCGGGGTGGAGCGCGGTGAACGGCAGCTCCTTGCGCTCCTCCCGGTCGTAGCGGTGGTAGTCGTCGGTGCACAGCGACACGCACCGCTCGGGCCCGAGAGCCTCCACCAACCCCTTCGTCATCGTCGTCTTGCCGGCCGCGCTGTCCCCGGCGATCGCGAGCATCACCGGACGGCGGACCGGGGGCGCACCACCGGCACGCCGGATGCGCAGGGACTTGTCGGGCACGAGGTCTCCCTTCGACGGCCCCGACGCTAGGCAGCGGCGCCCGGCGTGTGCTCCCCCGTCACGGGGGGTCCGACGGGGGAGACGAAGCCTGCGGAGCTCGACCATCGAGACAGATCAGTGCCTAGGGTGAGCAGGATGACGGGGTCCGCACCGCTGCGCGTGGTCCTCGTCGACGACCACGAGATGGTGGTCGCCGGGCTCAAGGCCATGCTCGCGCCCTTCTCGGGGCGGGTCCGCGTGGTCGGCAGCGCCAACAGCGCCCGCGAGGCCCTCGACGTCGCGGTGTCCCTCGCACCCGACATCGTGCTGTGCGACGTGCGCCTGCGCGGCGACAGCGGCCTCGACCTGTGCCGCAGCCTCGCCGAGCGCGCGCCGGGCCAGAAGGTCGTGCTGCTGTCGGTGTACGACGACGAGCAGTACCTCTACCAGGCGCTGCGGGCCGGGGCGGCCGGCTACCTGCTCAAGCACATCGGCGGCGAGGAGCTCGTGCGCCACCTCGAGCTCGCCGCGTCCGGCACGACGGTCGTCGACGCGACGATGGCCGGACGCGCAGCGGCGTCGGCCGCCCGCCTCGAGCGCGACGAGTTCTGGCCGGGCGCGCACCTGGGGCTCACGCAGCGCGAGAGCGAGGTGCTCGCGCTGCTCGTCGCCGGGCACAGCAACCGCGCGATCGCCGCCGAGCTCGTCATCGGCGACGAGACGGTGAAGAGCCACGTGCGCGCGCTGCTGCGCAAGCTCTCGGTGCCCGACCGCACGGCGGCCGTGGCGGCGGCGCTGCGCGAGGGGGTGTTCCGGTGACGGCGCCCCGGGGCCTGGGCCTCGCCGATCCCGAGCGCGAGAACGCCGTCCTGCTCGCGATCATCGAGGCCGCGACGAGCGGACCCGGCGTCGAGCCGCTCGCCGCCGCCGTCGCGCACGTGATCACCGAGGCCACCGCCACCGACGTCTGCTTCGTGCACGTGCTCGACGACGCCGAGCCCTCGCTGACCCTGGCCGGGGCGACGCCACCGTTCGACGCCCAGGTCGGTGCGGTCCGGCTGCCGCTGGGCACCGGGGTGACGGGCTGGGTCGCGAGCCACCGCGAGCCGGTCGTGATCCCCGCCGACAAGCAGGACGACCCGCGCTACGTCGCGATCCCGGGGCTGCGCGGCGAGGCGTACACGTCGATGGTGTCGGTGCCGATGGAGAGCGAGCCGGCGGGGCTGGTCGGGGTGCTCAACGTGCACACCGTCGCGCGCCGCGAGTTCGACGACCGCGACGTGCGGCTGCTGCGCACGATCGGCCGGCTCGTCGCGGGCGCGGTGCACCAGGCCCGCACGCACCGGCGGCTCGCGGCCCGCGAGGAGGCGCACGGGCGGTTCGCCGAGCAGATGGTGGCCGCGCAGGAGGCCGAGCGGCAGCGCCTGGCCCGCGACATCCACGACGGGATCTCCCAGCGCCTGGTGACGCTGTCGTTCCACCTCGACGCGGTGCGCACGTTCCTCGACCGGGCCGAGGCGCAGGCCGCGCAGGCCGACCTCACCACCGCCTGTGACCTCGTGGTCACCACCCTCGACGAGGCCCGCGCGGCGATCGGGGCCCTGCGCCCGCCGGTGCTCGACGACCTCGGGCTCGCGGGCGCGCTCGCCGCGCTGGCCCGCGGGCTGCCCGACGTGCGCGTCGTCCTCGACCTCGACGACCGCCGGCTGCCCGAGCACGTCGAGGTCGCGCTGTACCGGATCGCCCAGGAGGCCCTGCAGAACGTCCTCAAGCACGCCGACGCCGAGGAGGTCACCGTGCGCCTCGAGTCGTCGCCGGACGGGGTGGCGCTGACGCTGGCCGACGACGGCGGGGGATTCGACCCGGCCGCCGGGTCCCGGGGCTACGGCCTCGCCTCGGTCCGGGAGCGCGCGGAGCTCGTCGGCGGTTCCGTGCGCGTGATCTCGCGGCCCGGCACCGGGACGACGGTGACCGTCACCGTCCCGCTCGACACTCAGCCGAACGACGAAGAGTCCGCCGGGAACACTTGATTGTCCTGCGCACGGTCGGCCCCGCACCCTCGTGCCATGGCCGATCGATGGAGCGCGGGCGTCATCCCCTACGCGGAGATGGGGTACTGGCAGCCCGACTACGAACCCAAGGACACCGACCTGCTCTGCGCGTTCCGCGTGACGCCGCAGGACGGCGTGCCGCCCGAAGAGGCGGGCGCCGCGGTCGCCGGCGAGTCCAGCACGGCGACGTGGACCGTCGTCTGGACCGACCGGCTCACGACCTTCGAGCACTACCAGGCGAAGTGCTACCGGGTGGAGCCCGTCCCGGGCGCCGAGGGGCAGTGGATCGCCTACATCGCCTACGACCTCGACCTCTTCGAGGAGGGGTCGATCGCCAACCTCACCAGCTCCATCATCGGCAACGTCTTCGGCTTCAAGCCGCTCAAGGCCCTGCGCCTCGAGGACATGCGCATCCCGCCGCACTACGTCAAGACGTTCCAGGGCCCGGCGCACGGGATCGTCACCGAGCGCGAGTACCTCAACAAGTTCGGCCGCCCGCTGCTCGGCGCGACCACCAAGCCGAAGCTGGGGCTGTCGTCGCGCAACTACGGCCGTGTCGTCTACGAGGCCCTGCGCGGCGGGCTGGACTTCACCAAGGACGACGAGAACATCAACTCGCAGCCCTTCATGCGCTGGCGCGACCGCTTCCTGGCCTGCATGGAGGCGGTGAACCGGGCGCAGGCCGAGACCGGCGAGGTCAAGGGCCACTACCTCAACGTCACCGCCGCGGACATGGAGGACATCTACGAGCGCGCCGAGTTCGCCCGCGACCTCGGCAGCGTCATCGTCATGGTCGACCTGACCGTCGGCTACACCGCGATCCAGTCGCTGGCCAAGTGGGCGCGGCGCAACGGCGTGATCCTGCACCTGCACCGCGCGGGCCACGCGACCTACACGCGCCAGAAGAACCACGGCGTGAGCTTCCGCGTGATCTCCAAGTGGATGCGCCTCGCCGGCGTCGACCACATCCACGCCGGCACCGTCGTCGGCAAGCTCGAGGGCGACCCGGCGTCGGTCCACGGCTTCTACGACGTGCTGCTCAAGGGCCGCTACGACGCCGACCCGTCGAAGGGGCTGTACTTCGAGCAGGACTGGGTGTCGATGCCCGCGACGATGCCGGTGGCCTCCGGCGGCATCCACGCCGGCCAGATGCACCAGCTGCTGCACCACCTCGGCGAGGACACGGTCCTGCAGTTCGGCGGCGGCACCATCGGCCACCCGATGGGCATCGCCTCGGGCGCCGAGGCCAACCGCGTCGCCGTCGAAGCGATGATCAAGGCGCGCAACGAGGGCAAGGACTTCCTCGCCGAGGGCCCGGAGATCCTCCGCGACGCCGCGAAGCGCAACAAGCCGCTGGACATGGCGCTGTCGACGTGGGGCGACGTCACCTTCGACTACGCCTCCACCGACACCGTCGACGCCACCCCGACGCCCGCCTGAGGAGGACACCGTGCGCATCACCCAGGGAACCTTCTCGTTCCTGCCCGACCTGACCGACGACGAGATCACCGCGCAGATCGCCTACGCGCTCGAGCACGGCTGGCCGTGCTCGGTGGAGTACACCGACGACCCGCACCCCCGGAACACCTACTGGGAGATGTGGGGCCTGCCGCTGTTCGACCTGGCCGACCCCGCGGCGGTGCTCGACGAGGTCCGCGCGTGCCGCGAGGAGCACCCCGAGCACTACGTGCGCGTCAACGCCTACGACGCGAGCCTCGGGCGCCAGACCGTGGCCCTGTCGTTCCTGGTGCAGCGGCCGAGCGAGGAGCCCGGCTTCCGCCTCGACCGCCAGGAGGGCGTCGACCGGCGCATGCACTACAGCGTCCACTCCTACGCCACGGAGCGGCCCGCGGGCTCGCGCTACGGCGCGACGGCGGGTCCGTCGACCCGGGGGAACGGCCAGGGGAACGGGCATGGCCGGCACTGACAACGGACGGGTCTCCTTCGCGACGGGCGGGCGGGCGTCCCGCCCGTCCGTCGCGTCGGCCCCCGAGCCCGAGGACGCACCCGACGAGACGCTCGCCCCCGACGCCGTCGTCGACCTCGACGCCGTGCGCCGGGAGGCGGGTGTCGACGACGTGCTCGACGGCCTCGACCGGGAGCTGGTCGGGCTCGCGCCGGTGAAGGAGCGCCTGCGCGAGCTCGCGGCGCTGCTGGTGGTCGACCGGATCCGCGAGCGCTTCGGCGTCGCCACCGACCGCCCGACCCTGCACATGTGCTTCACCGGCAACCCCGGCACCGGCAAGACGACCGTCGCGCAGCGCATCGGCGACCTGCTCAAGGGCCTGGGCTACCTGCGCCGGGGCCACCTGGTCACCGCGACGCGCGACGACCTCGTCGGCCAGTACGTCGGGCACACCGCCCCGAAGACCAAGGAGATCGTCGGCAAGGCGCGCGGCGGCGTGCTGTTCGTCGACGAGGCGTACTACCTGCACCGGCCCGGCAACGAGCGCGACTACGGCGGCGAGGCCATCGAGATCCTCCTGCAGGCGATGGAGGAGAACCGCGACGACCTGGTCGTCGTGCTCGCGGGCTACGCCGACCGGATGGCCACGTTCTTCGAGGCCAACCCGGGGATGCAGAGCCGGATCGCGCACCACGTCGACTTCCCGGACTTCAGCGCCGACGAGCTCGTGACGATCGCCGAGGGCATGGTCGCCGAGCAGGGGCTGGCGTTCTCGGCCGAGGCGCACGAGGCGCTGCGCGAGTACCTGGCGCTGCGCCGCGAGCAGGAGTGGTTCGCGGGCGCCCGCAGCGTGCGCAACGCGCTGGACCGCGCCCGCATGCGCCAGGCGCGCCGGCTCGCCGAGGGCGGCGGCTCGATCGGCCTCGCCGACGTCACCACCCTCGAGGCCGCCGACCTGCGCGCCAGCCGCGTCTTCGCCGGTGGCCACCGCACCTGACCCATGTGAGTACTTTCCGGGCCTATAGGCCCGGAAAGTACTCACATAGGTTCGGCGGGTGACCACCACCGCGCGCCTGCGGGCGTTCGTCGCCCTCGCCGACCAGGGGTCGGTGCGCGGGGCGGCCGCGGCGCTCGTGGTCACCGAGTCCACCGTCTCCGCCGCGGTGCGCGCGCTGGGCGACGAGGTCGGCGTCGCCCTGCTCGAGAAGGACGGGCGCGGCGTGCGCCTCACGCCCGCCGGCGCCCGCTACGCCGACTACGCGCGCCGGATCCTCGGACTGCTCGACGAGGCCACCACCGCCGCGCGCGGCGAGGCCGACCCCGAGCACGGCCACGTGCGCCTCGGCGCGGTCACCACCGCCGGCGAGCACCTGCTGCCCGCCCTGCTCACGTCGTTCCGCGCGCGCCACCCGCACGTCGGCGTCGGGGTCGAGGTCGCCCCCAGCGCCGCGGTCTGGTCGATGTTGCGCCACCACGAGCTCGACGTCGTCGTCGCCGGCAGCCCGCCCGGAGACGACGTCGACGCGCACGTCCGTGCCCGCCGCGAGAACACCCTGACCGTCGTCGGCGCCCCCGGGACGGCCGCGGGCTTCGACCCGGCGACCGCGACCTGGCTGCTCCGCGAGACGGGCTCGGGCATCCGCGCCACGCTCACGGCGCTGCTCGAGGACCTGCCCGGCGAGCCGCCGCGGATGGTGCTCGGGTCGCACGGCGCGACGATCGCCGCGGCGCGCGCCGGGCTGGGGGTGACGCTGGTGGCGCGCGAGGGCGTCGCGCGCCTGCTCGGCGAGGGATCGCTGATCGAGCTGGCGGTGCCGGGCGTGCCGATCTCGCGCCCGTGGCACGTCGTGACCCACCCGGACGCGACGGCCAGCACGGAGCTCCTCGTCCACCACCTGCTGGCGGACGAGGAGCTCGGGTGGCGGCGGGCGTGAGCCACGCCGGAGTCCCGGACCGCGACCCGTGTCCCGAGGACACGGGTCGCGCCCGGCGCGGTCTCAGGCGGCCACGGCCCGGTCGACCTCACGGCACAGGGCCGCGCGGCCCGCGTCGGCCGCCGCCGGGTCGCCGCGCCACGCGAGCAGCGCCGGCGAGACGAGCGCCCGGCCGAACGAGAACGTCAGCGGCCACGGACCGCCGCGCGCCCGGATCGCGGCGAGGTTCGCGGCGGCGACCTCCGAGGGCTGCCCGCCGGAGAGGAACGCGACGCCGGCGAGCTCGACGGGCATCGTCGCGCGCAGGGTGTCGACGGTGGCGCGGGCGACCTCGGCGGGCCCGGCCGTCTGCCGCGCGCCCTCGCCCGCGGTGACCATGTTCGGCTTGAGCACCATCGCGGCCGGGTCGACGCCGGCGCGGTCGAGGGCACGGGTCAGGGTGGCGAGCGTGCGGCCCGTCGCGGCGGCGCAGACCTCGATGCGGTGCCCGCCCGCGCTGAGGATCTCGGGTTCGACGATCGGCACGAGGCCACCGTCCTGACAGGTGCGCGCGTAGACCGCGAGCGCGTCGGCGTTCGCCTCGAGGGCGCGGCTCGACGGGCGGCCGGCGCCGAGGTGCAGCACCGCGCGCCACTTCGCGAACTCGGCGCCGAGCCGCACGTACTCGGCGACCCGGTCGGCCAGGCCGTCGAGGCCCCCGGTCAGCGTCTCGCCGTCCTCGCCGCCCGCGAGGGGCACGGTGCCGGTGTCGACCTTGATGCCGGTCTGGATCCCGGCGTCGGCGAGCGCGGCGGGGAACGGGCGGCCGTCGGCGAGGTGCTGGCGCAGCGTCTCGTCGCAGAGGATGACGCCGCTGACGCCCGCCGCGAGGTCCTCGCCGGTCACGAGCAGCTCGCGGTAGGCCCGGCGGTGCTCCTCGGTCGGCGCGACGCCGGCGTCCTCGAGGCGCTTCGACATCGTCGTCGGGCTCTCGTCGGCGGCGAGGATGCCGCGTCCGCCGGCGACGAGCCGCGCGGCGGTGGCGCGGAGCTCGTCGGTGGTGCTGGTCGGGCTGGTGGTGCTGGTCGTCGTGGTCACGGCGGCCTCCCTCGGCGTTCTGCGTCGACCGACGCTACGAACGCGCGCCCCGTGGGACGTCCCCTGCGCGGTGGAGCCGAGGGGGGAGATCGATCCCGACTACTCCTCCTCGTCATGACTCTGGTCCGGCCGTGGCGCCCCGACCAGGATCACCGGTCATGAACCCCCAGCCCCGGACCGCGGGCGTGCTGCTGGCCGCAGCGATCGTCCTCGAGGTGGTCGTCGTCCTCGTCCTCGTCACGGTCCTCGTGACGAGCCGCTCGACCGGCGCCCTCGTCGGTGCCGTGCTCGCCCTCGCGGTGGCCTCGATGCTGACGGTGCTCGCCGTCATCAACCTCGTGCGCAGCCGGATGCACCACGCGATGCACGGGTTCGCCGGCGCGGCCCTCGCCGGACGCTTCGGGCCCGGCACCGGGTTCGGCGCCGGTCCCGGGTTCGGCGCCGGTCCCGGGTTCGGCGCCGGTCCGGGTCGCGGTGGGTTCGGCGGCGGTGTCGGCCCGGGCGGCGCCCGCGGCGGCAGCAGCCCGGGTCCCTGGTACGACCCGACGTGGGAGACCTGGCCGGGCCCCGACCAGTACCACCACGGGCACCACGACCACGGTCATCACCACGACCACCACCACGGCGGCTGGTCCGACCCGGGGTGGTCCGGCTCCGACTCGGGGTCCTCCTCCGACTCCGGCTCGTCGAGCGACTCCGGGTCGTCGTCGAGCGACTCGGGCTCCTCGTCGAGCAGCTCGTCGGACTGATCAGGCGTCGACGGGCGCGGCGAGGCGGGCGAGGACCGGGCGCACGATCGCCGCGTACTCGTGCAGGTGGGTGGCCTGCGGGAGGTGCGCCCCGGGCGTCTCGATCAGCGGCACGCCGAGCCCGTCGGCGGCCCACTGCGCGGCGCCGTGGAGGCAGTGCAGGCGCGCCTCGGGGTCGGCGTTGTCCGTACCGGCCAGGACGACGGAGGGCACGGCGATCTGCGCGAGCTGGCCGGCGGTGGGCAGGTAGCCCACCGAGGACGCCATCTCCATGCCGAACACGACCTCGCCGTCGTCGAGCATGCGGTCCCGGAAGGCCGGGTCCATCGCCTCGTAGACCTCGTCCCCGTCCGCCCACCGCAGGAACAGCTCCATCGCCAGCCGCGGACCGCCCCGCGCCATCGCGTCGGCCACGATCCCCTGCAGCCCCTCGACGACCGCCCGGCCCGCCGGCGTGACCGTGAGGAACGCCGGCTCGTGGAACACCGCGCCCCGCAGCACCTCGGGGTGACGCAGGGCGAGGTTCGTCAGGACGAGCCCGCCGCCGCTGTGCCCGTACCCCACGGCCGGGGCGAGGTCGAGCGCCTCGAGCAGCGCCGCGGCGTCGTCGGCCTGCTCGTCCATCGAGGTGTTGGTCCAGCCCTCCGGCCGGGGGCTGCGCGAGGTGCCCCGACGGTCGTAGCTCAGCACCGTGAACTCGTCGGCGAGGAGATCGCCGATCTCCGTCCAGAACCCCGCGTCGCCCGGCGCGCCGGAGATGAACACGACCGGCGGGCCCTCGCCGCGCCGCTCGTAGTACAGCGTCGTGCCGTTCACCGCGATCGTCGCCATGCGCGCTCCCCTGCCCGACGGCTCCCGTGGGTCGGGGCCGTGGTCGCGAGACTCGCGCGCGGATCGATCCCGCGGACGGCCGAGGCGGGAAGTACGTACGCCGCGGCAGGGTCAGTCGCCGACCACGCGCAGGGCCGGCGCCCGGCCGTGGGCCTCGGGCTCGACGTGGTCGGTGGAGGAGACCAGACGCAGCCCCGGTCCGCTCGCGTCGATCACCTCGAGGGCCTCGATCAGGCTGCGCAGCAACGCCTCCCGCGGGACGGCGCGCGAGATCCACACCTGCCGGGTGTGGGCGTCGGCCACCCAGGCGGTCCTGCCGTCGAGGGGCACCCAGTAGACGCTGACGCCCGCCTCGGTCAGCAGCGGCAGGGCGGCGAGCGGCTCCGGCGTCGGGTCCGGTGTCGCGGTCATACCCGGCAAACGCGCTGGTCGGCGGATCGGATCGGTGCCCGCCGGGAAGTGACGACGTCCGGACCGATCACGTGCAGCAACAGGACGAACGCGCTGCGCTCATCGTCGCCGGGACGACCGGGAGAGCTCACCCCGGCGCCGCGAGGATCGCCCGCGGCGCCGGGGGAGATTTCTGCCGACCCACCCTCCGCTCCAGAGCGTCAGCCGACGCGGATCCCGGCGGGCAGGCGCGTGCCCTCGCCGGCCAGCGGGTCGGAGTCGCACGCCCGGTCGGGTCGCCGCACCGACAGCTCCAGCGGCACCGGTCCACTTCCACCGGTCGAGCTCCGCTGCGCTCCGTCTCCCGCGTCCTTGCGGGGACCCCGGGTCGTCCGGTGCGAGTGGTCCAGCGAGGGCTTGGGGATGACGGTGTCCATCTCCAGCTTCGCCAGCTCGCGCTCGCCGTTGCCGAGCACGCACTCGGGGTCGGGACCGTCGAGCGGCAGGCCGGTGAAGAACTTCGCCGCCATGCAGCCGCCCTGGCAGGCGTCGTAGTGCGAGCACTTGGTGCACGCCCCGCCCGACTGCGGCCCGCGCAGCTCCGCGAACAGCTCCGACTCCTGCCACACGGTCTTGAAGCCGCCCTCGGACCGGACGTTGCCGGCGAGGAACTGCTCGTGGATCGCGAAGGGGCAGGCGTAGACGTCGCCGACCGGGTCGATGAGGCACACCACCCGCCCGGCGCCGCAGAGGTTGAGGCCGGGCAGCTCCTCGCCGAACGCGGAGAGGTGGAAGAACGAGTCGCCGGTGAGGACGTCCTCGCCGCGCGCGACCAGCCAGTCGTAGAGCTGGCGCTGCTGCTCGCGGGTGGGGTGCAGCTCGTCCCACGAGTCGGCGCCGCGGCCCGACGGGCGGAAGCGGGTGATCCGCAGCTGGGCGCCGTAGCGGTCGGCGATCGCCTTGAAGTCGTCGAGCTGGTCGACGTTGTGCCGCGTGACCACCACGCTGATCTTGAACTGGCCGAACCCGGCCTCGTACAGGTTCTCCATCGCGCGGATGGCGGTGTCGTACGAGCCCGGGCCGCGGACGTGGTCGTTGACCTCGGCCGTCGCGCCGTCGAGGGAGATCTGGACGTCGACGTAGTCGGTGGCCGCGAGCTGCGCGGCCCTGGCCTTGTCGAGCTTGACCCCGTTGGTGGAGAACTTGACGCCGACGTCGTGGGCGATCGCGTAGTCCAGCAGCTCCCAGAAGTCGCTGCGGACGGTCGGCTCGCCGCCACCGATGTTGACGTAGAAGACCTGCATGCGCTGCAGCTCGTCGATGACGGCCTTGGCCTCGTCGGTCGACAGCTCGTTCGGGTCGCGCCGCCCCGAGCTGGACAGGCAGTGCACGCAGGACAGGTTGCAGGCGTAGGTGAGCTCCCAGGTGAGGCAGATCGGGGAGGTCAGGCCTTCGACGAAGTGCTCGACGAGCTTCATGAGGTGGTGTCCCGTCGCTGGATCGTGCCCGCCTTCGCGAGGCCGGCGAGAGCCTTCAGGTACTGCTCCCGCTGTGGTGCAGGAACCTCGGCCGCCTCGAGGGCGCCGTGGACGTCGGGGTGGTCGGCGAGCGCCTCCACGACCCGGACCAGCAGCCGCGTCTTGAGGAACGACAGCCGGCGGGTGTGGAAGTCGTACACGAGGGCGCCGAACGACTCCGGGCGCACCGAGACCGAGCCGGAGATCCGGTACGGGCTCTCGGCGTCGAAGTCACCGACGCCGGCGGGAGCCTTGGGTCCGGCCCCCGCCGCCGTCGTCGACATCAGTAGACGCCGCACATGCCGTCGATCGAGACCTCTTCGACGAGGGTCTCCTCGACGAGCTCGTTCTCCTCCATGGCCGTCCTCCTCACCAGCGGGTGCCTCGGGCGCTGCGAACGGTAAGCGGCACTCGGTGCCACCGGAAGACCGGCCGCGGACGGGATCCGCCCCTCCGTTCGGTGGGGGCGTTCTCCGTGCGGCGTTGGTAGGAGATGCTCTGATGATGGCGACCAGGAGTGCACGACGGGTTCCGGTGGCCCAGCGCCTCGAGAACGTCGCGCTCGAGCTGTTCGCGTCGCAGGGGTTCGACGAGACCACCGTCGACGAGCTCGCCGTGGCCGGCGGGGTCGGCCGGCGCACGTTCTTCCGGTACTTCCCCACCAAGCTCGACGTGGTGCTCGGCGAGCTGGACGACGGCCTCGCCGCCCTGGTCGCCGCCCTCGCCGACGAGCCCGGCGACGACCCGGTGGCCGCCGCGCGCGCCGCCTTCCTCGCGATCAACCACTACGCCGCCGCCGAGCTGCCCGCCCTGCGCCGCCGTCTCGGGCTCATCGAGGACGTGCCGGAGCTCGCCGCGCGCGCCACCGTCCGCTACCGCGACTGGGAGTCCGCGCTCGCCGCCGACGCCGCGCGCCGCTGGGACGACGACCCGGCCTCGCTGCGCGCCCAGGTGTTCGGCCGGGCCGTCGTGGCCTCGATGCGCGCGGTGTTCAGCGCCTGGCACGGCCGGCCCGAGGCGGACGCCGACGCGCTGGGCGGCCTCGTCGAGGAGGCGTTCGACGCCCTGGCGCGGGGGTTCGCGTCGCGGTGAGCGCCGACCTGATCGACCTCGACCCCGCCTCGTCCGACCCGCCCTACGAGCAGCTGCGCGCCCGGGTCACCGAGCTCGCCCGCACCGGCGCGCTGGCCCCGCACACCCGCCTGCCCGCGGTGCGCCGCCTCGCGGGCGACCTCAACCTGGCGCCCGGCACCGTCGCCCGCGCCTACCGCGAGCTCGAGGCCGCCGGCGTCGTCGAGACCCGCGGGCGGCTCGGCACGTTCGTCGTCGGCGCGGACACCGCCGCCGACCCGGCCCGCGAGCTCGCCGCCGAGTACGCCCGCGCCGTCACCGCGCTCGGCGTCTCCCGGGAACGCGCGCTGGACCTCGCCCGCGCGGCGCTGGCGGAGCGCTGACTTCGCGACCTCGCCACCTCGTTACTGGCTGGTATCGCTCGCCAGGCGAGCGATACCAGCCAGTAACCGCCGTCGTCCCGGTCGCTGAACGCCTCACCACGGCACCTCGGCGCGGTCCTCCCACAGCCGTCCGGTCGGCGCCGGGTCGGACGGGGTCGAGGCGCGCCGGCAGAGCCAGATCGCCGTGTCCGCGCCCTCCTCGATCGACCGGGGCGCGTCGGGCCCGCCCATGTCGGTGCGGCAGTGGCCCGGGCACGTCGCGTCGACGAGCACGCCGCGCCGGCCCAGCGCGAGCTCGTGGGCGAGGTTGCGGGTCAGCGAGTTCAGCCCCGCCTTGGCGACGCGGTAGGGCGCGAGCCCGCCCGCGGAGCCGGGACCGGTCATGCGCCCGAGGCAGGCGCTCAGGTTGACCACGCGTCCCCACCGCCGGCGCGCCATCCCCGGCACGAGCGCGGAGATCAGCGCGAAGGGGGCGTCGAGGTCCACGGCGCGGACGTCGCGCCACGCGGACAGCGACGCGTCGAGGGTCTTCGAGCGGGGCGCGCTCATCACCGCCGCCGCGTTGACCAGCACGTCCACCTCGAGCCCGTCCACCCGCGCGGCGATCCCGTCGACGTCGGCGAGGTCGTGCACGAGGGCCCGCCCGCCGAACGACGCGGTCGCGGCCTCGAGGGCCCCGCCGTCGCGCGCCACGCCGATCACCGTCGCCCCCGCGCCCGCGAGCCCCGCGGCGATCGCCCGGCCCAGCCCGCGGCTCGCGCCGGTGACGAGCGCGGTGCGCCCGGAGAGATCGTCGGTCACCGCACAGACGTTCCCCGCGCCACCCCCTTCCACCCGCTTCCGTTGTCGCGTATGAATGGCAACAACTCGAACCGGACAACGCCGCACGGTGGGCAGGCCCGGAACCTGTCCGAAGGTCCAGGGCGGGCACCGTCGCCGTGGTCGGGATCACCGCGCGCCTCTGTCCCGGTGACCCGCGCCACGCCTAGCGTCGCGCCGGATCGCGAGGAGCCCGCTCCCCGGGGCCGGGCTCCCGGACCGACGTCGACGAGAGGACCCCCATGCAGGTTGACGAGCTGCTCAAGCCGTTCCCGATCAAGGAGTTCCACCCCTTCCCGCGGGCGCTGCTCGGGCCCGGCTCGCACGAGCTGATCGGCCCCGAGGCCCTGAAGATGGGCTTCAAGAAGACGCTGATCATGACCTCGGGTCTGCGCGGCACGGACATCGTCCACAAGATCTCCGAGTCCATGAAGTGGCACGGGATCGAGACGGTCATCTACGACCAGGTCGAGTCCAACCCCAAGGACTACAACGTCATGGACTCGGTGAAGCTGTACCAGGAGAACTCCTGTGACAGCTTCGTCTCCATCGGCGGTGGCTCCTCGCACGACGCCTGCAAGGGCGCGCGCATCTCGGTGGCGCACGACGGCCGCAACGTCAACGAGTTCGAGGGCTTCAACCAGTCCGAGAACCCGAAGAACCCGCCGCACATCGCGGTCTCCACCACGGCCGGCACCGGCTCGGAGACCTCGTGGGCGTACGTCATCACCGACACCACGACCGACCCGAACAACCCGCACAAGTACGTCGCGTTCGACGACAACTCGGTCACGAGCCTCGCGATCGACGACCCGGTGCTCTACTACGACTGCCCGGTCGACTTCACCGCGCAGTGCGGCTTCGACGTGCTCGCGCACGCCTCCGAGCCCTACGTCTCGCGGCTGAACTTCGAGCCGAGCCTGGGCAACGCGATCCGCGCGATCGAGCTGACCAACGAGCACCTGCGCGAGGCCGTGTGGAACGGGCAGGACCTGCCCGGCCGCCAGGGCATGATGTACGCGCAGTACATCGCCGCCCAGGCGTTCAACTCCGGTGGCCTCGGGATCATCCACTCGATCTCGCACGCGGTGTCGGCCTTCTACGACACCCACCACGGCCTGAACAACGCCGTCGCGCTCCCCCGCGTGTGGGCGTTCAACATGCCGGTGGCCTACAAGCGCTTCGCGCGCATCGCCCAGGCCATGGGCGTGGACACCACGCACATGACCGACGTCCAGGCCGCGGAGGCCGCGCTCGCCGCGTCCATCCGCCTGCTGCGCGACGTGGGCATCCCGGAGAAGTTCACCGACGTCACCCAGGACTCGTACTCGAAGAACCGTCTGGGCCAGGGCCCGACGAAGTTCTACGAGGGCCAGAAGACGATCACGGGCAACGACGCCGACGTGGACCGCATCACCAACCACGTCCTCGGGGACGCCTGCACCCCGGGCAACCCGAAGGAGTGCACCTTCACGACGGTGCGCCCCGTGGTCGACCACTGCCTCAACGGCGACCTGGACGACCTGCTCAGCTGATCGGTCCTGCCCGGTGCCCGGTGAGGTCGGCGTCTTCCGCTGGCCCACCGGGCACCGGTGTGTTCCCCTCGCTCTGCCACCTCAGGAAGGACCCCGCGTGACCAGCACGACCGAGCAGTCCGGCGTCGGTGCCCCGTTCCCCTTCGATTCGGTCGACGAGGTCGTCGACGCGCTCGCGGAGCAGGGCTACATCGCCGACCGACGGCTGGCGACGACGGTGTTCCTGCTGACGCGGCTCGAGAAGCCGCTGCTGCTCGAGGGCCCGGCCGGCGTCGGCAAGACCGAGCTGGCCAAGATGCTCGCGCTGGCCACGGGCCGGCGCTTCCTGCGCCTGCAGTGCTACGAGGGCCAGGACGAGACCAAGGCCCTCTACGAGTGGGACTACGGCAAGCAGCTGCTCTACACCCAGATGCTGCGCGAGAAGATCGCCGAGATCGTCCAGGACGCCCCCGACATCAAGACGTCGGTCGAGCGGATCGCCAACCAGGACAGCGTCTTCTTCTCCGAGGAGTTCCTCGCCGAGCGGCCCCTGATGGAGGCCATCCGCTCCGACGAGCCCGTCGTGCTGCTGATCGACGAGGTCGACCGCGCCGACGAGGCCCTCGAGGCGGTGCTGCTGGAGACGCTCGGCGAGTTCCAGATCTCGGTGCCCGAGGTCGGCACGTTCACGGCCGAGAACGCGCCCTACGTCATCCTGACCAGCAACAACACGCGCGACCTGGCCGCCGCCCTCAAGCGCCGCTGCCTGCACCTGTTCCTCGACTACCCCAGCGCCGAGCGCGAGCTGGAGATCGTCCGGTCGAAGCAGACCGGGCTGCCCGAGGCCACGGCGCGCGAGCTCGTCGAGGTCGTCCGCGGCCTGCGCGAGCTCGAGCTGCGCAAGGCGCCGAGCATCTCCGAGACCATCGACTGGGCCCGCACGCTGGCCGTGCTGGGCGTCGACGAGCTGAACAGCGCGATCCTGTCCGACACGGTGTCCGTGGTCGTCAAGTACGACAAGGACGTCACCAAGGCCCTCGGCGCCCTGCCGAAGCTCGTCGACCCGAACGCCGTGGTCGACGACGCGCACGGGCACGGCCACGGGCACGGGCACGGCCATGGGCACGAGGACAACGGCCGCTCGAGCGGGCCCGCCCCGGCCACGTCGCGCCGCGTCGACGACGACGCCGACGACGGCCCCGACGGGCGGGCCGTGCGCGCCGCGAAGGACGAGGAGGGCCGGCACGTCGGGCACTACGCGGCGGGTGTGGAGGCCAAGGAGAAGGCCCGCAGCGGCGAGGTCGACCCGCCGAAGAAGCGCCCGGTGAGCTCGGGCCAGGGCAGCCGCTCGTTCGGTGCCGGCCTCGGCAAGCGCCGCGCGCTCTAGCCCGCCCGGACGCTCGAGAGGAGGGCCTCGATGGAGGCCAGCATCCACCGCTTCGTCCGGCTGCTCCGCATCCGGCAGGTCCGGATCTCCACCTCGGAGGTCCTCGACGCCATGCGCTGCGCGCGCGAGCCCGGCGTGCTCGCCGACCGCGAGACGCTCAAAGCCGCGCTGCGGGTCGCCCTGGTCAAGGACATCCGCGACGAGGACACCTACGACCAGATCTTCGACATGTTCTTCGCGCTGGTGCGGATCGGCGCGGAGGACCGGGGCCACGGCCACGGCCACGGCCACGAGGACCTCTCCGACGACGGCGCCCTGGAGAACTTCACGCTCTCCGAGGAGCCGAGCGAGACCCCGCAGGAGGGCCACGACCACGGCACGCCGGTCGACATCAAGGAGTTCTTCGACCCCGAGGACATGGCCCAGCAGTACAACCTGCACCAGGAGGCCAACAAGATCGACCTCGCGGCGATGACCGACGAGATCGTCTTCTCCAAGGACGGCGCCACCGACGAGACCGGGACCGGCGAGAAGGTCCAGATCGAGACCGACCGCCTGCACGGCGGCGGGCTGCCCGGCGACGTCGCGACCGAGGCCGGCACCAAGGTCGACGCCGACCTCAACGTCGCCCAGCAGGAGGCCCTGCTGGGCTGGCTGCAGGGCGTCGAGGACGGGGTGTCCGACGAGGGCGACGAGACCGACGCGATGGCGCTGCGCCGGCGGCTGGCCGGAATGCTCGAGAACCTGCCCGAGGCGATCAAGCGCCACCTCGAGCGGCTCCTGGAGATCGAGCAGCGCATCGTCGAGGGCGGCCACGACGAGGACGCCCACCGCGCCGAGGTCGACCGCGCCGAGGAGCACGAGCGTCAGCAGCTCGAGGACTCCCTGCGCCGGCTCGCCAAGACCCTGCACGGCGCGCTGACCCACAAGCGCCACGAGTCGGCGCGCGGGCGCATCGACCCCGGCCGCACGATGCGGCGCAACATGCGCTTCGACGGCATCCCGTTCCGCCCGGTGACCGTCGAGCGCACCGAGGACAAGCCGCGCCTGGTGATCCTCGCCGACGTGTCGCTGTCCGTGCGCGCCACCGCCCGCTTCACCCTGCACCTGGTGCACGGCCTGCAGGACATGTTCGGCCAGGTCCGCTCGTTCGCGTTCGTCGCGGACCTCATGGAGGTCACCGACCTCTTCGCCGACCACACCGTCGAGGACGCCCTCGGGCTGATCTTCGGCGGCGACCTCATCGACGTGGACGCCAACTCCGACTACGGGACGGCGTTCGGCACGTTCCTCGACGACCACGGGTCGGCGGTGAACCGGCGCTCGACGGTGATCATCCTGGGCGACGGCCGGGGCAACGGGAACGACGCGAACATGGAGGCGTTCGCCGAGATCACCCGGCGGGCGCGCGAGACGATCTGGCTGACCCCGGAGCCGCGCTACTCGTGGGGTCTCGGGGCCTGCGACCTGCCGCGCTACGCGGAGTTCGTCGACCGCATCCGCGTGGTGCGCGACCTCACCGGGCTCTCCGAGGTCAGCCACGACATGGCCGCCGAGATGATGGGGCGTTGACCGGGCTGCACGCCCCGGCGGCGGACTCGACGGGCACCGTGCTCATCGACCCCCTCGCCGCGCAGCACCCGGGGCGCTGGGAGGACGCGCGGGTCGTCGTGTGCCACGTCGACCGGGCCCCGGTGCCCGTGCGCCTCGTCGCCGCGCGCCCGCCCGAGCGGGTCACCGACCACTTCGAGGTGCACCGGCCCGGCGAGCGCCTGCTCGTGCTGCACCGGTTGCGCCCCGACGAGCTCGACGACGACATCGCCGGCCTGGTCGCCCGCGAGCTCTCCGGGCTCGTCACCTCGGCCGGCGACTTCGAGCGCATCTTCACCGGGATCGTGCGCTCGACGATCAGCGACCCGCTCACGGCCTGGTCGACGTTCTACGCCAACAGCCTCGCGGTGCTGCGCGACCCGCGGGCGCCGATCGACCCCGCCGCGCCGCCGGAGTCGTCGCTGGCGGCGTTCGCGCCGGTGCACGACCGCGCGCTGGCCGAGCTGCGGGGCCGCACCGTGCTCGACGTCGGCACCTGCTTCGGCTTCCTGCCCCTGCGCCTGGCGCAGGAGGGCTTCGACGTGATCGCCACCGACCACACCCCGGGCACCATGGGCCTGCTCGGCGCCGTCGCCCGTCGGCGCGGTGAGGCCGTGCGCCCCGTCGTCGCCGACGCCCGCGCCCTGCCCGCCGCGGCGCGCTCGGTCGACACGGTGACCGCGGTGCACCTGCTCGAGCACCTGCCCGCCGCCGACACCCTCGGGGTGCTCGACGAGATGCTGCGCGTCGCGCGCCGGCGCGTGGTCGTCGCCGTGCCCTACGAGGACGTCCCCGAGCCCGTGTACGGGCACGTGCGCACGTTCGACCACGCCGCCCTGCACGCCCTGGGCGAGCGCACCGGGCGCCCCTTCTCCGTGGCCGACGACCACGGCGGCTGGCTCGTGGTCGAGGCGGGCTAGAGGTCCTCCGGCGGCCGGACCTCGCGGCGGAGGATCTTCCCGGTCGGGCCCTTCGGCAGCTCGTCGAGCAGCCAGACGTGGCGGGGGTACTTGTAGGCCGCGACCCGCTCCTTGGCGAAGTCCCGCAGCTCCTCGACGTCCACCTCGGCGCCGGGGCGCAGGGCGACGGCCGCGCCGACCTCCTCGCCCAGGTCGCGGTCCGCGATCCCGACCACGGCCACCTCGGCGACCGCGGCGTGCTCGTAGAGGGCCTCCTCGATCTCCCGCGGGTAGACGTTGTAGCCCCCGCGGATGATCATCTCCTTCTTGCGGTCGACGATGAAGTAGTAGCCGTCGTCGTCGCGGCGGGCGACGTCGCCGGAGCGGAACCAGCCGTCGGGGATCGACTCGGCGGTCGCCTCGGGCCGGCCCCAGTAGCCCTTCATGAGGCCCTCGCCGCGGATGGCGATCTCCCCGGGGTCGTCGCCGGTCACGTCCTCGCCGGCGTCGTCGACCAGGCGCAGCTCCATGCCGGCCACCGGCCTCCCGACCGACCCGGCCCTGCGCTCGGCGTGGGGGTGGTTGAACGAGGCCACGGGCGAGGTCTCGGAGAGCCCGTAGCCCTCGAGCACGATGCAGCCGAAGGTGTCCTCGAACTCGCGGAGCACCTCGACCGGCATCGCCGAGCCCCCGGAGATGCAGCAGCGCAGCGACGACACGTCGTACTGCTCGCGGTCCTCGACGTGGAGCAGGCCCGAGTACATGGTGGGCACGCCCTCGAAGACGGTCACGCCGTCGCGCCCGATCATCGAGAGTGCCTTCGTCCCGTCGAAGCGCGGCAGCAGCGTGAGGCAGGCGCCGGACAGCACCGCGGAGTTCAGCCCGCAGGTCAGCCCGAACACGTGGAACAGCGGCAGGCACCCCATCACGACGTCGTCGGCGGTCAGCTCGGTCAGCGTGCCCGCCGAGGTGCGGGCGTTGGTCGACAGGTTCGCGTGGGTCAGCTCGGCGCCCTTGGGCGACCCCGTGGTGCCCGAGGTGTAGAGGATGACCGCGGTGTCGTCGTCGGCGCGCTCGACCGGCTCGTCGACCGGGGTGGCGCCCTCGAGCTGGGCGTCGTCGGGGCCCGCGGCACCGACCGCGATCACCTCGATGTCCCGGTCGCGCGCGGCCTCGCGCGCCGCGTCGGCGGCCTGGTCCCAGGCGAACACCACGGACACGCCCGCGTCGTCGAGGTAGAACTCGATCTCCCGGCCCTTGAGCAGCGGGTTCATCGGGACGACCACGCAGCCGGCCAGCAGGGCGCCGTAGAAGACGACCGGGAACGCCGGCACGTTGGGGAAGACCATCCCCACGCGGTCACCGGCCCCCACGTCGCGGGCGCGCAGCAGCCCCGCCACCCCCTGCGCGGCCGCGAGGAACTCGCCGTAGGTCACGGTCCGGTCGTCGAGGCGCAGCGCCGGCCGGTCACCGTGCTGCTCGGACGCCGCCACCAGCGCCGTTGCGAGATTCGTCACGGCCGCCCTGTGCCCCGTCCGGAGCAGCGTCAACCGCTCCCGGTGCGGCTCAGACCGGGCAGCCGCCCGCCCGCGCCGTGGCCTGGTCGTCGAGACGGAACATCGGCCCGGTGTCGGTCGGCTCGTCGTAGTACCGGTGGAACACCGGGGTGAGACCGCCCGAGATCGGCGGGACGATCCAGCTCCAGTCCACCGGGCACTTCCGGCCCGCCGCCTCCTCCTTCTCCACGAAGCGCAGGAAGCGGCGGGACTCGCCGTGGTGGTCGGCGAGCGAGACGCCGGCCTCGTCGAACGAGTGCTGCACGGCGGCGGTGAGCTCGACGGCCGCGCGGTCGCGCCACAGCGTGCGGTCGCTCGAGGTGTCGAGGGCCATCGCCTCGGCGACCTCGGCGAGCATGTCGTAGCGGTCGGCGTCGGCGAGGTTGCGGGCCGCGATCTCCGTGGCCATGTACCAGCCGTTGAACGGCGCGGCCGGGTAGGAGACGCCGCCGATGTCGAGGCGCATGTTGCTGATCACCGGCAGCGCGTGCCAGCGCAGCTCCAGGTCGGAGAACCACGCGTGGTCGGGGTGGGTCAGCGGCACCTCGAGCACCGCGTCGGCGGGGATCTCGTGCAGCTGCGGGCCCTCGACGACGTGCTCGCCGCCGCCGCTGACGACCAGCGGCAGGATGTCGAAGCGCCCCATCGGGCTCGGCGGCGTCCAGCCCAGGGTGCGGGCGGTGTCGGTGAAGCCGGCGTAGCGCGGGTCGCCGAGCACGCGCCCGCCGGCGCGGTAGCCCGCGTACCGGATGAGCTGCTCGTTCCAGATCCGCGGCCCGCGCCCGGACGGGCCGTCGGGGGCGAACACGGTGATCGTCGAGCGGATGCGCCCCTTGCGGGTCGCCTCGCGCAGGTGCCCGACGCACTCGGCCGCGACCTCGTCGGGCGCGGTGACGCGGCGGCGGTCCCGCAGGTGCAGGCTGCGCCAGTAGAGGCGGCCGATGCAGCGCGCCGAGTTGCGCCACGCGATGCGGGCGCCGAACTCGAGCTCGGCCGTGGTGTGGACGTAGGTCCCGGTGCGGGCGATCTCCTCGCGCACCGCGGCGACGCGGGGCTCGGCGGGGCCCGCGCCCTCGTCCTCGGCGTGGAAGAGGCGGATGAACTCCTCCGCCTCGGCGGGGTCGACGCCGGGACGGCCGGCGGGGCGCTCGGCCTCCTGGCCGCCGACGCGCGCGGCCGGGACGACGGGGGGCGCGACGGGCGCGGCCGGCGTGACCTCGGGCGCGCTCTCGGGCCCGGGGAGCGGCGCGACCGGGGCGCTCACCCGCGTCACGGCGGGGGCGCCGGCGGCGGCCACGAACGGCCGTCCGGCGCCGCGGGCGCCGACGGGCCAGCCGCCCTCGGGCGCCGGCATCGCCGGGTCGGTCGGTGGCCCGGGGGACGTGGGGGTCGGTGGTGGCGTCCGACCGTCCGGGGGTCGCGGGGAGGGGGACGTCCGGTCCCCGGTGCTGACGACCTCGATCGCCGAGCCGCGCGTCATGCCACCTCCGTGTCTCGAGCCGTCCCCGCGCGGCCACCGCTCGTCCACTCTGCCGCCCCGTCGCCGGGAACGGATCTCGCTGTTCGGATCAACCTGCCCGCGGTACGTCCGAACCGTGATGGCCTGTTCGGCGCAGCAGCAGGCCCGCGCCCGGCATGATGACCACGAACGAGGTCGCGGCGGCGGCGAGCGCCACGGGGCGTCCCGTCCGCGAGCTCGCGCGCGTGCCGGCGCGCCGAGACGGCTCCACGGCGAGCCACTGTAGAGGGTGGCTCGACCACCCAGCGCAGCCACCGCACCCTTCCGGCGACCTCCCGGATCGTCCCTGCGCACGGGTCGTCCGCAGCCGGTCGATCACGTCTGGCACGCTGTCCGGTCGACAACGTGTGATGGCCTCGTACACAGCGCGTGACGTCGTCGGGGACGACGCGCCGGCGGGGCCGGGAGGTGCACCGTGACGCGAGCCCCGTGGCCCGCGGGCCACGAGCCGGACGGCACGAGTGGGTCGCGCGCGCCCGGCGCCCCGCCGGCGGGCCCGTCGGCCGACGACGGCGAGACCGTCGTCCTGCCCGTCGTCTCCCCCGCCCCCGGGAACACCCCGCCCGGGCGCACCCCACCGGCCGTTCCCGAGGTCCCGGCGATCGCCGACATCGCCGCGCCCGGGCGCCCCGACGTCGACGCCGTGGTCGCGCCCGAGCAGCCGGCGGCCCACCGCCGCCCGCGGCCCTCGCGGCACATGCGCGCCCGCGCCGACGAGATGGCCCGGCTGATCTCCCGCGCGGCGCCCGCGGCGACCCGCCGGCGCGGGCTGTCGTCGCTGCCCGCCGCGGCCGCCGTGATGGCCGCCGTCGCGGTCGGGGGCGTCGGCATCGCGCTGGGCCTCGATGCGCAGCGCACCGGCGCGGAGCTCGCCCTGCCCGACATCCCGGACGTGCCCGCCGAGCAGACGCCGGTCCCGGAGACCCCCGAGGGCACCATCGCGACCGTCGACACCAGCGTCGTCGAGGCGCTCGACCCCGACGTGTCGAGCCGGGGGCCGGAGCCCTCGTCGGCGGTCGCCGCCGAACGCCGCGCCCCGCAGCCCGCCGCCCCGCCGCGGGCCACCACGACCAAGCCCCGTCCGACGTCGACGACGGCGCGGTCCACCACCCCCGAGCGCTCCACCACGACCTCGTCCCGGACGCCGCGGTCGACCACGCCGAGCCCGGCCCCTCGCGCGGACACGGGCGCGAGCAGCGGGACGGGCGGCGACGCCGGCGACCGCGGGCTCGGGGAGCTCGACGACCCCGGGGCGTCCCCGTCGGCCCTCGACGGCGCGGCCACCACCGCCGGCTGACGCCCGCCCGGCGACCCGCCCCGGCGCGGGACGGCCGACGTGGAGATCGACCACGGGGAACGGTCGCCCGACGAGGCCGGATGACGCGTCCGTTCGGCCCTGTCACCCGATGCGGGCCTCGGCGGGCTCCACTCACCGGGCGTGGCCGTACGCTGACCGCACGGGCACACGTCAGAGCGGTGTGCAGCGCGACCGGGAGTAGCGTTCGCAGGTCGAAGACAACCGCTAGGGTGGCGCGACGCCGGGGGAGACCAGTCATCCGGGACGAGGAGTCGACCAGACGTGACCGCAGCGAGGGACGACCGCTCCCTGGCCGGGGGACCGCTCGGCGGGTCCCGCGCGATGGGGGCGGGGCATGCCGGGCGTGACGCCGCACACCCCGTCGACGGCCGCTACGGTGCCCGGTCCGAGCCCGACGGCTACGAGACCTCCGGTCCCTTCGCCCGCCCCGACGACGGCGCCCGTCCCGCCGAGTCCGACAGCTCGGTCTTCGACATCGCCGACGACCACCGCGACGGGCGCTACCGCTCGTCCCCGCCGTCCGCACCCGGGCACGACCGCACGGGTTCCTACCGCCTCGCGTCCGAGGGGAGCTCGATGACCTACCCGCCCGGGCCGCACGGTCCGCCGTCCGGTGGCCGATCCCCCTATCCGGGGTCCGCGCCGGCGGCCGCGCCGCCGCCGCCGTTCACGGGTGGCCGGCACGCGGGCTCGTCATCGGGGTCCGGGCCGTTCGGCCCGATCCCGACCGCGCCCCCGCCGCCACCCCCGCCGCAGCCGGAGCCGACCACCGCCACCGGGTCCTTCACGCCCGACGGTGTCGGCCTGCCCGCCCCGCGGGAGGCGTCCTCGTCCAACGACGTCAACCAGATGGTGTCGTTGATCCGCTCCAGCTGGGCGGCGGTGGCGCACCGCTCCGACGAGCTGGGCAGCCTGTTCTACGGCTGGCTGTTCCGTATCGCCCCGGAGACGCGCGACCTGTTCCCGGTGACGATGGAGCTGCAGCGCACGCGGCTGCTGCGCGCCCTCGTGCACGTGGTGCAGATGGTCGACCGGCCCGAGGAGCTCTCGACGTTCCTGCGGCAGCTCGGCCGTGATCACCGCAAGTTCGGGGTCATCGGTGAGCACTACGACAAGGTCGGCGAGGCGCTCCTGGGCGCGATCCGCGAGACCGCGGGCCCGAGCGTGTGGACCCATGAGATCGAGGACGCCTGGGCGGGCGCCTACGACCTGGTCGCGCAGATCATGCGCGAGGCGGCCGACGCCGAGCGCGGCCCCGCGGTCTGGATGGGCCGCGTCATGGAGCACCGCCGGATCTCCCAGGACCTCGCCGTGGTCCGCGTGCAGACCAGCCAGCCGGTGCCCTACCTCGCCGGGCAGTACGTCAGCGTCGAGACCCCGCAGCGCCCGCGCATGTGGCGCTCGATGTCGCCGGCCAACGCGCCCGGGCCCGACTGCGTGCTCGAGTTCCACGTGCGCACGGTGCCCGGCGGCTGGGTGAGCCGCGCGATCGTGTCGCACGCCCGCGTCGGGGACGTCTGGCGCATCGGCCCGCCCATGGGCCAGATGACGCTCGACCCGCGCTCGCGCTCCGACCTGCTCATGGTCGCGGGCGGCACCGGCCTCGCGCCGGCCCGCTCGATCATCGAGCAGCTGATCGTCGAGGGCACCGACCGCAAGGTCGCCCTGTTCGTCGGCGGCCGCACGTGGAGCGACCTCTACGACATCGAGGCCCTCCGGCGCAGCGCGCAGGAGAACCCCTGGCTGTCGGTCATCCCCGTGGTCGAGGACGACGGCCGCCAGCACGGGGCCGAGACCGGGACGGTCGGCGAGGTCGTCGCCCGCTACGGCGCCTGGGCCGACCGTGAGATCACCGTCAGCGGCTCGCCGGCGATGGTGCGCGCCACCGTCAACGCGCTGCTCGACGCCGGCACCCCGTTCCTCAACATCCACTACGACCCGTACCACACGGACTGAGCGGGCCCCGGGTGTCGCAGCGAACGCGCTGTTCGCTGCCTCTAGGCGCCCGAACTCCCCGTTGATCACCGGCGAAGGCGCCGCCCACGTCGTGGGCGGCGCCTTCGTCGCGTGGCGGGGCCCTAGGCGGTCGCGGCCTGGCGCGGGGTCATCTCGACCGAGAGCTCCGGCGGCTTGGCGAGGGTCTGGAAGACGACGCAGTAGCGCTCGGTGAGCTTGTGCAGCGTGGCGAGGGTGTCGGCGTCGGCGTCCGTGTCGAGGTCGAAGCGCAGGCGGACCTCGCGGAACCCGACGGGCGCGTCCTTGGCGACGCCCAGGGTGCCGCGGAAGTCGAGGTCGCCCTCGGCGTGCACGTTGCCGCCGCGGATCTCGACGCCCATCGACGTCGACACGGCGCGCAGGGTGACGCCCGCGCAGGCGACGAGCGCCTCGAGGAGCATGTCGCCGGAGCACAGCTGGGTGCCGTCACCGCCGGTGGCGGGGTGCAGGCCGGCCTCGACCAGCGCCTGCGAGGTCTGCACCCGGCACGCGATGCCGGAGCCGTCGACGTCCCCGTCGGCCTTCAGCGTGACGACGGCCGACTCGGGGTCCTCCTTGTACTGCGACTTGAGCGGGCCCTGGGTCTCGGCGAGCTTCGACTTGTCCATGCCCCTGATCCTCCCCCGGACGTGGCGCTGCGTCACCCGGTCGTCACGGGTGTGCGCACCCGTCGAGGTCGGCAGGTGGCCACGGCGGCCGCGCCGGCCAGCGAGAAGCCGATCAGCACCGGCAGGGCGTCGTTCCAGCCCGCGACGAGCCCGGCCGCTCCCCCGCCGAGCGACGGGCGGGTGGCGACCACCGCGATCACCGTGGTGCCGATCGCGGAGCCCACGTAGCGCGCGGTGTTGTTGGCGCCGCCGCCCATCGCGCCGCGGCCCGGCGGCACGCTGGCGACGGCCTCACGGCCCAGCGCGCTGTTGACGATCCCGCTGGCCGCGCCGGCCACCACGAGCCCGGGCACCAGCGAGAGCGGGGCGTCATCCGGCGCGAGCCCCAGGAGCAGCAGCTGACCGCACGCCACGACCAGCAGGCCCCCGGCGAGCAGCAGGCGCCCGGACCACGCCGCGGGCAGGCGGCGGGCGAGCAGCGCGGTCACCACGCTCGTGCCGGACCACGCGAGCAGCAGCAGGGCCCCGACCATCGCGGTGCTGCCGAGGCCGCGCTCGACGACGGTGGGCAGGAAGGACGTCGACGCGATGATCCCCATGCCGGTGGCGAGCGCCCCGACCGTCGCCGCGACGAACGCCGGCGAGGCGAACAGCGCCATGTCGAGCATGGGGGCGGCGCGGCGGCGCTCGAGGACGACGAACAGGGCGAGCAGCAGCACGCCGGCCGCGAGCAGCGCCAGGACGCCGGGACGGGCGAACCCCGAGCGGCCCTCGACGAGGCCGGCCAGCAGGGCCGCGAGGCCGGCGGCGAGCACGAGGACGCCGGGCAGGTCGATCGGGCGCGGGGTGTCGGCGCGCGACTCGGGCACCGCGCGGTGGGTGATGACCGCGAGGACGACCGCCGCGACCGCGGCCGTCCAGTAGGCGCCGGTCCAGCCGACGACGCGGTCGAGGCCCGCGGCGAGGAACGGGCCGGCGGCGATGCCGGCGCCGAGGCTCGCGCCCCAGACACTGCTCGCGGTGCGGGCCGCCGGTGTGCCCGCGGGGAAGGCGTGGCCCAGCAGGCCCTGGCTGCACGCGACCAGCGCCGCCGCCCCGAGGCCCTGCAGGATGCGGGCGATCACCAGCACGAGGGCGTTCGGCGCGAGGGCGCCGAGGACCGACGACGCGGCCAGCACCGCCGCGCCGAGCACGAGGACCCGGCGGCGGCCCAGGTCGTCGCCCAGCGCGCCCACCGAGAGCAGCGCGACGCCCAGCCCGATGCTCATCGAGCTGAGGATCCAGGCCTGGGCCTCCGGGCCGGCGCCGAGCGCGGTCGCCGTCGACGGCAGCGTCGCCAGCGGCGTGGTGAACACGACCAGCGCGAGGAACGTCGCGGTGCCGGCGATGACGAGGGTGGCGCGGGGCGAGCTCACGGGGTCGGACGCTAGCAGGTCCGGTTCGATGACTGAACCGAACTGCTAGGCTGGTCACCGTGCCGCTGGGGCAGAACTACGACCGTCAGGACTGCGCCCTCGCCCGCGCCCTCGAGGTCGTCGGCGAGCGCTGGACGCTGCTGGTGCTGCGCGACTGCTTCTTCGGGGTGCGCCGCTTCGCCGACCTGCGCGCCCACCTCGACATCCCCCGGGCGGTGCTGTCCGACCGGCTGACGACCCTCGTCGACGCGGGGCTGCTCGCGCGGCGGAACTACGCGCCGGGCCGCGACGAGTACGTCCTCACCGACACGGGGCTCGACCTGTGGCCCGCGGTGTACTCGCTGGCCCGCTTCGGCGATCGCCACCTCGTGGGGCCGGGCGGCGGGCGCCGCCGGTTCCGGCACGCCGACTGCCGCGCCGGTGGCGCCGACCTCGCCGCCGGCGCCGTCTGCCCCGCGTGCGGGACGCTGCCGGCGCCGTCGTCGCTGGAGACGTACCTGCTCGCGCCCGCGGCCGACGCCGACCGCCCGGCACGCGACGACGCCGTCAGCGTCGCCCTGCGCCGCCCCCACCGCCTCCTGGCCCCGCTGCCGTGATGGCTTCGCCACGTGAGTGATATGGGTCGCCCTGGCGACCCGGATCACTCACGTGGCGGCCATCACCAAGCGCCCACCGGCCGGCGGATGGCGACGTTGGCGTGGTTGAACAGGTTGGTCAGGGCGATCTGCGCGACGAGCCCGGCCAGCGCGGTCTCGTCGAAGTGGCGGGCGGCGTCGGCCCAGACCGCGTCGGGCACCGGGTCCGGACGGTCGGCGATGCGCGTCGCCGCCTCCGCCAGCCCGAGCGCGGCCCGCTCGGCGTCGGTGAAGCCCGGGGCCTCGCGCCACACGACGAGCATGGCCAGCCGGTCCTCGCTCTCGCCGTTCTTGCGCATCGTCCTCGTGCCCGACTCCACGCAGAACGCGCAGCCGTTGATCTGGCTCACCCGCAGGTGGACGAGCTCACGGATGCCGTCCGGCAGGCCCGTGGCCCGGATGCTGCCGATCATCGACCCGACGGCCTCGCCGAAACCGGGCAGGGCGCGGGTGAAGTGCTCGAGTCGTCCGGTCACGATGGTCTCCTGTCTCGCGGTCACATCCGCCGGGGCGCGGCGGTCTTGGAGGAGACGCACCACGACCCGAGGATGTGACCGATGGACGCCACCGATCTCGCGGAGACCTTCGAGACCCACCGCCCGCACCTGCGTGCGGTGACGCTGCGGCTGCTCGGCAGCCCGGCCGAGGCCGACGACGCGGTGCAGGAGACGTGGCTGCGCCTGGCGCGCACCGACGTCGCCGAGGTGGAGAACCTGCGCGCCTGGCTGACCACGGTCGCGAGCCGCGTCGCGCTGTCGATGCTGCGCTCGCGCGGCACCCGGGCCGAGTCCCCGATGGACGACGCCCCGGACGCCGCCGACCCCGAGCCGGACCCCGAGGCCCGGGCGGCCCAGGCGGACGCGCTCGGCGGTGCGCTCCTCGTCGTCCTCGAGCGCCTCGACCCGGCCGAGCGCCTGGCGTTCGTGCTGCACGACATGTTCGCGGTCCCGTTCGACGAGATCGCGACCGTCGTCGAGCGCAGCCCCGCCGCGGCCCGCCAGCTCGCGAGCCGGGCCCGGCGGCGCGTGCGCGGCGGGTCGGCCGAGACCGAGCCCGACCCCGCGCGTCGCCGCGAGGTCGTCGAGGCCTTCCTCACCGCCGCGCGCGAGGGCGACTTCGCCGGGCTGCTCAGCGTCCTCGACCCCGACGTCGAGCTGCGCGCCGACCGTGTCGCCGTCGCCGCCGCGGAGGCCTACCGCGACCGCGGCGCGCCCGACGTCGCCGAGTCGATGCGCGGGGCCGAGGCCGTCGCGCGGGTGTTCAGCGGGCGGGCGCGGGCGGCGCAGCCGGCGCTGCTCGACGGCCTGCTGGGCGCCGTCTACGCGCCGGGCGGGCGGATGTTCTCGGCGTTCGACATCGTCGTCGTGGGCGGGCGGATCGCGGCGATCGAGATGATCGCCGACCCGGACGTGCTCGCCGACCTGGACGTGGAGCTGCGATGATCGTGGGGGGTTTCCTGACGTTGAACGTCAGCATGGCCGCCACGCTGACACACCCCCGTGCGTCGGTGCGGCCCTAGATCAGGCCCATCTTGGAGGCGGCGTAGACGGCCTCGGCGCGGCGGGTGACGTCGAGCTTGCGCATGAGGTTGCCGACGTGGAACTTCACCGTCGTCTCGGAGATGAACAGCTCGCGGCCGATGGTGCGGTTCGACATGCCGCGGGCGAGCAGGCGCAGGACGTCGAGCTCGCGGCCGGTCAGCGGGTCGCCGTGGGGCTGCTGGCCGTTGAGTGAGCGGACCACGGCGGCCGCGGAGCGCGAGTCGAACGCCGACTCGCCGCGCGAGACCGCGCGGATCGCCGAGGTCAGCTCGGTGGTGTCGACGTCCTTGACGACGTAGCCGCGCGCGCCGGCGTGGACGGCCTCGACCACCAGGCGGTCGTCGAGGAACGTCGTCAGCACGAGCACGCCGACGCCGGGGTGCGCCTGGGTCAGCTGGCGGCACAGCTGCAGGCCCTCGGAGTCGGAGCTGGTGGACAGCTTGAGGTCGAGCAGCACGATCGTCGGGCGCTGGTGGGCGACGACGGCGAGCGCCTCGGCGGCGCTGGACGCCTCGCCGACGATGGCGAACTGCGGCTCGCGCTCGAGCACGGAGCGCAGGCCCTGCCGGACGATCGCGTGGTCGTCGACCAGGACGATGCGCACCTCCCCGCGCTTGGCGGTGGTGCGTGCGGGCACGCGGATCTCGGTCATGACCGGCTCCCGGCTTCCTCGGGGTTCAGTGACGTCGGCCCGGCGGGCGCGACCGGGCCCGGGCAGGCGCCCAGCGGCACGCCGACCTCGACGCGGATGCCGCCCTGGGGTGCGCGACGGATGCGCAGGCTGCCGCCGATCTCGCGGGCCCGCTCGGCCATGTTGACCAGGCCGCGGTGGGAGCCGTCGAGGTCGCCGGCCGCGGCGACGCGCAGCGAGCGGCGCACGTGCTCGGGGTCGCCGGTGCCGTCGTCGGACACCGACAGCACCAGGCGGTCCTTGCGGTAGGCGAGCCGGACGACGGCGACGCTCGCCTCGGCGTGCACGGCGGCGTTGAACAGGGCCTCGCCGGCCACGCGGAACAGCGAGCGCTCGGCGGCCGACGACAGCGCCACCGGCCGGCCCTCGAGGCGCACCTCGACCCGCAGGTCCGAGGGCATGTGCACCGTCGAGAGCTCCTCGAGCATGGCGGGCAGGCTCTGCGGGCCGCGGTCGCCGGAGTGGTTGAGCGCGTAGATGGCGCTGCGCAGCTGCTCGACCGCGCGTCGGGTCAGCGCCTTGGCGGTCTCGAGGCGCTCGCGCTGGCGCTCGTCGCGCATCTCCGAGCGCACCACCTCGATCTGCATGCCGGCCGAGAGCGCGTACTGGGTGACGGAGTCGTGCAGCTCGCGCGCGATGCGGTGGCGCTCGGAGTCGAGCACCTCGCGCTGGCGGGCGACGGTCAGCGCGTCGCGGGTGCGCTGGAGCTGGTCGTTGCGCGCGGCGAGGTCCTCGGCGTGGCGGCTGGCCTCGCCGTAGAGGCGCATCGTGCGCTGGTGCAGCGCCGAGTTCTGCAGCGCCGCCGCCGTCTGCCCGGCGAGGACGCGCAGCACCGACGCGTCGGTGGCGTCGATGGCACGCTCGGCGCCGGTCCAGGCCACGATCTCGCCGACGACGTCGCCGTCGAGGTGCACCGGGACGTGCAGGTGGTGGGGGTCGTGCTCCATGTCGGACGAGCCGGACGAGCCGGACGACCCGGAGCCGCTCGAGGTCCGGGTGGCGCCGTCCTCGTGCCGGTGACCCTCCCCCGAGCGCACGGCACGCAGGTGGGACACGACCCACGGCGGCAGCTCGGGGTCGGCGGCGTCGACCTCCTCGCCGGCCGGGCCCAGCACGAGGTGGCGCGGCGCGGCCTCGGGCAGGGCGCCGTCGGCGAGGGCGAACACCACCCAGTGCGCGGTGAGGTGGTCGGCGGCGGCCTCGGCGACCGAGCGCACGAGCGTGCCCGGCCCTTCGGTGGTGCGCACCAGCGCCCGGGAGATCCGGTCGAGGGCATGGATGACCCGCCGCAGCCGCTCGGCCGAGGCCAGGTACTCGATGTAGAAGGACGGCTTGCCCGACCGGATCCCGGTGAGCTGGTCCAGATCGTGGTGGTCGACGGACACTGCTCTACCGGGTCCAGCTCCGCTGCGCTGCGTGTTCCATCACAGCGCCGCGCGGAAGAGCGTCTCGATGTCCGCCTGGCCGGCCTCGCGCGGGTTGGTCGACAGGCAGGCGTCGGCCAGCGTCATGGTCGACAGCACCGGGACGTCGGCCTCGGTCACCCCGATCTCGCCGAGCCCCGTGGGCACCCCGAGCTCGTCGGCGATGCGGCGCACCTCGGCGGCGGCCCACTCGGCGGCCTCGGCGGCGCCGGCGGTGGAGTCGGGCGCGATCCGGCCGGGCAGGCCGAGGGCCTGGGCGATCGGCACGAACCGGTGCGGGTCGGGCTCGGCGTTGAAGCGGATGACGTGCGGCAGCAGCACCCCGTTGATGACGCCGTGCGGCAGGTCGAGCAGCCCGCCGACCTGGTGGCTCATCGCGTGGGCGGCGCCGAGGATCGCGTTGGTGAACGCCAGCCCGGCCTCGAGCGCCGCCTGCGCCATGCAGGTGCGCGCGGACTCGTCGGCCGGGTGGTCCATCGTGCGCTCGAGGTGCTCGCCGACCAGCGCGATCGCCTGCAGCGCGTGGTGGTCGGTGAGCGGGTTGTGGGCGCGCGAGACGTAGGCCTCGATGCCGTGCGTGAGCGCGTCGAGGCCCGTGGCGGCGTTGAGCCAGTCGGGCATCGTCGTGAGCAGGTGCGGGTCGACGATCGACATGTCCGGCACCAGCGCGCGGCCCAGGATCGTGATCTTGGTGTTGCGCGCGGTGTCGGTGACGATGCAGAACTGCGAGACGTCCGCGCCCGTGCCCGACGTCGACGGCACCATGACCATCGGCGGGATGGGCAGCGCCATCCGGTCGACACCCTCGTAGTCGGTGATGCGCCCGCCGTTGCCGGCGAGCAGGGCGATGCCCTTGGCCGCGTCGATCACCGAGCCGCCACCGAGCGCGACGATGACGTCGCAGCCCTGCTCGCGGTAGACGACGTGGCCCGCCGCGATCTCGTGGTCCTTGGGGTTGGGCGTGACGCCCTCCCACACCGTCGGGCGCAGCCCGGCCTCCGCCAGGTGGGCACACAGCTGCGTCGGCCAGCCGGCGGCGCACAGGCCGGGGTCGGTGACGAGCAGCGGGCGGCGGGCGCCGAGGCGTACCGCGGCGTGGGCCGCCTCGACCAGCGAGCCGGGGCCGAAGAGGATCTCCGGGACGTGGAACTTCGCGAGGCGGGGGGTCCCCGTGCTCGACCGCGTGGCCGCCCGTTCGGCCGGGCTCCGCGGCGGGGCGACGGCCGCGCCGCCCACCGGCTCCTGCGAGCGACGATGGGCGATGACCGACTCCCCGGCACGGGTCACGCTGTCGACGAGGACCACGCTGCCCCCCTCTCTGCCGACCGGCCGGATGGCCGACCCGCACGACGATGTAGGCCACGTTACAGAGGGACAGCGGGCGACGGCAGGGTGACGGATGAGTTCGGACGCGTCCGATCGGAGCAGCTCGCGAGGGACGTCACACCGGTCAGGCCGCGCCCGCCGTCGCGGCCCGCGCCGGGCGGTCGACGAGGAACGCCTCCTCGGCCCACCAGCGCCGGAAGGCCGCGAGGCCGACGCCCTCGACCAGCCGCCGGGTCTGGCTGTCCTGCGCGAGCATCGCCTCGATCTTCCGGTCCAGGCGGGCGCCCTCGAGCCGCAGGTGCAGGCCCGGGTCGACGTCGTCGGCGGGGTCGTCCATGAAGACGCCGAACGCCGCGTTGGCGGCGGCGAAGCGGCGGGTGAAGCCGGGCGCGAGGACCGCCCGTAGCAGCTCGGTGTCGGGGGCGACGGCGTCGCGCGCGCGGGTCGTCCACCGGCCGACGGCGCGGTGGTCCGCGTGGCCGGTGACGCCGTCCGGGCCGAAGGTGACGATCGTGTCCGGGGCGACGTCCTCGATGATCGTGGCGATCGCCCGCGCCGCCAGCGGTTCGGCGGCGTCGGCGCACCGGCCGTCGCCGAAGCCGAGGAAGCGGTGCTCGTCGACGCCGAGCACGGCGAGCGCGGACTCGAGCTCGCGCTCGCGCAGCCGGCCGAGGCGCTCGGGCGGCCAGGCGGCGGGGTCGTCGGTGCCGTGCTCGCCGCGGGTCGCGGTGACGAGGACGACGCGGTCGCCGCGCTCGCGCGCCGCGAGGACGAGGCCGGAGGACAGGAAGGTCTCGTCGTCGGGGTGGGCCCAGACGCCGAGCAGGGTGCCGGTCACGACAGGACCTCCACGACGATCGCGACCGCGACGGCGGCCAGCACGGGCAGGGCGGGGTTGCGGGAACGCCAGGCGACGACGCCGGCGGCCGCGAGGGCGGCGAGGAAGGCGAGCCGGTCCGGGCCCGGGGCCGCCGGTCCGACGTGGCCGACGAGCGCCACGGCGACCAGGCCGGCGAGGGCGGCCGGGGCCAGGTGGGGCAGGCCGCGACGCAGGACGGCGGGCAGCCGGTGCGCGGGGACCAAGGTGATCAGCACGACCCGCAGCCCGTAGGTCGCGACGGCCGAGACGAGCAGGGTCATGACGGGCTCCGGTCGGTGAGGGTCGCCGCGGCCAGGCCGGCGGCGATGCCGCACAGCAGGCCGAGGCCGGCGGGCAGGGACGCGGCGAGGGCGGCGGTGATCGCGGCGGCCGCGGCGCCGGCCCGGGCGGGGCGGGCGCGCAGCTGCGGGACGAGCATCGCCAGGAACATCGCGGGCGCGGCGACGTCGAGCGCCGCCGACGTCGGCAGCACCGGCGCCAGCAGGGCGCCCACCGCGGTCAGGCCCGTCCACGCCACCCCGAGACCCACGCCGACGGCCGTCCACCAGCGGCGGAAGGTGGCCGGGTCGTCGAGGTCGGCGCCGGAGAGCTCCCGGCGGCGGGTGACCATCGCGTAGGTCGGGTCGACCACGAAGTGCGGGGCGATCCAGCGGAACCAGCGCGGCTGGTCGCGGAACCGCGGCTCGAGCGCCGCGGCGTAGAGCAGGAAGCGCGCGTTGACGAGGCCGACGGCGGCGAGCACGGCCCCGAGGCCGGCGCCGCCCGCCATCAGCGTGAGCGCGGTGAGCTGGCCGCTGCCGCCGTAGAGCAGCGGGGCGCTGAGGATCCCGGTACCGGCCCCGACGCCGGAGCGGACGGCGGTGACGCCGATCAGCAGGGCGAAGGGCGCGAGCCCGAGGACGACCGGCGCCAGGTCGCGCACGGCCGTGCGGACCTCGCCGCCCCGGATGGTGCGGCTGCGGGTGTGACGCTCGGTGATGGACATGGGATGACCATGCCGCCGGCCCCGGTCAGCGACATCGGTGTCGGCTCCCCATGTTGCTCAGCGTCACCACCCACGCCGGGCACGGGGGACCGCCCACGTCGCCCGGCGACGCGGAGATCAGGTCGGCTGCGCGACCCGGCGGTCCGGCACGATGCCGAGCGCGCGGGCGGCCGCGGCCGCCTCGCGGCGCGTGGGCACGTCGAGCTTCGCGAGGATCGCCGAGACGTGGTGGTCGGCGGTCTTCTCGGAGATGAACAGCCGCGCGGCGATGCCGGCGTTGGTGAGGCCCTCGGCGAGCAGGCGCAGGACGTCGACCTGGCGGGCGGTGAGGTTCGCCGGGTTGGTGCGCGTGGTGGTGCGGGGGCGGGCGGGCACGCCGGCGACCCCGCGCGCCCGCAGGTCGCGCCGGACCTTCGCCGCCACCGCGTCCGCCCCGAGCCGGTCGAGCAGCTCCAGCGCGGCGAACGCCTCGGCGGGCTCGCCGGTGTCGAGGAGCGCGAGGGCCTGCTCGTAGGGCGCGCCGAGCTCGGCCCACCGGCGCGCGGCCGCGGCGGGCTCGCCGTCGAGCAGCAGGCGGTAGGGGCCGTCGGGCGGCGGGGTCGGCGGCGCGGCCGCCCCGAGGTCGGGTCCCCCGAGCCGGCGGAGCCACACCGCGAGCTCCGCGGCGGACCACTCGGTGCCGGGGCGGGCGCCGGCCTCCGCGAGGAGCGCCGGCACGTCGTCGAGGCGGGCGTCGGGCGCGCCGGTCACCCAGCTCCGCTCGGCGAGCGCCGAGGCGGCCGGCAGCAGCCGCAGCGGCTCGCCGAACCGCGCGGCGATGTCCCAGCCCCGCTCCAGGTGGGTGTCGGCCTCGTCGCCCCCGCGGCGCAGCGCGACGAGCCCGATCATCAGCGACGGCCAGGTGTGGGTCAGCAGCGACCCGCTCTCGGTGAGCACGCCGTCCGCGTCGTGCACGGCCTCGTCCCAGGCGCCGCGCATGACGCGCAGGCGCGCCCGCACCCCGCGCTGCCAGTGCTCGCAGATGGGGTACTCCCACCGCACGGTCAGCGGCAGGCTCCGGTCGAGGACCTTCTCGGCGGCGTCGAGGCGCCGCTGCTCGACGTCGAGGTTCGCCAGCTGCGTCCAGCAGGTGGAGTGCTCGACCTTGACCTGGTCGCCCACCGCCTCGAGGGCGCCGAGGAGGCGGTCCCGCGCGGCGGCGTCGCCGGTCATGATCGAGCTGACGAGGTCGACGAGCATCAGCCGGACCTCGAGGGCGTCGTCGGTCCCGTCCGTCTCGACGGCGCGGGCGCGGTCGTGGAGCTCGCGGGCGGACGCGAGGTCGTTGTCCTGGATCGCCAGGAACCCCCGGGCCGCCAGCGCGTGGCCCAGCAGCGCGGCGGCCGGAGTGCCGGGCGCGGCCCGGGGCCCGAGCACCTCGATCGCGGTCGCCGCGTGCTCCACGGCCAGCTCGCGGTCGCCGTGGTACCACTCGAACGACGCGAGCGACCGGTGCCCGGCGCCGACGCCGTCGAGGTCGCCCTCCGCCCGGTGCCACCCGATGGCCCGGTGGCAGGCGGCGATGGCCTCGCCGAGGCGGTTGGTGAGGAAGAGCTCGTGGGCGAGCAGCTCGCAGAGCCCGGCCCGGGCGCCGAGCGCGTCCGGCGGGGCGTGCTCCAGGGCCGTCGCGAAGAACCGGGCCGCCTCGGTGTGCGCGCCGGCCGTGGCGGCCACGCGGCCCGCGCGCGCCGCGTACCGGAACACGCGCCCGTCGTCGCCCGCGGCCAGCGCGTGGTGCGCGAGGACCGCCGGGTCGGGGTCGGCGAGCGTCTCGAGGGCGTCGACCATGCGCCGGTGCAGGGCGATCTCGCCGCCGGGCGGGATCGCGCCGGCCACGGCGAGCCGGCAGATGTCGTGGCGGTAGGTGATGCCGCGGCGGTCGCGCGCGAGCAGGCCCGCGGAGTCGAGCGTGCGCAGCGGCCCGATGCCCACGCCCAGCGCCGGGAGCAGCGTGTCCGGGACCGGGCCGGGGGCGCAGGCGAGCAGGTCGGCGAGGTCGCGGGCCTCGGCGTCCAAGCCCGCCGTGCGGGCGAGGACCGCGTCGCGCACCGAGACCGGCAGCTCGCCCACCCCGCCCTGGCTCACCACCTCGGTGACGAAGAACGAGTTGCCCCGCGTCAGCGCGTGCAGGTGGTCGGGGTCGATGGCACGCCCGCCGACCAGCGCGGTGACCGCCGCGACCGAGAGCGGCCCGAGCTCCAGGCGGGTGGCGGCCGGGGTGCGCGCGACGTCGCCGAGCAGGGCCCGCAGCGCCGGTTGCGGGTCGGGCTCGTCGGCCCGGTAGGTGGCGAGGACCAGCGAGCGGGTGCCCGCGATGCGGCGCAGCAGGAAGCGCAGCAGGTCGACGGTGGCCTCGTCGGCCCACTGCAGGTCGTCGACGACGAGCAGCAGCGGGCGCGCGCCGAGGACGTCGAGCAGCACCCGGTGGATCTCGTAGGGGGGCGCGCCGGTGTGCAGCAGCCGGGCGATCGGCTCCCCGAGGTCGTCGGCGACGTCGTGGAGCGGGCCGAGGGGCCGGGGCACGCCCAGCGGGTCGCACACGCCCCACAGGACCTCGCCGCCGGTGAGGCCCGCGGCGAACTGCCGGGCCAGCGAGGTCTTGCCGATGCCCGACTCCCCCGCGAGCAGGACGACCGAGCCCGCGCCGGAGCGCGCCTCCCGCCAGGCGCGCGCGAGGAGGCGCTGCTCGTCCTCGCGCTCGAGCAGGTCCACACCCGTGACACTAAGTGATCGAGAACACCCACGGAATGTCCCGGACGGCCTAGTCCTCCCGAGAAACGTAGGGAGGTCCTCCCGATGACCGGCGCTCTCGGTGAGCGGACCGTTCTCCCCGACACCGCAGGACCACGGACCGGCGACCGCGCCGGACCCCGCAGGACGGAGAACCTCCATGACCGACACGACCGCGCCCGTCACCGACGCCGCCGCCGCCGACGCCGCCCTCAAGGCCCGCCACCGGACCATGTGGGGCCTCGGTGACTACCCGGACGTGGCCGCCCGGCTCATCGCCGATCTCGGCCCGACGCTCGTCGCCGCCGCCGGGGTCCGCCCCGGGGAGCGCGTGCTCGACGTCGCCGCCGGCACCGGCAACGTCGCCGTCCCCGCCGCGCTCGCCGGCGCGGACGTCGTCGCCTCCGACCTCACCCCCGAGCTCTTCGTCGCCGGCCGCGCGTTCGCCCAGCGCCAGGGCGTGGCGCTGCGCTGGGAGGAGGGCGACGCCGAGGCGCTGCCCTACGACGACGACACCTTCGACGTCGCCACCTCGTGCGTGGGCATCATGTTCGCGCCGCACCACCAGCAGGCCGCCGACGAGATCGTCCGCGTCGTCCGGCCCGGCGGGCGGATCGCACTGATCAGCTGGACGCCCGCGGGCTTCGTCGGCGACCTGTTCAAGACCATGAAGCCCTACGCGCCGCCGCCCCCGCCCGGCGCGCAGCCCCCGCCGCTGTGGGGCGACGAGGCGCACGTCCGCGCCCTGCTCGGCGACCGCGTCACCGACGTCGAGACGCGCACGCAGACGGTGCGCGTCTCGGCCTTCGACTCGCCGGAGACCTTCCGCTCGTACTGGAAGGAGACCTACGGGCCGACGATCGTGGCCTACCGCAACGTGGCCGACGACGCGGAGCGCACCGCCGCGCTCGACGCCGACATCGCGGGCGTGGCGCAGCGCCACGACCGGGGCGACGGGTCGATGGACTGGGAGTACCTGCTCCTGACCGCCCGGGTCGTCTAGGGGGTCGTCTGCAGCGAGGCCGCCGACACGGCGGGCTCGACGTTGGACTCGGAGTGGATGGGGCCCTCGCGATCCGAGAGCGGGGTGCCCCGTCCGCCCCACTGCTGGGCGATCATCTCCGCGGCGATCGACACCGCGGTCTCCTCCGGGGTGCGGGCGCCGAGGTCGAGGCCGATGGGGCTCGACATCCGGGCCAGCTCGGCCTCGGTGACACCGGCCTCGAGCAGCCGTTCCTGCCGGTCGAGGTGCGTGCGCCGCGAGCCCATCGCCCCGATGTAGCCGATCTCGGGCAGGCGCAGCGCCACCTCGAGCAGCGGCACGTCGAACTTGGGGTCGTGGGTGAGCACGGCCAGCGAGGTCCGGGAGTCGATGCGCCCCGCCTCGGCCTCCTTGGCGAGGTAGCGGTGGGGCCACTCGACGACGACCTCGTGGGCCTCGGGGAAGCGGCTCGACGTCGCGAACACCGGGCGCGCGTCGCAGACGGTGACCCGCATGCCGAGGAACGTGCCCATCCGCGCGACGGCGGCGGCGAAGTCGATGGCCCCGAAGACGATGAGGCGCGGCGGCGGGGCGAAGGACTCGACGAACACCTGCAGGCCCTCGCCGCGGCGCTCGCCGTCGGTGCCGTAGGACACGAGCGCCGAGCGGCCGGCGGCGAGCAGGCCGCGGACGTCGTCGCGCAGCGCGTCGTCGAGGCGCGCCGAGCCGGTGCTGCCCTCGACCTCCTCGGGCCAGACGACCAACCGGCGCCCGATGCGGTCGGCAGGACCGGACACGACCGTGGCGACGGCGACCGAGCGGTGCTCGCGCACGGCCGCGGCGATGGCGCCGAGCTGGGGGAACGACTCGCGGTCGACCTTCTCGACGTAGACGTCGAGGATACCGCCGCAGGTCAGGCCGACGGCGAACGCGTCGTCGTCGGAGACGCCGTAGCGCTGCAGGGTCGCGTCGTCGGTGCCCTCGAGGATGCCCGAGCCGAGCTCGTAGACCGCGCCCTCGACGCACCCGCCCGACACGCTCCCCACGGCCTGCCCGTCGTCGCCGACGAGCATCGACGCGCCGGGCTGGCGCGGCGCGGACCGGAACGTGCCGACCACGGTGGCCAGCGCCGTCGGGCGCCCCGCGTCCCACCAGGACTCCAGGGTCGGCAGCACGTCACGCATCCCGCAGCACCTCCAGCAGCTCGGCCAGCGTCGTCAGGGAATGGCCCGCCAGCAACCGGTCAACGTGCGGGAGGGCCGCCGCGATTCCCCCCTGCACGGGCAGGTAGCCGCTCTTGCCCGCGTGCGGGTTGACCCAGACCACCTGGTGGGCCAGGCGCCGCAGCCGCGCGGACTGCTCGCCGAGCAGGTCGGCGCCCCCGCGCTCCCAGCCGTCGGAGAACACGACGACGACCGCGCGGCGGGCGACGCCGCGCTGGCCCCAGCGGTCGAGGAACGCGCGCAGCACCTCGCCGAGCCGGGTGCCGCCCGACCAGTCGGGGATGGCCTGGCCGGCGTCGCTGAGCGCGCGCTCGGGGTCGCGCTGGCGCAGCTCGCGGGTCACCCGGGTCAGGCGCGTGCCGAGCGTGAACGTCTCCACCGCGGTCGGCGTGCGCCGGGTGACGACGTGGGCGAAGCGCAGCAGCGTGTCGGCGTAGGGGCTCATGGAGCCGGACACGTCGATGAGCAGCACCACGCGGCGCGGGCGCTCGCGGCGGGCGCGGCGGCGCAGGTCGGCGATCTCGCCGCCGTTGGCCAGCGCCGCGCGCAGGGTGCGCCGCGCGTCCGGCTCGCCGCGCCGCGCCGGCCGGCGGCGCCGGGCCCGGCGTCGCGGCGGGGCCGGGCGGAGCAGGGCGAGCAGCTGTTTGAGGTGCTCGCGCTCGCCGATGGAGAGCTCGGCGATGTCGCGGTCGCGCAGGATCTCCTCGCCGGAGGCGGCGACCCGCAGCTCCGGGGTCTCCTCCTCCTCGCCGTCGTCCCCCGTGCCCGGCGGCGGCTCGGTGAGCGCGGCCATCGTCGAGATGCGGGGCTTGGGCTGCGAGGGCCGCCCCATCCGCTGGTCGCGGGGGTCGGCCGAGAACCAGGCGGCGAAGGCGTGGTCGTAGCGCACGACGTCGTCGGGGTCGGCGCACAGCGTCAGCCGCCCCGCCCAGTAGGTCGAGACCTCGCTGGTCAGGTCGGACAGGCGCAGCGCCTGCAGGTAGGCGGCGACGCGGTCGGTCGTGACCGGCACGCCGGCGTTGCGGACGAGCCGGGTGAAGGCGACGAAGTCCTCGAGGACGGCGTCGGCGTCGGGGCCGGAGGCGCCACCGAGCTCCTGGACGACGCCGGAGGCCAGGACGGCGCCGGCGTGCGGGCGGGGAGCAGGCGCGTCGCTGCTACCGCCCCGGTCACCGGTGGTCATGAGGCGAGCAGGGCGTCCAGCTTGTCGCGCGCCCGGTCCGCGTCCTCGCGGTACTTCAGCACCGCACCGAGGGTGGCGGTGGCCGACGCGAGGTCGAGGTGGCGCGCCCCGATCAGCTGCAGCGCCTGCGCCCAGTCGATGGACTCGGCGACCCCGGGCGGCTTGAGCAGGTCGAGCCCGCGCAGCCCGTGCACGGCCTGGGCGACCTGCTCGGCCAGCTGCTCGGGGAGGTCGGGCAGCCGCCGGCGCAGGATCGCGGTCTCGCGCGCGAGGTCGGGGTGCTCGAGCCAGAGGTAGAGGCAGCGGCGCTTGAGGGCGTCGTGCACCTCGCGGGTGCGGTTCGAGGTCAGCACCACCAGCGGCGGCGTCGCGGCCTTCACGACGCCGATCTCGGGGATCGTGACGGAGTTCTCGGCGAGCACCTCGAGCAGGAAGGCCTCGAACTCGTCGTCGGCGCGGTCGACCTCGTCGACGAGCAGCACGCAGGGCGCCTCCTGGATGGCCTGCAGCACGGGGCGGGCCAGGAGGAAGCGCCGGTCGTAGAGCGAGGACTCGACGGCGTCGACGTCCAGCTCGGTGTGCGAGGCGCTGGCCGACGCCTCGAGCGCGCGCAGGTGCAGCAGCTGGCGGGGGAAGTCCCAGTCGTAGAGCGCCTGGGAGGCGTCGATGCCCTCGTGGCACTGCAGGCGCACGAGCGGCAGGCCCAGGGACTCCGACAGCGCCTGGGCGAGCGCGGTCTTCCCGGTCCCGGGCTCGCCCTCGCAGAAGAGCGGGCGACCCATGCGCAGCGCCAGGAACGCCGCCGACGCGAGGCCGTCGTCGGCGAGGTAGCCGGTGCCGTCGAGGGCGCGCGCCAGGTCGTCCGGGCTGGTGGGTTCGGTGGTCACGCTCACCTCCCCAGCATGTCGTAGCACCGGTGGGGTAGCCACCGGACGGCCCTGTGACGGCGGGCGCGCCTGAGACCCGTTGGGCCGAACGGTCGTGCGGTTTCCGTGAGGCCAGGCACAGATCGGATCTGTGATCGGCGGCCCGAAAGCGCTTGCTTCGGTGATCGACTCGCGCCTGGAGCAGGGAATTCGTGCTCGCGTCGATCACGAACCGGTCACGGGACGGTGACGAGCGCCCGATGAGGCCGGGTTGAAAGACGAACTGTGCTCCGTACCGTCCCTGGCGGCCCTCCACGAGCACCCGACCGGTGCCGAGGGCCGGACACTCCCGGGGCCGCCGCGCCGACGCTCGTCCAGCGTTCCCGGGTGACCTGCCCCGAAACGAAAGTGGCGGACCGGACGAGCGCGAGGACAGCAGGGCCCCGGGTGCTCCCCGAGCACCCACGGGCGGTGAGGCCGCGTGGAACCGGCCGTCGACCCGCTCGCGAGGCCCCGCCCGCGCGGCGCGGTACGGAGAGAGGTCATGGCTCGGAACACCGATCAGTCGCTGGCGCGCGCCCTCGGACGGCGTGCGGCCCAGATCGCCCTGGTGGGCGCGGTCGCCGCGACCCCGATGGCCTTCACCACCGGGCTGGCGTCCGCGGACACGGACTGGGACGAGCTCGCCCAGTGCGAGAGCGGCGGCGACTGGAGCATCAACACCGGCAACGGCTTCGGCGGCGGCCTGCAGTTCACCGACTCCACCTGGCGCGCCTTCGGCGGCTCGGGCCAGCCGGAGGACGCCAGCCGCTCGGAGCAGATCCAGGTCGCCGAGCGCGTCAAGGCCGAGCAGGGCATGAACGCCTGGCCGACGTGCTCCAAGAAGACCGGCAACACCGACAGCTCGGCCAACACGGAGTCCGACTCCGGGTCGTCGAGCTCGAGCTCGGACTCCGAGTCGTCCGACTCCTCGGACGCCGAGGGCGTGCGGTCCTCCGCCTCGACGGAGAAGCCGGCGCAGTCGGTCGCGCCGGCCGCCCCCGGCGCCGGCCACACCGTCGCGGCAGGCGAGACCCTGAGCTCGATCGCCGCCGCCAACGGCGTGTCCTGGCAGTCCGTCGCGCAGCGCAACGCGCTCGCCGACCCGGACAGCCTCAGCGTCGGGCAGCAGCTCGCCCTGCGCTGATCCCGAGTACCGCGCCCGACGGCCCCGGCTCCCTCGTGGAGCCGGGGCCGCCGTGTGTATGAGCTGGGTCACAGCGTCTCAGGCACGGAGCGCTCGCGACCGGTCGCTGATCGTGAGATCGAGTCCCCGGAGCTGCACGTTCGTCACCCGTTCGTGACCTGAGCGGCTCCTCACGAACCTGAGAGCCACGCGCCGTGACCCCGGTGGAGATCTAGCCTCGGTCCGTCGGCCCGTGCGGCGGTGCCGACCGAGGCCCGGGCGCTCCCCCTGTCCGACGGGCCCCGTCCCCGCCTCACCCGTGCCCGGACAGGGGCGCCCGCGACCGGTGCTCCCCCGTCCGCTCCCCCACGCGACGGCCCGGTGCGGCGTCCGCGCGGCCGTCGTGGAGACCCATGGACATCGTCGACCCCGTCCTGCCTGCTTCTCGCGGACGTCACCGCGCCGCGCGCCGCCCCGGCCGCGTCGGACGCGCCGCGCTGGCCGTCGTCGCGGCCGGCGCCCCCGTCGTGCCCGCCGCCCTGCTGGCCGCCCCGGCCGCGCACGCCGACACCGACTGGGACGCGCTGGCCCAGTGCGAGAGCGGCGGCGACTGGAGCATCAACACCGGCAACGGCTTCGGCGGCGGCCTGCAGTTCACCGACTCCACCTGGCGCGCCTTCGGCGGCTCCGGCCAGCCGGAGGACGCCAGCCGCGAGGAGCAGATCCGCGTCGCCGAGCGCGTCAAGGCCGGGCAGGGCATGGGCGCCTGGCCCACCTGCTCGCGCAAGACCGGGCAGACCGACAGCTCGCCGAACACGGAGTCGTCGGGCTCGTCGTCGTCCTCGTCGGCGAGCGATTCCGGAGCCGACGCCGACTCCGCCTCCGACGCCGAGGACGACGACTCCGGTTCGAGCCGCTCCGAGACCCGCCAGGTGCGGGACTCCGGTTCGTCGTCGTCCTCGTCCTCCTACACCGTGCGCGAGGGGGACACGCTCAGCTCGATCGCCGCGTCGCAGGGCACGACCTGGCGCGCGCTCGCCCAGGCCAACGGCGACGTCCTCACCGACCCGAACATGATCTTCCCGGGGCAGACCATCGCGACGGCCTGACGCCGCGTCCCGGCACCGGGGAGCGGGTCAGGGGCAGTTGACCCATTCCTCGGTGCCGTCGGTGAACTCCTGGCGCTTCCACACCGGCAGCTCGCGCTTGACGGCGTCGACCAGCTCGCTGCAGGCGTCGAACGCCTCGCGGCGGTGCTCGGCGGCCACGGCGCACGCCAGGGCCACGTCGCCGATGCCCAGCGGGCCGACGCGGTGGGTGACCGCGAGCGCGCGCACGCCCGCGAACTGCCCGGCGACCTCCGCGGCCACCTTCTCCACGACGGTCGCGGCGCTCGGGTGGCCCTCGTAGTCCAGGGCGGTCACCGAGCGGCCGTGGTCGTGGTCGCGGACGACGCCCGCGAACGTGACGACCGCGCCGGCGGCGGCGTCGTCGACCAGCGCGGCGTGCTCGGAGACGTCGAGCGGCTCCTCGGTGACGGTCGCCCGCAGGACGCGCGCGGGCTGTGCCCTCGGGTCCGGCTCCGCTGCGCTTCGCGTCCCGCTCACTGGTGGTCCCCTCCCAGGATCTGGTCGACGGCGTGGGCCAGCACCGGCTCGAGCACCGCCAGGCCGTCGCGCACCCCGCCCGGGGAGCCGGGCAGGTTCACCACCAGGGTGCGCTTGGCGACCCCGGCCACGCCACGTGAGAGCACCGACGTCGGGACCTTGTCGGCCCCGGCGCGGCGGACGGCGTCGGCGAGGCCCGGGATCTCGTAGTCGAGGACCGCGCGGGTGGCCTCGGGGGTGGCGTCGGTGGGCGAGATGCCGGTGCCGCCGGTGGTGACGACGACGTGGGCGCCGTCCGCCACGGCCTCGCGCAGTGCCGCGGCCACCGGCTCGCCGTCGGGCACGACCACGGGGTCGGGCGTCGTGAAGCCCTGGCCGCGCAGCCACTCGACGATGATCGGGCCGCCGCGGTCGGTGTAGACGCCCGACGAGGCACGGTTGGAGGCGGTCACCACGCGCGCGCGGCGCGTGGGGTCAGCGGCCGTCGGGGCGGGTCCAGACACCGGAGCGTCCCCCTTCCTTGCGCTCGAGGCGCACCGCGTCCAGCGTCGCCGCCGGGTCGAGCGCCTTGATCATGTCGTGCAGCGTCAGCCCGGCCACCGCGACGGCGGTGAGGGCCTCCATCTCCACGCCCGTGCGGTCGGCGCTGCGGGCGGTGGCGGTGATGGCGACGTGGTCGTCGCCGACCTCGAGGTCGACGGTGACGCCGGCCAGCGGGATCGGGTGGCACAGCGGCACGAGGTCCGGGGTGCGCTTGGCGCCCATGATGCCCGCGACCCGCGCGACACCCAGCGCGTCGCCCTTGGGGACCGTGTCGTCGCGCAGGGCGGCGGTGACCTCGGCGGTCGTGCGCACGACGCCGGTCGCGGTCGCCGTGCGGCGCGTGACCTCCTTGTCGCCGACGTCGACCATCCGCGCGGCGCCGGTGGCGTCCACGTGGGTCAGACCGGAGTGCTCACTCATCCGCCCCCTCCAGCGCCTTCGCCGTCTCCTCGCCGAGGGCCAGGGCGGCCCCGACGTCGACGCTCGCCGTCCCGTGCTCGCGGGCGCGCTCGACGGTCTTGCGGACCGCCCCGGCCACCGCGGGCGCGACGGTGTTGTCGAAGACGCTGGGCACGATGAACAGCGGGTTCGGCTCCGCGACCACGTCCCCGATGGCGGCGGACGCGGCCAGCAGCATGTCGTCGGTGATCGCCCGCGCCTGCGCGTCGAGCAGCCCGCGGAAGATGCCGGGGAACGCGAGGACGTTGTTGATCTGGTTCGGGTAGTCCGACCGGCCGGTGGCGACGACCGCGGCGTGCCGCTGGGCCAGCGACGGGTCGATCTCGGGGTCGGGGTTGGCCAGCGCGAACACGACGGCGTCGTCGGCCATCGCGGCGACGTCCGACTCGTGGAGCAGGTTCGGCGCCGAGACCCCGATGAACACGTCGACGCCGGGCATCGCGTCGCGCAGCGCCCCGGTGCGGCGCTCGCGGTTGGTCTGCTCGGCGACCCATTCCAGGCTCGCGTGCAGGCCGGGGCGCTCGGGGTGGATGATCCCGTCGACGTCCACCGCGATGAGGTCGGCGGGCTGCAGCGGCAGCAGCAGCCGGATGATCGCCGAGCCGGCCGCGCCGACCCCGCAGACCACGATCCGGCAGTCGTTCATCTCCTTGCCGACGACGCGCAGCGCGTTGCGCAGGGCGCCGAGGACGACGACGGCGGTGCCGTGCTGGTCGTCGTGGAAGACGGGGATGTCGAGCTTCTCGCGCAGCCGCTCCTCGATCTCGAAGCAGGCCGGCGCGGCGATGTCCTCGAGGTTGATCCCGCCGTAGGCCGGGGCGAGGACCTCGACGGTCCGGATGATCTCCTCGGTGTCCTGGGTGTCGAGGCACACCGGCCAGGCGTCGACGCCCGCGAACCGCTTGAACAGGGCCGCCTTGCCCTCCATCACCGGCATCGCCGCGGCCGCGCCGAGGTTGCCGAGCCCGAGCACCGCCGAGCCGTCGGTGACCACGGCGACCGTGTTGCGCTTGATCGTCAGGCTGCGGGCGTCGTCGGGACGGCGGGCGATCGCCTGGCAGACCCGGGCGACGCCGGGCGTGTAGGCGCGGGAGAGGTCCTCACGGGTCCGCAGACCGACCTTCGCGGTGACCTCGATCTTGCCGCCGAGGTGGACCAGGAACGTGCGGTCGGAGACGTTGCGGACCCGCACGCCGTCGAGGCCGCCGAGCGCGTCGGTGATCTGCTCCGCGTGCTCCTCGGACAGGGCGTTGCAGCTGATGTCGATGATGATCGAGTCGGTGCGCGACTCGACGACGTCGAACGCCGTCATGACGCCGCCCACGCGGCCGACGGCGACGGCGAGGTCACCCGCCGCGGTCGCGCTCGCCGGCGCCTCGACGCGGGCCGTGATCGCGTAACCGGGTCCCGGGACGGTCACCGTGTCTCCTTCCTGGCTGTGTTCATCGGTCCGGCTCCCGCTCCGCTCCGCGTCCGGCCCATCGCTGCAGATCCGCCGGTGTGTCGAGGTCGTCGTCGACCGCCACGTCACCGATCTCGACGGAGACCACGTCGTCCCGGCCGCGCAGGAAGCCCCGCGCGCCGGCATCGCCGCCGGCCGCCGCGTGCACAGCCTTCCAGTGCGCCCTCCCGAGCAGCACGGGGTGGCCCGCGCGCCCGCCGACGGCACCGCGGGCGAGCACCTCGGGGTCGCGGGCGTGCGCGGCGACGCGGGCGAGCGCGTCGGGCCCGATGCCCGGGGTGTCGACGAGCGCGACCAGCACGGCGACGACGTCGGCCGTCTCGAGCGCCTCCAGCCCGGCGCGCAGGGAGGCGGCCTGGCCCTCGGTGTCCCAGCCCGGCGCGGGCACCCACGGGGTGCCCTCGTCGAGCAGCGCGGCGGTCCCGGGCAGCCCGGCGCCGAGCACGACCACGACCGGCGCGAGCCCCGCCTCGTGCAGGGCCCGGGCACCGCGGCGCACCAGGGGCTCGCCGTCGAGCTCGACGGCGGCCTTCGGGCGTCCCATCCGCCGACCCCCGCCCGCGGCGAGCAGGAGGCCGGCGACCGCGCTCGGGGTGCTCAGCGGTTGATCTCGGTGACCGGGTGCTCGTAGCCGAGCTGGTCGGCCGGGAGGGGGAACTCCGTCTCACCGAACGGCGACGGCGAGCCCTGGGTGGGCGCCATCAGCTCGGTGATCGGGTGGCCGCCCTCGACCTCCGGCCACCAGGGGTCCTGGCGCGGCGGGACCTCCTCGGACGTCTCCGACTGTCCTCCGGTGGCGTGCTGGTCGGCCATCTCTCCCTGTCCTCCCGGTCGGCGGAGCACCAGTCTGCCGCACCTCGGGGGTGTGCGCGCCCAGGCCCGACTACCGTGGACGTCGATGTCCGGCCGGACCCTCCTCGACCACCTGCGCGCCCAGGACGACGACACCCTGGGCGCGCTGCTGCGTGCCCGCCCGGATCTCGCGCTGCCCGCGCCCGCCGACATGGGCGTCGTGGCCACCCGGGCGAGCGTGCGGATGTCGGTCGGGCGGGCGTGCGAGGACCTCGACGCGTTCACCCTGCAGGTGGTCGACGCGCTGCTCGTGGTGCGCGCCGACGAGGCGCCCGCGGCCCTCGGCGACGTCCTCGCGCTCCTCGGCCCGGACCGTGCCGCCGCCGGTCGCGCCGCGCTCGCCGACCTCGAGAGCCGCGCGCTGTGCTGGCCCGACGGGTCCACGCTCGTCCCGGACCTGCCCGCCGCCGACCCGGAGGCGACGACGGGCCTGCGGGCCGTGCCCGCCCTGCGCGACGTCTCGGTGCGCTATCCCGGCGGGCTCGGGCGCCCGGCGCCGGAGTTCTCGGCGATCGCCACCGCCGACGACTTCGCCGCCGTCGTCGACGCCCTGCCCGCCGACGAGCGGGCCGTCGTCGAGGCGCTGGCCGCCGACGGCCCGGTCGGGCGCAGCCGCGCACAGGGTCCCGACGACGGGCCGGTCGGCCGGCTGCTCGCCGCGGGCCTGCTGCACCGCGTCGACCACGAGACCGTCGAGCTCACCCGGGAGGCCGCCCTCGGGGTCCGCGGCGACCGCCCGCTCGGCGACGTCGCGCTCACCGACCCCATGCCGGCCCCGCGCGTCCGGGCGCCCGCCGACGTCGACGCCACCGCCGCCGGGGAGATCCTCGAGCTGGTGCGCCGCGCCGAGGTCGTGCTGGCGTCGTGGTCGGACGCCCCGCCCGCGGTCCTGCGCTCCGGCGGGCTCGGGGTGCGCGACCTGCGCCGCGTCGCCCGCGAGCTCGGGCTCACCGAGGCGGACGCGGCCCTGCTGGTCGAGGTCCTCGCCGGGGCGGGGCTGATCGCCGTCTCCGAGGGCGCCGACCCGGCCTGGACGCCCACCGTCACCGTCGACCGCTGGTTCGCCGCGGGCCCCGACGTGCGCTGGGTGATGCTCGCCCGCGGCTGGCTCGACACGCCCCGCGCGCCGTCGCTGGTGGGCGCGCGCGACGTCGGCGACAAGCTCATCGGCCCGCTGTCGGACGAGGCGCGTCGGCCCTGGGCGCCGGCGCTGCGCCGGCGCGTGCTCGACCGGCTGCGCGAGTTCGACGACGGGGCGGGCCCGCCGAGCGCCGACGACCTCGTCGCGTCGCTGGCGTGGCGCGCGCCGCGCAAGGGCGGGAGCCGGCGCGACGACATGATCCGCACGGTGCTGCGCGAGGCCACGACGATGGGCCTGGTCGCCCACGACGCGATCACCTCGGCGGCGCGCGAGCTGCTCGTCCCCGCCCGCGGCCCCGGCGACGACCCGGACGGCGCGGCCGCGGCCGCCCTGCGCAGGGCGCTGCCCGACCCCGTCGACCACGTGCTCCTGCAGGCCGACCTCACCGCGGTCGCCCCCGGGCGCCTCGAGCCCGAGCTCGCCGCCGCGCTCGACCGCGTCGCCGACGTCGAGTCCGCCGGCGGCGCCACCGTCTACCGCATCAGCGAGGCGTCGGTGCGGCGCGCGCTCGACCTCGGGCAGACCGCCGCCGACCTGCACGAGCTCTTCGCGACCCGCTCGGCCACCCCGGTCCCCCAGGGCCTGACCTACCTCGTCGACGACGTCGCCCGCCGCCACGGGCGCCTGCGCGGCGGGGCGGCGGCGTCGTTCCTGCGCTCGGAGGACGAGGCGCTCATCGCCGAGGTGATGGTGCACCCGGAGGCCGAGCGCCTCGAGCTGCGACGGATCGCGCCGACCGTGCTGATCAGCACCCAGCCGCTGGTCGACGTGCTCGAGGCCCTGCGCGCGGCCGGGCTGTCACCGGTCGCGGAGGACGAGGTCGGCGGGGTGCTCGACCTGCGCCCCCGCGGCCGGCGCACCCCGGCCAAGCGGCCCGAGCGCGCGATCGGCACCACCCCGACGCTGTCCGAGGACCAGATCACCGCGCTCGTCGCCCAGCTCCGTGCCGGCGACCGCGCCGCCACCGCCGCCCGGGGTCGCGCGACCGGCACCGGCCAGGGCCGCACGGCCACCTCGGCCACCGTCGCCGTGCTCGCCGAGGCCGCGCGCACCGGACGCAGCGTGTGGATCGGCTACGTCGACTCCCACGGCACCGCGTCCCAGCGCGTCGTGCGCCCGCTGCGCGTCGGCGGCGGCGTGCTCGAGGGAGTCGAGGACGACGGCGAGACCAACGGCGACGTCGTCGGCGGCGCGGCCCTGTCCTTCGCGCTGCACCGGATCACCTCGGTGAGCGTGCTCGCCGACCGCTGAGGCGCGCCCGCTCGCTCGCTCGCCCGGTTCGCAGCGAACGGGTATCTCGCTGCTTCTAGGCGCGCGAAGTCCCCGTTGATCACGCGGGCGCGCGGTGCCGTCGGAGATCACGAGTGCGTGGTGCACCCCGCCGGCGCGCGTCAGGTGGACGAGGTGCTCGTGATCTCCGGAGCGACGGCGCCCGGGGCACGGGTACCGCCGTCCGGACGCCGGCGAGCACCCGTGCGCGCGGGGCACGCTCAGGCCCGGGCGCCGACCGCCCAGACCTGCATGGCGTGCTCGACGAGCGCGATGAGCGCCTGCTTCGTCGACTCACGGTCGCGGGCGTCGACGGTGAGGATCGGCACCGAGGGGTCGATGGCCAGCGCCTCGCGGACGTCCTCGAGATCGTGGCGCAGGACGCCGTCGAAGACGTTGACGCCGAGCACGTAGGGCAGGCGGCGGTCCTCGAAGAAGTCCACGGCGGCGAAGCAGTCGGCGAGCCGGCGGGTGTCGGCGAGCACGACCGCGCCGATGGCGCCGCGCACGAGGTCGTCCCACATGAACCAGAACCGGTCCTGTCCGGGGGTGCCGAACAGGTAGAGGATCAGGTCCGAGTCGAGCGAGACGCGACCGAAGTCCATGGCGACCGTGGTGGTGCGCTTGTTCGGCACCGCGGAGAGGTCGTCGACGCCGGCGCTGGCGTCGGTCATCACGGCCTCGGTCGTCAGCGGGTCGATCTCGGAGACCGAGCCCACGAACGTGGTCTTGCCGACCCCGAACCCACCGGCCACGACGATCTTGGCTGAGGTGGTGCTCGGGACCGGTTCGGCGACCGCTGCGTCAGAGCCGTCGTAGTCCACTCAACACCCTTTCCATCAATGCCATGTCCGGGACGTCGCCCGAGGTCGAGGCGGTCTGGTGCACCACGACCGTTCCCTGCGACGCCATGTCGCCGATGACGACCCGGGCCACGCCGAGGGGCAGCTTCAGCATGGCCGCCACCTCCGCGACGGACCGGGGCTCGGCGCACAGCTCGGCCACGGCACGGTGCTCGTACTGGGGGATCCGCGACGGGTCGCGGCCCGCGGTGCCGACCGAGACCAGGGTCTCGACGGCGAGGTCGTAGACCGGGCGGGTCCGCCCGCCGGTCCAGGCGTAGGGGCGCACGATCGCGACGTCGTCGGCGCGCTCGGCGGGCGGCTCGGGCTCGGGGAGCTCGTGCCGCGGCGGGCCGCCGGGCTGCGGCACGCCGTAGGGAGCGGTCTGCGGCTCCCCGGGCGCGAGGGCGTGCGCGCCGTCGGGCACGCCCTCGCCGTAGAGGTAGCCGTCGGGGGCGACGGTGCCGTCGGTCGGCGGGCCGACCTCGTCGACCGGCGGGGCGGCCGGCTCCGGCGGCGCCACCGGCTCCGGAGGCTCCTCGGCGTTGCGGCGTCGCCGGAAGAGCCCACGGCGCTCGCCGCGCGGCTTCGCCGGCCCGCTGATGCCGTTGAGGACGTCGGCGAAGGACTCGCCGGGCTCATCGCTCACCGGTCGTCACCCCCTTGTGACGTCATCGCACTGCCGACCCCTGGAGCTCGGCGCGGAGCTCGGGGGTGAGCAGCTGCCCGACCCGGTCGACCAGGAGGGTCATCTCGTAGCCGACCAGCCCGATGTCGCAGTTCGGGGCGGCGAGTGTCGCCAGGCACGATCCGTCGCTGATCGACATCAGCAGGACGATGCCCCGCTCCATCTCCACCACCGTCTGCACGACCTCGCCCGCCTCGAAGCAGCGCGCGGCGCCCTGCGTGAGGCTGACCAGGCCGGACGCGACCGCGGCCAGCTGGTCGGCGCGGTCGCGCGGCAGACGGTTGGACGCCGTGAGCAGCAGCCCGTCGGCCGACACGACGACCGCGTGCGCCACCCCCGGCACCCGCTCGGCGAAGTTCGAGACCAACCAGCCGAAGCGGCTCGGCTGCGACTGGGCTCCGGTCACTGCTCCTCCTCATCCCCGGGGCGAGCGTCCTGCGGCGCGCCCTCGGTCTCCCCCGGCCGGCCGCGGCGGGTGGACCGCCCGTCGGCCACGCCCTGCTGATAGCTCGCGAGACGGCCACGGATCGCGTCGGCACTGCGCCGCGGGGCCGCGGGGCCCGGCGCCGCGGGGCCGTCGCCCGGACGAGCGGCACCCGGCACGAGCTGCGCGCGGGGCCGGCGCTTCGGTAGACCGGCCTCCGTCGTGCCGCCCGCGCTGATCCCGGCGTCCAGGGCGTCGGCGCTGGCCGCGGCGGCCCGCCAGCCCTCGTCGCCCGAGGTCGAGGCCCACTCGGCCTCGTCCGGCCCGGCCGCCGGCGGCGCCTCGCGGAACCACGCCGACGCGACCTCGTCGTAGATCGGTGTCCGCTCCCGCTGCGGGCGCCCGGCGCGGGTGGGCAGGCGTTCCGGCACCGCCCGCGCGGGCGCGCCGACGCCGCCGCCCCCGTTGCGGGGGTGCCCGTTGCCCTCGGACGCCGGTGTCGGGTCGAAGAGACGGTCCGGGGGGCCGCCCGCGGCCGGCGCGCCGGCGGGCACGAGCGGTGCGGCCGGACCGGGCGGACCCGGGCGCTGCGGACCCTGGGGACCCGGAGGGCCACCGCGTCGCGGCAGGGCACCGGGGCTCTGCGGGCCCGCGGCCGGGCGCTGCGGCTCGGGCGGGGTCAGGGGCTCGGCCGGGGCCGGCGGCTCCGGCGGGGTCACGGGCTCGGCGGGCGCCACCTCGGGAGCTGCGGTTGCCTCGGACGCCTCGGCGACCTCCGTCGGCTCCGGCGCCTCGTCCGGCTCCCCGGCCGTGCGCCGGGGACGCAGTCGCGGCGCCATGCCCGGCGAGAACGCTGCCCCGGTCGGCGGCAGGCGCCGACCCGAGGGCCGCATCCCGCGGGGCTCGCCCGGGGTCGACGGCTCCTGGACCTCCGGGGTCTCCGGGGACTCCGGGGCTCCGGAGGGCGCCTCGACGTCCGGGGCGCTCGCCACGGGCTCGTCGACGGCGGGCGTCTCCGGCGCCGGCGACGCCTCGGCCTCCGGCGACCCCGCCTGCCACGCCGGGCGCGCCTGCGGGCGCACCACGCGCGGGCGCAGCGGGAGCATGCCTCGCCGCGGCAGCGCCTCCGGGGCCGGTGCCTCGTCCTCCGCCGCCGGGGTCTCCGGGGTCGCCGGGGTCTCCGTCACCTCGTCGGCGACGGCGTCCTCGACGGGCGCGGACGTCTCGTCGACCGGCGCCTCGGCGGGCGCGGCGACCTCGTCGCGCTCCTCGACCTCGTCGGCCTGCTCCTCGCCGGCCACGGGACCGGGCGGGGGCACGACGGGCGCGCCGTTCCACATCGGCGGGCCGGCGACGGGCTGACGCGGCGGGCCACCGGGCGGCGGGGGGCCGTACGGACCGGCCGGGCCGCGTCCGGGCGGGGCACCGCGCCATCCCGGGGGCGGCACCTGCCCGGGGCCGGGGCCACCGGGTCCGGCGGGCCCCCCGGGCGGCGGGCCCCAGACCGGGCCGGCGGGCCGGCCGGGCGCGCCCGGGGTGGTCGCCCCGCCGCCACCGCCGAAGCCGCCGGGGCCCGTGGGGGCACCCATCCCGCCGGGGCCGCCGGGCTGGCCCGGGAGCCCCGGGAGCGGCCCCTGCGGCGCGCCCTGCGGCGGGCCCTGCTGCTGCCCCTGCTGCGGGCGCTCCGGCGCCGGGGCGTCGGGCGCCTCCTCGGGCGCCTCGGCGTCCTCCCGCTTCCACGAGAGGTCCTCGTCGTCGTCGGCGAGCTCGTCGTCGGCGAGGTCGTCGTCGGCGAGGTCGTCCTCGTCCTGCTCGACCGGCTCGGCGGGCGCCGCGTCGTCGTCGCCGGGCTTCTCGGCCCGGCGACTGCGCCGGCGCGCGGCGGCCGCGCCGATCAGCGCCGCCGCACCGCCCCCGGCCGCCGTACCGCCGACGAAGCCGTGACGGCCCTGTTCCTCCTGCTCGGGCGCCTGCTGGTCGGCCGCGGACGCCTCCTGCTCCTCCGCGCCCTCGGCCGGCTCCGGGGCCGGCCCGCGCTCCGGCGGCCGTCCGGGACCGGTCGGCCCGCCGGGGCCGCCGGGACGACCGGGGAAGCTCGGCCGGCCGGGACCCGCGTGCCCGTTGCTGCCGTGCCCGTTGCCGTCGTGCCCGTTGCCGTCGTGCCCGTTGCCGTTGGTGGCCGGCACGCCGTTCGACGCCCCGCGCCGCGGCAGCAGCGGGCGCCGCTCCCCGGTGCCGTCGGGCGTCGAGGGGCGGCCCTGCTCCTCGCCGGGCGCGAAGAACGACCCGGGCGCGCCGGCCGCGCGCCGCTCGCGCTGGGGCAGGCCGCCCGCGGCGCGCGCCTGCTCGGGGACCGCGCCGTTGCCCGTCGGGGCCTCGGGACGGCGGGGTGCCGACCCGGCCCCGAGCGCGGGCCGGCCCTCGCTCGTGCCCGCGAGCACCGCGGACGCCGGCACGAGGGCCGTGGCGGCGACGCCGCCGTCGTCGCGGTTGCGCAGCTCGACCGTGATGCCGTGGCGGGTCGCGAGGCGGCCGACCACGAACAGCCCCATGCGCCGGGACGCCGACACGTCGACCGTCGGCGGCGAGTCGAGCCGCACGTTGGCCTCGTGCAGGTCGTCCTCGCTCATCCCGACGCCGGAGTCGAGGATCTCGACGAGGACCGAGCCGTCGCCGTTCTGCGTCGCCTGCACCCGCACGCGCGTGTCGGGGGCGGAGAACGTCGTCGCGTTCTCGAGGAGCTCGGCCACGAGGTGCACGACGTCGCTCGCGGTGCGGCCCAGCAGCTGGGCCTGCGGCGGCGGCGCGAGGTCGATGCGCTGGTACTGCTCGACCTCCGAGGCCGCGGCGCGCAGCACGTCGACCAGCGGCACCGGCCGGCTGCCCCGCCGCGAGAGGTCGGTGCCCGAGAGCACCAGCAGGTTCTCGGAGTTGCGGCGCATGCGCGTCGCGAGGTGGTCGAGCTGGAAGAGGTTGGAGAGCGCCTCCGGGTCCTCCTCGGAGTTCTCCAGCTGCTCGATGAGCCGCAGCTGGCGCTCGACCAGCGCCTGCGAGCGCCGGGACAGGTTGACGAAGATCGAGTTGAACGCCGAGCGCAGGCCGGCCTGCTCGGCGGCCAGGCGGACCGCCTGCTCGTGCACCTGGTCGAAGGCGCGGGCGACCTGCCCGATCTCCTCGCGGGTGTTGATCGGCGTCGGGACGATCGTGGTGTCGGGCGTCTCGCCCTCGCGCAGGCTCTTGACGGCCTGGGGCAGGCGCCGCTCGGCGACGTCGAGCGCGGTGCGCCGCAGCAGGCGCAGCGGGCGCAGCAGGGAGCGGGTGACGAAGAAGACCACCGCGGCGCCGGCCATGAGGGCCAGCAGCAGGATCACCGAGGCGACGCCCGCGCCGTTGCGCGCCGCGGCCTGCAGCGAGCCCGCCTGCTCCTGGAGCTGGCCGCGCAGCTGCTCGGAGGTCGCCGCGTCACGGTCCTCCACCGCGGCGGAGGCGCGCTCCCAGTCCGGGCCCGCGACCTGCAGCGGGAGACCCGCCGCGCCGCGCCCGAGGACGACCTGGGCCAGCAGGTCGCGGTTGTCGACGTCGGGGCCGACGACGGCGTCGGCGAGCCCGGCGTTGTCGGTGCCGACGGCCGAGCGGAAGTCGTCGACGGCGATCGAGCGGCGCAGGGTCGCGTTGCGCGCCTGGTCGATCGAGGGCGCGTCGATGCGGCCCGCGGCGATGCCGGCGGCGACGACGGCCTGGACGTAGGCGTCCTCCTCGCGGACCACCGAGAGCGAGTAGAGCCCGGAGGAGAGGCCCGCGACGCTCGGGTCGGCGGCCTCGCGGGACAGCGAGCGGTCGAAGACCTCGAGGGTGTCGATGGTCTCGGTGTAGCGGGCGATCGCCCCGGCGGCGTCGACGCGGCCGTCGATGACGTCGTCGCGCAGCCGGTCGAGCTGGTCGATCTCGTCGTCGGCCTGGTCGAACGCGGTGACCGTCTGCTGGTCGAGCGAGTCGGCCGCGCCGGCGGAGCGGCGCAGCTCGGAGGTCGCGTCGCGCGTGGCGTCGATGCGCTGCTCGACGGGCCCGGAGCCGCCGGCGCGGTTGGCCGCGACGTAGACCGCCGCCGCGGAGCGCTCGTCGGCGAGGTCGCCGAGCACGCGCGACGTGCTGTCCTCCAGGGCCACGGCCTGCTGGACGCTGTCGTAGGACGCGGCCTCCTGCGTCTGCTCGACGATGCGGAGCACGCCGAGGGTCAGCACGAAGATCGTCGGCACCAGCAGGACCGCGGTCAGCTTGACCGGCAGGCTCCAGTTGCGCAGGGCCAGCCGCTCGGTCCAGTCGCCGCCGGCGCGGTCGTCCGGGCCGGGCCGGCCGTCGGGCGCCTCGCCGTACCGCACGGGCGTCCGCTCGGGTGCTCGCTCAGGGGTGGTCACGGACGGGTCCTCCCGGTTCCGCCGGTCGGTCGGACTTCGCGCGCCGACACCCCGCGCCGACCGCGTCCCTGGTCGACGCTGGGTGACCGGGGATGGGCTATGGTCGCGGCCGTCCGGTTCTCGGAGTGGCACGTGGGTGACACCGCGCGGCCACACGGAGACACGTCGGTCCGACGACGGGGAAGCAGGGCGGGCGAGCGCATCAGCGTTGTCAGGTGTCCAGAGCGGTCGGCGCGAGGTTCCCGGGCGGCGGGACCGCAGGGCACGTCGCTGCAGGCGCCACGACGACCGCGGGCGCGGCGCCGTGAGCCCATCGGGTCGGTGGTCACTCCTCGAGGGCGGGGTCGAGCGCGCCCACTGTAGCCGTCCGGTGACGGGGAATGTCCGGCCCGCCTGATGCGCTCCCCGAGCGGCGTCCCAGCTCCGCCCGACGGTGTGTCGGTCCCCCGGAGGACAATGGGACGGACCACCCGCCGACGTGCCCGGAGGTCGAGAGGTTGAGTCAGCCCGGCAACGGACCGCTCATCGTCCAGTCCGACAAGACCCTGCTGCTCGAGGTCGACCACGAGGCGGCGCCCGCCGCTCGTCAGGCCATCGCGCCGTTCGCCGAGCTCGAGCGCGCCCCCGAGCACGTCCACACCTACCGGGTGACGCCGCTGGCGCTGTGGAACGCGCGCGCCGCGGGCCACGACGCCGAGCAGGTCGTCGACGCCCTGGTGCAGTACTCCCGCTACGCCGTCCCGCAGGCCCTCCTCGTCGACGTCGTCGACACCATGGGCCGCTACGGGCGCCTGCAGCTCACCAACTCCCCCGTGCACGGCCTGGTCATGCTCTCCAACGACCGCGCCGTGCTCGAGGAGGTCCTGCGCAACAAGAAGATCAGCCCGATGCTCGGCGAGCGCATCGACGACGACACCGTCGCGGTGCACCCCTCGGAGCGCGGGCGGCTCAAGCAGGCGCTGCTCAAGGTCGGCTGGCCCGCCGAGGACCTCGCGGGCTACGTCGACGGCGAGGCGCACCCGATCGAGCTCGACCAGTCCGACTGGGAGCTGCGCGACTACCAGGCCGACGCCGTGGAGGGCTTCTGGCACGGCGGGTCCGGCGTGGTCGTGCTGCCCTGCGGCGCGGGCAAGACCCTGGTGGGCGCGGCCGCGATGGCGAAGGCCGGGGCGACGACCCTGATCCTGGTCACCAACACCGTCGCCGGGCGGCAGTGGAAGCGCGAGCTCGTGGCGCGCACGTCGCTCACCGAGGACGAGATCGGCGAGTACTCGGGCGAGCGCAAGGAGATCCGCCCGGTCACCATCGCGACCTACCAGGTGATGACCCGCAAGACGAAGGGCGAGTTCCGGGCGCTCGAGCTGTTCGACACCCGCGACTGGGGCCTGATCATCTACGACGAGGTCCACCTGCTGCCGGCGCCGGTGTTCCGCATGACGTCCGACCTGCAGTCGCGGCGCCGCCTCGGGCTCACCGCCACGCTCGTGCGCGAGGACGGCCGCGAGGGCGACGTCTTCTCGCTCATCGGCCCGAAGCGGTACGACGCCCCGTGGCGCGACATCGAGGCGCAGGGCTGGGTCGCGCCGGCCGACTGCGTCGAGGTCCGCGTGACGATGACCGACAACGAGCGGATCATCTACGCCACCGCCGAGGCCGAGGAGCGCTACCGGCTCTGCGCCTGCGCCAACACCAAGATCCCGGTGGTGAAGAGCATCCTCGCGCGCCACCGGGGTGAGCCCGCGCTGGTCATCGGCGCGTACCTCGACCAGCTCGACGAGCTGGGCGTCGCGCTCGACGCCCCGGTGATCCAGGGCTCGACCAGGAACAAGGAGCGCGAGGTCCTGTTCGACCGGTTCCGCCGGGGCGAGATCCCGGTGCTGGTCGTGTCGAAGGTCGCGAACTTCTCCATCGACCTGCCCGAGGCCTCCGTGGCCATCCAGGTGTCGGGGACGTTCGGGTCGCGACAGGAGGAGGCCCAGCGCCTCGGCCGGCTGCTGCGTCCCAAGGGCGACGGGCGCCAGGCGCACTTCTACTCGGTGGTGGCACGCGACTCGGTGGACGCGGAGTACGCCGCCCACCGCCAGCGCTTCCTCGCCGAGCAGGGCTACGCCTACCGGATCGTGGACGCCGACGACCTGCTCGGCCCGGTGATCCCCGACGTCGAGTCCGAGGGCGAGCCGGAGTCCGAGCGCCAGGACCCCTCGAGCGGGGCCTGAGGGCCGAGCGGGACCGGCGGACCCGTGTCCGGGGGACACGGGTCGGCGTCAGGGACGTGCCGTCCAGCAGACCGCCGTGCCCTCGACGGCCACGACGTCGTCGTCCCGCGTGACGCGCACGGCGAGCGTGGTGATCGGCTTGTCGGTGCGCGCGGCCGTCACCTCGGCCGTTCCGGTGATCACGTCGCCGGGCCGGACCGGGGCGAGGAAGCGCAGGTCGAGCTGCAGGAACACGCTGCCCGGCCCGGGCAGGTCCTCGGCGACGACCGCGTTCAGCACGGCGGTGGTGACCCCGCCCTGCACGACGATGCCGCCGAACCGGGTCGCCGCGGCGAACTCCTCGTCGTAGTGCAGGGGGTTGCGGTCGCCGGAGATCGCGGTGAACTGCTCGATGTCGCGGGACGTGACCGCGCGGGACCGGCTCGCCCGCTGCCCCACCCGCGCGTTCACCGGTCGTCCCCCGTGGTGAGGGCGACCGCGCCGAGGCGGTGCAGGTTCGCGAGCTCGTCGGCGACCATGACGATGCCGCTGATCCGGCCGTCGGTGAGCGTCAGGACGTCGACGACGCGCAGGTCGACGGGGCCGCCGGTGGCGGGCACGGTGCCCAGGGGCGTGGCGAGCGGGCCGGTGTGGGTCCCGAGCATCCGGAAGGCCACGACGACCTTGCCCGGGGCCTCGACCACGTCGAGCACCTCGCGGTCGAGCCCGCCGAACGCGCCCTGGACGCCGCGGGCGCGGGTGAGCAGGTCGGCGAGCGGCATCGCCGTGCCGTTGATCGTCACCGGGTCGGTGTAGAGCTCGGCGAACGCGGCCAGCGCGGCGGCGTCGTCGTCGGGCAGCGGGGTCGACCACAGGTCCATCAGGCGGGTCACGAGGGCCGTGCCCGGGGTGGTCGTCGACGGGGTGGTCACCGTGGCCTCCTGGGGTCGTGGGTCGGTGTCGCACCGACGCTAGGAGCCCGCCGGCGCCGCCGGGCCCGTCCCGCCTGCCCATCTCGGCGGGCCCGGTGCCCATCTCTCGCCGCCGCGGCCGGTCCCGGTGACCGGGGCGGGCGACCTGGGCAGCCGCCCGCCCGGCTTGGGCATGTGCTGCCGATGTCGGGGTGGGTGCCCGCGGCCGACCGTGGTGGGGCCGAAGAACAGCCCACCGACACCGGGAGCACACGATGACCGAGACGATCACCCACACCGTCCGCAACGGCGTGGACACCACCAACCTCTTCGCCACCCTCGACGTGCTGAAGGCCCAGCCCGAGCTCGCACGGTTCCGCTTCCGGGCCCGCAACCAGTGGATGGGCGGCTCGCACAACCGCAGCACGATCAAGGACTTCTACGCGGCGGGCGGCGAGGACACCTCCCGCGCGGCGGCGTTCACCCTGGACGCCGGCGAGCCCGCGATCCTCATCGGCTCCGACGACGGCCCCAACCCGGCCGAGTTCCTGCTGCACGCCCTCGCGGCCTGCGTGACGACCTCGCTGGTCTACGCGGCGGCCGCCCGCAAGGTGAAGCTCACCGCGGTGTCCTCGACCCTCGAGGGCGACCTGGACGTGCAGGGCGCGATGGGCCTCGACGACGGCATCCGCAACGGCTTCGAGCAGATCCGGATCACCGTCCACATCGCCGGCGAGGCGACCCCGGAGAAGCTCCGCGAGGTCGTGCAGCGCGGCACCGACCGCTCGGTGGTGTTCGACAGCATCACGCGCGGCGTGCCGGTGTCGGTCGAGGTCATCACCGACTGAGACCCCGCCCGGGGGCCGGGCGCGATCCGCCCGGCCCCCGGCGGCCACCACGCCAGGAGGCACCCGTGAGCACCCCGATCCGCCGGTACGACGCCGTCGTCGTCGGCGCCCGCGCCGCCGGCGCCGCGGCCGCGATGCTGCTGGCCCGCGGCGGCCAGGACGTCCTCGTCCTCGAGTCCGCCCGCCTCGGCACCGACACCCTGTCCACCCACGCGCTGATGCGCGGCGCGGTGGTCCAGCTCGAGCGCTGGGGCCTGCTGCCCGCCGTGGTCGCGGCGGGCGCCCCGGCGATCACGGCCACGGAGTTCCGCTACGGCGACGAGGTGGCGACCGTGCCCAGCCGCTCGCCGCTGCGCGCCCCGCGCCGCACCGTCCTCGACCCGATCCTCGCCGACGCGGCCCGTGCCGCCGGCGCGCAGATCGTGTTCGGCGCCCGGGTCACCGGGCTGCTGCGCGACGCGCGCGGCGCGGTGACCGGCGTCGAGTACGTCGAGCGCGGCACCCGGGCCGCGGTGCACGCCCACGCCGCGGTCGTCGTCGGCGCCGACGGGCGGCGCTCCACGGTCGCCGAGGCCGTCGGCGCCCCCGTCGAGCACGCCGGCACCGCGTCGAGCGCGGTGCTCTACTCCTACCTGCCCGGGCCGACCGGGGACCGCTACCGCTGGCACTACCGGCCCGGGCTCACCGCGGGCGTCATCCCGACCACCGGCGGCGAGTCCTGCGTCTGGGCGGGCGTCCCGACCGACCGCTTCGACGCCCTGCGCGGCGACCTCGAGGGCGCCTACCGGGCGCTGCTCGCCGAGGCGGTCCCCGAAGCGGACCCCGGCCCGGGACCCCTGCGTGTCCGGGGCTTCCCCGGCGCCCCCGGCCACGTCCGCCGCGCCGGGGGGCCGGGGTGGGCGCTGGTCGGGGACGCCGGCTACTTCAAGGACCCGCTGACCGCGCACGGCATCACCGACGCGCTGCGCGACGCCGAGCTGCTGGCCCGCGCGCTGCTGGGCTCGTCGGCACGGACCCGCGCCGACGCCCTGCGCGAATACCAGGACACCCGCGACCGGCTCTCCGCCGAGCTCGCGGCCCTCACCGAGCGGATCGCCTCGTACCGCTGGGACCTCGCCGAGCTGCGCGAGCTGCTGCCCGCGCTCAGCCACGCGATGCGCCCCGAGGTCGAGACGCTCCGCGCCCTCGACACCCCGACCGACACCCCATCCGACCTGGCCGCCTGAGGAGACCGCCATGACCACCATCACCGACCCCGAGCTCGACCTGCGCCTCGGCGTCCTCGACGCCGCGGAGACCGAGCGCGTCGAGAGGTACGCGACCGCCGCCTTCCTGTGGCGCCGCCTGCCCCAGGCCGACGCGCTCGACGTCGCCCGCGGCCTGCACTGGCGCGCCGTCGGGCGCGACCTCGGCGCCGGCGCGGCGGAGGTCGTCGACGCCCTGTCCCTGGTCCCGCCGCCGGACGCCGCGCGCGCCCGCCTCGCCGCGGTGCTCACGACGCACTGGCAGCTCGACCACACCGCGCCGGAGCCCATCGCCGGCACCCCGCGCCTCGACGACCTCCGCCGGCTCGGGCGCCGCCTCTCGCTCGCGCTCAACCTGCTCGACAGCGCGCGCACGATCGCCTGAGAGCACCGCCACGAGGGGGACACGATGACCGGCGACCTGCGCTGGGCCCGCGAGGACGAGGTGCCCGCGCTCGAGGACCTCATGCGCGAGGCGTCGCTGATCTGGCCCGACCACCGCGACGACCTGCTCGCCCACCCCGACGCGATCGAGGTGCCGGTGGACGGGGTGCGCCGGCGCCGGGTCCGCGTGCACGAGCAGGACGGCGAGGTCACCGGCTTCGCCACCGTGCTGCCCGCCGCCGGCGGGGAGGCCGAGCTCGACGCGCTGTTCGTCCGCCCCGCGCGCATGCGCCGCGGCATCGGCGCCCGGCTCGTCGAGGACGCCGCGCGGCGGGCCCGCGACGAGGGCGCGGCACGGCTCGCCGTCACCGCGAACCCGCACGCGGCGGTGTTCTACGGCCGCTGCGGGTTCCGCGCGGTCGGCGAGACGCCCACCCGGTTCGGCCCGGCGATCCGGATGCTGCGGGATCTCCCCTCACGAGTGCCCCACCGGCCTACCGTGGGACCGTGGGGGTGGGGGTGCGGGTGCTCGAGCGCGGGGAGGTCCTCGCCGAGCTCGACGCCGCCCTGGCCGCCGCGCGCGACGGTGCCGGCCGCACGGTGCTGCTGGCCGGCGAGGCCGGGCTCGGCAAGACGACCGTGCTGCGGACCTGGACCGCCGAGCTGGGCGATGTCCGCCTCCTCGAGGGCGCGTGCGACGACCTCGTCACCTCCCGCACCCTCGGGCCCTTCCACGACGCCGCGCTCGACGCCCCCGCGCTGCGGGCCGCGCTCGCCGGCGGCACCGACGCGGTGTACGACGCGGTGCTCACCGAGCTGGCGACGCCCGTGACCGTCCTCGTCGTCGAGGACGGGCACTGGGCCGACGAGGCGACCCTCGACGTCCTCGCCGTCGCCGCCCGCCGCGTGGCCCGGCTGCCCGCGGTGCTGGTGCTGAGCTACCGCGACGACGAGGTCGACCACGGCTCGCACCTGCAGCGCCTGCTCGGCGGCCTGCCCGCCGCCACCACGCGGCGCCCCGAGCTGCGGCCGCTGACGGTCGGCGCGGTCACCGAGCTCGCCGGGGCCGCCGGTCTGCGCGTCCACGCCGCGACGCTGGGCAACCCGTTCCTCGTCACCGAGCTCGTCGCCGCGCAGAGCGAGGGCCTGCCGGTGTCGGTGCGCGACGCCGTCCTGGCCCGGGTCGCCGACCTCCCCCGCCCCGCCCAGGAGCTGCTCGAGCTGCTCGCGGTGGTGCCCGGCCACGCCGACGCCGCGCTGCTCGACGCCGTGCGACCGACCTGGCGCGACGACGTCGAGGTCCCCGAGCGCCGCGGCATCGTCGGCCTGCACGAGGGCGCCGTGGCCTTCCGCCACGAGCTCGCCCGCCAGGCCGTGGAGCAGGCGCTCCCGCCGATCCGCCGGCTCGGGCTCGAGCGCGCGGTCCTGGCCGCGCTGCTGGCGCACGACCCGCCGGACCGGGCGCGCATCCTGCACCACGCGGCCCGCTGCGCCGACGTCGACGCGGTGCTCGCGCACGCCCCCGCCGCCGCCCGCGCCGCCGCCGCGGCGGGCGCCCACCAGCAGTCGCTCGCCTGGTACGCCCAGCTCGCGCCGCACGCCGCGCTCCTGCCGCCCGCCGAGCAGGCCGCGCTCGCCGAGGAGCACGCCTGGGAGCTCTACGCCGCCCACCGCGTCGAGGAGGCCGTCGCGACCGCTCGCCACGCCGTGGCCCTGCGCACCGCGGGCGACGACCCGGCCGCCACGGTCCGCGCGCTGGTCGGCCTGTCGCGCCACCTCTACATCCGCGGCGACGTCGCCGACGCCGTGGCCACCCTCGACGAGGCGGCCGCGCTGGAGCCGACGTCGGAGCTCGCGCACACCCACCGCGGCGTGCTGCGCGTCCTCGCCGACGACGAGGAGGCGGGCCTCGCCGAGCTCGCCTCGGTGCCACCGACCGCGCTCGGCACCGTCTACCGGGGCCTCGGGCGCGCGTTCCTCGGCCACGCCGACGGCCCCGACCTCGTCCGCGAGGGCCTGGACGCCGCGCGGGCCTCGGGCCACCGCGAGCACGCCGCGCGCGGCTGGACGAGCCTGGTCAAGGCGCTGCGCCGGCTCGGTCGCGACGACGAGGTCGCCGCGGTGGTCGCCGCCGGGCTGGAGAGCACGCGCTCGGGCGACTTCCTGTCCCACGGCTACTCGCTCGAGGCGTTCGGGCTGCAGCTCATGGTCGACGACGGGCGCTGGGACGCCGCGGAGGCCGGCCTGCGCCGCCTCGTCGACACCGTGCCCGAGGCCGGCATCCTGGCCCGCGAGACGCTGCCGCCCATCGGGCGCCTGCTGGCCCGCCGCGGCGACCCCGACGCCGACGCGGTCCTCGCGCGGGCGTGGGAGCTCGCGACCCGGTCGGACAGCCTGCCGGTCCTGCTCACCACCGCCGCCCGCCTCGCCGAGAAGGCGTGGCTCGACGGCGACGGGGAGCGCGAGCACGCCCGGGTCCGCGGGCTGCTCGCCCGCTCGCGGCGCCCGGGGCTGGCCGGGGCCCGCGGGGACCTGCTGCGCCAGGGCCTGCGCTGCGGGCTGCCCGTGGCGCCCGACGAGCCGGTCGGTGACCTCTGGCCCCGCCACGCGCTCGCCCTCGCGGGCGACCACCGCGCCGCCGCCGCGGCGTGGCCCGCCGGGTCGTACGAGGGCGCGCTCGAGCTCCTGGACACGCCACCCGGCGACGATGCCGAGGACGCCGTCACCGCCGGCCTGCGGGTCCTCGACGACCTCGGTGCGGCACCCGCCGCCCGCCGCGCGCGCCGCCGCCTGCAGGCGCTGGGGGTGCGGCGCATCCCGCGCGGGCCGCAGGCCGGGACCCGCGCGCACCCCGAGGGCCTCACCCCACGCCAGGCCGACATCCTCGCCCTCGTCGCCGACGGGCTGACCAACGCGCAGATCGCCGCGCGCCTCGTGCTCTCGGTCCGCACGGTCGACCACCACGTCTCGGCCGTCCTCGCGAAGCTCGGCGTGGCCTCGCGCGAGGAGGCCGCGGACCGGTTCCAGAATTCGTGACCCGGAAGCTGTCGAGAACGCGCGGGCCGCTCCGTCCCCGGGGTACGGACCGCACGACCGACGGAGGAGATCGACCATGAAGTACCTGATCCTCAAGCACTACCGGGGCGGACCGGGCCACCCCGGGATGGACTTCACGCCGATGGACGAGTGGAAGCCCGAGGAGGTCGACGCGCACGTGCAGTTCATGTCCGACTTCGCCTCCCGGCTGCAGGACACCGGGGAGTTCGTCGACAGCCAGGCACTGTCGGCCGAGGGCGCCTTCGTGCGCTTCGACGGGGAGGGCCGGCCGCCGGTCACCGACGGCCCGTTCGCCGAGACCAAGGACCTGATCGCCGGCTGGATGATCGTCGACGTGGAGAACTGGGACCGGGCGGTCGAGCTGGCCGGGGAGCTGTCGGCCGCGCCCGGTGCCGGCGGCCGCCCGATCCAGGAGTGGCTCGAGGTCCGGCCGTTCCTCACCGGGGTGCCCGGGAACGCCGAGTGACCACGGTGGACACCGCGGAGCTGCGGGACCTCGTGCCCGCGGTGATCGCGGTCCTCGGCCGGCGCGGCGCGGACTTCGCGTCGGCCGAGGACGCCGTGCAGGAGGCCCTCATCCGGGCGCTCGAGACCTGGGCGGACGACCCGCCGCGCGACCCGAAGGGCTGGTTGGTCGCCGTCGCGTGGCGCAAGTTCCTCGACGCCGCCCGCTCGGAGGCCTCGCGACGGGACCGGGAGGTCGTCGTCGACGCCGAGCCGGCCGCCGAGCCGGGCCCCGCCACCGACGACACCCTGCGGCTGTACTTCCTGTGCGCCCACCCCACCCTGCCCTCGAGCGCCGCGGCGGCGCTGACGCTGCGCGCGGTCGGCGGCCTGACCACCCGGCAGATCGCCGCCGCGTACCTCGTCCCCGAGGCGACGATGGCGCAACGGATCAGCCGGGCGAAGAAGCGGATCGCCGGGCTGCCGCTCGACCAGCCCGGCGACCTGGCGACCGTGCTGCGGGTGCTCTACCTCGTGTTCAACGAGGGGTACCTCGGCGATGTCGACCTGGCCGCGGAGGCCATGCGCGTCACCCGGCAGCTCGCGGCGCTGACCGACGAGCCCGAGGTCGCGGGCCTGCTCGCGCTCATGCTGCTGCACCACGCCCGTCGCGACTCGCGCACCGGTCCGGGCGGGCGCCTGGTGCCGCTCGCCGCGCAGGACCGCCGCCGCTGGGACACCACGCTGATCGCCGAGGGCGTCACGGTCCTGCAGACCGCGCTGGCCCGCGACCGGCTCGGGCAGTACCAGGCGCAGGCCGCGATCGCCGCGCTCCACGCGGACGCCCGCAGCGCCGCCGAGACCGACTGGGTGCAGATCGTCGAGTGGTACGACGAGCTGCTCGCGATCACCGACAGCCCGGTCGTGCGGCTCAACCGCGCGGTGGCGGTCGGCGAGGCCGACGGCGCAGGGGCCGGCCTCGCCGCCCTCGCCGCGGTCGACCCCGACGTGCCCCGGCACGCCGCGGTCGCCGCCCACCTCCACGAGCGCGCCGGCGACCTCGAGCGCGCGGCCGGCCTCTACGCCGAGGCCGCGGGCGCCGCGACCAGCGTGCCCGAGCGCGACCACCTCACGCGCGAGGCGGCGCGGGTGCGGGAGCAGTCGCGCTCCACGAGGTGACCGGCGAGGAACTCGGCGTCCGCGCCGACACCGTCGAGGAAGCTCGACGAGCGGCGGTGCAGCCACTTCAGGCCGAGGAAGTACAGGCCCTCGGCGGCCGTGACGCCCCGGTCGTGCACCGGCTCCCCGGCCGCGTCGAGCACCGGCGCGTGCACCCACGAGAAGTCGCGGCGGAACCCGGTCGCCCAGACGGCGGTGGCGATGCCGTCGAGGTCGAGGGACGTCCCGGCCTCCTCGGCCCACGGCGCCGGGCGGGGCAGCCGGGCCGGCTCGGCGGGCGCCTCGAGGCCGGTGCGGGCGACGAACCCGTCGACCCTGGCGCGGAAGCGCACGGCGTTGTCCTCGGCCTCGGCCACCATGGCCGGCAGGGTGTCGTCGAAGGTCGCCACGCCGCCCCGGAGCCCGACGAGCCGGCCGTGCGGCACGACGCCCTCGGCGACGAGGCGGTGCAGGTCGAGGTCCCGGATGCCGCCGGTGAGCACCGCGTTGGGGGTCCGGGTCGCCGACGGGTCGGGCAGGGAGGCCCGGGTGCGGCGCAGCGTGCCCATGCGGTCCATCCACCAGTAGGCGTCGTGGCCCCGGTAGCGCCGCGGCAGGCACTTGTGCCGCCCGACCGCCAGGTGCACGGTCCGCCCGGCGCGCGCGAGCTCGGCGGCGATCTGCTGGCCCGACGGTCCGGCCCCCACGACGAGCACGCCGCCGGGCGGCAGCGCGCCGGGGCGGCGGTAGTCGCGGGTGTGGAGCGGCAGGATGCGCGCGGGCAGGTCCGCGGCGAGCGCGGGCACCGCGGGGCGGTCGAGGTCGCCGGTGGCGACGACGACGGCCGGGGCGACGAGCTCCCCGTGGTCGGTGGCGACCCGCCAGCCCCGCGCGTCGCGGTCGACGGCGCGCACGGTGACGCCCTCCCGGACGTCAGCGCCCGTGTGCGCCGCGTAGTCGGCGAGCATCGCGGCGACCTCGCGTCCGGTCATGAAGCCGTCCGGGTCCGGGCCCGTGTAGGCGCGCCCCGGCAGGCGGGTCTGCCAGTTGGGGCTCAGCAGCGTGAAGGAGTCCCAGCGCTCGCGACGCCACCGTTCCCCGACCCGTCCGCGCTCGAGCACCACGTGCCCGACGCCACGCCGGGTCAGGCAGCGGCTCATCGCGAGACCCGCCTGACCTGCGCCGATCACGATGACGTCCATGGCTTCTCCTCTGTTCGTCGGTGTTCTCGACGCTAGGGAGACCGCGGCGCCCCGGGATCGGCGTCGCCTGCCCATCCCGGGCCACTGCCCTGCCCACCTCCCGACGTGGGGACCGGCATAGGTACCGCCGCGGCGCGAGATGGGGAGCGCTCACCGACGAGGGGGTCCGCCGCGCGGAGCACGCTGAGTGACATCGCCGGACACCGGGTCCGGCGACGCGGAGGAAGGACCCGTGATGACTGCCCTGCACCTCGTCACCGGCACCGCGACCGCTGCGGCGGACGGCAGAACGCTGTCCCGGCCCCGCGGTCGTTCGCCCGGGGTGACCCTGCGCGAGCTGGGCGCCGACGAGTTCGACGTGCTCGACACCGTGTTCGCCGGCCTGTCGGAGCACAGCCGCTACCTGCGCTTCCACGGCGCCACCCCGCGGCTGCGCGGCACCGTGCGCCGCAAGCTCGCCGCCGTCGACGGGCGCCGCCACATCGCGGTCGCCGCGTTCGGCCCGGACGGCGCGCCGATCGGCATCGCCCGCCTCATCGGTCTGGGGCTGCGCGAGGCGGAGCTCGCGATCGAGGTCGTCGACGCCTGGCAGGGCCGGGGCATCGGGCGCCGGCTGCTCGCCGCGGTCGCCGTCCTGGGCCGCGAGCAGTGCTACTCGCGCCTGGTCGCCGACGTGCTGACCGAGAACACCGGGATGCGGGTCCTGCTCGCCTCCGTGCTGCCGATCCTCGCCGTCGAGACCGACGGGTACGAGACCACCCTCACCGCCGACCTGCGCGCCGGCACCCCCGCCTTCGTCGCCGCCTGACCCACCGCACTCCCGAGGAGACCGCCATGACCACGACCATGATCACCCCGCTGGCCGCCCTGACCTCCGACCTCGACGCCGCCGTCCGCCACTCCGTGCCGGGTCGCGCGCGCGTCGGGGCGGTCGGCGAAGCCCTGGCCCCGTACCTCGGTGATCCACGATTGCTGTCGCCGGCCCAGTGCGTCGGCGACCCGGAGCACTACCGCCAGCACCTCCTGCACGTCGCCCACGACGGCGCGTTCTCGCTGGTCGCGCTGGTGTGGCTGCCCGGGCAGACCACCCCGATCCACGACCACCTCTCGTGGTGCGTCGTGGGCGTCCACGCCGGCGAGGAGCACGAGACCCGCTACCTGCGCGTCGCCGACCGCCTGATCGTCGACGGCGAGGACGTCGCCGGGCCGGGCACCGTCACCGGCCTGCTCCCGCCCGGCGACATCCACCGGGTCACCAACACGGCGCCGACCACCACGATCTCGCTGCACGTCTACGGCGTCGACGTCCGCAAGCTCGGCTCGAGCATCCGGCGCCGCTACGACCTGCCGGTGCAGGGGTGATCAGCGGGCGCCCACCGGCGGCGCGGCGTGGTGCCCGTCCACGCCGAAGCCGCGGGGGTCGTCGGTGTCGACGATGCGGCGCCCGAGCGGCGTGAGCGACACCGGGATCATCTTGAGGTTGGCCCAGGCGAACGGGATGCCGATGATCGTCACGGCCAGCGCGATCGCGGTGACGACGTGGCCGATCGCGAGCCACCACCCGGCGACGACGAACCAGACGATGTTGCCCAGCGTCGACCCCACGCCGGCGTCGGCGCGCCGCTCGATGCTGCTGCCGAAGGGCCACAGCGCGAACATCGCGATGCGGAACGACGCGATCCCCCACGGGATCGTGACGATGAGGACGCAGCAGATGATCCCGGCCACGACGTAGCCGAGCGCCATCCACACCCCCGCCAGCACCAGCCAGACGAGGTTGAGCAGGGTCCGCAGCAGCGCCATGACACCAGGGTGCCACCACGCGCCTGGAACGTCCCCTACGTCAGCTCCCGGCCCTTCGTCTCGGGCAGCGTCAGGATGATCAGGAAGGCGATCAGTGCACCGCCGGAGACGTACCAGAAGAAGAGGTCGGGACGCCCCGCGCCCGACAGCGCGGCGATGAGCAGCGGGGCGGTCCCGCCGAAGATCGCGACGGTGAGGTTGTACCAGGCGCCGATGCCCAGGGCGCGGAGCTCGGTCGGGAAGATCTCGCTCATGATCGCCGGCGCGATCGAGGAGAACACCGAGTAGAGCCCGAGGCCCACCACGAACACGATGATCAGGTTGATGAGCGGTGGTCGCTCGGTGATGAGCAGGCTCAACGGCACGGTCAGGACCACGAACGCCGCCGACCACACCAGCATCTGCGGCTTGCGCCCGAACCGGTCGGCCAGGGCACCCATGGGGTACTGGCCGAGGATGAACACGACGGTGCCGATCGAGAGCGCGAGGAACACGTCGCTGCCGGCCGCGTCGCGGAACTGCACCGCGAACGGCGTCAGGGCGCTGAAGAACGTGTAGTAGCAGAGCGTCGAGAGCAGCGTGAAGCCGAAGAGCTGCAGCACCGACTTCGGGTAGTGCGTCAGGGTCTTGAGCAGCGGGTTCTTCGTCGCGCGGGCCGACTCGACGTTCGCCTCGAACTGCTCGGTCTCGGCCAGCGTGCGGCGCAGCCACAGCCCGACGAGCCCGAGCACGCCGCCGACGAGGAACGCGATGCGCCAGCCCCACGACTCCAGCTGGGGCCGGGTCAGCGTGGTGGTCAGCAGGAGGCCGAGCAGGCTCGCGGCCAGCAGCGCGGTGCCGGTGGAGATGTAGAAGAAGCTGGAGTAGCGCCCGCGGCGGTTCGGCGGGGCGATCTCGGCGAGGTAGGCGCTCGCGTTCGAGACCTCGCCACCGAGGCTGAGGCCCTGCGCGATCCGGGCGAGCAGCAGCAGGATCGGCGCGAGCCACCCCACCGCCTGGTAGGTCGGCAGGATCGCGATGACCAGCGACCCGCCTGCCATCAGCAGGATGGTCACGAGCATCGCGAAGCGGCGGCCGCGCAGGTCGGCCAGGCGCCCGAGGAACACCCCGCCCAGCGGGCGGAAGAAGAACGCCAGCGCGTAGGTGCTGGTGGTGCCGATGAGCGCGAGGGTCGGGGACGACTTGTCGAAGAACTGCGACGAGAAGTAGACGGCGAACGTGGCGTAGATCGTCCAGTCGAACCACTCGACCGCGTTGCCGATGCTCGCCGCGACCAGCGTGCGTACCGGCAAACGGTGGCTCTCGGTGCTCGTCGCACCGGACACCTGACTCATCCGTACCCCTCTCGTGGCCCCCTGCGCGACGGAGGGTAGGCGAGCGCGCGCGGTCCGTATAGGTTCAGTCGCGCACGATCGCGACCTTGCCCCGCGCCCCCGCGTCGGCGACCTCGTAGGCGCGGGCGGCGTCGTCGAGCGCGAACCGGTCGGTGACCACGCGCTCGGGGTGCAGGTCCCACCGCGCGAGGCGCTCGAGCAGCTCGGCCATCCGCCACGTCGGCGCCACCCAGGAGCCGTGGACGGTGAGCTGGCGGTGGATGAGGACCTCGCTGACGTCGACGGTCAGCGTCCCGCCCTCCCCGACGAGCGCGCACCGGCCGTGCCGGCGCGTGTGCCGCAGGGCGGTCAGCTGGGCGACGCCGGCGCCGGAGCAGTCGACGGTGACCTCGGCGCCGTCACCGAGCAGGTCCTGCAGCTCGCCGTCGTCGCCCTCGACCGCGACGTCCACCGCGCCCAGGTCGCGGGCCAGCGCGCGGCGCTCGGGCGACGGGTCGGTACCGACGACCCAGGGCGAGCCCATGGCCGACGCCAGCATCCCGGTCGCGAGCCCGACCGGCCCGAGTCCCGTCACCAGCACCTGCTCGCCGCCCGCGAGCGCCACGCGGCACAGCGCCTCGTAGGCCGTCGCGAACCCGCAGGCCACGCACGCGCCGTCGAGGAACGTCAGGCCGTCGGGCAACGGGACGAGGTCGCGCTCCTCGGCCAGCAGGAGGTCGGCGTGCCCGCCGTCGCGCTGCCAGCCGTAGGCCGCGCGCCGCGGCGAGGTGCAGCTGATCTGGTAGCCGCGGCGGCACTCGTCGCACTGGCCGCAGCCGCTGATGTGGTAGACGACGACGCGGTCGCCGGCGCGGATCCGCTCGACCCCGGCGCCCACCGCGAGGACCTGCCCGCAGGGCTCGTGCCCGCCGACGACGTCCTGGTAGGCCTCGGGGCCCTCGCCGAGGTGCTCGCGGTAGATCGCCCGCAGGTCGCTGCCGCAGATCGTCGAGGCCCGCATCCCGACGACGACCTGGCCGGGCCCGGGCTCCGGGTCGGGGACCTCCCGCAGGTCCACCCGGCGCCCGCCGGGCAGGTACACGCCGCGCACGTCAGCTCCTCTCGAGCGCCCACTGCCGGAGCGTCGCCGCCTTGATCTTGGTGCCGTTGGTGCCCGACGTCGTCGGCATGGCGTCGACGACGTGCACCGCCGCCGGCACCTTGAAGCCCGCGAGCGCCTCGCGGCACCACGCGACCAGATCCTCCCCCGACGGCGTCCGTCCTGCCGCGCCGACCACGAAGCCGACGGCCCGGGTGGCGCCGTCGTCGCCCTCGACGCCGACGACCTTGGCCGTGCCGACGTCGGGGTGGGCGGCGAGCCGCAGCTCGATCTCGGCCGGGTCGACGAGGAAGCCGCGCAGGCGCAGGGCGTCGCCGCGACGGCAGACGTAGGCGAAGGCGCCCTCGTCGACGAGCACGCCGAGGTCCCCGGAGCGGAACCAGCCGTCGGCGGTCCAGACGTCCGGGGTGTCGGCGCCCAGGTAGGCGTCGACGACGTTCGGCCCCCGGAACTGGATCTCGCCCTCGCCGCCGGGCTCCAGCACGGCCTCGGTGTCGGGGTCGACGACGCGGACGGCGATGCCGGGGTGCACGACGCGCCCGCCGCCGATCCAGCGCGCGGGCGCGGGCTCGTCGTCCGGCCAGGTCGCGGTGAGCGCGAAGACCTCGGACGAGCCGTAGACCCCCGCGACCCGCGTGCCGGCCTCCGCACCGAGCCAGGCGGCCAGCTCGTGGCTGCGGCCCTGGAAGTCGGCGACGCCCCACCAGCGCCAGCTCGCGAGGTCGCGGGGCCGCGCGGTCCAGGCCTCGTGCAGGCGCAGCACCAGGTCGTCGCCGCTGGCGAGGTGGGTGACGCGGTGGGTCGCGACGTGATCGAGCACGCGGTCGGCGTCGAAGGTGGGCTCGAGCAGCACCGTCGCACCGGCGGCGAGCCCGGCCATGACGGCGTTGTAGCCGAAGACCCCGGAGAGCGGCAGCGCGCCGAGCACGACGTCGCCCTCGCCGAGCCCGAGCACCGCGGCGTCGGCCACCGCGTGCGACAGCACCGCGGTGCCGCTGTGCGCGGCGAGCTTGGGCAGCCCGGTCGAGCCGGAGGTCGTGAACGCGACCGCCAGCGCGCCCGGGTCGCTGCGCGCCGGCTCCGGGCCGTCGTCGCGGCGCGGGGTCCAGGCGCCGGCGCCGACGTCGTGCGCGGCCGGGTCGGGCTCGGCACCGAAGGGCCCGCCGACGACGGCGACCTCAGGGGTCACGCCCGAGTGCTCGGCGGCGGCGCGCAGGCGTTCCAGCAGGTCGAGACCGTGGAAGCCCACCGCGAGGGCGACCAGCTTCGGGCGCGCGCGGGCGAGCACGTGCCCGGACTCCTCGGTGCCGTAGCGGGTGTTGACGCCGACGACGTGCGCGCCGCGGGCGGCGACGGCGAACTGCCAGACCAGCGCGTCGCTCCAGTTCGGCATCCACACCGCGACCGCGTCGCCCGCACCGACGCCGTGCTCGCGGAGCTCCTCGGCCAGCGCGCGCACGCGGCGCCACAGCTCGCCGCGGGTGACGGGGTGGGTGGTGCCGTCGGGGGTCGTGTCGAGCACGACCGTCGCGTCGGGGTCGCGGTGCGCGAGGCGTCCGAGCAGGTCGGGGAGGTCCGCGGGCACCGGACCCGGCGCGGGGAAGGCGGCGACCGGGTGGGGCGTGATCGCGGGGCGCCCGGTCATGCCGTGGCCGCCGTGAGCTCGGTGAGCCAGCCGTCGAGGACGGCGTCGAAGTCGGCGATCTCCTCCATCGGGTAGTGCCCGATGCCCTCGAGGACCGTGCAGCGGGCGCCCGGGATGGCGGCCGCGGCCGCACGCACCCGCGCGACGTCGAGCCAGAGGTCGTCGTCGCCGACGACGAGGTGGGCGGGGCAGGTGATGCTCGGCAGCGCGTCGCGCAGGTCGTGCGTCGCCCAGCCCAGCAGGTCGGAGGTGGACACGGCCGGGTCCTCCCGTCGGTGCATGGTCGCGATGAGCTCGGCGCGCTCGCGGGGGACGTCGCGCCCGACGACCGCCAGTGTGCCGAGATGGGTGCGGTCGGTGCGGCTCGGCGCGGCGACGTCGGAGAGCTCGCGGCGCAGGCCGCGCACCGACGGCCGGCCGCCGGTGTGGGCGTCGGCGGCCATGGCGACGACGGCGGAGAGTCCTTCCGACTTCACGGCGATGTCCAGTGCGATCTTGCCGCCGATCGAGCAGCCGACGACGGCGGGCCTGTCCAGGCCCAGCCGCTCGATCAGCGCCAGGCACCACGCGGCGTAGGCGCCGAGGTCGGTGACGGGCCCGCCCGGCGCCGGCTCGGAGCGCCCGTGCCCGGGCAGGTCGGGCACGACCACGCGGTACCCGCGGGCCGCGAGCGCCGGGGCGACGTGGCGCCACTGCACGCCGCTCTGGCCCGCGGTGTGCAGGCACAGCACGGGCGGGGCGTCGTCCTCGCCGTGCTGCTCCACGAACGCGAGGCCGCCGGCCAGCGGCAGGTAGTCGGCACGCATCAGGCGATCTCCCGGGCGGCGTCGGCGAGGCGGTGGAGCGCGGAGGTCAGCCGCAGGTACTCGTAGCCGTCGCCGGTGGCGGTGAAGCGCCCGGCCATCGCGAGGCGCATGAACGGGTTGTCGGCGGCCTCGACCAGCTCGAGCCACGTCGCCGCGTCGGCGCCGAGGACGAACGTCGCGCCGCGCGGGGACCGGCGCGCGACCTCGATGACCCGCCCGCGGTAGACGCGCAGGTGCACCTCGTCGTCACCGCTGCGCAGCCCGATCGTGCCGTCCCAGCTCGCGAGGTCCGCGGCGAGGTCCGTCTTGTCGCTCAGCGCCTCGGCCCAGCCGACCGTGCCGAACGCGCGCCCGACCGGGTCGGGACCGGCGCCCCGGGCCGCGATCATCGCGGCCGTCGTGCCCTCCTGCACGGTCTCGCCGCGCTCGTTGCGCAGGACCATGGCCCGGGTGACGACGCCGCGGTCGCCCGACGAGGTGCGCCGGGCGCGCACGATCGTCACCTCGAGGGCGAGGGTGTCGCCGACGCGCACCGGGCGCCGGTAGGCCCAGTGGGTGTCGAGCAGGCCGAGCACCGCGTCGCCGTGGATCCCGAGCCCCTGCAGCAGCCCCATCGCGACGGCGACGCCGAACGGCCCCTGCAGGATCGCGTCCGGTCCGGCGTGCAGGGGGTGGTCGTCGCCGGAGACGCGGGTGAACGCCGCGAGGTCCTCGGCGGTGACCTCCCGCGGCGGGCTGGTCCACCGCTCCCCCACCGCGAAGTCCTCGAACCACCGATCGCCCACCCGGCACCTCCACACGAACGACTGTTCGTATGCCAATCCATCATCCGGCGCGCCGACGCGTCAAGCAGGGGCCGCGCGGACCTCTAGGCTGGCCGACGTGAACGCGCGTTCGACGGTCTCGCTGGTCGGGGACACGGGCCGGGGCAACGAGGCCGCGATCCTCAACGCCGCCCTCGAGGCGTTCGGCGCCAAGGGCTTCCACGGCGCCTCCATGCGCGACGTGGCTCGCGGCGCGGGCACCAGCCTGTCGAACCTGTACAACTACTTCCCGTCGAAGTCGCGCCTGCTCGCCGAGGTGCTGCGCCACGCCAACGACGAGCTCGTCACGCGCCTGCACGTGGCCGTCGACGAGGCGGGCGACGACGCGGTGCCGCGGATGCGCGAGGCGGTGCGCGCCTACGTCCGCTTCGTCGTCGACCACCAGCTCGCGATGATCGTGTCCACCAACGAGGTGCGCTACCTCGACGGGGAGGACCGCGAGCGCCTGGTCGTCGACCGCGACGCGACGCAGGCGGTGTTCGAGGAGATCGTCACCCAGGGCGCGGCGTCCGGCGAGTTCCGCACGCCGTACCCGGCCGACGCCGCGCGCACCGTGCTCTCGGGGCTCGCGGGCGTGGCGCAGTGGTACCGCCCGGACGGGCGTCTGTCGCGGGGCCAGCTCGCCGAGCAGCAGGCGCGCTACGCCCTCGCCCTCCTCGAGAGCCCGCTGCCGCACTGACCTTGTGGCGGGCGGCATCGCGCTCGTACGGTACGAACGATCGTTCATGTACCGAGAGGTTGGCGCCCGTGACCCCGCAGAACCCCACCGACGCACCGCCGCGCATGGGCCGGCTCGCGACGGCCGCCGTCTTCGCCACCACCCTCGAGTGGTTCGACTTCCTGATCTACGCCACCGCCGCGGCGCTGGTGCTCGGGCCGCAGTTCTTCCCGTCGTCGAACCCGGTGGCCGGGACGCTCGCGTCGTTCGCGACGTTCGCGGTCGGCTTCGTCGCGCGCCCCCTCGGCGGCATCATCGCCGGCCACGCGGGTGACAAGTACGGCCGCAAGCCCCCGCTGGTGGCCGCGATGCTGGTCATGGGCGTGGCGACGTTCGCGATCGGGGTGCTGCCGAACTACGCGGTCATCGGTGTCTGGGCGCCGATCCTGCTCGTCGTGGCCCGCCTGGTACAGGGCCTGGGCGTCGGCGCGCAGTGGGGCGGGGCGGCGCTGCTGCTCACCGAGCACGCGCCGGTCGAGCGGCGCGGGTTCTACGGCAGCCTCGTGCAGACCGGCGCCGTCCTCGGGGCGGTCGCCGGCAACCTGTTCTTCCTGATCCTCACCGCGACCCTGTCCGACGAGCAGTTCACGAGCTGGGGCTGGCGGGTGCCGTTCCTGTCCGGGCTGGTGCTCGTGCTGATCGGGCTCTACGTGCAGCTCAAGATCGAGGACACCCCGGTGTTCGCCGCGCTGCGGGAGCGCTCGACGGCCGCGAAGCGCGAGGCGGGCCTGCGCAAGGCGCCGCTGGTGGAGGCCGTGCGGAAGTACTGGAAGGAGATCCTCCAGGCGACCGGCGCGTTCTTCGTCGTCAACGCGACCTTCTACATCCTCATCAGCGGGGTGCTCGACTACGCGACCAAGACCGTCGGGATGTCGCGGACCTCGATCCTGCTGTGCGTCATGGGCGCCGGGCTCACCCAGGTGATCACGATGCCGTTCTTCGGCGCGCTCACCGACCGCATGGGCACCCGCAAGAAGCTCTACCTCGCCGGCACCGTCGGCATGGCGATCTGGGCGTTCCCGCTGTTCTGGCTGATCGACACCGGCTCGGTGCCGCTGGTGTTCCTCGCCCTGCTGGTCGGCTTCACGATCCACGCGACGATGTACGGCCCGCAGGCGACGCTGTACGCCGAGATGTTCCCCGCCGACGTCCGCTACTCGGGCGCGTCGCTGGGCTACCAGTTCGCGTCGGTGTTCGCGGGCGGGCTCGCGCCGTTCATCATGACCGCGCTGCTCGCCGCCACGGGGGCGTCGTGGTCGGTGTCGCTGTACATCATCGGCACCGCCGCCCTGACCTTCCTCGCCGTGATCACCATCCGCGAGCGCTTCCGCCGGGACCTCTACGAGACCTCGGAGGACGAGGCGGCCGCGACGTCGCCGGAGTCGGTGCGCGCCGGGACCGCTCGTCGGTAGCAGCGAACGCGCTGTTCGCTGCTTCTAGGCGCGCGAAGTCCCCGTTCGCGCTGCCGGGTCCGCCCGACCCCTGAAGATCAGGGGCGCGGGGTGCACCCCGGCGCGCGCTCGGGGTGCACCAGGTGCTCGTGATCTCGGACGGTCGGCGGCGCTCGCCCTCGCGCCGCGTCGCCCTCGCCCTCGCGCCGCGCCGGAGATCACGAGTACCGGGTGCACCCTCTTTCCGCGATCCCTGTGCACCAGGTGCTCCTGATCAGCCGACGCCCGCCACCGCTCGCGTGCGCGGGGCGCTCCGGGGCGAGGTGCGCGCGGGCGAGCCCGAGAGCGAGGGCGTCCCTCGCTGCGTCCCACGCAGCCGGGGAGTCCCTCGCTCGACACACCAGCGCCGGCGCACACCCCCTCGACACACCAGCGCCGTGCACCGCCCCGTGGAACGACGAAGGGCCGCACCCCCGCGGGGGTGCGGCCCTTCAGGTGCCGTAGTCGGCGTGGACTAGAAGTCCATGCCGCCCATGCCGCCGGTCGGGTCGGCAGCAGCGCCGCCGCCCTTCTCCGGCTTGTCCGCGACCACGGCCTCCGTGGTCAGGAACAGCGCGGCGATCGACGCGGCGTTCTGCAGCGCCGAGCGGGTGACCTTGGCGGGGTCGATGATGCCCGCGGCGATCAGGTCCTTGTACTCGCCGGTGGCGGCGTCGAGGCCCTCACCGGTGTTGAGCCCACGGACCTTCTCGGCCACGACGCCGGGCTCGTGGCCGGCGTTGTGGGCGATCTGCTTCAGCGGCGCCTCGAGCGCGGTGCGCACGATGTTGGCGCCGGTGGCCTCGTCCCCGTCGAGCCCGAGGCCCGAGAAGACGTCGCCGACCGAGGCCTGCAGGAGCGCGACGCCGCCGCCGGCGACGATGCCCTCCTCGACCGCGGCCTTGGCGTTGCGGACCGCGTCCTCGATGCGGTGCTTGCGCTCCTTGAGCTCGACCTCGGTCGCGGCACCGGCGCGGATGACCGCGACGCCGCCGGCGAGCTTGGCGAGACGCTCCTGGAGCTTCTCGCGGTCGTAGTCGGAGTCGCTGCGCTCGATCTCGGAGCGGATCTGCTGCACGCGGCCCTGGATCTGGTCGGCGGCGCCGGCGCCGTCGACGATCGTGGTCTCGTCCTTGGAGACGGTGACCTTGCGGGCGCGGCCCAGCAGGCTGAGGTCCGCGGTCTCGAGCTTGAGGCCGACCTCCTCCGAGATGACCTCGCCGCCGGTGAGGATGGCCATGTCGGCCAGCATCGCCTTGCGGCGGTCACCGAAGCCGGGGGCCTTGACGGCGACCGACTTGAAGGTGCCGCGGATCTTGTTGACGACCAGGGTGGCCAGGGCCTCGCCCTCGACGTCCTCGGAGATGATCGCCAGCGGCTTGCCGGACTGCATGACCTTCTCCAGCAGCGGGAGGAGGTCCTTCACCGACGAGATCTTGGAGGACATGAGCAGGATGTAGGGGTCGTCGAGCTCCGCCTCCATCCGGTCCTGGTCGGTGACGAAGTAGGGCGAGATGTAGCCCTTGTCGAAGCGCATGCCCTCGGTGAGCTCGAGCTCGAGCCCGAAGGTCTGCGACTCCTCGACGGTGATGACGCCTTCCTTGCCGACCTTGTCCATCGCCTCGGCGATGAGCTCGCCGATCTGGGCGTCGCCGGCGGAGATCGACGCGGTGGCGGCGATCTGCTCCTTGGTCTCGACCTCCTTGGCCGACTTCAGGAGCTGCTGCGAGACGGCCTCGGTGGCCTTCTCGATGCCCTTCTTCAGCGACATCGGGTTGGCACCGGCGGCCACGTTGCGCAGACCCTCGCGGACGAGGGCCTGGGCGAGCACGGTCGCGGTGGTCGTGCCGTCACCGGCGACGTCGTCGGTCTTCTTCGCGACCTCCTTGACGAGCTCGGCGCCGATCTTCTCCCAGGCGTCCTCGAGCTCGATCTCCTTCGCGATCGAGACGCCGTCGTTGGTGATCGTGGGGGCGCCCCACTTCTTCTCCAGGACGACGTTGCGGCCGCGCGGGCCGAGGGTCACCTTGACGGCGTCCGCGAGGCTGTTCATACCCCGCTCGAGGCCGCGACGGGCCTCCTCGTCGAACGCGATCATCTTGGCCATGCGGGTGGTCCTCCGATGAGAGACACGTAACTCGGCCAGGCGCGGTGCCCGCGACGGACGACCGGCATCCAGACCACCGGTCTCACCGTCCCGACCTGGCACTCGACGATACCGAGTGCCAAATCCATGTTGGCACTCGGGTGGGGTGAGTGCAACCGAACCCCTCGGGGGTGTCGCCGTCAGAGGATCAGCAGCACGAGGAGCACGACCACCGCGACGACGACCACGCCACCGACGACCAGCACCAGCGGCTTCGGGCGGTCGGCGGCGGCCCGGACGAACGAGCCGTCGCGGTCGGGCGGCAGCGGGTCGCGCAGACGCATCGGCGGGGCCACCGACGAGCGCGTGAGCGGCCCGGGCGGCGGGCCACCGGGCGGGCCCGCGGGTCCCGGCGCCGCCGGGAAGGGGCCGGACGCCGGACCGAACGGGCGCGCCGGCGGCATCGGCGGGCCGCCGCGGGGCGGGGTGGGCGGCGGGAGCGGGCGGCCGACGGGCGGGTCCGCCGGGCTCCGGAGAGGACGACCGCCGTCGGCCGGCCCCGGCGCGGCCGACCCCGGCGCGGACGCCTCGCTCGAGGCCGACCCCGGCGCGGCCGCCTCGCTCGAGACCGACGTCGCCGACGTCGCCGATGCCGCAGCACCCTCCGGGGCGTCCCGGTCCTGCCCCGAGCCGGACTCCCGAGCGACCGGCGCGACCGGCGCGACCGGCGCGACCGGAGCCACGGGACGCACCGGCGCCACCGGACCCACCGCGCCGACGGGCGGCACGCGTCCGGGATGCCGCGGCGGCCCGGCGGGTCGGCGCGCCGCCGGCGGGGCGACCAGCGGCCGCGGGCCCGGTCCGGTCAGCGCGCCCCGGGCCGCCTCGATGACGGCGCTCGCCGACTCGTGGCGCCGCGGCCGGTCGGGATCCATGCCGCGGCGCACGACGTCGTCGATGCGCGGGTCGAGGCCGACGAGGTCGGCGACCGAGGGCAGCTCGCCGGCGAGGTGGCCGTCGATCACCTCGGTGACCGACCCCAGGTACGGCGCGCGCCCGGTGAGGCAGGTGAACAGCACGCAGGTCAGCGAGTAGACGTCGGTGCGGGCGTCGACGGGCTCGCCGCGCAGGTGCTCGGGGGCGGCATAGGTCGGGGAGCCGAGGAAGTCGCCGCCGGAGGTCCGGTGGCCGGTGGCGCCGCGGCGGGTCAGGCCGAAGTCGGCCAGGTAGACGTGCTCGCCGGCCGACTCGCGGGTCGTGACCAGGACGTTCGCCGGCTTCACGTCGAGGTGCACGAGGCCGCGGGCGTGCACGGCGTCCAGCGCGTCGGCGACCTGCCCGAGCAGGCGCAGCGTGCGCGCCACCGCCACCGGGCGGTTGTCGATGACGCTCGCGAGGTCGGGCCCCTCGACGTGGCGCATCGCGATGTAGAGGTGGCCGTCGGTCTCGTCGAAGTCGTAGAGCGGGACGACGTGGGAGTGGTCGACCGCGGAGGTGTTGCGGGCCTCGTCGACGAACCGCTCGCGGAACTCGCGGTCGGCGGCCAGCGCCTCGTCGATGACCTTGAGCGCGACCCGGCGACCGAGCCGGGTGTCGGTGGCGCGGTAGAGCACGCTCATGCCGCCGCGGCCGATGACGCCGTCCACGCGGAAGTGGCCGAGCCGCTGCCCGGTCAGGTCCTGCGCGCTCCGGTCCGCCACGCGACGACCCTAACGCCGCGCCCCCGCCGTCCCGGGCAGAACGGCGCACCCGCCGGGCAGGTCGGCGGGGCGGGCGGGACGATGCCCGCCGTGACAGGACACGGCCACGGACACCACGGGCACGGCCACGACCACGGCGACCCCTCGGCGATGCGACCGGTGGCCGAGCACGCCGCCACCGTCGCCGCCCTGCTCGGCCCGACGGCGACGGAGATCGTCGCCCTCGCCGACGCCCGGGGGCGGGTCCTCGCCGACGACCTCGTCGCCTCCCACCCGCTGCCGCCCTTCGCGAACTCGGCGATGGACGGCTACGCGGTGCGCAGCGCGGACCTCGGCGAGACCCCCACGGTGCTGCCCGTCGCCGCCGACGTCCCGGCCGGGCGCACCGACGGCCCGCCCCTGGCTCCCGGCACCGCCCACCGGATCATGACCGGCGCGGCGATGCCGGCGGGCGCGGACGCGGTGGTGCAGGTCGAGTGGACCGACGGCGGCACCGAGCAGGTGCGCGTCGAGCGGGCCGTGGGCGCCGGGCAGAGCGTGCGGGGTGCCGGCGAGGACGTCACCGCGGGGCAGGTCGTGCTGCCCGCCGGGACGGTGCTCGGGCCGGCGCAGATCGGGCTGGCGGCCGCGATCGGGGCCGGCACGCTGCGGGTGCGCCGCCGGCCGCGGGTGCTCGTGCTGTCCACCGGCTCGGAGCTCGTCGCGCCGGGCGAACCGCTGCGCCACGGCCAGATCCACGAGTCCAACGGCCCGATGCTCGCCGCCGCGGTCGACGACGCGGGCGGGCGCGCCGAGCTGCTGCGCTTCGTGCCCGACGACGTCGAGCAGTTCACCCGCACCCTCGACGAGGCCCTCGCCGCCCGCGCCGACGACCCCGTCGACCTCGTGCTGACCTCCGGCGGGGTCAGCGCGGGCGCCTACGAGGTCGTCAAGGACGCGTTCGCCGGCCGGGGCGTCACGTTCACCAAGGTGGCGATGCAGCCCGGGATGCCGCAGGGCGCGGGCCACCACGCCGGCCCGCTCGGCGACGTCGCCGTGGTGACGCTGCCCGGCAACCCGGTGAGCTCGCTGGTCTCGTTCGAGGTGTTCGTCCGCCCCGTCCTGCGCGCCGCGCTCGGGCACCCGCAGCCCGACCGGCCGCGGGTGCGCGCGCGCCTCGCCGAGGCGCTCGACTCCCCCGCGGGACGACGGCAGTTCCGCCGGGGGCGGATCGACGCCGTCGCGGGGACGGTCGCGCCGGTCGGGGGAGCCGGGTCGCACCTGCTCGCCGCGCTGGCCCGCGCCGACTGCCTGGTCGTCGTGGACGAGCAGGTCACGCGGGTCGAGGCCGGGGAGACCGTCGAGGTCTGGCTCCTGGACGGGTGATCCCGGAACGGCTCGATGGAGCCCCGTCAACCCCTGGTCGAGCGTCCCGTCGAGCGTCATCGTTGGACCGTTGGGGCGACTCGGCCTTCCGCCGCCGCGCGACATCGGGCACCATGTGTGACAGGTGTCATGGACCCGTGCCACGTGTGTCCTGACATCGTCCGGGTGGGCCCGTCACAGGACCAACCGCTTGTCGCTGGGGAGCGGACGAGCGGTTCCCGGCCGGGGTCGCCGACTCGGGGGTTGGCGGCCCCGGCCCCATCCCGGGCCTTCCCACCTCGTCCCGCCTCCGGCTCGGCCGATAGGTTTCGGTCGCGCGCCGTCGAGGAGAGGGATCCGTACCGACGATGGTCACGTCCGACCAGTCCGCCGCCCAGCACGCCGACCGCCCGGAGATCCCCTCGGGGCTCGGCGGCACGGTGCGCCACGCCCTCGCCCTCGTGCGCGACACCATGCCCCCGCTGCACCCCGGGGGCGCCCCCGTCATCGGCGCGGTGGCCGCCGCGGCCTTCGGCGTCCGCGCCCTGCGGGGCCGCGGGACGTTCGGGGCGCTGGCCGTCACCGCCGGGGTCGCCGCGTTCTTCCGCGCGCCCCACCGCACGACGCCGCGGCAGGCGGGCATCGCGGTGGCGCCCGCCGACGGGACGGTGAGCCTGGTCGACACCGCCGAGCCGCCCGAGGACCTCGTCGCCCGCGGCTTCCCGCCCGGGCCGCGCCCGAGGGTCAGCGTCTTCCTGTCGGTGTACGACGTCCACGTGCAGCGGGTGCCGGTCGACGGCCAGGTCCAGGCCGTCGAGCACCGCCCGGGCGGCTACCTGTCCGCCGACCTCCCCGCGGCGAGCGACACCAACGCGCGCACGGCGATGTGGGTGCACGGCACCGACGGGCACGACCTCGCCGTCCTCCAGATCGCCGGGCTGGTGGCGCGGCGCATCGTCTGCGACGCCGCGCCCGGCGACGAGGTCCGGGCCGGAGACGTCTACGGGCTCATCCGCTTCGGGTCGCGCGTCGACCTGCTCCTGCCGCCGGGCAGCACGGTCCGCGTCGAGCCCGGGCAACGGGCCGTCGGCGGCGAGACGGTGCTGGCCGACCTGCCGGGGACGTCGTGACCCCCGAGGCGGCACGCGGCGGCGGGCGCGGCGTGCGGCTGCTGCCCAACGCCGTCACCGTCCTCGCGCTGTGCTCCGGGCTGTCCGGCGTGCAGTTCATGATCGCGGACAACCGCGTCGCCGCGCTGGCCGCGATCACCGTCGCCGCGGTGTTCGACGCGCTCGACGGCCGCCTGGCCCGCCTGCTCGACGCGACCAGCCGCATGGGCGCCGAGCTGGACTCGCTGTCGGACTGCGTCTCGTTCGGCGTCTCCCCGGCCCTGATCCTGTTCCTGTGGACGCTGGACGACATCCGCATCGGCTGGGTGGTCGCGCTGGTGCTGGTGGTGTCGGCCGCGCTGCGCCTGGCGCGGTTCAACACGCTCTCCGACGACGAGGAGGCGCCGCCCTACGCGGGCGAGTTCTTCGTCGGCGTCCCCTCGCCGGCCGGCGCGCTCATCGCGCTGGCCCCCCTCGCGCTCGAGGTCCAGCTCGGGCCGGGGTTCTGGTCGCTGCCCGCGGTGGTCGGGGTGTGGACGGTGCTGGTCGGCGGCCTGATGATCAGCCGCGTGCCGACCGCCTCGCTCAAGAGCGTCCGCGTGCCGCCCCCGTTCGTCGCGCCCCTGCTCGTGGCGGTCGCGTTCGCCGCCGCCGCGCTCGTGACGTTCCCGTTCGTCGTCTACGCCGTGGCGGTGGCCCTCTACCTGCTGCACATCCCGTGGGCGGTCAGCCGCTACCGCTGGCTCGGTCGGCACCCCGAGGTGTGGCACGTGCCGCCGCGCCAGCGCCGCGCCGTGCGCCGCGCCCACCGCCGCCTGGGTCTCGCGCCGCCGCGGCGCAACCTGCGCCGCCGGGTCGCGGGCGCTGCGGCCCGCGCCGGCACCGCCGCACGCAACATCGGGCGTGACCGCGACCGCCGCGTCGGCGACCCCACGGCGCCCCTGCCCCCGCCCGGCCCGATCGAGCGGCCCCCGGGACGGCCCGCCGACCGCAACGGTCACGGCGACGGGCACGGCGACCGCCGGCCGCGTCCGCGCGGCTCGCGCCGCCTCGGGCTGCGCCGGCACCGGGACGACGAGCAGTGAGCGCCCCGGTCGGCGTCGACCTCCTCGCCCGGCTGGGCACCTCGGCCGGCGACGCGCGCCGCGGCGTCGTGCGCCTGCACCCCGAGGTGATCACCGCGCTGGGCCTCGAGGCCTGGGACGCGGTGCGGGTCACGGGTGCGCGCGCCACGGCCGCCCTCGTCGCCCCCGCCGTCGCCCCCGCCGCGCCCGGCACCGCGGTGCTGGACGAGACGACGATGGTCAACGCGGGCGTCGTCGACGGGTCGACGGTCGGCGTGGCCGCCGCGCCGGTCGCGGTCGCGCGCCAGGTCGAGGTCGCCGGCTCCCGTCTGGCCACGGCCGCCCTGCCCCCGGAGACCCTGCGCCTGGCCCTGACCGGCAAGGTCCTGCTCGCCGGCGACACGCTCTCGCTGCTCCCCCAGGACCTCAGCCCGATCCCCGGCGCGGACGCCGCGGGCGCGCGCCGGGGCCTGGCCGCCGCGCTGGGCGGCACCTGGACCACCGAGCTCGTCACCGTGACCGCCGCCGAACCGCCGCACGGCGCCGACCCGTCCGCGGCTCTCGTGGTCGCGCCGACGACGGTCGTGCGCTGGCAGAACGGGGCGAGCACGGGAGCAGGCACCGGGGGCGCACCGCCCACTCCCGTCGTCCCCGCCGCGCAGGCCCCGGCGCCCGCGGCCGCCCCCGCCCCGGTCGTCGAGGAGCCGGCGGTCGCCGTCGCCGACCTCGTCGGGCAGGCCGAGCCCGCCCGACGCCTCGGCGAGTGGTTCGACCTCGTGTTCCGGCGTCCCGAGCTCCTCGAGCGCCTCGGCGCCGCGCCGCGGCTCGGGGTGCTGGTCAGCGGGCCCGAGGGCGTCGGCAAGACGACGCTCGTGCGGGCCGTCGCCGCCGACGAGGACGCGCGGGCGGTGTGCCTGCCCGCCCCCGAGGTCGCCGCGATCGAGGCGGGCGCGGCTGCCGCGCGCGTCCGCGAGGCCGTCGACGACGCGACGGCGAGCGCCCCGACCGTCCTGCTCGTCACCGACGCCGAGGTACTGCTCCCCGCGTCCGACCCCCCGCCGCTGTCGACGCTGGTGCTCGAGGCGCTGCGCCGCGCGGCGAACGCGGCCGGCACGGCGCTGGTGCTCACCTCCGCGCGGCCCGAGGCCCTCGACCCCCGCGTGCGCGGCGCCGACCTCGTCGACCGCGAGCTGACCCTGCCCGCGCCGGGCGACCGCGACCGCGCCGAGCTGCTGGGGGTGCTGCTGCGCGGGGTGCCGCTGGCGAAGGACGTCAACCTGGCGGCCGTCGGCGCACGGACCCCGGGCTTCGTGGCCGGCGACCTGGTCGCGCTGCGCCGCGAGGCGGCGGTGCGGGCGGCGCTGCGGGCGGGCTCCGGGGAGGACGACCCCACCCTGACCACCGACGACCTGCTCGGCGCCGTGTCCTCGGTGCGCCCGGCGTCGCTGTCGTCGGGGTCGCAGACGCTGTCGTCGGGCGGGCTGACGCTCGAGCGGGTCGGCGACATGGTCGAGACCAAGCAGGCGCTCACCGAGACGATCCTGTGGCCGCTGCGCTACCCCGACTCCTTCGCGCGGCTCGGGGTGTCGCCGCCGCGGGGCGTGCTGCTCTACGGGCCGCCGGGGTGCGGCAAGACGTTCCTGGTGCGGGCGCTGGCGGGCACCGGCTCGCTGAACGTGTTCGTGGTCAAGGGCGCCGAGGTGCTCGACAAGTTCGTCGGCGAGTCCGAGCGGGCCGTGCGCACGCTTTTCCGGCGCGCGGCGGCGGCCGCACCGGCGCTGGTGTTCCTCGACGAGATCGACGCCCTGGCCCCGCGCCGTGGCGGGTCGACCGACGCCGGCGTCTCCGACCGGGTCGTCGCCGCCCTGCTCACCGAGCTCGACGGCGCCGAGCCGCTGCGCGACGTCGTGGTGCTCGGCGCCACCAACCGCCCCGAGCTCATCGACCCCGCCCTGCTGCGGCCCGGGCGCCTCGAGCGGCGCGTGTACGTGCCGCCGCCGGACGCCGCCGCGCGGGCGGACATCCTGCGGGCCTCCGCCCGGGACACCCCGCTCGCCGACGACGTGGACCTCGACGCGCTCGCCGCGGACCTCGACCGCTACTCGGCCGCCGACTGCGCCGCCCTGATCCGCGAGGCGGCGCTGACGGCGATGCGCACGTCGCTGGAGTCGACCGAGGTCTCGGCGCGCGACCTCGCCACCGCCCGCGAGGCCGTCAAGCCCTCGCTGGACCCGCGCCAGCTCGCCGAGCTCGAGGCCTACGCCGGGGAGAACTAGGCGCCGGGGAGAACTAGGCGCCGGGGAGAACTAGCCCCGGCTCTGGCCCCAGTTGTTCGTCGCGATGACGATGACGCCGGGCGAGGCGCTCGCGATGCCGTCGAAGCGGGGCATCGAGCGCAGCCCGAACTCGCGGGCGATCGCCTCGGCCGCGCCCTGCTCGCCCGTGCCCGGGCGGTAGTAGACGGTGCTCTCCGGGATGATGCCGCTCGGGTAGTTGCCGACCTCGACGACGTTCCAGCCCTGGGCGCGCATCTCGGCGGCCGCGCGGTCGGCGAGACCCTGGATCGTCGAGTTGTTGAAGACCCGCACCGCGACCGACGAGTCCACGCCGCCGCCCCCACCGGAGCCGCCACCGGAACCGCCGGCGCCACCGGCCACGGCGCCACCGCCGCCGGGCGCGCCGCCCCCGGGGACGATCGGTGCGCCCACCGCGGGACCGCCGGCCGGAGCGCCGCCGGGCTGGCCGGGGGCGCCGGCGACACCGCCGGGGGGCACCGGGCCACCGGGCGGGACGGGGCCGCCGGGCTGTCCGGGCTGGCCGGGCTGGCCGGGCAGGCCCTGGCCGGGGACGCCGGCCTGGTTCGGTGCGGGCGCCGGCTGCGGGGCCGGGGATCCGTTGCCGGTCGCCCCGGGGAGCGGCGCCGCCGGGCTCGCGGGCGCGGCCGTGGGGCTCGAGGGCCCCTCACCCCCGAGGGCGAGCAGGCCGACCACGGCGGCGACACCGGCGATCGCGAGCAGCACGATGCCCGCGATGCGCATGCGGGAGGCGTCGGCGGACCCGGGCCCAGTCATGTCCTGCTCCCCTCAGCGGACCGTCGGTCCGCTCCCTGCTCGCTCGGCGGAAATGCCGCGTCAGGGAGTCAGGAGACCATCAACGAGGCTCGACTCCGAGGCGACGCGCCGCACGGGCCCGCTGCCGACTCTGTCGCAGGCGCCTCAGGCGTTTCACGAGCATGGGATCGGCCGCGAGGGCCTCCGGCCGGTCGACCAGGGCGTTGAGCACCTGGTAGTAGCGGGTGGCGGACATGTCGAAGAGCTCGCGGATCGCCTGTTCCTTGGCGCCCGCGTACTTCCACCACTGGCGCTCGAACGCGAGGATCTCGCGGTCGCGTCGGTCGAGCCCGTCCGACGGCTCGTCCTGCGGGGGATGCACCCGAACCGCGTCCGCCACGCTCCTCGCCTCCTACCCCACGGCGTCCCGCTGGCCGCGAATGACACGCCTGTCATTCGGGCTCCTCCATTCAATCACGGCGCCCCGACAGCGCGGGGCCCAACGCGTGAGAACCGCGCGATCGCGGGGCACTACGGTGCCCGCCGTGACCGTCAGGCCCGTCGTCATCGTCGGCGACCCGGTGCTGCACCGGCCGACCCGGCCCGTGACGCCCGAGGAGCTCGGCGGCGCCGCGCTGCGCACCCTGGTCGAGGACCTCTTCGACACGATGGACGCCGCCAACGGCGTCGGGCTCGCCGCCAACCAGATCGGCGACGACCGCCGCGTCTTCGTCTTCGACTGCCCCGACCCCGAGCTGGACGGGGAGCGGCGCCGCGGCGTCGTCGTCAACCCCGTCCTCACCGCCGACGCGCCCGCGGAGACGATGCCCGACCCCGACGACGACGAGGAGGGCTGCCTGTCGGTGCCCGGCGAGTCCTTCCCGACGGGGCGCGCGCCGTGGGCCGAGGTGCGCGGCGTCGACGTCGAGGGCACCGAGGTCGTCGTCACCGGCACCGGCTACCTGGCCCGCTGCCTCCAGCACGAGACCGACCACCTCGACGGATACCTCTACGTCGACCGCCTGGTCGGCCGCTACCGCCGCGCCGCCAAGCGGGCCCTGCGCGACCACGGCTGGGGCGTGCCGGGGAACTCGTGGATGCCGGGCGTCGACCCGGACCCGTTCGGGCACTGAGGCCCGGGCTGTTGCAGCGAACGTGGCGTTCGCTGCTTCTACGCGTGCGAACTCCCCGTTGATCATCCGCGCGGTTCCGCCCACGGCGGACACCGCAGCCGTGCGCTCTGCAACGGTGTAAGCACGGGAGGTATGGACGAGCTCGACGCCTACTCCCGCACCGTGAGCACGGTCGCGGCCGCCGTGGGCCCGTCGGTCGCCGCGGTGCGCGCCGGCCGGGGCAGCGGGTCGGCCGTGGTCGTCGACGACGGTGTCCTGGTCACCAACGCGCACGTCGTCGCCGGCAACCGCGACGGCGAGGTCGCCTACGCCGACGGCACCGAGGGGCGGGTGACGGTGCGCGGCACCGACCCGCTCTCCGACCTCGCCGTCCTCACCACGCGCGACCCCACCCCGCCGGCGCTCACGCTCGGCAACGCGGGCGAGCTGGTGGTGGGCAGCTCGTGGTGGCGGTCGGCAACCCGCTGGGGCTCGCCGGGTCGGTCACCGCCGGCGTGGTCAGCGGGCTCGGGCGCGCCCTGCCGGTGCGCAGCGGGCGGGCGAGCCGGGTCGTCGAGGACGTCATCCAGACCGACGCCGCGCTCAACCCCGGCAACTCCGGCGGCGCGCTCGCCGACGCGGCGGGCCACGTCGTCGGCATCAACACCGCGGTCGCCGGGGTCGGGCTGGGCCTGGCGGTGCCGATCACGGGCACGACCCGGCGCATCCTCGACGCCCTGCGCGACGAGGGCCGCGTGCGGCGCGGCTACCTGGGGCTCGTCGGGGCGCCCGCTCCCCTGCCCGCCGACGTCGCCGCCCGCCTCGGCCGCCAGAAGGGCCTGCGGGTGGCCGAGGTCGTGCCCGGCAGCCCCGCCGCGCGCGCCGGGCTGCACGCCGGCGACCTCGTCGTCTCCGCCGACCGCGAGCCGGTCAGCGACGCCCAGGGCCTGCAGCGGCGCCTGTTCGCGCCGTCGATCGGGCGCACGATGCCGGTGACGGTGCTGCGCGGCGAGGCGATGGTCGACGTCATCGCGGTCCCGTCGGAGCTGACGGACCACTGACGGGCCACTGACGGACCACTGAGAGGGCCCCGCGCGGCCGAGCTGCCGACGCCCGGGTGCACGACCTACCCTCGGCCGGTGGGGGGAACCGGGTCCACCGTGGAGATCGGGGTCCTGGGTCCGTTGCGCGCCACCGTCGACGGCGCGCCGGTGGAGCTGGGCGGCCCGGCCCGGCGCGCCGTGCTCGCGCGGCTGGCCGTCGCGGGCGGGGAGGTCGTCACCGCCGACCGTCTCGTCGACGACCTCGCCGGCGGTCACCCCGGGCCGAACGCGCTCGCGTCGCTGCAGGTCCACGTGTCGCACCTGCGCCGGGTCCTCGAGCCCCGCCGGGCGCCGCGCACCCCGTCGCGGGTCCTCGTCACCGCCGCCCCCGGCTACGCGCTGCGCCTGCCCGGCGCCGACGCGCTCGACGCGGCCCGCCTGACCCGCCTCGTCGACCGCGCCCGCGGCGAGGCACCCGACCGCGCCGCCGCCCTGCTGCGCGAGGCCCTCGGGGTGCGGCGCGGCCCGGCGTACGCCGAGTTCGCCGACGAGGGGTGGGCGCGGGCGGAGGCGGCCCGGCTGGACGAGGTGGTCCGCTCCGCCCGCGAGCGCCTCGCCGCCGCCGAGCTGGCCCTGGGCCGCCACGCCGACGTCGTCCCGCTGCTCGAGGGCCACGTCCGCGACCACCCGCTGCGCGAGGAGGGCGTGCGGCTGCTCGCGACCGCGCTGCACCGCGCCGGGCGCGCCCCCGAGGCCCTCGAGCTGCTGCGACGCACCCGCGGCCACCTGCGCGAGGAGCTCGGCCTCGACCCCGGCCCGGCGCTCGTCCGCCTCGAGTCCACGGTGCTGACCGTCCGGGGCCCTGAGGCCCCGGCGTCGGCACCGCCGCTGGGCCGCGACCGCGAGCTCGCGCGCTGCGACGCCGCGGCCGAGCGCGTCGCGGCCGGCGCCGTGGAGCTGGTGCTCGTGGCCGGCGAGGCCGGGTCGGGCAAGACGACGCTGGTCGACGCCGTCGCCGAGCGGCGCGCCCGCGCGGGCTGGACGGTGGCGCGGGGGCGGTGCCCCGAGGTCGACGGCGCCCCGCCGGCCTGGCCCTGGACCGAGGTGCTGCGGGACCTGGGTGCCGGCAGGACCGACACCGACGGCGACACCCCCTTCGCCCGCGACCGGGCCGTGCTGGACGCCCTCGTGGACCGCGCGCCCGTGCTCGTCACCCTCGACGACCTGCACCGCGCCGACGACGAGACCCTGCGCCTGCTGCGCATGGTCGCCACCGGCGCGGGCGCCGGGCTGCTCGTCGTCGGCACCCACCGCGGCGAGGAGGACACCGCCGCCCTGCACGCGACGTGGGCCGCGCTGGCGACGGTCGTCTCCGACCGCCTGGCCCTCGGCGGGCTCGCCCCCGACGCGGTCGGCGCCCTGCTCGCGCGCCACGGGCTGCATGCCGACAGCGCCACCGCGGCCGCCGTCGCCGACCGCACCGGCGGCAACCCGCTGTTCGTCCGCGAGGTGGCCCGCCTGGCCGTGACCACCGGCGAGCACGGGCTGCCCGCCGGGGTCCGCGACGTCCTGCGCCGCCGGCTGCGCGAGCTGCCCGGGCCCTCGCGAGCGGTGCTGACCCACGTGGCGCTGCTCGGGCGCTCCGCCGACGTCGACCTCGTGCTCGCCGTCGAGGCCGCGGTCACCGGCCGCACGACCGCCGAGATCGAGGAGGAGGTGCTCGACGGGCTCGAGGACGCGGTGGGCGCGGGGGTGCTCGGCGAGGACGACGGGGCGCACGCGGTGCGCTTCGTCCACGACCTGTGGCGCGAGGTCGTCGCCGCCGAGGTCCCGCGCCTGCGCCGGGCCCGGCGGCACGCGCGCATCCTCGACGTGCTCGAGGCCGGCGTCGCCGGGCCCGCCTCCCCCGCCGCGCTGGCCCACCACGCCCTGGCCGCCGGCGACCGCGTCGCTCCCGACCGGATGGTCGCCCACGTCGCCGCGGCCACCGACGCCGCGATGGCGCGCGGGGCGTTCCGGTCGGCGGTGGCGCTGTGCCGCGCGGCCCTGGCGCGCGTCCCCGACGGGCCGTCGGTGGTGGGGCTGCGCTGCGCGCTGGTCGCCGCCCTCGCCGCGTCGGGGGCCGGCGAGCACGCCCACGCCGAGCGCGGGCTCGCCGTCGAGGCCGCGCGCGCGACCGGCGACCCGGACCTCGTCGCCCGGGCCCTGACCAGCGTCGACGCGCCGATGCCGTGGCCGGTGCGCGGCACGGGCGGGCGGATGGCGCCGCTGTTCGACGACCTCCTCGCCCTGCCCCTCGACGACGAGGGGCACACCCGGCTGCTGGTGGCGTTCGCCCGGGAGATCGAGTTCGTCGAGCCCGCGCGGGCCGCCGCGCTGGCCGAGGAGGCCCTGCGGCGCGCCCGCGCGTCCGGCCGCACCCGGCTGCTGTGCACCGCGCTCAACACCGTCTTCCTCGTCAACTCGCAGCCGGAGTGGTGGGACCGGATCGAGCCGGTGGGGCGCGAGATGCTCGAGGCCGCGCAGGCCGGCGGGCACGCCGACCACCGGGCCGAGGCCCACCACGTGCTGTTCTGCGCGGCGGTGGTCCGCGACGACCCGGCCGCCGCGCGCCACCACGCCGACGCCGCGCTGGCCGCCGCGACCGACGGGCAGCTGGAGATGACGCTGGCCTTCGTCGGCCTGCACGAGGCGATGCTGGCGCTGACCGGCGGCCAGGACGACCTCGCCGAGCGGACCTACGCCGCGGAGGGCGAGCGCCTGGCCGCGGCGGGGGTGCCGCACGCGGTGGTGCTCGTCGAGGTCGCCCGGTTCACGCTCGCGCTGGCCCGCGGGGACACGTCCGCGACGCTGCCGGCGCTGCGGCGCATCGACGCCGCGTTCCCGCGCTACGCCCACGACCTGCTCGCGCTCGCGCTGCTCGACGCCGGGCACGAGGAGGAGGCGCGGGCGCTGTGGGCGCAGCGCCTGCCGGTGCCGCGCGACTGGAGCTGGGGCGGCCTGCTCACCGTGCAGGGCCTGGTGGCCGCGCGCCTGGGCGACCGCGAGCGCGGGGCGGAGGCCTTCGCGGCGCTCGAGCCGTACGCGGGGCGGTGGGGCCTGTCGGTCACCGGGATCCTGGCGTTCGCGCCGATCGACCTCGTGCTGGCCCGGCTCGCGCGGACCCTGGGGCACGGCGACGCCGCCGTCGCGGCGCACCTGGCGCGGGCGCTGACCGTGGTCGGCGGGGCGGGGCCGTGGCGCGACCGGGTCGACGAGTTGCTGCCCCTCGACGCGCGCGGTTAGCGTCCGCGCCGATCGTTCGCGCGGGAGCCCGTCATGACCGGGCTGAGAGGGCGGGGAGCCGCCGACCGCTGGACCGGCCGGGTCATGCCGGCATGGGAGGAACCGTGGCCCCGTCGACCCCGCCCGTCGCGCTCGCGATCGCCGGCACGGACTCCGGCGGCGGCGCCGGGCTCACCGCCGACGTCCGCGCCTTCACCGCCTGCGGGGTGCACGGGGCGGTGGCGGTCGCCGCGGTCACCGTGCAGAACTCCGTGGGCGTCGAGGGCTTCCACGCGATCCCGCCCGACGTCGTCGCCGCCCAGATCCGCACGGTGGCCGGCGACATGGGCGTCGACGCGGCCAAGACCGGCATGCTCGCCTCGACCGAGATCATCACCGCGGTGGTGGAGGCCGGCGACGAGGTGGGGCTCGGGACGCGCGTGCCCTTCGTCGTCGACCCCGTGGCCGCCTCGATGCACGGGCACCCGCTGCTGGCGCCGGACGCGCTCGACGCCGTGCGCACCCTGCTGATCCCCCGCGCCACGCTGGTGACACCGAACCTCGACGAGGTGCGCCTGCTGGTCGGGGTCGACGTCGTCGACGACGACTCCGCGCGCGCGGCGGCCCGCGCGCTGCTCGACCTGGGAGCGGGCGCGGCGCTGGTCAAGGGCGGGCACCTCGCCGGGTCGCCCGAGGTCGTCGACCTGCTGGTGACCGCCGACGGCACCGAGCACCGGTTCACCTCGCCGCGACGGCGGACCGAGCACACCCACGGCGGCGGCGACTCGCTGGCGTCGTCGGTCACGGCCGGGCTGGCGCGCGGGATGGCGCTCGTCGACGCCGTCGCGCTCGGCAAGGCCTACATCACCCGCGCCGTCGAGCACGCCTACCCGCTCGGCGCCGGCCACGGCCCGGTGTCGGCGCTGTGGTCGGTGGCGCGATGGGCTCCGCCCACGTGAGTGATATGGGTCGTCATGGCAACCCGAACCACTCACGAGGGCGGAGCCCATCCATGGCCGAGACCCCACCGCGCGCGCTGACGATCGCCGGCTCCGACTCGGGCGGCGCCGCCGGGCTCGAGGCCGACCTGCGCGCGATGACCGCCTGCGGGGTGCACGGGTGCGTGGCCGTCACCGCGGTCACCGTGCAGAACTCGCTGGGCGTCTCCGGGGTGCACCTCGTGCCCGCGGACACGGTCGCGGCGCAGGTCCGGGCCGTGGTCACCGACATCGGGGTGGGCGCGGCCAAGACCGGGATGCTGGCCTCGCGGGAGATCATCGACGCGGTCGCCGACGTCGTCGACGAGGTCGGCATCGGGCGCGACGCGGACCTCGTGCCGTTCGTCGTCGACCCCGTCGCGGCCTCGATGCGCGGCGACCCGCTGCTCGCCGACGACGCGATGGAGGCGATCCGCACGCGGCTGTTCCCGCGCGCCGCGCTCGCGACCCCGAACCTCGACGAGGTGCGCCTGCTCGCCGGCGTCACCGTCACCGACGCCGCCACCGCCCGCGAGGCCGCCGCGGCCCTGCACGCGATGGGACCGCGGTACGTGCTGGTCAAGGGCGGGCACCTGCGCGGGTCGCCCGAGGTCGTCGACCTGCTCTTCGACGGCGAGCAGACCTGGGAGTTCTCCGGCCCGCGCATCGACACCCCGCACGTCCACGGCGCGGGCGACGCCCTGGCCAGCGCGACCTGCGCCGCGCTGGCCCGGGGCGCCTCGATGCCCGACGCCGTCGCGTCCGCCGAGCGCTACATCCGCCGCGCCGTCGCCGAGTCGTACCCCCTGGGCGCCGGCGTCGGGCCGGTGTCGCCGCTGTGGGCGGTCGACGATGCGCTGCGCGCACGTGAGTGATCCGGGCCGCCGGGACCCAGATCACTCATAAGCGCGAAGCGCCTCCGAACACGAGCCTCTCGGCGCGGCGCAGCCGCCGGCGGGTCAGGGGCAGCAGGACCGTGAGCACCGGGCCGGCGACGCGACGCAGGGCGGCCCTCTGCTCCGGGCTCGCCACGGCGGCGACGCGGGGCAGGACGAAGCCCATGTCGCCGCCCCGGTCGCGCACCGCGGCCTCCACACCGTGCCACTCGTGCTGCGGGACGTGCGCCAGGATGATCGGGAAGACCTCGCGCTCCTCCTCGGCGATGTGCTCCGCGAGCAGGTCGGCCAGCGCGCCGAGGTGGCGGGCCAGCGCCCGGGCCGCCGCGGCGTCCGCGGGCGCCTGCGCGAGGTCGTCGGCCGCCGCGCGCACCTGGACGAGCAGCGGGTCGAGCGCCGCGTGGTCGTCGGTCAGGGCGGCGAGGTCGACGCGGTCGCCGGCGCGGGCCTCGAGGACCGGCCAGAGCACGTCGTCCTCCGCCTCGTGGTGGTGAAGGATCTCGTCGGCGAGCCGCCCGACCCAGCGGGCGATCGCGACGGCGCGGGTCCGGTCCACACGTTCGGTCCCGTCCACGACGCGCGCGGCCAGGTCGGCGAGGCGGCGGCTGTCGGCGCACATCGCGCGGTGACCGAGGGTGATGCCGAGCAGGTCGTCCTGGCGGGTCGGCGTCGCGGTGGTCATGGTCGCTGCTCCGTTCGTGGCGGTCGCCGACCTCGGTGATCGGCACACCGTGAGCATCGGCCGCGCCACTTGCGAACGACTAGTCGCCGAACACCAGACGCTCGCGCCGCCGCAGGGCGCGCCGCGCCAGCACGCCCGCCAGGCCCCGCCCGCCGAGCGCGGCGTCGACCGCGGCGAGCTCGCCGGGCGCGGCCGTGGCGTGCGCGCGGGCCGCGGTGAACGCCGGGTCCGGGGCCTCGGCGTGGTGGTCGCGGGCGGCGCGCAGCCACTCCGCGCGCGGCACCCGGGGCAGCAGGCCGCGCAGCTCGCGCTCGGCGTCGCGGCGGTGCTCGTCGAGCAGGTCGGCGAGCTCGCCCAGCAGGCGCGCCAGGCGGCGGATGCGGGCGAAGTCCTCGGCGCTCGCCACCGCGATCGGGCGCACCAGCACCGCCCCGACGAGCCCGCGGGTGGCGCGCCGGACCTCGCCGAGCAGGCCGCGCAGGGCGACGTGGTCGTCACGCAGCCCGGAGAGGTCCAGGGTGCGTCCGGCGTGGCGCTCCAGCACCGGCCAGAGCCCGGCCTCCTCGCCCTCGTGCCGGTGGCGGATCGCCTCGCAGACGTGCTCGACCCAGTCGCCGACGGCCAGCGCACGCCGCTCCCCGAGGGGCACCGTGCCCGCCGCGATGCCGTCGGCGAGGCGCGCGAGGCGCGCGACGTCGGCGAGCAGGGCGCGGTCGGTGACCCGCAGCGGGGCGAGGTCGCGGTCGGTCGGCGAGGCGGGGTCGGTGTCGGTGTCGGGCGGGGCGGTGGGCACGCCGGGCTCCTGGGGATCACGTGCTGCTCGTCGGATGCCGAGAGCGTGACCCGTCCCGCTTGTCGTCGACTTGTCGCGCGCTTACCGCGCGGGTCAGCCCCCGTCCTCCGGGCCCAGCTCGCGGATCGGCGCCCCGTCGGCCCACGCGCGGACGTCCTCCACCGCGTCGCGATAGAAGACCGCGTAGCTGCCCTCGGTGACGTAGCCCAGGTGCGGCGTGAGCACCGTGCGCGGCGCGGTGCGCAGCGGCGCGTCGAGCGGGAGCGGCTCGGTGCCGAACACGTCGAGGCCCGCCCCGCCGATCGTCCCGGCGTGCAGGGCCTCCACCAGCGCGTCCTCGTCGACGATCGGGCCGCGCGAGGTGTTGATCAGCAGCGCGGTCGGCTTCATCCGCGCCAGGTCGTCGCGCCCGACGAGGCCCCTGGTGCGCGCGGAGAGCTTGAGGTGGATCGTCACGACGTCGGACGTCGCCAGCAGCTCGTCCCTGCCGACGGGCGTGACGCCGTGCGCGCGGGCCTCGTCGGGGTCCAGGTGCCGGCTCCACGCCACCACGTCCATTCCGAACGCGAGCCCGACGGCGGCGACGGGGGCGCCGATGCCGCCGAGCCCGACGACACCGAGGCGCCGGCCGGCCAGGTCGCGGCCCACGGTGTGCTGCCAGCGGCCCTCGCGGATCGCCCGGTCCTCGGCGGGGACGTGCCGGGCCAGGGCGTGGATCAGCGCCCACGTCATCTCGACGGTCGGGGCGTTGCTCGAGACGCCGCCGGTGCCCGACACCGTGATGCCGCGCTCGCGGGCCGCGGCGACGTCGATCGCGACGTTCGCCGGCCCGGTCGTCACCAGCAGGCCGAGGTTCGGCAGCCGCGCCAGGACGTCGGCGGGGAACGCGGTGCGCTCGCGCATGGCGACGACGACGTCGAAGGGCTCGAGGGCGGCGACGACGTCGTCGGGGCCGCCGAGGTGCCCGGCGAAGGACGTCACTTCGGCGCCGAGGGCGTCCCAGTCGGCGTACGAGGCCGCGACCTGCTGGTAGTCGTCGAGCACGGCGATCCGGCGGGGCTTCGGCACGGGCGGGGTGTGCCCTCGGGGGTCCGGGGGCACACACCCGTCGTGCCTGCCGACCTCCCGGTGCTGCGCCCGACCCGGGCGGGCTGGCCGGTGTACGCCGAGCGCCCCCGCCGGCGCACCCGCCAGTTCCTGGCCGACGTCGCGGTGCTCGTGTGGGTGGCGGTCGTCGTGTCGCTCGCGGTGGTCCTCTACGACACGGTGCTGACCCTGCAGGGCCCCGGCCGGCAGATCGGCGCGGCCGGGACCCGGGTGCGCGACACGTTCACCGGCGCCGCGGACACCGCGTCCGGCGTGCCGTTCGTCGGCGACGACCTCGCCCGTGCCCTGTCCGGCGGCGCCCGCGCCGGCGACGACATCGTGGCGGCCGGCGACCAGCAGATCGCCGCGGTGGAGGCGCTCGCCACCGGGGTGTCGTGGACGGTCACGCTGCTCGCGATCGTGCCCGTCGTGGCGGCGTGGCTGTGGTTCCGGGTGCGCTGGATGATCGCGGCGCGGGCCGTCCTGGCCCTGCGCGACGGGCTGCGCGGCGGCGTCGGCGACGCCGACCTGCTCGCCCTGCGCGCCCTGGTCCACGCCACGCCGCGCCGCCTCGCCCGGGTGCCCGACGCGGCCGCCGGCTGGCGTCACGGCGACCCCCACGTGCTGTCCCGGCTCGCCGAGCTGGAGCTCGCCCGGCTCGGTCTGCGGGCCCCGACCCTCGTGCGCGCCCCGGCCGGGGGCGTACGGTTCGGGGCCTCAACGGACGAAACGGACGACGCCGCCGAGGCGCCCCCGGGGCATCCGCCCCGGGTCGACCCCGACGAACGGTGGGGTGACACACCCCCGTCACCGGGTCCATCGGGCACTCGAACGTCCTAGCCTCGGCCCCCGAGCGGCGTCGTCGCGCGCGGGGAGGGCAGAGTGGTGACGGTGGTGGACCGTTCACGGCTGGCCGCAGTGCGGTCACGGGTCGTGGGCTGGGCAGCGCGCCGGTACCTCGCCTGGCGCAGTCGTCGCGGCCTCGACCCGGTAACCATGCTGCCGGATCACGCTCTGATGCCCCTGCGCCGCGACGGGCTCGACCCCGTGCCCGCGCTGCGCGAGGCCCGCGAGGACAACCCCGTGCGGCACTTCCCGCTGCCGTTCGGGGTCACGGCGTGGCTGATCACCGGCCACGAGGAGGCGCGCACCGTCCTGGGCCGCACGCGGGGCCTGTCGAACGACTTCGGGCACCTCGTCGGGCAGGCCGGCGTCAACGAGGGTCAGAATCCCGGCGGGCTGGGCTTCACCGACCCGCCCGAGCACACCCGGCTGCGTCGCCTGCTGACCCCGGAGTTCACGTCGCGGCGTCTGGCCCGCCTCGGCCCGCGGATCACCGAGATCGTCGAGGGCCGCCTCGACGCCATGGCCGAGCTGGCCGCGGCGGGCGAGCCCGTCGACCTCGTCCGCGACTTCGCGACCCCGATCCCCTCGCTGACGATCTGCGAGCTGCTCGGCATCCCCTACGACGAGCGCGACGAGTTCCAGGCGCTGTCCACCGCGCGGTTCGACCTGTTCGGCGGGGCCGGCGCGGTGTTCGACAACATCTCGGGCTCGCTGCAGTACCTCCGCGGCGTCGTCGAGCGCCAGCGCGTCGAGCCCGGCGACGGCCTGCTCGGCCAGCTCATCCGCGAGCACGGCGACGAGCTCGACACCGACGAGCTCGCCGAGCTCGCCGACGGCCTGCTCACCGGTGGTCTGGAGACCTCGGCGTCGATGCTCGCCCTCGGTGCCATGGTGCTGCTGCGCGACCCCGACAGCTTCGCCCTCGTGCGCGACGACCCCGGCGCCGTGCACGGGTTCGTCGAGGAGCTGCTGCGCTACCTGACCGTCGTCCAGATCGCCTTCCCGCGCTTCGCGACCGAGGACATGACCCTGGGCGGCGTGCAGATCAGCAAGGGCGACGGGCTGCTCGTGTCGCTCTCGGGCGCCGACCGCGACCCGCGCCTGGTGTCCGACCCCGAGCGCTTCGACCCCCGCCGCCCCCCGACGCCACACCTGGCCTTCGGGCACGGCATCCACCGCTGCATCGGGGCGGAGCTGGCGAGGATGGAACTGCGCACGGCCTACCCCGCCCTGCTGCGCCGCTTCCCGAACCTCACGCTGGCCCCGGACGCGGCGTCGCTCGACGACCAGCCGTTCCGCAAGACCTCGATCGTCTACGGCGTCGACGCCCTCCCCGTCGCCCTGGGCTGACTGACCCACGGAGTGCGTCAGCGTGGCGGCCACGCTGGCGTTGAACGTCAGGAAAGCCACCACGTCATGCGTCCGGCCCGCCACCGGCGGGTAGGCGGCTCCACGTGACCGACCGCCGGGTGTCCCGCTCCATCGAGATCGACGCGCCGCCGCGCACGGTCTTCGCGCTGCTCGCCGATCCGCGCCGTCACCCCGACTTCGACGGTTCCGGCACCGTCGAGTCGTCGATCTCCGGGCCGGCGCGGCTCTCGCTGGGGTCACGGTTCGGTGTCGCCATGCGGATCAAGCTGCCGTACCGGATCTCCAACACCGTCGTCGAGTTCGAGGAGGACGAGCGCATCGCGTGGCGGCACGTCAACCGCCACCGCTGGCGCTACGAGCTCGAGCCCACCGCGAGCGGCGGGACGAGGGTCACCGAGACCTTCGACTGGTCGACCGCCCTCGTCCCCGTGCTCCTCGACCGCAGCGGCTTCCCGACCGCCAACGCGCGCGGCATCGAGAAGACGCTGCCGCGGCTCAAGGCGCTGGCCGAGGGACGCTGACCTCGGGCTGCGCCCGGTTCGAGCGGGCGGCTTTCCTGACGTTCAACGCCAGCGTGGCCGCCACGCTGACACACCCCGTGCGTCAGCCGAGCCCCCGGCGTGTCGCGCGGGCGAGGATGTGGCGTGCGATGCCAGGAAAGCCGCATCGCTCGCACCGGGACTAGTCCACGTGCGAGTCCACGTCCGGGCTCGAGGCCTGCGCCCAGTACCGGCGGGGGATGCGCCCCGCACCCCGGGCCGCGCGGCCCGCCTCGACGGCCAGGCGCATGGCCGTCGCCATCAGCTCCGGGTCCGAGGCGCGGGTGACGGCGGTGGCGAGCAGGACCGCGTCGCAGCCCAGCTCCATCGCCTGCGCGGCCTCGGACGCCGTGCCGATGCCTGCGTCGAGGACGACGGGCACGGGCGACGCCGCCGTGATCATCTCGATGTTGTGCGGGTTGCGGATGCCCAGCCCGGTGCCGATCGGCGACCCCAGCGGCATCACCGCCGCGCACCCGGCGTCCGCCAGCTTCGCCGCCAGGACCGGGTCGTCGTTCGTGTACGGCAGCACCGTGAACCCGTCGTCGACGAGCTGCTCGGCCGCGTCGAGGAGCTCGATCGGGTCGGGCAGCAGGGTGCGCTCGTCGGCGATCACCTCGAGCTTCACCAGATCCGTCGACAGCGCCTCGCGCGCCATCCGCGCCGTGTGCACCGCCTCGGCCGCCGTCCGGCACCCCGCGGTGTTGGGCAGCGCCTCGATGCCCAGGCGCCCCAGCAGCGCCAGCACGCCGGGGCCGCCGGCCGCGTCGAGGCGGCGCATCGCCACCGTCGTCAGCTCGGTGCCCGACGCGACCAGCGCGCGCTCGAGCACCGCGAGCCCCGACGCGCCGCCGGTGCCCATGATGAGGCGCGAGCCGAACTTGCGGCCCCCGATGACCAGCGGATCCATGCTCATCCCCCCTGCACCGCGGTGAGCACCTCGACGCGCGAGCCCTCGATCAGCGCCACCGTCGCCCAGCTCGCGCGGGGCACCACCGTGCCGTCGACGGCCACCGCGACGCCCCGCTCGGGCACGCCGTGCTCGGCCATGAGCGCGGCGACCGTGGTGCCGGGCCCGATCTCGCGGCGCTCGTCGTTCAGCCAGACGATGGTCATCGCTGCCCCTCCCTCCCTGCGCCGGCATGACCCGGATCAGGTTCGACGGTCGGGGCCGGCCGGCCCCCTCTCAGCCCCGCAGGGCTCCCGTGGTGTCCGATTCCCACCGTACGCGCGGTGCTCAGCCCGACGCGACGGCCGAACGATCCGCCGCGGCCGCCCGGGCCGCGTCGGGCAGCGGGTCGCCGCGCAGCGCCGCCACGACCGCGTCCACGCTCACCGCCACGAGCAACATCCCGTTGCGCCCGTGCCCGGTGGCCGCGACCAGCCCCGCCGGCCCGACGGGCCCGAGCAGCGGCAGGTTGTCGTCGGTCCCCGGACGGAACGAGGCGGCGGACTCCTCGAGGGCGTAGTCGGCGATCCCCGGCAGCACGCGCTCGACGTCGGCGACGAGGTCGCGCACGCCGCCGACGGTCACGTCCGGGTCGAAGCCCGCCTCGTACTGCGTCGCCCCGACCACCAGCCCGCCGGCGTCCCGCGGCACGGCGTAGACCGGCCGCCCGCTCACCGCCGCCCGCACGGTGCGCGACGGCGGCGCCAGTGACGTCCGGCGCGCCCGCACCCGCAGGATCTCCCCCTTGACGGGCCGCACCCGGCCCTCGAGCACGGCGTGCAGCGTCGACGACCACGCCCCGGCGGCCACGACGACGCGCGACGCCTCGAGCACCCCGCCGTCCTCGAACGACACTCCCGTCACGCGCGCCCCGTCGTCGAGCACCCGCACCACGCGCCGTGCGAGCGTCACGACGCCGACGGCGGACCCCGCCGCCCCCAGCGCCCCGAGCAGCACCCGGTTGTCGACGGCCAGGTCGTCGGGCACCGCGAACCCCGCCCGCACCGACGGCCCCAGCGACGGCTCCAGGCGCCGCAGCTCGCGACGGGTCAGCCGCTCGACCGGGCGCCCCCACGCCTCGAGGTGCGCGGCCACCCGGTCCAGGTCCGCCACGTCGGCGGCGTCCACGGCCACCTGCAGCGTCCCCTCGCGCCGCAGCCCGACCGGCCGCCCGGCGTCCTCGGCCACGCGAGAAGCGAACGCCGGCCACGACGCCAGCGACGCCGCCCCGAGCTCCAGGACGTCGCGCTCGCCGGGCCACGCCTCGCTGATCGGGGCGAGCATCCCCCCGGCCACCCGCGAGGCGCCCGAGCCCGGGTCGGGGTCGACGAGCACCACCTCGTCCGCGAGCCCCTCGCGCGCCGCCGCCCAGGCGATCGCGGAGCCCACGGCCCCTGCCCCCACGACGACGAGCCGGTCCCGCACGGTCACCGAAACTACGCGATACCGTCGTCACGGTGAGTGCATCGAGGACCGACCGCCGCGCCCGCCTCCAGGACGCCCGGCTCTACCTGTGCACCGACTCCCGCGCCGCACGCGGCGACCTCGCCGCGTTCGCCGACGCCGCCCTGCGCGGGGGCGTCGACGTCGTCCAGCTGCGCGAGAAGGGCCTGGAGGCGCGCGAGGAGCTCGCCGCGCTCGAGGTCCTCGGCGACGCGGCCCGCCGCCACGGTGCGCTGCTCGCCGTCAACGACCGCGCCGACATCGCCCTCGCCGCCGACGCGGACGTGCTGCACCTCGGGCAGGACGACCTGCCCGTGCCGTGGGCGCGCCGGGTGGTCGGCGACGACGTGCTCGTCGGGCGCTCCACCCACGACGCCGACCAGGCCGCCGCCGGCGCCGCGGAGGTCGGTGCCGACTACTTCTGCACCGGCCCGTGCTGGCCCACGCCGACCAAGCCCGGCCGGCCCGCCCCGGGCCTCGACCTCGTGCGCAGCACCGCCGCCGCGGCCCCCGCCCGGCCGTGGTTCGCGATCGGCGGGATCGACCACGCCCGCCTCGACGAGGTCCTCGCGGCCGGCGCCACCCGCGTCGTCGTGGTCCGGGCGATCACCGAGGCCGACGACCCGGAGCAGGCCGCCCGCCGGCTCAAGGACGCCCTCAGCGCGCCACCGACAACGTGAGCCGCTCGGAGGCCAGGACCTCGTCGATCGGCTGGTAGAGGCTCGTGCCGCCGGCCGTGGTGCAGTCGCCCGTGCCGCCGGAGAGCAGCCCGAGCGCCGAGCTGCCGGACACGAACGGCCCGCCCGAGTCGCCGCCCTCGCTGCAGGCGTCGGTGAGCACGAGGCCCTGGACGGGGCCCGCGGCGTAGTTCGCGGTGACGTCGACGGCGGTCACCTTCCCGCAGCGCCATCCCGTCGTGGAGCCCGAGCGGCAGACGGTGGCGCCGACGGGCGCGGTCGCGGTGCCCGTGATCGACCGGGTCGTCGACCCCTCGGCGGCCACCGACGGGGTCGCCCGCCAACCGGGGCCGACGTCGACGACGCCCCAGTCACCCGTGCGGTCGAACACCGAGCTGCGGACCGGACCGACGGGGGCGTTGTTCGCCCCGGTGACGTCGCCGCCGCGGTTGGTGCAGTGTCCGGCGGTGATCAGCCGCGGCGCCCCCGACGCGGTGGTCGCCGTGAACGCCAGCGAGCACCGCGTCCCGTTGACGCGCACGGCGTCGCCGCCGACGAGGTCGTAGACGGGCGGGTCGGCGCGCGGGGTCGGCGCGGCCACGCCCTCGACGACCCGCACCGACGCGTCGACCTCGCGCGCCTGCTGCACGTAGGCCGCCGACCGGGAGTCCCGCGGCGCCGTGTTGAGCGCCAGCACGACCGCACGGTCCGCGAGGTCGACCCACCAGGCGCTCACCGCGGGCGGCGCGCCGTGGCGCTCCGCGAGGGCGTCGAGGCGCTCCTTGACCACCCCGAGCTCCGCGGGTGACGAGGCCGGCGCGGCCGCCACCGCCGGCGCCGGTCCGGCGAGCAGCGAGGTGAGGACCGCCCCCGCCAGCACCAGGAGGACCGCCCGACCCATCGCCACCCCCGACTCGATCGTTCGTCGGCACAGACGCCGACGGCCGGACGAACGCTAAGGCGTCCGTCCGGCCGTCGGTGGGAGCCGGGGTGGGATCTCAGCCGTTGGTGGAACCCCCACCGGAACCGCCCGAGTCGCGCGGCACCAGGTTGGGCAGGGGGTTGTTCTGCGAGGTCCGCGTCGACTGCTGCGAGGTGGTCGTGTCGGGCTGCCGGGTCCCGGTGCTGCCGGTCCCGCCGCCCTGCTCGTCCTGCAGGTTCGACGAGGTCGTCGTGCTCGGGGCGTCCGTCTCCTCGGTCGCCGAGTCGGACGGCGCCGTGGTGGCCTCGGACGTGCCGGTCTCCTGACCGAAGAGGCTGCCGACCGACGTCCCGCTCGACCCGCCGGAGAGCGGGCGCCCGGCCGCGGTCTCGACGCCGACCGTCGCGATGAGCGCGATGACGAACACGCTCGCCGCGACGCCGCCGAGGGTGACCCAGGTCTTCCACCCGAGGCCCTTGAGCACGGCGAGCATCGCCGCCGGGTCGAAGCGGCGCCGGGCCGGCTCCGGCTCGAGCGGGGCGACCCGGGTGACCGCGTCGTCGCCGCCGGGAGGACCGCCGGGGCCGCCGGGGCCGCCGGGGCCGCCGGGGCCACCAGGACCCGTCGGGCGCCCGGGCTGGCCCATCATCGCGGTCGGTCCGCCGCCCGGAGGCGTGCCCGTCTGGCGGCTCTGCGGGATGAACGCGGTCGGGCGCACCTCGGTGGGCGCACCCGGCGCACCCGGCGCGAGGGCGGTCGCCGGGTCGACGCGCGAGTGCACCCGCGTCGGGTCGGCGCCCTCCGCGCGCAGCGCCACCCGCCCCGGGTGGACCGGCTGGCCGGGCTGCCCCGGCTGCCCCGGCTGGCCGGGGCGACCGGTCGGCGGGCCCGCGGCACCGGGGACCCGGCGCGTGGGGTCGGCCGGCGGCATCCCCGGGCGCACCTGGCGCTGGCCCGGCGGCACCGGGACGCCGGGACCGGGCGTAGGCGGACCCGCGACCGGACGGCCGGGCGGGCCGGGCTGCTGCACCGGCGTCGGCGCAGGCGCGGACGACCGGGCCGACGCGCCGCCGGCGATCTTGCCGACCGCCGTCGCCACGCGCGTGTTGTTCGGCCCCGCCACGACGAGGCGCTGCTTGACCCGGTCGCGGGTCACCTCGAGCGACTTCTGGTACAGGGCCGAGCCGACGGTGGAGACGATGGAGGCGACCGCCGCGCCGCCGATGGTGCCGAGCACGCCCATGAACGACCCGAGGATCGCCGCGGTCGCGGCGGCCAGCGCACTGGCGATGATCTGCGGGAAGGTCAGGCCGATGCCGGAGGAGGCGGTCTCGGACTTCGCTTCAGGGTTCGCTGGTGACATGGCTCCCGGTGGGCGCGGATCGGGGTGACACGGGCAGGTCGGGGTGCGTCCGGAACGTGGTGACGTACCCGCCGACCACTACGGACGACGCCCACCATCGTGCCGCGTTGCCCCCCGGTGAGAGCGTTCACCCACGGACGCAGTCACCTGCCCCCGAGCAGAGCAATCGCTGGACCGAACGGCTCAGGCGTCGGGCACGACAGGGCGTCGTGGGCCCGGATGCCCGGGCGGCAGGGCCGAACGAACCAACGGCCAGGACGCTGCGACGCACACCACCACCAGGGGCCACGTCAGCACGAGCTGGGCGACGGCCAGCGCCGCCGTCTGCCCCGCCGCCCACAGCCCGAGGAACACCACCACCCGCACCGCGTACTGGGCCGCCCACACCCAGCTCGCGCGGCTGTAGCCGCGGACCAGGTCGGGGTCGCGGCGCCACAGCGTCGGGTGGCCCGTGAGCGTGCCCACGACGACCCCGAGCAGCGGCCACCGGATCGCGATCGAGACCAGCCAGGCGACGAGGCTGCCCGCGTTGGCGACGATGCGGGGCAGGAAGAAGTCCTCCGCGCGCCCCGTGTAGAGCGCGAGCAGCGCCGCGCCGACCGCGAGCAGCAGGCCCACCGCGAGCGCGCGGGGCCGCTCGCCCCGGCGCAGGCGCCACACGGCGATCACCGCGGCGACGGCGACCGCGGCGACCCCGCCGAGCAGGATGGGCTGCACCCACGCCAGGGCGTCGGCGGTCAACCAGACGGCGACGAACACCACGCCGGGCACCGACGCGTCCACGGCCTGGCCCCGACCGCCGAGGAGCTCGGTGAACGGGTTGACCCCCTGGGCGCGGTCGTCGTCGGGCACGGTCAACCGAGGGGCTCCGCGGCGCGGCCCCGGCGCGCGAGCTCGGCGGTGAAGGCCGGGGACGGCGTGCTCGGGCTCGAGATCTCCACGAGCATGCCGTTGGGGTCGGTGACGAGCATCTGGCGGCGGCCGTGGAAGAGGTCCCGCGGCGGGGCCACGAGGGGCAGGCGCAGCCGCCGCGCCTCGGCGTGCACCGCGTCGACGTCGTCGACCACGAACGTGAGGATCACCCCGGCCGGGTCGGCCCGGTAGGGCGGCGGCACGAGCTCGTGGCCGACGGCCCAGATGGCGAGCTCGTGGACGTCGTCACCGTCGGTGCGGGAGAGCGCCACGTACCAGTCGCTGTCGAACGCGACCCGGAAGCCGAGCAGCGCGACGTAGAAGTCCCGCGTCTCGGGCAGCCGGTCGGACAGCACGGTGGGGAACGAGCGGCGCATCGCCATGCCTTGAGATCCTCTCTCCGGCGGGGTCCCCATCGTCGCGCACCGCCGCCGTTCCCCGGGTCGCGGGGCCGATCACGCCGGTCACACCTCGAGCGGACCGACCGTCACCCGGATGACCGCCCAGCACGCCTCGGTCAGCTGGGTCGCCAGCTGGTCGCGCGTCGCCCCGTGCGGGTCGTCGAGCCAGTGGGCGCTCGCGGAGTCGACCATCCCCACCAGCCCGAAGGCGAGCGGGTGGGCCACCGGCGGCGGGAGCTCCGCCCCGAGCGACCCGTCGACGAGCATCCCCGCGACGTGCTCGGCGACGGTGGCGCGCACGTTGGTCGTCGCGGACTCGCCGCCGGTGCCGAACGAGGTGCGCTTGAGGTAGCGGTAGACGTTCGCGTTCGCCTCCAACCAGCCCAGATGCGCCCGCAGGGCCTTGGCCAGCATCTCGAACGGGCGCCCCGAGGGCCGCCACACCGGCTCCAGCTCGTGGACGAGCCGCTCGACCGAGCGCGCGGCGATGGCGCTCTGCAGGTCGTCGCGGCCCTCGAAGTGCCGGTAGAGCCCGGGCCGCGAGACGCCGGCCCGCGCGGCGATCTGCTCGGTGGTGACCTCGGGACCGTGCTCCCCGATCGCGGCGACCGCGGCGTCGACGAGCTCGAGCCGCCGGGCCGCGCGGTGCCCGGCCCACCGCGCGGCGCGCCCGTCCACGGGCGTGTCCCCGGTGGTGTCCTCGGGGGTCTCCCCGGCGGGTGCGTCGGTCATGGTCGTCCCAGGGTGGCACCGCGGGGGGCGAGCGGCCAGTGAAGCGCAGGTCAGGACCGGGTTCCGACGTGCTCGCTCGCGCGGCCCACCAGCACCAGCACGCACCCCGCGAGCAGTCCCGCGACCACCGCCCGCCCGCCGTGGGCCGGGTCGGCGAGGGCCACGAGCGACGAGAAGATCGTCACCGCCCACCCGAACACCGCGAGCCAGCTCGAGATCGGGCGCAGGCCGTCGACGTTCGTGGTGTCCCGGCGGGCGCGCACCGAGCGCCACGCCGCGAGCACGAACGCGAGGACGACGGCGACGACGACGGCGACCGTGCGCCCCGGCCCCGGCGGCACCAGCCCGACGACCAGCAGCGTCGCCGCGGCCACGACCAGCGCCGCCCCGGTGACCAGCCAGCCGGCGCGTCGCACGCGGGCGGCACCGCCCTCGCCGGCGGCGGTCCCGATGGGCATGCCGGGCAGCGTAGCCGCGCCCCGGCCCGCACCGGTCGACGATCACCCCGCGCCGCGCGGCTCCTCGTCGCCGTCTCCCTCACCGCGCGCGAACGCCCGTTCCCGTGCGGCGTACTCCCGCGCCTGGCGGGCGCTCTCGCGCAGCCGCTCGGCCGCGTGGGGCCGCAGCCGCGCCGACTCCTCGTACACGTGCGCCACGGTGTCCTCCGACTCGGCGATCCGGCCGGCGACGGCCTCGATGCGGCGCCGGAGGTGCTCGGCGTGCTCGAGCGCCGACCGATGGTCGGCCACCACGTGACGCTCCACGTGCCGCGGGGTCTCGTCCATCGGTCCTCCGCACGGGTTCCGGGCCGAGCACCGTGTGCCCGGCGCCACCCTGTCCGGACTAGCATGGCCCAGCTACCCGGTCGACGCCTCCGGCCGTTCGGCGACATCGCCGGCACCGGCCGTCCGCCGTCGGGGTGGACGTCGTGGGAGAGGCAGGCGCCAGAAATGGAAGCGGATGTGCCCCCCCGTGATCGGGGTGGGCGCCTCGGCCGGGGGCGTGGAGGCGCTGCTCGAGCTCGCCGCGGGCCTCGAGCCCGACCTGCCCGCCACGGTCCTCGTCGTACTGCACCAGCCCGCCGAGGCCCCGACGGTCCTGCCGCAGCTCATGGACAAGCGCTGCGCGCTGCCCGTCCGGCACGCCGAGAACGGGGACGGCCTCGTGCCCGGCACGGTCCTGCTGGCCCCGCCGGACCACCACCTGCTCGTCGTCGGCGACCGGGTGGAGGTCACCCGCGGACCGCGGGAGAACGGCCACCGCCCGGCGATCGACCCCCTGTTCCGGTCGATGGCCGTGGAGCTCGGGCCGAGCGCGATCGGCTGCGTGCTGTCGGGGCTGCTCGACGACGGAGCCGCCGGCCTGCTGGCGCTGGTGCGCCACGGCGGCACGGCCGTCGTCCAGGACCCGGAGGAGGCCCACTTCCCCTCGATGCCCCGGTCGGCCCTCGACCAGGTCCCGGGTGCCGTCGTGCGGCCGGTCGCCGACCTGGGCGTGGTGTTCTCGACGCTCGCCGCGCGCCCGGTGATCGGCGGGCGCCGCCCGAGCCCCGAGCTCGTGCGCGAGGTGGCCCTCGTCCGGTCGGGAGGCAGCGTGGACGACCAGGAGAAGCCGCCCGGGCCGCCGGCCGGGCTCGTGTGCCCCGACTGCTCGGGGCCCTTGTTCGACCTCAGCGAGGGCAACCTGCTGCGCTACCGCCGGGTGGGTCACGCGTGGTCGGAGCAGAGCCTCTCGAGCGTCCAGGAGGACGGGATCGAGCGGGCGCTCTTCACCGCGCTCCAGGCACTGGAGGACAAGGCGGACCTGCAGCACCGGATCGCGCGGTCCGCGGGAGATCGCGGCGCCGCGCGCACCGCGGAGCGGGCCCGCGAGACGGCACACCAGGCCCTGCACTCGGCCGGTCTGGTCCGTGACCTGCTGGCCGATCGGAGGGCCGGGGACAGCGCATGAACGAGGACGAACGGGTGGACGAGGCCGAGGACGGGGTCGGGGACGAGACCGTCGACGGGACCGCGGGCGCCACCGGGGAGGGACCCGAGGCGACCGTCGCGGGGCAGGAGGCCGCGTTCGAGACGCTGCTCGAGTTCCTCAAGGAGAGCCGCGGCTTCGACTTCACCGGCTACAAGCGCTCCAGCATCTGGCGACGGGTCACCCGGCGGATGCAGCAGCTCGGTGTCGCATCCTTCAACGACTACCTCGACGTGCTGCAGGTCGACCAGGACGAGTTCACGCACCTGTTCAACACGGTGCTGATCAACGTCACCGGCTTCCTGCGCGACCCCGAGGCGTGGCGCGAGCTGCAGGAGGAGATCGTTCCGCAGCTGCTCGCCCCCAAGACCCGCGGCGAGTCGGTGCGTGTGTGGTCGGCGGGGTGCGCGAGCGGCGAGGAGGCCTACGGCCTGGCGATGGTGTTCGCCGAGGCGCTCGGCATCGAGGAGTTCCGCCAGCGGGTGAAGGTGTACGCCACCGACGTCGACGAGGACGCGCTGGCCACGGCGCGCCAGGCGACGTACGGCGACCGCGAGCTGCAGGCCCTGCCCGACCAGTGGCGCGAGCGCTACTTCGAGCGCGCCGCGGGCCGGTACACGTTCCGCAGCGACCTGCGGCGCAGCGTCATCTTCGGCCGCAACGACCTGGTGCAGGACGCGCCGATCGGGCGCCTCGACCTGCTCGTGTGCCGCAACACGCTGATGTACCTCAACGCCGAGACGCAGGCGCAGGTCCTGCGGCGCTTCCACTTCGCGCTCAACCCGGCCGGCGTCATGTTCCTGGGCAAGGCCGAGATGCTGCTGTCCCACGGCCGCCTCTTCCTGCCGATCGACCTCAAGCGCCGCTTCTTCCGCAAGTCCGACCAGGTCGACCAGGCCGGCCGGCTGGCGGTCATGGCCGGGCGGGACGGTCAGTCCGAGACCCGCCGCGACGTGCAGCTCGAAGACGAGACGCTGCTGTTCAGCCCGCTCGCGACGATCGTCGTCACCTCCGACGACGTCGTCGCCAAGGCCAACCAGCGCGCCGAGGCCCAGCTCGGGGTCTCCACCCGCGAGATCGGGCGCCGCTTCACCGACCTGGAGATCTGTCACCGGATCACCGGTCTGCGGTCGTCGTACGAGGACGTCCGGCGCCACCGCACGTCGATGTGGCAGCACGAGGCGGAGTTCTCGCGCTCGACCTCGGAGACCCTCGTCTTCGACATCCAGATCGTGCCGCTCGAGGCCCACAGCGACGACGGCGTCTCCATCGCCCTGTTCTTCACCGACGTCACCCGCTACCGCCGGATGACCGTCGAGCTCCAGTCGGCCCACCGGCAGGTGGAGACCGCCTACGAGGAGCTCCAGTCCACCGTCGAGGAGCTCGAGACCACCAACGAGGAGCTCCAGTCCACCGTCGAGGAGCTCGAGACCACCAACGAGGAGCTCCAGTCCACCGTCGAGGAACTGGAGACCACCAACGAGGAGCTCGAGTCCACCAACGACGAGCTCCAGTCCATGAACGACGAGATGCGCGAGCGTTCGAGCCAGCTCGACCGGGCCAATGATTTCCTGGAGTCGGTTCTGGGCAGCCTCCGGACAGCAGTGATCGTGGTGGATACGGAGCTGATCGTGCAGGCGTGGAACGGCCGCGCGGACGACCTGTGGGGCGTGCGCAGCGACGAGGCCGTCGGCCAGCACCTGCTCAACCTCGACATCGGCCTCGCCATGGACCGCGTGCGCCCGCTCGTCCGCGACGTCCTGGCGGGCAACGTGCCGCGGGAGGACCCCCTGCGCACCGACGCCATCAACCGGCGCGGGCGCTCGGTGCAGCTCGCCATCGCCGTGTCCCCGCTGACCGGGCGGGAGAGCCGCCCCGGCGGCGCCATCATCCTGATGGACCACGTCGACGGGACGGGACCGAGCGCCGCCGAGCCAGTGCCGGAGGACCGGACGACGTCGTGAGTGGCACCGAGCAACGCCGAGGCGGGGCGGGGACCGACGCGGGACCCGGCCCGGCGGGCGTGGACGTCGACGGGCTGGCCGACCTGCTCGACGACATCTCGGCCGAGCTCGAGGCCCTCGGCGGTCCCGACCGGGGTGCGGTCACCGGCGACGGGCCGGAGGCCAGCGAGAACCGCACGGTCCAGGGGACCCAGGCGTCGCTGGCCCGCGCGGCGGCGCGGGCGCTGCGCGGGGAGGCCGGCGAGGCCCGGCGGGCGATCCGCGCGACGCTCGACGACGTGCAGCGCGCCAAGGACCGGGCCCGTCGCGCCGGTGCGGCCCGTCCCGGGGTGTCGGACGTGCCCCTCGCCGACCTCGAACGGCTGGCCCGGCAGGCCCTCGCCGTGGCCGGGCCGGTGGTGTGGGCCGAGCTCGCGGTGCCGGCCGCCGACGGCTCCGTGGTCACCGCGACGGCCGGACGTCTCCCGCCCGCCGTCGCCGAGGCACTGCGAGCCGGACCGCGGGCCGCGGTGCTCCGCGGCGGCGTGGGTGTCGCCGTGGAGGGCGCCGACGCCCGCTGGCCCGAGCTGCGCTCGTCGGGCGCGGGGTTCCTCGTGCTCCCGCTCGGTGTGTTGGGTGCCGTGTCCCTCGCGGCGGCGGAGCCGGCGGCCTTCGACGAGGCGGCCCGCGCCATCGCGCGCGAGATCGCGGCGCACGGCGCGGGCCTGCTCACCCGCGAGGGCACCGGTCCCGCCGCGCGGGCCCACGCGCTGGTGGTCACCGCGAGCACGCTGCTCGCCCGCACGCTCGAGCTCGACCCGTCGGACGGCCTCGACGCGCTCCTCGAGCGGGCCACCACGGCCGGCAGCACGATCCTGGACAGCGCCCGCGTCGTCGTCGACGAGCTGGGTCCGCCGGGGGAGGACGGGACGTCCCGGGCGCCCGAGCCCGCGACCCTGCGCCGGGCGATCGCGTACCTCGAGGACCACGCGGCCGAGGAGGTCGACGTCGCCGCGGTGGCGGCGGCCGCGGGCCTGGGCGTGCGCGGCCTGCAGACGACCTTCCGCCGGTGGCGCGGCACGACCCCGCTCAGCCACCTGCGCGAGATCCGTCTCGCCCGCGCCCACGAGGAGCTCCGGGGCTCCGACCCCCGCCGGACCACCGTCGGCGACGTCGCGCACCGGTGGCGGTTCTCCAACCCCGGGCGCTTCTCGGTGACCTACCGCGGGCGCTACGGCTGCTCGCCCGGCGAGACGCTGCGCGCCTGAGGATCACCTCGGGCCGGTGTCCCGATGTGGGGCAGGTGCGTCCGGTCGTCCGCGATACCATGGCCGCCCATCGGTTGACGTCCCAGCCGTCGCTCGACTCTGCCGTGCCCGCGGCACAGTCGACGATCTTCAGGGCCCTCGTCCTGAGAGGACCACGATGGACTCGACCGCTCCTGCGGCGCCGAACCACACCGCGCGCCCCGGCCCGCTCCGCCTCGACGCCGAGCAGGTCCCCGTCCCCGACCTGACCCGCTTGTGCCGGCACGCGCTGCGCGTGTCGGGCGCGGTGCGGTGGGCCCAGATCGCGGTGCCGGTCCGGCACGGCACCAAAGTCACGTCCTCGGCGGGCGAGCTCTCGTCCGCCGCGGCCGACGCCGTCGGCCGCGGTCCCCGCGCCGCCGCCGCCCGCTCCGGCGTCCCGGTGGTGGTCGACGACGTCGCGTCGGACCAGCGCTGGCCCGCGCTGCGGCGCGAGAGCCCCGGCGCCCCGGCGTCGCTGCTCGTGCTCCCGCTCGGCCCGGTCGGCGGTACGCTGAGCCTCGCCGCCGACACCCCGTGGACGTTCGACCCCGAGGTGCGCGCCGTCGCCGGCGAGGTCGCCCGCCTCGCGGGCCGCGTCCTGACCGCGCGCGACCAGCCCGGCAGCGACCCGGGGGCGCGGGCCCGCGACGTGGTGGTGGCCGCCCGCGCCCTGCTCGCGCGCCACGAGCAGGTCAGCCCGGACGCCGCGTTCGAGCTGCTCCTCGAACGGGCGCACCGGTACTCCGAGACGGTCCTCGCCTGCGCCGAGCAGGTGCTCGACGAGCTCGGCGGCGCGCCGGCGGACGAGCAGACGCGCCCGCCCGAGCCGGCGACGCTGCGCCGGGCGATCGCGTACCTCGAGGAGCACGCGTCCGTCGACGTCGACGTCGCCGACGTGGCGGCCGCCGCGGGGCTCGGGGTGCGCGGGCTGCAGATGGCGTTCCGGCGCTGGCGCGACACCACGCCGCTCGCCTACCTCCGCGAGGTGCGCCTGGCCCGCGCCCACCAGGAGCTGCGCGACGCCGACGCGCGCACCAGCGGCGAGACCGTCGCCGACATCGCCGCGCGCTGGCACTTCACCCACCCCGGGCGCTTCTCGGTGACCTACCGGGAGCGCTACGGCTGCTCGCCCAGCGAGACGCTGCGGGCCTGACCTCTTGGGCGCCGCCCCGGCCGCGGGCTAGCGTGTCGTGACGTGGGCCACGCGCGGGAAGTGGACGCCGCGCGGCGGCGCTTCCTGCGCCACGGCCGGGAGGCGGTGGCGGCCGGCGCCGTCCGGCCCGCGGTGCTCGCCTCGTGGGAGCGGGCCCGGGGCGTCGACGTCGGGCGCCTCGCCCCCGCCGCGCGGGCCCTGCCGGAGGGGCCGCGCACCGCGGCCGCGCAGCGGGTGGCCGACCGCGTCCACGCCCGCGACCCCGACCTCGACGCGTCGGTCCTCGTCGTCGACCGCGACGGCACGGTGGTGGCGCGCCGCGACGGCGACGCCGCCCTCGCGGAGATCCTCGACGCGCTGCGCCTGGCGCCGGGGTGGTCGCACGCCGAGCGCGTCGTCGGCACCACCGCGGCGGCGCTCGCCCTGCACGAGGGCGTCGCGGCCGTGGTCGAGGGGCCCGAGCACCTGCACCCCGCCCTCGGCGTCCTCGCGGGCGCCGCGGCCCCCGTCGACCCCGGCGACCTCGCCGTCGTCGTCGTGCGCCACGCCGAGGACGGCGCCGCCCGCGACCTCCCGCTGGCCCGGGCGCTGGCCCGCGAGATCGCCGACGAGGACGCGGCCGCGCGGCGCGGGCGGATCCTCGCCGTGCACGACGCCCTGGCCGCGGCGGCCGCGGAGGGCGCCTCGTGGGTGGTGGCGACCGACGGCGACGACCTGGTGCTGGGCGCCGGCGCGCGCCGGCTCCCGCCCGCCGACCAGCAGGTCCTCGCCGACCTCGCCCTCGCGGGCCTGGCGCTGGAGAGCCCCGACGACCCGTACCACGTCGACCTGCCCTCGGGCGGCTGCGCGGAGGTGGCGGTCCGCGAGATCCGGCACGAGGGCCGCCTCGTCGGCTGCGTCGTGGGCGGGTGGCCCGCGGTCGACGAGCACAGCCGCCGCGAGGCCGAGGCCCGCCGCCGCCAGGGCTCGCACGTCGCCCCCACCTCGCGGCGCGACTTCGCCGCCGACGTCCGCGGCGCCGGTGCCGCCGAGCGGGCCCACGCGGAGGCCCGGGTGCGCGCCAACCGCGACCTGCTGACCCCGTCGCTGCGCGCCCGCCAGGAGCTCGCCGCGAACCTCGGCCAGCGCCGCCACCAGGTGCTCGTCGGCGAGGCCGGGGTCGGCAAGCGCACGCTGGCCGTCGAGCAGTTCGCCCGGCTGCACCGCGACGGCACCGTCAGCGTCGTCGGCGCCGACGCCTCCGACGACGGCGTCCGGGCCGCCGAGCCCCTCGAACGCCTCGCCCACCGGCCGCCGGCGCGCCCGCACCTCGTCGTGCTGCGCGGGCTGCAGGGCGTCACCCCGCTGACCGCCCGCCGCCTCGACGAGCAGCTGGGCCTGCTGCTGGCGCGCTCGTCGACCGTGGTCGTCGTCGCGTGCCTGGACACCACCTCGGTGGACGCGAGCCGCCCCTACGGCCTGCTGCTGCGCCACTTCCACGAGACCGTCCGCGTGCCCGCGCTGCGCCACCGCGCCGACGAGCTCGCCGACATCGCGCTCTCGGTGCTGCGCGCGATCGGCGGCGGGCGCTCGCTGCGGCTCTCGCACCAGGTCATCCGCGTGCTCGAGGGCTACGCGTGGCCGGGCAACATCAACGAGCTCGAGGACGTGCTGCGCTACGTCGTGGCCCGCAAGCCGGTGGGCGTCATCCAGGCGCCCGACCTGCCCGCGCTGTGCTTCACGAGCCGCCCGCGCCTGACGATGCTCGAGACCGCGCAGGCGGACGCGATCATCCAGGCGCTCTACGAGGCGCGCGGCAACCGCTACCAGGCCGCCGCGATGCTCGGGATCGCCCGCTCCTCGCTCTACCGCAAGATCGACGCCTTCGGGATCAGCTACATCGCCTGAGGGCCTGCGGCCACGTGAGTGATATGGGTCGTCAGGGCCACCCATTTCACTCACGTGGCCGCAGGCCATCTGTCCCGGAAGCGGGTCAGTGATCGACTTCTGGGCCGGGGCCGCCCGGCGGGACGTCCCATCATGGGACAGGTCCGTGTGTGCCACGCCACTAGCGTCGGATCCCGGCGTCCCGGGGAGCGGCCGGGGCGCCGGCGGCGAACGACGGGAGCACACGATGAAGGCACTGGTGTACCACGGCCCCGGCAACAAGGCCTGGGAGGACGTCCCCGACGCGACGGTGCAGGAGCCCACCGACGTCGTGGTGAAGGTCGAGACGACGACGATCTGCGGCACCGACCTGCACATCCTGCAGGGCGACGTCGCCGCGGTCACCGACGGACGCATCCTCGGGCACGAGGCGGTCGGGACGATCACGGCGGTCGGCGACGCCGTCCGCGGGTTCTCCGTGGGCGACCGGGTCCTCGTCCCGGCGATCACGAAGTGCGGCCGGTGCGAGTACTGCCAGCGCGGGATGCCGTCGCACTGCCAGACGGTCGGCGGCATCGGCTGGATCTTCGGCCACCTCATCGACGGCACCCAGGCCGAGTCCGTGCGCGTGCCCTACGCCGACACCTCGCTCTACGCCGTCCCTCAGGGCGTCTCCGACGAGCAGGCGATCTTCCTGGCCGACTCACTGCCCACCGGCTACGAGGTCGGCGTCCTGGCCGGCGGCGTCCGGCCCGGCGACACCGTCGCGGTCGTGGGCGCCGGGGCGGTCGGCCTCTCGTCGGTGCTGACGACCGGCCTGTGGGGCGCCTCGAAGGTCATCGCCATCGACTCGAACAAGTTCCGCCTGGAGAAGGCGATCGAGTTCGGCGCCACCGACGCGGTGGAGGTCGGGCCGGGCACCGTCGGCGACGTCGTGGCCCTCACCGACGGGCTGGGCGTCGACGTGGCCATCGAGGCGGTCGGCTACCCCGAGACGCTGCTGACGGCGGCCTCGCTGGTCCGCCCGGGCGGCACGATCGCCAACGTCGGCGTGCACGGCACCCCGGTCGAGCTGCCGATGCAGGACATGTGGATCTCGAACGTCACGCTGACCATGGGCCTGGTGGACACCGTGTCCATCCCGACCCTGCTGAAGATGGTCGCCTCCGGCCGCATCCCGGCCGAGAAGATGGGCACGCACTCGTTCACGTTCGACCAGATCGACGAGGCCTACGACGTCTTCGCGAACGCGGCGGCGAACCAGGCCCTGAAGGTCGTCATCACGCCCTGATCAGGGCAGCAGGACGAGGACGGCAACCAGGCCGACGGCGACGAGCAGCGCCAGCCGGCCGACCCACGAGACGGTCGCCGCCTGGCCGACGAGCCGGGCGGCGATCAGCTCGGGGTGCTCCGGCGGCGTCGTGTCCTGCCGGGCGCCCGCGGCCCGCACGGTCATCGGCACGGTGGCCGGGCGGGCCAGGGGCGTGCGCGGCGCCGGGACCTCGACGTGCTGCTCGGTGATCATGAGTCTGCCTCCCCGCGGACGTGGTCTCGCGGGGGACGTCGAGGCCGGTCAGAGCATCGTTAGCGGATCTCCATGGAGATCCACCCACCGGGTGGCGGGTCGTGGCGCCGACTACTGACCGTCGACGAGGAACCGCCCGAACGAGCCGTGGACGAGACGTGCCGCGCGGGCGTAGTGCGCGAGATCCATGAGGTCCTGGCGGGCGATCCAGACCGAGAGGTCGACGACGTCGAGCTCGCCCGAGGGGTGGGGGTCGTCGTGGTCCGGCACGGGCGCTCCTCGATCCATCGCTCACGCCCGTCCGGCGGAGCGTGGACGCCGACCGTACACCTCGCTCGCTCCGTGGCTACAGCGGCGCCTCGCCCCCGACCCGGCCGAAGCGGCCGCTGTCGATGATGCGCTTGGGGGTGACCGCGGTGAGCCGGCCCTCGAGCGGGGCCGGCACCTCCCAGTCGCCCGGGACGCCGGTGGCGCTGGCGTCGTACGCCGCGCTGGCCTCGACGAGGTCGTCGGCGTCGTCGGCGGTGAGCGAGGAGAACCGGACGCGGGGCTTGCCGGGCCCGTCGAGGGCGACGTTGCCGGCGCGGGGGCACCCGCCGACGCACGGGACGTGGCGGACGCGCACCCCGCGGGCCGCGGCCCGGGTCAGGGCGGGGTCGAGCTCGTCGCCGAAGGAGCCGCTGTCGGACTCGTAGCGCGGGCAGGTGCGGCAGACCAGGAGCGGCACGACGGGTGGCCTCTCGAGCGGGAACACGCCGCGGCGGGCGCCACCCGGTGGTGACGCCCGCCGCGCTGTGGGAGCCGGTCAGGGACGGGCCTCGACGTACTGCCGGGTCGTGTCGCTGACGGGGCCGGCGGGGTCGTCGAGGGCGTTGTGGCCGGCCAGCGGCGCGTCGGCCTTGTGGAACTTGCCGTCCTTCATGATCGCGTGCAGCTTGTCGTGGTCCTGGAGCACGGTGATGTCGGCCAGCGGGTCGCCGTCGACGAGGATCAGGTCGGCGAGGTAGCCGGGCTGGACCTTCCCGAGCTCGTCGGGGCGCAGCATGATCTCGCCGCCCCATGCGGTGGCCGAGATGATCGCCTCCATCGGCGTGAAGCCGAGGCGCTCGACGAAGTGCTCGAGGTCGCGGGCGTAGGTGCCGTGCGGGGTCCACGCGAAGCCGTAGTCACCGCCGGGCAGGAGCTTGATGCCGCGACGGTGCATCTCGCGCAGCCCGTCGGTGGCCATCTCCAGTTCCTTCTTGTACCCGACGGCCTCGGCGGCCTCCTGCGGGAAGCCAAAGGCCTCGGCCTCGTAGAGGGTCGCGATGAGCCAGTTGATGCCGGGGGCGACGAACACCCAGTCCTTGTTGGCCTCGAGCATGTCCATGCCCTCGGCGTCGGTGAACGAGGCGTGGTAGATGATGTCGACCTTGTTCCGCAGGCACATCTTCACGCTCTCCGCGGACCGGGCGTGGGCGCAGACGCGCTTGCCGCGGCGGTGGGCCTCGGTGACCGCGGCGGCGACCTCCTCGTCGGAGAAGTAGGTGTCCTCGGCGCGCTGGGTGCCGGTGATCTCCTCGCCGGTCATCGACAGCTTGATCTGGTCGACGCCGAGGTCGATCAGCTGGCGCACCGCGAGCCGCATGCCCTCCGGACCGTCGGCGAACTTGGTGATCGACTTGATGAGCGCACCGCCGGTCACGGCGATCTCGGGCCCGTTGGCGAGGTAGCGCGGGCCGGGGATGCGCCCCGCGTTGATCGCGTCGCGGCACACGACGTCGAGGCGCTCCTTGGCCGACGCGGCGCCGACGCACATCGTGTAGCCGGAGTCGATGTACTTCTTCGCCGACTCCATCGAGAAGAGCAGGTGCTCCTCGACCGGCATCGTCCCGAGCCCGTCGAGGTCGGCGGAGTTGTTCCAGCTGAAGTGGGTGTGCGCGTCGCACAGCCCGGACATCAGCGTGCGCCCCCGGCCCTCGACGATCTGCGCGTGCAGCGCGCGGGCCTCCTCGACGGTGCCGACGGCGGCGATCCGGTCGTCCTCCACGAGCACGTCGCCGGGATAGGGGTCGGCGCCGGTGGAGTCGAGGATCGAGACGTTGCGGAAGAGGACCTTGCTCATGACGATCTCCTCGTCGTCGAGGGGTGTGGGGTCAGAAGAACTTGAGGAGGTGCTCGGTGACCTCGTGCGGCCTCTCGAGCGCCGTCCAGTGGCCGCAGTCGCCGAAGATCTCGAGGACGGCCGAGCCGTGGGCGTCGGCGAGCGACCGCGAGACCGCCGGGACGCCGACGCCGTCCTCCGCGCCGGTGAGCAGCAGCAGGGGCAGGGCCGGGTCGACCGGTCCGGGATCTCCTGCGCCGGCCAGCGCCTCGCACGAGCGGGCGTAGCCCTCGGGGTCCTGGCGCAGGACCAGCTCACGGACGCACGCGGCGGTCGCGGGATGGTCGCGACGGGTCGCCTCGGCCGTCGCGTTGGTCATCACCGCGTCGGCCACGGCCGCCATGCCCTCGGCGCGGACCTTCGCGGCGCGGTCGTGCTGGCCCTGCTGTCCGGCCTCGGGCAGCGGCGCGGGCACGGCGCCGAGGAGCGCGAGGTGGCTGACGAGCTCCGGGCGGCGCGCGGCCAGGCTACGCACGGTGATCGTCCCCATCGAGTGCCCGACGACCCGGGCCGGCCCGGCGTCGAGGCCCTCGACGAGGGCGGCGAGGTCGTTGGCGAACCCCTCGATCGAGAGCGTGCCCGCGACGGCCGAGCGCCCGGAGCCCTCCGTGTCCGGGCGGACCACGGTGAACCGCTCGGCCAGCGCTTCGACCTGCGGCTGGTAGAAGTTCGAGGTCCCGCCCAGCCCGTGGACCAGCAGGACCACCGGGCCCTCGCCGGTGATCTCGACGGCCAGTTCCTTGCCGTTGACCTGCACGCGGTCGTCCTCCTCGAGGTTCAGCGGATGGTGTTGCGGAGCGAGCCGAGGCCCGTGATCGCGCACTCGACGACGTCGCCGGGGTGCAGGAAGCGGGGCGGGTCGAACCCGATGCCGACGCCGGCCGGGGTGCCGGTGGCGATGACGTCGCCGGGCAGCAGCGTGATCCCCGCGGAGATGACGCGGATGAGCTCGGGGACATCGAAGATCAGGTCGGCGACCGGCGCCTTCTGCCGGGGCTCGCCGTTGACCGTGCAGGACACCTCGAGCGCGCCGAGGTCGCCGACCTCGTCGGCGGTGACCGCCCACGGGCCCATCGGGGCGTGGGTGTCGAGCGACTTGCCCAGAAGCCACTGCTTGTGGTCGCGCTGCACGTCGCGGGCCGTGACGTCGTCGACGATCGTGTAGCCCCACACGTGCTGCATCGCCTGCTCGCGGGCGATGCCGCGCCCGCCCCGGCCGATGATGACCGCGAGCTCGGCCTCGTAGTCGAGCTCCCGGGTGACCGACGGGTGGGCCTCGACGTCGTCGTACGGCCCGGTCACCGCGGTCGTGGCCTTGGAGAACACGATGGGCTTGTCGGGCAGGTCCTCGGAGCGCTGCGGGGTGTCGTAGCCGGAGCGGCCGAACTCGGCGACGTGCTCGCGGTAGTTCTTCCCGACCGCGAACAGGTCGCGGCGCGGCTCGGGGATCGGCGCCCGCAGGCGGGCCCCGTCCACGACGGCCAGGTCGCCGGCCGCGGCGATCGCCGGGCCGAGGCGGTCCCACTGCTCGATGACCTCGAGCAGCGAGCGGTCGCCGACCACCGGGCCCAGGTCCCGCACGGTGGTCGCGTCGTCGTCGACCCGCCCGAGCGCCTCGCGCCCGCCGGACACGAACGTCACCAGTTTCACGGACACCTCCACCGCCCTCGGCACCCTCACGAGTGGCGTATTACCGACCGATCTTGACCAATCGCGGCGTGTGGTGCGCCACCTCGCCGCCCATCCGACCGTACGACGCGGCGCGGTGGATGCCAATAGAGCGAATGAGATAGCATTGGTCCGTTATTGGTCAGGAGGTGGGACGATGGCCGCGCCCTTCGCCGACGGGTCGCCGGAACCGGCGCCCGGTCCGGTGGTCCGGCGCCTGCGCACCCTGCTCGAGCAGGGGCTCTCCGACGGCACCCTGGGCACCGGCTCGAAGATCCCCACCGAGCGCGCCCTGAGCGAGAGCCTCGGCGCCTCGCGCGGCGCCGTCCGCGCCGCCCTGGCCGAGCTCGAGCGCGAGGGACGGATCACCCGTCACGTCGGGCGCGGGACGTTCCTGGCCGAGCTGAGCCAGGACCTCGGCCTGCCGAGCGGTCTGGCCGGACCATTGCAGACCAGCCCGGCCGAGATCATGGCGACCCGGCTGGTGCTCGAACCCGAGGTCGCCGCGCTCGCCGCCCGGCACGCCACCCAGGCCGACATCGACCACGTCGAGCACTGCCTGCGCCGCGGCAACGCCACCACGACCTACGAGGAGTTCGAGGCCTGGGACTCCGCCCTGCACCGGGCCATCGCCGCCGCCGCGCACAACGGGCTGCTGCTCCGGCTGTTCGACACCATGAACGCCGCCCGCGACCTCCCGGTCTGGGGCAACATCAAGCGCCGCTCCGCCACCCCCGAGCGGCGCCGCGGCTACGAGCAGTGCCACGGCGAGATCGTCACCGCCCTGGTCGAGCGCGACCCCGACGCCGCCCGCGACCACATGCGCGCCCACCTCGTCGACGTCCGGACCAATCTGCTCGGGGCGCACTGAGGGCCGGCCCCCGGGACGCCGACCTAGGCGAACGACGCGACGGGGTCGCCGAGGGCGCCGCCGTCGGGGACCACGCCGAGCCCGGGACCGGTGGGCACCCGGATGCGGCCGCCCTCGACCCGGACCGGGTGCGCCGGGTCGTAGTGGAGGTCCATGAAGGGTTCGGCGAGCCAGACGCCCTCGAGCAGGCGGGGATCCACGGTCGCGGCGATGTGGACGCAGGCCGCCGCGATGACGTCCCCGCCCCAGGCGTCGTCGCAGGTGTGGGGCAGCGAGCGCGCCTCGCAGACGTCGCGGACCGTGGCCATCGGCCCGAGGCCGCCCAGCCGGGTGACCTTGAGGCCGAACCCGTCGCACACCCCGAGCGAGATCGCCCGCAGCACCTCGCCGAGGTTCTCGGTGCTCTCGTCCAGGTAGACCGGGTGGTCCAGCTGGGCGCGGATCGCGGCGATCTCCTCCACGGTGTCGCAGGGCTGCTCGAACGCGAACGGGATGTCGGCGCACTCCCGGTCGATCCGCAGGACGTCGCGCGTGAGCAGCGCCCGGTTGGCGTCGACGACGAGCCGTGGGCAGCCGGTCGCCTCCCACACCTTCCGGATCGCCTCGATGTCGGCCTCGACCGGCCGCCCGCCGACCTTCACCTGGAGCCGGGGATAGCCCTCCGCGATCCTCTGCGCCGCGATCCGGGCGGTCTCGTCGGGGTCGTCGAGCGTCAGCGACCAGTAGGAGTCGACCTCATCGGTCGTCGCGCCGCCGAGCATGTCGCACACCCGCAGGCCGTGGGCCTTGCCGAGCAGGTCGTGCACCGCGATGTCGATCGCGGCCTTCGCGTAGTCGTGACCGTGGAGCAGGCCGTGCAGCGCGCGCCGGACCGCCGCGGGCCCGGTCACGGTCCGGCCGATCAGCCCCGGGGCCATCTGGGTCAGGGCCGCGCGGGCACCGAGGGCGTGGGCCGCGGCGTGGGTCGGGCCGATGGGGCACGTCTCGCCCCATCCGGAGAGCCCGGTGTCGGACACGATCTGCACGAGCGTCGAGTCCAGGGCGGTGTGGGCGCCCTCGGACATCCGGTAGACCGTGCCGTTCAGCGGCAGGTCGACCTGGTAGAGGTGGATCTCGGCGATCCGCACGGCGCTCCTCCCCGATGGCGGTCAGCGAAGGATGCACGACGGGCGCAAGGCCGTTGATCTGGAGCCGGCGCGGGGAATCGAACCCCGGACCTTTCGCTTACAAGGGCCAGGCAACTCGTCTAGAGAAGTACGAGGCGTCGGGCTGACTCGCGCCCGTGAGCTGGTCCCGTTCTGCTGGACCGCCTCGGATCGCCTGCCGCTGCTACACGGCTGCTACACGGCGCCCGCCGCACGGAACGGCCTCGGGGTCTCTCCCTCGGCGGCGCGGGGTCGTCTCGGACAGGTCGATCGTGCCGGGGCAAGGGCCGCTGCGTCCACACCGCCGGCCTGCTCGCTGATCCTGGCCCTTGCGGCGGGGCGAGTGGGCTGTCAGACCCCGGAAGCGCCGCCGAGGGCGAGACCTCGTCCCGACCACCACCGCACTCCCGACCCGCTCGCCACTCGGGCTCCCTCTCCTGAGGTCGGTGCCCTGGTCCAGGGCGGAGTGCCTGGTCGCCGAAGGCCCGCGAACTCCTGCCCGCTGATCCCGTCCGCCGCCGTCTCGCCGCTCTGACCGCCAGGGCCCGCGCGACGGCCCTCCTGACGCGCGCCCCCGCAGACCCCGACGGGTCCTGCGGTGATGCCGCGCGTCCGCATCCGGTCACACGCCGCGAGACGGCCTCTCCGAGAGGCCTCGCCGTGTCCCCCTCCGCCACCTCGAGCACACGGTCCCGCGCGTCCTCGTCGCCGTCGCCGGCTCGCACGTCGCGGCGGTCGCTACCCGCCCTGCCTGATCCATGGCGCACGTACACGCCCGGTGGCTCGCTCTCGTCGTCCGTGGCGGCCGTGGGAGGCGTGGCCGGCCCGCCGGCGCGGGTCGAAGACAGGAGCGGCCGGCGGAAGCCGGCCGCGTCCGACCCGGCCGCCCCGGTCGCCGAAGGCGGCCGGCCTGGGCTTGTTCTATGTGCCATATCGGGCCGCGGGCCCAGCGACCACGTCGACACAGAGCCTGACGACCTCGACGAGACGCCGGTCCCGGACTCGGTCGCGGGGCTGTGGACCCCGGCGTTCCCCTCCCCCGAGCTCGTCGACGCGGCCGCCGCGATGCTGCCCGCGATCCACGAGGAGTCCGGCACGCTCGCGGAAGGGCCGCGGTGGGAGCTGACCGTCGGACCCGGCATCTTCGCGGTCGCCTGCCACGACTGGGCGAGACGAGAGCGCACCGAGGAACGCGCGAGGGCCGCGCACGTAAAGGACGTCGACGCCGCGGTGGCCGCGCACATCGCCACCGGTGAGTGGCCCGACCCGCCGACGCCGCGGACGGCGATCACGTCCTGGTCGCGGAAGTCGCGGGCGAACATGGTGCGCCGGCTCTGCGAGCTGGACTACACACCCCTGTACGGCTCGGGTCGGCTGCCGGCGATGGTGACGCTGACCTACCCCGGGGACTGGCTGACGGTCGTCCCGACCGGCGCCGATCTGAAGCGGCACCTCAAGGCTCTGCGCAAGCGCTACGTGCGCGCCTGGGGCGAGGAGTGGGCGTGCGTGTGGAAGCTGGAGTTCCAACGCCGGGGCGCCCCGCACGTCCACATGCTCTGCACCCCGCCGCACGGTCGCGCCCGGACCACCGGGGAGACCTTTGCGGTGTGGCTCTCCGCGGCGTGGGCCGACGTCGTCGACCACCCCGACCCCGAGCAGCGCCGCCGCCACGAACGCGCCGGGACGGCCCTGGACTACGCCGAGGGTCTGCGCGCCACCGACCCGCGCCGGGTCGCGGCCTACTTCACCAAGCACGGCCTTATGGCCTCGAAGGAGTACCAGCACCACGTCCCGCCCGAGTGGTCCGAGCCAGGCACCGGGCCCGGCCGCTTCTGGGGCGTCTGGACCCTCCACCGCGCCGTCCGCACCGTCCGTGTCTCGCCCGAGGACGGCGTCCAAGCTGGCCGGATCGCTCGCCGCTGGGCCCACGCCCAAGGCCGCGTCCAGTCCCGCTGGGTGCAGCGCATCGACCAGAGCACCGGTCGCATCCGACACCGACGGAGTCGGACCCGTGTCCGCCTCCTGACCAACGGCAACCGTGGCTGGATCGCTGTCAATAGCGGACCAACGTTCGCAAGAACGCTCGCCAGACTCGCCTCCACTCACATAGCTGGATCTGACTCCGGAGTGCTACATCCTGCTAGTGCGGTCGGGTACTCCTGCAAACACGAGCGCGTCACAACCCCGAAACAGAGGTGAGCGTCGATAAGTTGTCGTTAGGGGAGGAACGCATATGTCGCAGATTGAAGGAAACATATACTCCGCGTTCTTTGAGAGACTCGAAGCGTCGGAGGGGTTGCCAGACACCCTCGTCTCGGCACTACGGGAAAGGATGACAGCCAATGCGCCGGCCCTGAAGCCGGATGAGCTGGTGTCACTCGTCAATGAACATGTGAATCCGGAGCAGCTTTGATTCAGCTGGGCAAACTTTCGATTCGAGAGTTTCGTGGTATCAGAAATCTGACCTTGGAACTCGGCCGCAAACCATTTGTGGTTTGGGGACCCAACGGGTCCGGCAAGAGCGGAGTGGTGGACGCGATCGATTTCGCACTGACCGGTGACGTGACTCGATTGAGAGGAAAGGGCTCAGCCGGAGTATCGCTCACAAAGCACGGCCCGCATGTTCACAAGCGTAACGACCCGGCAGCAGCAGAAGTTGAGTTGGAAGTAACATCGACAGGTAGCGGAAAGACTGCAACGCTACGTCGTAGCGTTCGCTCGCCCCTAACCTTCCACTTAGAGCCCGAAATACCTGAAGTACGTAACGCGATCGAACAAGCAGCCTCGCACCCGGAGATCACTCTATCGCGGCGCGAGATCATTAAGTACGTCGCGTCGGAGGCTGGACAGAGAGCAAAAGAAGTCCAAGCACTCCTTAAACTCGAGCGGCTTGAGAACCAGCGCTCTACGTATCGCACAGCTCTTACACGGATAGATAACGCGACAAAGAGCGCGGCCGACTCGCGCGACACTGCACGGAACGCGCTAAAAAGACAACTGGACGTGGCCCAACTGACTGGCGACGAGATTCTCGAGTCCGTGAATCTTCGCCGAAGGACGCTCATTCTCGACGAGTTCACCACTTTCGACGCGTCAACTGACGTGAGCCAAGGCGTTGATCAATCCGCGACATCGAGCTTCGATAAAGGCGGAAGCCTCAGAGACATCGAGGCACTAACCACCTCAATCGCCACTCTTCGCGAGAACGGCGTGGAAGGCCAGAGCGAGATCGTAGAGCTCTTGCACACCATTGACTCCGACCCCGAGCTCTTGGACGCAATCAAGCACCAGGACTTTTGGACGTCCGGGCTCGCGCTAGTTGTCGACGCCTCTTGCCCTCTCTGCGACCACCAGTGGAATGATGCGGAAAGCTTGCGGGCCCACATAGAACACAAGCTAAGTCGTGCTGCGCATGCGAAGGAAGTGCGAACGTCAATCCTGACCCACGCACGGAAGCTTCAAAGTCGGCTCAACGGCCTTGCCGGCGAGGTTGCTAGCGTACAGCGACACGCGGTTCACCTGGGAGACGCCGACCTCGGGGCTCAGCTAGCTGCCTGGGAACAAGCCCTGAGAACGACGTCCAATGCTTTGACCTCGCTTGACAAAATCCGAGAAAACGCGGAAGCGAGCGTGTTGGCAGACGTCAGCCAGGGCAACGCAATCGAGCTCTTTGCCGAAGCTGTTCGGTCGCGACCGGACCAAAGCGCGCAGGTTACAGCGCAGAAGTTCCTCATAGTGGCGCAGGATCGCCTCCGAGCATCGCGACAGGAGGCCGCTAATCACAAACTTGCCGAGAAAGCGTCTGCGGCCGCCAAGGCCTTGTACGACTCTTACGTCAGCGCGGTCGAGGATGGCCTGAAGAGTTTGTACGATTCAGTAGAGGCAGACTTGAGTAGCTTCTACCAAAAGCTAAACAGCGACGACGAAGCGGCCTTCAAGGCCGAGCTCACACCGTCCGGCGGAAAGCTGAATATGGCCGTAGACTTTTACGGGCTTGGAATGTTTCCGCCGACTGCATACCATAGCGAGGGCCATCAGGACGGCATGGGTGTTTGCTTGTACCTCGCTCTAATGCGACACCTACTTGGGCCGGAGTTTCGACTCGCCGTCCTAGATGATGTTGTCATGTCGGTCGATTCCGAACACCGGCGTCAATTCTGCACACTACTTAAAGAGCAGTTTCCCAATGTGCAGTTCATCGTGACCACTCACGACACAGTCTGGGCGCGTCAGATGATGGCCGCCGGGGTCATGCAGAGGACGAGTCAAGCGCGGTTCTTCGGATGGTCCGTGGACGGTGGACCAATTGTCGAGCACGCCGCCGACTTCTGGAAGCTAGTTGACGACGACCTGGCCAAAGACGCAGTCCCCGACGCGGCGGCGAGATTGCGCAGGAATCTGGAATCGACGCTGTCGGATGTAGCAGAAGGACTTGGCGCAAAGGTAGTTTACAATCCGACGGGGAAGTACGATTTTGGCGACCTCGCATCCGGCGTGAGGGAGCGCTTTCGCGAGCTACTCAAGAAGGCCAAGAAATCGGCAGAATCCTGGGGGCAGACTGATCGGGTAGCGGCGATCGAGCAGATGGATTCAAAGCGAAAAGAGATAGAATCGGAGCTGGGTCCGGAAGGCTGGGTGGTAAATCCTGCGGTCCACTACACCTCTTGGGCCGACCTGTCGGCCGCCGACTTCGCGCCTGTGGTCGCAGCCTACAAGAAGTTTCTGGGCCAGTTCGAATGCAGTAATGCAGGGTGCGGCTCATGGTTGTACGTGAGCGGCTCAAAGACGTCGCCTGACTCCCTTAGGTGCGGCTGCTCAGCGGTCTCTCTAAATCTACAGCCGAAGTCCAGCGCTTCCAATTAGCCGTAGAGTGCACCAAGCAGGTCATGTCCATCGTGCGACCGAACAGAGACCTCGTCGCTAAACGCGTCCCTTACTCGAACAGAGAACGCGGGAGACATACTCAGGTCCACCTCGTTCAGTGTGATCCAACGCGCGTCTCGGCTCTCGTCGGTAGTCACTGGGATGCCGATCTCTGGTCGACAGAGAAACACGAGGGCGACAATGCCTTTGGACATGTTCTTGTAGACGCCTGTCAGGCGCTCGACGACCACACGAACACCGGTTTCTTCCAAGACCTCTCGCCGGGCGCCCTCGTCCGGGGTCTCATCTAGTTCGAGGACGCCGCCTGGCGGCTCCCAGCGATTGTTGTCGCGGCGCTGGATAACGAGGACGCGGTCCTGGTCGTCGACGACGATGCCAGCGACGCTGACCGAGTGCTTGGGCGTGTCTGCCACTCTCGCCTCCTGACGTCCATGACTGTTCGGTAGCGTTCGGCACCGATCGTAGAGGTCCAGTCGTCTGGAGGAGTCGTGCAGCTCGGGGCCATCGACCGCGCGGACGACCGGCCGCCGTACCGGCAGATCGCCGACCACCTCCGTGCCGCGATCGACCGCGGCGACCTGGTGGCCGGTGACAAGCTGCCCAGCGAGGCCGAGCTCATCGGCAACTACGGCGTGGCCCGCATGACGGTCCGCCAGGCCGTCCAGGAGCTGCGCAACGAGGGCCGCGTGGTCGCCGAGCACGGGCGTGGGACGTTCGTGCGCCCGCCGGTCCAGGTGCGCCGGCTCGCCTCGGAGCGCTTCGCCCGCCGCCACCGTGAGGCTGGCCTCGCGGCGTTCAGTGTGGAGGCGCAGAAGACGGGGTTCACGCCGAACGTCGACCAGCTGGAGATCGCGACCGGACCGGCGACGCCGGAGATTCGCGACCGGCTTCGCCTGGCCGAGGACGAGGAGGTCGTGAGCCGGTCGCGGCGCTACCTCGCCGACGGGCAGCCGGTCGAGACCGCAGTCTCGTACCTGCCTGCCTCCGTGGCCGCCGGCTCGCGCATCGTCGAGGCCGACACCGGCCCGGGCGGCATCTACGCGCGCCTGGAGGACATGGGCTTCGAGCTGGACCACTTCACCGAGGAAGTCTCGGCTCGGATGCCCAGCGCCGAGGAGCGCCGCCGGCTCCAGCTCACCGATGGCGTGCCCGTCGTGGTGCTGGTGCGCACCGCGTACGACACGACCGGTCGCCCGCTGGAGGTCTGCGACACCCTCAAGGCCGCCCCTGCTTACGTGCTGGAGTACGAGGTTCCAGCGCGCTGACCAGGGCAGACAACGGCTCGGTAACAGCTCGCACAGCTCCTCTAGACGTCTATCTGACTACTGCTAGTCTCAGGACGTCTAGAGGAGTTCGAGCGAGGAGAAGTAGTGATCCAGAACTACGTCATCGACCAGGCGGCCACCTTCGAGTGGCTGATGTTCCTGTCGTCCGGGCCCAAAACGGCGTTCGGCGACAACTACCGCCAGGAGACGACCAAGGACGGGCTGCCCAAGTGGCAGCTGCAGTTCGCGGCGTGCTTCCGGCAGTTCGGGCGCCCGACCAACGAGATCGTCACCGTCGGCATCGCCGCCGAGCGAGACCCGGGCGAGGACCTCGCCCCGGCCACCCCGGTGCAGCTCGTGGGCTTCGAGATCGGCGTCATGGACAAGAAGAACCGCGAGGGCCAGGCCATCGGCGCTCAGGTCTGGTACCGCGCCCAGGAGGTCCGGCCGCTGTCCGCGACCGGTAGCGGCGCCCGCAGCACCAAGCAGGCGCCCCATTCCGAGGCGGCTGCGTCATGACCTGGCAGACCGACGCGGCCTGCCGCGACACCGATCCCGAGCTGTTCTTCCCACCTTCCGAGGACGACACCAGCACCATCGTCGCCCGCCACCGGATCGCCGTCGCCCCGATCTGCGGCGGCTGCCCGGTCGCCACCGAGTGCCTGCGCTGGGCGCTGGACACCGGCCAGGACTACGGCCTGTGGGCCGCCACCACGCCCACCGACCGCCGCGCCATCCGCCGCGCCCGCCTCGCTGGCGTCCCGGACCCGGTCGCCGACGCCGAACCCATGTGCTCGGGGTGCGCGCTGCTGTTCCCCATGCCCGCTGTCGACGGCCAGCTCTGCGCCACCTGCACGGAGAGGACCCTCCGATGACCGCCCTGGAGCACACGCGCCGCCTCGAGCACCGCTCCGGGCGCACCCGCGGGCCCGGCGCCCACGGGTCCGGGCTGTTCGCCCGGCTCCGCGCCGAGTGCGCCCGCCGCGAGTACGAAGCGTCCGTGCTGGCGTTCGCCGCCTCGCTCAAGGCGGTGTTCCGGGAGGCCTGCACCGGCATCGCCCTCTGCCAGTACGTCCACGTCGCCGCGGGCGTCACGATCCGCACCCCGCGGGTCGGGGAGGTCCGCCTCGGCCCACCGACGTCGTTCACCGTCGAGCTGATGGCCGGCCAGGAGCCGGCGGACTTCACCAAGGGCGAGAACGGCGCCCGGCTCGCGCACACCCTCGGCGCCCACGGCCTGCGCGTCGAGCCGGTCGCGGGTCGCTGGGTCCGTATCCACCTGCTCGACCACGACCCGCTGCGCGACGGGTTCACCCTGCCTTCGCTGAGCGTGGCCTCCGGCATTGAACCGGTGATCATCGGTCGGACCGAGGACGGGCTGACCCTCGGCCACGCCCTCACCGAACCCGGCCACCTTGGGGTGCAGGGGCAGAACGGCTCGGGCAAGACCCAGCTCGCCGAGGGCATCCTCACCCAGCTCGCCGCCGCCCCCGATGTCCTGATCACCGGCTCGGACATCACCGGGCTGTTGCTCGGCCGCCCGTGGGACGGCACCGTCCATAGGCCCCACCAGGTCACCGGCACCCAGGACATCGCCGCGCACGCGGCACTGCTGGAGGACCTGGTCGCCGAGATGGACCGCCGGCTGGCGACGATCCCGCCGCGACAGGACAAGATCGCCCCTGACGCGGTCACGCCGACCAAGTTCGTGGTGCTGGAGGAGTTCCCCGGCCTGCTGCGCGCCGCCGACGGGCTCCCCAGGCCCAAGCGCGGCGAGGGCGTCCCGGTCGGCGATCGCATCCGCACCGCCGTGCTTCGCCTGCTCTCGGAGGGCCGCAAGGCCGCGTTCCGGGTGCTGATGCTGGCCCAACGGTTCGAGGCCACCGCTGTCGGCGGCGGCTACGCCCGCGATCAGTTCGCCCTGCGCATCTCGTTCCGGGTCCCGGCGGACTCGCTGGAGATGCTGCACGGCGTCGACGCTCGCCCGCTCGGGCAGGAGCACGCCAACGCCGCCCCCGGCGTCGCCTACCTCTCCGGGCTCGGCCGGGACTGCCAGCGCATCCGCGTGCCCTACCTCGGCGACTACGGCGAGTACTGCGACCGCATCGCCGCGCACGGACGGCGGGCCCACCGATGAACCTCCTCGCGATCGTCATCATCGCCGGCCTCGTCACCGCCCTGCTCATCAAGAGCCATAAGGCTGCCCCCGCGCTCGTCTCCGGCGTCGTGACCCTCGTCCTGCTCTTCGCCGCCTTCCCGACCCTCGGGCCCGCGGTGTCAAGCAGTGCCGGCGAGTTCGCCCACCAGCTCGGCGCCGCCACCGACCGCGCCGCCGACGTCCCGCCGCAGGAGGTCCAGCGATGACCAACCTCGTCGCCCGCGACATCGAGCGCGCCGCCGAGGCGGTGCGTAGTGCCAACCACGCCAGCATGCGCGGAGTCCTCGACGGACCCCAGTCCGCCGTCGTCGTCGGCAACCTCGTCGAGCTGGCCCAGCGCCTCCCCCAGGTCCTCGACTTCCTGTCGCGCTCGCTGCGTCGCGCCGACCCCGCCGAGCACTACGACGACCGCGGCGCGGATGTCGCCTGGCTGCTCCAGCTCGCCGGAGCCGAGGTCGACGACGCCCGCACCGCGCTCGGCGACGCCGCCGGCCACCTCACCCACGCCCACAACCACCTCGGCCACCTCGGCCACCGGCTCTCGGAGGACTGATCGATGGACGCGCTGCTCTACACCGCCGAGGAAGCGGCGGAGCTACTCAAGATCAGCCGGTGCAAGGTCTACGACCTCCTCCGCAACCACGACCTCCGCTCGGTGAAGATCGGCGGGTCTCGCCGCATCCCGCGCGGCGCCCTGGAGGAGTACGTCGCCCGCCTGCTCGACATGGAGCCCGACTGATGGCCGGCGAGAAGCGGCCCCGGCGAGCCAACGGGGAAGGGTCGATCTACCAGCGCTCCAGCGACGGCAAGTGGGTCGGGAGCGCCTACGTCTACACCTCGTCCGGGCAGATCAAGCGGCGGCCGGTGTACGGGTCGAGTTTCGACGAGGTCCGGGCCAAGCTCGACGAGCGCAAGGTCAACTCGGCCCACGGCATCCCGGTCCCGGACCGCTCCTACAGCGTCGCGCAGTGGTTCGAGCGCTGGCTGGTCACCGTCCGCGAGGAGCGCCGGCCGACCACCTACGTCGGCTACGAGAACGCCGTCCGGCTCTACATCGTCCCCGGACTGGGCCGCAGAGCGCTCCCCCGGCTGACGGCCGCCCACGTCCGCGCCTTCATGGCCGGCGTCCGCGAGCGGTGCCTGTGCTGCATGCACGGCTGGGACCTGCGCCGGCCCGAGGAGGACCGCTGCTGCTCGGTCGGACGCTGCTGCGGGCACCGGCCCTCGCAGCGACAGGTCCAGTACGTCCACGCCGTGCTCCGGAACGGGCTCGCGGCGGCCGAGCGCGAGGAGCTGGTCACGCGCAACGTCGCCAAGCTCGTCCGGGTTTCCGTGCCCCGCTACAAGGTCGGGAAGGGCCTCACGGTGGCCCAGGCGCACAAGCTCCTCCAGGCGGCCAAGGGCCGGCGCCACTACGCGCTCTACGTCGTCGCCGCGACGCTCGGGCTGCGCCACGGCGAGCTGCTCGGGTTGCGCTGGCAGGACGTCGACTTCGAGCGCGCCACGGTGACCATCGCCCAAACCGTCCAGCGGGCCGACGGCCGGCTCTACGTCGCCGAGGCCAAGACCGAGGCCTCCGAGGCGACGATCCCGCTCCCGAAGGTCACCCGTCGCGTCCTGGAGGAGCACCGCACCCGGCAGGACGAGGAGCGAAGGACAGCCGGCGACGCCTGGCAGGACCGTGGCCTCGTGTTCGCCTCGACCGTCGGCACACCCACCGAGCCCCGCAACCTCGGCCGCGACTTCGAGCGTGTTCGAGAGCTGGCCGACATGCCCGACGTCCGCCTCCACGACCTGCGGCACACCGTCGTGAGCCTGCTGCTCGACCTCGGCACCCCGCCGCACGTCGTCCAGGCGATCGCCCGCCACGCGCACATCGACGTGACCATGGCGATCTACGCCCACACCAACCTCGACGCCATGCGCCAGGCCCTCGACGCCATCGAGTGGAAGGAGCTGTGATGGCTGTTGCTACACGCGTTGCTACATCGCGATCATGGTCGGCCCCGGACACACGGTCTGACTTGGAGCCGACGGACGGACTCGAACCGTCAACCCCTCGCTTACAAGGCGAGTGCTCTGCCGATTGAGCTACGCCGGCACGGGTGCCCATGGTACGAGGGTCCGCGAGCGGCCGAGACCCCGCCCACAGGTGCGGGCACGTAGCCTCGGCCGGTCGGCACGGTGGTCGGGCGGGGGCCGCCACCAGCCCGTCGGGTGGGACGTGGCGCACGCTCCCCGGCCGGCAACCACGATCGACTCCCGCGCGTCTGGGCAGGTGGTCCGTGATGAAGTTTCCCGGGATGCCCCGATCGCGCTTCGCGCATCCCGATGAGCAGGGAGAGGAAGGTCCGCCCGTGGGGGTGGCCCAGCGAGCCCGCGGCTCGCTCCGTCGACAGTTCCCCGTGGACGACATCCGTCGTGCCGCCGTGGACGCGCCGACCGTGCGCGACAACCTCCTGCCGGCGATCACCGGCCCGGAGGTCGCCGACGACACGCTGGTGCTCCGGGTGCTCGACCTCGCGCTGCGCATCGGCGAGGTCCAGATCGCCTCGGGCGCCGGCGCGGCGGTCGCGCACGACACGATGCTGGCGATCGCCGGCGCGTACGGCCTGCCGGCCTGCGACGTCGACATCGCGTTCTCGACGATCACCATGTGCTGTCACCGCGGCAACGAGGCCGGCCCGGTGACCACCATGCGCAACGTCCGCTACCGGACCCAGGACTACACCCGGCTCACCGAGGTCGACGACATCATCACCGCCATCGTCGACCGCGACGAGCCGATGCGCGTCGAGGAGGCCATCACCCGCCTCGGCAACGCGGTGCGGGCGCCGCACCCCTACCCGCGCTTCGTCGCCGCCATCGCGCGGTCGCTGTTCGCCGGGGCGGTCGCGTTCCTCCTCGGCGGCGGGCTGTTCGTCGCCGCGCTGGCGACGGTGGCCACCGGCGTCATCTGGGGCGTGGCCCGCTGGCTCGGGCGGCGCCGCGTGCCGATGTTCTTCCAGCAGATGGTCGGCGCGGCCATCGTGACGCTCTCCGCGACCTCCCTGGCCTGGTCCGGGACGCTCGAGGACTCCCCCGCCTTCGTCATCGCGGCCGGCATCGTCGTGCTGCTCTCGGGCCTGTCGCTGGTCGGCCTCGTGCAGGACGCCATCTCCGGCTTCCCCCTCACGGCCGCCGGGCGCGCCGTCGAGGTGGTGCTCGCGTCGGCGGGGCTGCTGGTCGGCGTCGTCGTCAGCATCAAGCTCGTCGGTGCGGTCCTGGGCACCGACGCGGGCGCCTACGCGGCTGTGGTGCCGCCGAGCCCGGCGCCGTCGCTGCACCCGATCTCGCTGCTCGCCGCCGCGGCCGCCGGCATGCTGTTCGCCCTGTCGGCGTACGCGCCGTGGCGGTCGCTGCCGTTCGCGGCGCTCGCCGGGGCCGTGGCGTGGGCCGGTTACGGGCTCCTGGGGATCCTCGGCGCGGGCGAGGTCGTCGCCGCGGCCCTCGCGGCCGCCACGCTGGGGCTGGTCGCGATGGTCCTGCCCCGCATGTTGGGTACACCCCCGCTGGTGCTGGTGATCGCCGGGATCACGCCGCTCCTGCCCGGCCTGACGATGTACCGCGGGTTCTCCCAGCTCGCGTACGGCAGCGTCGCGGTGGGGGCGGTGACGATCCTGCTGGCCCTGACCTTCGGCCTCGCGCTCGCGGCCGGGGTCTCGGTCGGGGAGCAGATCGGCTGGCCCCTGCAGCGGCTCGCCCGCCGCCTGCTGCCCGGAGTCACCGCGGAGGACAGAGAACGTGACGCACGCCGAGGACGCCCCCGGGTCTTCTGACCTGCTCGTGGTGGCCAACCGGTTGCCCTTCGACCTCGACGCCGACGGGGAGTGGCACCGCAGCCCGGGTGGGCTGGTCACCGCGCTGGAGCCGACCCTGCGCGCCCGCGGCGGCGCGTGGGTCGGCTGGCCGGGCCGGCCCGACGCCGACCCCGACCCGTTCGTCGAGGACGGGCTGACGATCCGCCCGGTGCCGATCAGCGCCGACGAGGTCGCCGCCTACTACGAGGGCTTCGCCAACGCGACGCTCTGGCCGCTCTACCACGACGTCGTCGCCCGGCCGCACTTCGAGCGCTCCTGGTGGGAGATCTACCGGCGCGTCAACGAGCGCTTCGCCGACGCCGCGGCCGACGCGGCGGCCGACGGCGCGACGGTGTGGGTGCAGGACTACCAGCTCCAGCTCGTCCCGCGCCTGCTGCGCGAGCGCCGTCCGGACCTGCGGATCGGCTTCTTCCTGCACATCCCCTTCCCGCCCGCCGAGCTGTTCGCCCAGCTCCCGTGGCGCCGGCCGGTGGTGGACGGGCTGCTCGGGGCGGACGTCGTCGGGTTCCAGACGGCCGGGGGCGCCGAGAACTTCCGCCGCGTCGCCGCCCGGCTCACCGAGGCGAGCGCCGACGACGTCCCCATCACCGTCGGCGGCGACCCGGGCCACGTCACCGCCCCGGACGGGCGCACGATCACGATCGGCGCGCACCCCATCTCCGTCGACGCCGCGGACCTGGAGGCGATCGCCCGGCAGGACGACACCGTCGAGCGCGCGCAGGCCCTGCGCCACGAGCTCGGCGACCCGCGCACGGTGCTGCTCGGCGTCGACCGCCTCGACTACACCAAGGGCATCGACGTGCGCCTGCAGGCGTACGCCGAGGTCCTCGACGACCGCCGTCTCGACCCGGCCGAGACCGTGCTGATCCAGGTCGCGACGCCCAGCCGCGAGCGCGTCGAGCACTACGCCGAGACCCGCGACGCCATCGAGCTCACCGTCGGGCGGGTCAACGGCGAGTACGGCTCGGTCGGTCACCCCGTCGTGCACTACGTGCACCAGTCGACCCCGCGCGAGGAGCTCGTCGCCTTCTTCCGGGCCGCCGACGTCATGCTCGTGACGCCCTACCGCGACGGCATGAACCTCGTCGCCAAGGAGTACGTCGCCAGCCGCCCCGACGGCGCCGGCGCGCTGGTGCTCTCGGAGTTCACCGGCGCCGCCGACGAGCTGGGCGAGGGCGCCTTCCTGGTCAACCCGCACGACCTCGACGCCGTCGGCGACGCCATCGTCACCGCGGCCACCCAGGACCCCGCGGACGCCCGGCGGCGCATGGAGCACATGCACGCCCACGTCCTCGAGAACGACGTCGAGCGCTGGGCCGAGGGGTTCCTCGCGGCCCTGGGCGTCACCTAGCCCTCGCGGGCCGGCCCGGAGGTCGCGCGGGCGAGGAGCTCGGTGGGCAGCAGGAGGGTCCGCGAGCGCTGGCGGTCGCCCCGGTCGAGCAGGAGCTCGCCGGCGGCGCGGCCCTTGTCGAGGGTGGGCTGGCGGATCGTCGTCAGCTCCGCGCGCTCGGCGGCCGGGACGCCGTCGAACCCGGTGACGGTCAGCTCGTCGGGCACCTTGCGGCCGGCCTCGCGGGCGTGGCGCAACGCGCCCAGCGCGAGGATGTCCGAGGTGCACACCAGGGCGGTGACGTCGTGCTGGGCGAGCAGCTGCTCGGCGGCCGAGGCGCCCGCCGACTCGCTGTGGTCGTAGCGCTCGACCACCGGCACCCTCGACCAGTCGACGCCCGCCTCGGCGAAGCCCTCGCGCAGCCCGGCGAGGCGCCGGCGCTGGACCTCGTAGCGGGCGCGCTGCTGGCGGTCGACGCTCGCGAAGCCGTCGTTGCGCTCGGTCGACAGGCGCATGCAGAGCACGCCCACCTCCCGGTGGCCCAGCCCGGCGAGGTGGCGGGCCATGTCGACCATCGCGGCGTGGTCGTCGATGCCGACGCGGTCGACGTCGGGGACCGCCGTCGGCTGGTCGCAGACGACGACGGGCACGGGGCGCTCGAGCACGGCGGCGAAGTTGTCGTCGTCGTCGGGCATCGAGTACACGACGAAGCCGTCGACGCCCGCCCGCGCGACGGCGCCGGGGTCGTCGGCCTCCGGGCTCACCGGGACGAGCAGCAGGCCCGATCCGTTGTCCTCGCAGGCCAGGGCCAGTCCCTCGAGGAACTGGACGGCCACCGGGTCGCGGAACGCGTAGGAGAGGGCCTCGGTGAGCAGCAGGCCGACGGCTCCGGCCTTGCGGGTGCGCAGCGAGCGCGCGACCGGGTCCGGGCCGGGGTAGCCGAGGCGCCGGGCAGTGTCCAGCACGCGGCGCCGCAGCGCCGGCGACAGCTGGTCGGGGCGGTTGTAGGCGTTCGACACCGTCGTCCGGGACACGCCCAGTTCCGCCGCCAGCGAGGCCAGCGTGGCGGTACGCCGCGACCGGCGCCCCTCGAGTGCCTCACCCACTGCCCGAACGTATCGACTGTTTCGATCTAGGGCCACTCCGGGCGACCGATGGTGGTCCTCGTGCGCCGGGTGTGACCTGGTCGGACGAACCACGGCTCCCACTCGCAATCGATAACCGTTATCGTTTGCGGTCGTCGGGAACCCACCGCCACGAGGAGCTGCACCGTGCCCGTTCGTCCCCGCGCCCGCCTCGCGTCCCTGGCGGCCGCCCTGCTCGGCACGCTGCTGGTGCTCGCCGCCTGCGGGGGTGGCGGGCAGACCGCCGCCCCGGCGCCCGCTCCGGCTCCGGCGCCGGCCCCGGAGTCGCCCGCACCCGCCCCGGGGCGCACGCTGACGGTCGTGGCCACCACGAACGTCTGGGGATCGGTCGCGAGCGCGGTCGCCGGGCCCGGCGTCGAGGTGCGCTCGATCATCCAGGACCCCGCCGCCGACCCGCACTCGTACGAGAGCACGCCGGCCGACGCGGCGGCGCTGACGAACGCCGACCTCGTCGTGTTCAACGGTGGGCACTACGACGACTGGGTCGAGCAGGTCATCGACGGCGACCCGGCCCTGCGCGAGCGCTCGATCGAGGCCTTCGCGCTGCGCGGCGACCAGGCCCAGGAGAACGAGCACGTGTGGTTCGACCCGACCGCGGTCAAGGGCGTCGTGAACCAGGTCGCCGAGCGCCTCGCCGCCGTGGAGCCGGCCCAGGCCGCGGCGCTGCGCGAGCGCGCGACCGCCTTCTCCGCCCGCGTCGACGACCAGGCCGCCCGCCTCGCGACCATCGGCCAGACCCGCCCGGGCGCGCGCGTGCTGGCCACCGAGCCGATCGCGCAGTACCTGCTGACCACCGCGGGCGTCGCCGACGCCACCCCGCCGCAGTTCAGCGAGGCCATCGAGAACGAGACCGACCCGCCGGCCGCCACCCTCGCCGAGACGAACCAGCTGGTCGCGAGCCGCGGCGTCGACGCGCTGGTGTTCAACCCGCAGACCGAGACCCCGATCACCACGCAGCTGCGCGACGCCGCGACGGGGGCGGGCGTGCCGGTGGTGAACGTGACCGAGACACTGCCCGCCGGGCAGGACTACCTGACCTGGCTCGACGCGACCCGCGCCGAGCTCGCCCGTGCCCTGGGAACGCCTGCGTGAGGTACCGATCGTGACCCCGTCCATCCGCCTGTCCGGAGCGGAGGTCCGCCGCGGCGGGCGCACGCTGTGGACGGGGCTCGACCTCGACGTCGCGCCCGGCGAGTTCGTCACCGTGCTCGGCCCGAACGGCTCGGGCAAGACGACGCTGCTGACCGTCCTGCTCGGGCTGCTCCCGCTCGCGGCGGGGACCTGCGAGGTCTCCGGGCGCCCGCCGCGGCGGGGCAGCGCCGACGTCGGGTACGTCCCGCAGCAGACCAGCGTCGACCCGCTGACGCCGCTGCGGGGCCGCGACCTCGTCGGGCTGGGGCTCGACGGGCACCGGTTCGGCCTGCCGTTCCGCGGGCGGGCCGAGCGCACGCGCCGCGTCCACGAGGCGTTGCTGCAGGTCGACGCCCTGGAGCTCGCCGACGCCCCCGTCGGCGCGCTCTCGGGTGGCGAGCAGCAGCGCCTGCGGATCGCGCAGGCGCTCGTCGGCGATCCGGGCCTGCTGCTCGCCGACGAGCCGCTGCACTCGCTCGACCTCGCGCGCCAGCGCACCGTCGTCGAGCTGCTCGAGCGCCGCCGCCGCGATCACGGCACGGCGGTGGTGTTCGTGACCCACGAGCTCAACCCGGTCCTGCCCGTCACCGACCGGGTGCTCTACCTCGTCGACGGACAGTTCCGGATCGGGACGCCGGACGAGGTGATGACCTCGGAGACGCTCTCGGAGCTCTACCGCACCGACGTCGACGTCGTGCGCGTCCGCGACCGCATCGTCGTCGTCGGCGCGGAGGACCGTCTCGTGCACACCGGGGGCGGTCCGCGGTGACGACGCTCGACCTGCTCTCGCTCGACTTCGTGCGCAACGCGCTGATCGCGGGCGTGGTGCTGGCGGTGCTCGCCGGCCTGCTCGGCCCGATCGTCGTCGGGCGCGGCATGGCGTTCTCGGTGCACGGCACCGCCGAGCTCGCGTTCGCGGGCGGGGCGGGCGCGCTGCTCGTCTTCGGCACCGACGCGATCGGCTGGGGCGCGCTCGCCGGGGCGGTGCTCGTCGCGCTGCTGTTCGGCGCGCTCGGACGGGCCCAGCGCGAGCGCGACTCGGTGATCGGCGTGCTCCTGTCGTTCGGCCTCGGGCTCGGCGTGCTGTTCCAGGCGCTCTACACCGGGCGGTCGGCGAACAAGTTCGGCCTGCTGGTGGGCCAGATCGTCGGGGTGGACGTCGGCGACGTGCTGACGCTGACGGGTGTGGGCGTGGTCGTGCTCCTGGTCCTCGCCGTCGTGCGGCGCCCGCTGCTGTTCGCCAGCCTCGACCCCGACATGGCGGCCGCGCGCGGCGTGCCGGTGCGCCTGCTCTCGATCCTGTTCGCGGTGCTGCTGGGCGTCACCGTCGCGCTCGGCGTCCAGATCGTCGGCGCCCTGCTGGTGCTCTGCCTGCTCATCACCCCGGCCGCGGCCGCCGCCCAGGTGACGGCGTCCCCGACGCTGGCCTCGGTGCTCGCGGTGGTGTTCGCCGAGGTCGCGGTGATCGGCGGGATCGTGGCCTCGCTCGACGCCGGTCTGCCGATCAGCCCGTTCGTCGCCACGATCGCCTTCGTGATCTACGTGGTCTGCCGCGGGCTCGGCGCGCTGCGCACCCGGCGGCGTGTCGCCCGAACGGCGGTTGCCGCCCGGTGAGCTGCGGTGAGCGGGGGGGGCGCCCGGCGCTAGAGTCCGCCCCATGCCCGGAGCCACCCGCGGGGCGAGCGCGGAGGACCACGGCCTGCGACTGGTCACGCGCGTCGCGCTCGGCCTCGTCGTCGTCACCCCGAACATCGTCGGTGCCGGGGTCGTGCTGGTCGTGGCGGCGTGGGTGCTCCCGCTCGGCGAGCTCGTGGCGTTCGACCCCGCCGCCCTCGTGCGCAACCTCATCGCGTTCGGCGCCTACCTGCTCGGCGCGATCCTCGTCGGCTCGATCTGGGGCCACTTCCGGATGCGCGTCCCGCGCGCGCCCGGGCCCGGCGCCGACGAGGCCACCGTGCGGCGCCACCGCCGGCGTGTCCGGCGCGTGGTGCTGCGCGGGCCGCTGCGGCTCGCGACGGTGCAGGCCGTCCTCTGGATCGCGGCCCTGGTCCTGTTCGTGCTGATCAACGTGTTCTCGAGCCCACGGCTCGGGGCGTCGGTCGGCGTGACGGTCGCGCTCGGCGGGGTCGCGACGGTCGCCGTGACCTACCGCCTCGTCGAGCGGGTGCTGCGCCGCGAGGTCGCACGCGTGCTCAACGACCGCCCCCCGCAGGGGCGCCTGCTGCCCGGCGTCGTGCTGCGCGCGGTCGGATCCTGGGCGCTGGGCACGGCGGTGCCCCTCGTCGGGGTGCTGCTCGCCGCCGCGGCCGCGCTGGTGTTCGGCGGCTACACCACCGAGCGCCTCGCCATCGTCGTGCTCGTGCTCGGCGGCGTCGCGCTGGTCGTCGGGCTCCTGGTCACCGTGCTCACCGCGAACTCCACGGCGGCCCCGGTGCTCGCCGTCCGCCGGGCCCAGCGCCGCGTCGAGGACGGCGACTACGACGCCGAGGTCCCCGTCTTCGACACCACCGAGCTGGGCGTGCTGCAGGCCGGCTTCAACACGATGGTCGCGGGGCTGCGCGAGCGCGAGCGGGTCCGCGACCTGTTCGGCCGCCACGTCGGCGAGGACGTCGCCCGCACCGCGCTCGAGAACGACGTCGAGCTCGGTGGCGAGGTCCGCGAGGTCGCCGTGCTGTTCGTCGACCTCGTCGGCTCCACCCGCCTCGCCGCGACCCGCCCGCCGCACGAGGTCGTCGAGGCGCTCAACGCGTTCTTCGCGGTGGTCATCGACGTCGTCGAGCAGAACGAGGGCTGGATCAACAAGTTCGAGGGCGACGCGGCGCTCGCCGTCTTCGGGGCGCCGACCGAGCTGCCCGACGCCGCCGCCTGCGCCCTGCGCGCCGGGCGCGAGCTGTCCCGCCGCATCGCCGGGGAGCTCGACGACATCTCCGCGGGCATCGGGGTCTCGGCGGGCGAGGCGGTCGCGGGCAACATCGGCGACACCCGCCGCTACGAGTACACGGTGATCGGCGACCCCGTGAACGAGGCCGCCCGGCTCACCGAGGCCGCCAAGGAGATCGACGGCTGCGTCCTGGCCTCGGGCGCGGCGCTCGAGCGCGCGGGCGGCGAGGCGCGGCGCTGGTGCGTGATCGAGTCACGCGTCCTGCGGGGTCGCGAGGACGAGACGGACCTCGCCGTGCCGAACGAGCACGCCGGCGCGTGCGTGGGCGCCGAGGTCTCCGATCTATCCGAGCGAAGGGCCCCTTCGCTCGGATAGAGGGGCGAGGGCGACCCCTCGCCGGAACGCCGGGTGCGGCTCGTGGAGATCAGGAGCACGTGGTCGACGTCGGCGCGGCCCTCGGGGTCGATGACGTGCCCTTGATCTTCGCGGAGGCGCCGGCCCGTCGGGCTGGCGGAGATCAGGAGCACGTGGTCGACGTCGGCGCGGCCCTCGGCGTCGATGAGGTGCCCTTGATCTTCGCGGAGGCGCCGGCCCGTCGGGCTGGCGGAGATCAGGAGCACGTGGTCGACGTCGGCGCGGCCCTCGGCGTCGATGAGGTGCCCTTGATCTTCGCGGAGGCGCCGGCCCGTCGGGCTGGCGGAGATCAGGAGCACGTGGTCGACGTCGGCGCGGCCCTCGGCGTCGATGAGGTGCCCTTGATCTTCGCGGAGGCGCCAGCCGGGTGGAGCGCGCGCTCCTGATCTCCGCGCGTCGCGCCGCCGCCCCACACGAACGGGGACTTCGCGCGCGTAGAGGCAGCGAACCGCCCGTTCGCTGCGTCAGGCCCCCGCAGCGCGCCGGCGCCGCGCGACCTCCGCGAGCGCGACGCCCGCCGCCACCGAGGCGTTGAGCGACTCCACGTCGCCCGCCATCGGGATCGACACGACGCCGGTGCAGGTCTCGCGCACGAGGCGGGAGAGGCCCTTGCCCTCGGAGCCGACGACGAGCACGAGCGGCCCCCGCGCGGCGTCGGGGGCGACGTCGTCGAGGTGGTCGAGGTCGGCGCTCGCCTCGCCGTCGAGCCCGATCGTCACGAGGCTCTCGTCGAGCCACGCCGACAGGGTGCGGCTGAGGTTGGTCGCGCGCCCGACGGGGATGCGGGCGGCGGCGCCGGCCGAGGTCCGCCAGGCCACCGGCGTCACGCCGACCGAGCGGCGCAGCGGCAGCAGCACCCCGTGCGCGCCGAACGCCGCCGCCGAGCGCAGCACCGCGCCCAGGTTGCGGGGGTCCTGCACGCCGTCCAGGGCCACGAGCAGCGGCTCGACGCGGGCGAGGTGCGCACGCTGGCGCGCCTCCTCCAGCAGGTCGTCGGGGTGCAGGTACTCGAACGCCGGCACGGCCAGCGCGAGCCCCTGGTGCACCGCGCCGTCGGCCATCTTGTCGACGTCGCCGCGCGGCACCTCGAGCACCGAGATGCCCCGCTCGGACGCCATCTTGATCGACTCGCGGACCCGGTCGTCGACCTCGATGTTCTGGGCGACGTAGAGCGCGGTCGCGGGACTGTGCGCCCGCAGGCTCTCGACCACCGGGTTGCGGCCCAGCACGACCTGCGGGCCATCGGGGTCCTCGCGACGCCCCGGGGAGCGCTTGGCCGCGGCGCGGTCGTCGGACGCGGGCTTCCGCGGCGCCGACGACGCCGCACCGCCGGACCGGTAGGCCTTGTGGTTCGGGCGCTTCTCGGCGGGCGGGGTCGGCCCCTTGCCCTCGAGGCTCCGGCGGCCCTTGCCGCCCGAGCCCTTCGTCGGGCCCTTCTTGGAGCCCGGGTTGCGGCGGGCCCCGGGGCGCCGCGAGTTGCCGGCCATCGTGCTCAGGCACCGTCCTTGAGGGTCCAGGTGGGTCCGTCGGCGGTGTCCTCGACGACGACACCGGCGGCGGTCAGCTCGTCGCGCAGGGCGTCCGCGCGGGCGAAGTCGCGCTCGGCACGGGCGCGGGTGCGCTGCTCGAGCAGCGCATCCACCAGCGAGCCCAGGGCCTGCCGCGCGCCGTCGCCCGAGCTACCGGCGCCGGTGGTCTCGGCCCAGACGACGGGGTCGAGGCCGAGCACGCCGGTCATGGCGCGCACCGCCCCCGCGAGGGCCAGGGCCTCGCTGCGCCGGCCCGCGTCGAGGGCGGCGTTGCCGCGGCGCACCGACTCGTGCACCTCGGCGAGCGCGGCGGGGGTGGCGATGTCGTCGTCCATCGCGGCGGCGAACGCCTCGCTGACGCGCCCGACCTCGACCGCGCCGACGCGCTCGTGCACGCGGTGCACGAACGTCTCGATGCGGTGGTAGGCCGCGGCGGCCTCGGCGAGCGCCTCCTCGGAGAACTCCAGCGTCGAGCGGTAGTGCGGCGCGACGAGGTAGTAGCGCAGCTCGACCGGGCGCACGCGCTCGAGCACCGCGGGGATCGTCAGCGTGTTGCCCAGCGACTTCGACATCTTCGCGCCCGACATCGTCACCCAGGCGTTGTGCATCCAGTACTCGGCGAACCCGTCGCCCGCGGCACGCGACTGCGCCAGCTCGTTCTCGTGGTGCGGGAAGACGAGGTCGAGCCCGCCGCCGTGGATGTCGAAGCGCGGCCCCAGGTACCGGGTGGCCATCGCCGAGCACTCCAGGTGCCAGCCCGGGCGCCCCCGGCCCCACGGCGTCGGCCAGTCCGGCTCGCCGGGCTTGGCGCCCTTCCACAGCGTGAAGTCGCGGGGGTCGCGCTTGCCGCGGGGGTCGCTGCCCTCGCCCTGCTCCATCTCGTCGACGCGCTGGCCGGAGAGCTCGCCGTACGACGGCCACGTGCCGACCGCGAAGTAGACGTCGCCGTCGACCGCGTAGGCGTGCCCGCGCTCGATGAGGCGCTCGATGAGCTCGACCATCTCCGTGACGTGCCCGGTCGCGCGCGGCTCCACCGACGGCGGGATGCACCCCAGCGCGTCGTAGGCGGCGGCGAACGCGCGCTCGTGGGTCGCGGCCCACTCCCACCACGGCCGCCCGGCGGCGTCGGCCTTGGTGAGGATCTTGTCGTCGATGTCGGTGACGTTGCGGACGAGCAGCACGTCGTAGCCCGTGTGCGCGAGCCAGCGGCGCAGCACGTCGAAGTCGAGACCCGAGCGCACGTGCCCGACGTGGGGCACGCCCTGCACGGTGGCCCCACACACGTAGATCGACGCCGTGCCGGCGTGCTGCGGGCGGAACTCCCGCAGCGCGCGTCGTGCGGTGTCGTACAGGTGCAGGCTCACCGCCCGGATCCTACGGAACGGCCGTCGGAGTCCTGTCGGCCCATCAGCCCAGAGGGGCAGGCCGACCGATCGATCGTTCGGGACGGCCCTTCCCAACCTGTGAGGGGGGACATAGAGTCGCGTCGTCATTCGACGGTTTCGCTACGCAAGGAGTGGTCAGCGTTGTCCATCACGTGCCGGACGTCTCTCGTCCGCCAGGCCCCGGGCAAGTACGAGACGGCGACGGTCGAGGTCGACGACCCGCGTCAGGACGAGATCCGGGTGAAGATGGTCGCCTCGGGCCTCTGCCACTCCGACGACCACATCGCCACCGGTGACATCCCCGTCGGCACCTATCCCTTCGCGGGCGGCCACGAGGGCGGCGGCATCGTCGAGTCGGTCGGCCCGAACACCTCGGGCTTCGCGCCGGGCGACAAGGTCCTCTTCTCGTTCCTCCCCGCCTGTGGCCAGTGCCGCTGGTGCGCCACCGGACACTCGAACCTCTGCGACCTCGGCGCGGGCCTGCTCGCCGGCACCCGCTGGACCGAGGACTCCACCCGCCTGCACCTCGAGGACGGCACCAACGTCGGCCAGATGTGCGGCATCTCGACGTTCTCCGAGTACACGACGGTCGCCGTCGACTCGGCCATCAAGGTCGCCCCGGACACCAAGCTCGAGGTCGCCTGCCTGCTCGGCTGCTCGGTCGGCACCGGCTGGGGCACCGCCGTCAACACCGGCGAGGTCAAGCCCGGCGACACCGTGATCATCCAGGGCATCGGCGGCATCGGCGCCAACGCCGTCCAGGGTGCCGCGCACGCCGGCGCCGCGAACGTCCTCGCCGTCGACCCGGTCGCCTTCAAGCGCGAGAAGGCCCTCGAGCTCGGCGCCACCGAGGCGTTCGAGTCGATCGAGGAGGCCACCGAGGCCGCCAAGAGCTACACCAACGGCCAGGGCGCGGACGTCTCGATCGTCACGATCGGCATCACGAAGCCCGAGCACGTCGGCAACGCCTTCGCCTCGATCCGCAAGCAGGGCACCGTCGTCGTCACCGGCCTCGGCGACATCACCGAGGTGGGCGTGCCGATCCCGATCGGCGAGCTGACCCTCTTCGAGAAGAAGCTCAAGGGCTCGCTGTTCGGGTCGTCGAACCCGAAGGCCGACATCCCGAAGATGCTCGACCTCTACAACAAGGGCAAGGTCAAGCTCGACGAGCTCGTCACCAAGCAGTACAAGCTCGACGAGGTCGCCCAGGGCTACGAGGACATGCACGCCGGCAAGAACATCCGCGGCGTCCTGATCTTCGACTGACTCACCGATCGAGGTATCCACACCCCGTGACCAACGGTTCCGCGGCCCCGGTGTCCCTGGTGGACACCGGGGCCGCCCCCGGTCTGCCCACCGCCGGCCCCCTCCCGGTCCGCGCGATGATCGAGGCCTCGCACGCCCGCGTCGTCGGACGCGAGCGCGAGTCCGAGGTCATCGCCGCAGCGCTCGCCGCCGGGCGCAGCATCCTGCTCGAGGGACCGCCCGGCACCGGCAAGACGACCCTGCTGCGCGCGCTCGCCGAGGGCGCCGGCGTCGGCCTCGAGCTCGTCGAGGGCAACGCCGAGCTGTCGCCGGCGCGCCTCGTCGGCCACCACGACCCCTCCCGCGTGCTCACCGAGGACTACCGGCCCGACAACTTCGTGCCCGGTCCCCTGGTCCGGGCGCTGACCTCGGGCGCCCTGCTGTACGTCGAGGAGCTCAACCGCGTCCCCGAGGAGACGCTCAACGTGCTGCTCGGCGTGCTCTCCGAGCGCCGCCTGCACGTGCCCCGCCTCGGCGTCGTCGACGCCGCGCCGAGCTTCCGGCTGGTCGCGGCGATGAACCCGTCCGACGCCGTCGGCACCGGGCGCATCACCCCCGCGCTCTACGACCGCTCGTGCCGGGTCGGGTTCGTCCACCAGAGCGCCGACGAGGAGACCGCGATCGTGCGCCGCGACCACCACGTGGTCGACGCCGCGTTCGTCGAGCGGGCCGTGCGCGCCACCCGCTCCACGCGCGAGCACCCCGACCTGCGGCTCGGGTCCTCGGTGCGCGGCGCGCTCGACCTCGTCGCCGTCGCGGAGTCGCTCGCCGAGCTGCGCGCCGTCGCCCTCGCGGGCCGGCTCGCCCCGGCGGCCGAGACGACGGGTACCGACGCCGCGCTGGCCGCCCTGTCCGGGCGCGTGCAGCTGCTCGAGGGCTCGACGCGCACGGTCGAGGAGGTCGTCGCCGAGCTGTGGGCGGCGAGCGCCCCGGTCGATCCGTCGGAGTCGTCGCAGGACGGGGACCCGGGAAAAGCCTGAGCCCCGGCGCCTCGCCCCCGCAGGAGCAGGGGCGCTCCCCCGGGGCCCCGCCGCGCGTGGTGTCCGACCCCAAGGAGGTCGAGGCGCTGCTGCGCGACCAGGCCCGGCGCACCGAGACCCGCGCCGACCTGCAGCGCCGCCACGACGACCTCCAGCAGGTCAGCCCGACGGTGGGTGTCCTCGACGAGGCCGCCGTCGCGGGCGCCTACGACGAGGACCCGGACGGGACCGTCGACCTGCTCGCCGACCTCGCCCGCGCCACCGATCCGACGCTGCGCGCCGCCGCCCGGCGGCTGGCGGTGCGGCTGCTCGTGCCGCCGGCGCGGGCGGGCGAGACCGAGCGGCGGGGCTCGAGCCGGCTCACCACCGTCGCCGGCGACGGTCTCGACCTGGACCTCGACGCGACGCTGGAGCGCTCGCTGGCCCACCGCCCCATCCGCGCGGAGGACCTGCGCTGGCGGGGCTGGCGGTCGCCGGCGCGGGCGCTGATCCTGCTGGTCGACGCGTCGGGGTCGGTGGCCGGGAAGCCGCTGACGACGGCGGTGACCACGGCCGGGGCGCTCGCGGCGGGGCTGCGGACCGACGACGAGCTCGCGGTCGTCGCGTTCTGGTCGCGCGCCGTGGTGCTGCGCCACCTGCACTCGCCCGCGCCCGCCTCCGCGGTGCTCGACGCCCTGCTCGACCTGCGCGGCGGGTCGACCACGGACCTCGGGCTGGGGCTGCGCGTGGCCCTCGCGCAGGCCACGGCGGCGCGGGTCCCGCACGCGGACGTCCTCGTGCTCACCGACGGCGCGTGGAACGAGGGCGAGGACCCGGCGCCGATCGCGGGCGGCTCGGGCGCGGCGCGCGTGCACACCCTGGTCACCGTGGACGACGACGAGGCCCGCACGTCCTGCGCGCGCCTGGCCGCCGCGGGCGGCGGGCGCTCGGTGCCGCTGCACAAGCCCTCGGACGCGCCGGCCGCGGTGCGGGCGGTGCTGCGCTGAGGGCCCGGCTGTTCTGAGCGAAGGGCACCTTCGGTCGGATAGATGGGCGAGGGGCGCCCCTCGCCGGATCGTCGTGGTCCGCGAGGGGCACGGTCGGCATGATCGACAGGCGTGCGGGCCTGCGGAACGTGCCTCTCGCGGGGGATGTGCTACGCCGGGCCGCGGCGGTCGGCGACGTCGCGGGCGTGGCCGTCGAGCAGCCGGCGGAGCTCGGCGTGCAGGCGGGCGCGGTCGAGGGGCTGGGCGAGGACGCGGCGACCGGTCGCGTCGAGGCCCCAGGCCACGCGGCCGGCGGCGGTGTCGAGGACGGTGACGGTGCGCGGGCCGCGGCGGGGCGCGCCGTCGGCGTCGCGGGCGGTGACCCCGAAGGTCATCGCCCGGTCGGGGGTGCGCGCCCATAGGGCCCGGAGACGGTCGACGTGGTGCGACGGCACCCCGGCCCGGCGCAGGCGCCGCGCGCGCTCGTCGAGGGTCAGGCCGGCGCCGAACAGGGCGTCCGCCGGCAGCGCCAGCGGCACCCCGGGCGCCGGGCGCACGTCGGGGAGGCGGGCGAGCAGCGCGCCGGGGAGGTCGTGCGGGTCGGTGGTCTCGAGCAGCAGGCCCGCGTCGTCGAGGCGGGTCACGAGGCCGAGCGCACCGCGCGCCGCCGCGAGCGTCGCCCGGGCCCGGCGTCCGTCCCGCGCCACGACGTCGAGCTCGAGGGACGGGCGCGCGAGCACCCCGAGCGCGTCGGCGAGCCCCGGGTCGGGCGCGCCGTGCTCGTCGAGCAGCCCCTGGTCGGCGAGGCGGCGCCAGGCGGCCGCGTCGAGGGCGTCGCGCTCGGCGTAGGTCTGCCCGTGGTCGAGGACGTGCAGCACGGCCGGGCGCGCGGCGAACCCCAGCCGGCGCCACAGCGCGCGGTACTGGCCGACGTCGAGCCGTGCGCCCGCGAACTGCGTGCCCAGCGCCATCGGCAGGACGCCCCTCACTCGCCGATCACCGGCGGCGCCGTCGCGGGCAGCACGCCGGCGATGGCGTCGGGGTCGTCCTCGGAGAGGTAGTCGGGGCGCCGGCGCTCGCCGTCGCCGCCCTGGCCGCCGACCATGCCGGCGGGCGGGATCATCGGCACCGCGCCGCCACGCCCCTCGGCCGCCGCGGCACCCGCCGCCCGTCCCGCCGCCGTCTCCGCCACCGCGCCCCCGCCGACGCCCGCCCGCGCGCCGGAGCCGAGCTCGCCGGCGGCTCCGCCGGCCCGGGCCCCGGAGCCCGGCTCGCCCGCGGCACCACCACCGCCGAGAGCCCCGCCCAGGCCCCCGCCGAGAGCCCCGCCGAGCCCCCCGCCCGTCCGGCCGCCGGCGACGCCGCCCTCGCCGGCGCCGACCGCCGTGCCCGGCAGCCGGGGCACTCCGCCCGTGCCGCCGGCCCGGCCGGCGCCGCCGCCCTCCCCCGCCGCACCCGGCAGCGCGGGGACCCGTCCGGCGCCCGTCGCGGGCCCCGGTGTGACGCCCACGCCGACGCCGCCCGCCGCCCTCCCGGCGCCGCCCGGGACCGCGCCGACGGGCGGCACGGCGCCGGCACCGGGGACCGCGGCGCCACCGGCCCCGGGCGCGCCAGCAGCACCTCCCGGCCCGGCACCTCCCGGCCCAGCACTGCCCGGAACGTTCGGTGCGGCCGGGACGGCGGGCGCCCCGGTCGACGTCGTCGACGACGGACCCGACGGCACCCCGCCGGCGCCCCCGGCACCACCCGTCCCGGCACCACCCGCCCCGGCACCACCCGGAGCTGCGCCGCCCGGCACGGGCACCCCGCCGGCCGGGACGGCCCCGGGCGGGACACCGCCGCCCGGCACCCCGCCGCCCCCGCCGGGCACCGGCGCCGCGCCCCCGGTCGCTGCGGGCACCCCGCCCGCGCCACCGGGCAGGCCGGCGCCCCCGCCCGGCGCGGTGAGGGACGACGCCTGGGACGACGACACCGCGGGCCCCGCCCCGGGCTGGACGGCGGAGCCCTCCGGGCCCACGAACTGCGGCAACGTCGCCATGCCGCCACCGCTCGCCTGCTGGTAGCCGGTCATCGCCTCCTGGGCGAACTCCTCGGCCTGGTGGTACCGGATCGCGGCCGCGACCGCGTCGACACCGCCGATCGGCGCGGTCAGCGGGGCGGCGACCACGGGCGGCACCGTCCCGTTGAGCGAGGTCCCGTCGAGGAACCCGTCGATCCCGGCCTCCATCATCGACCCGGCGGACGGGGGTCCCTGGCCGAACACCGTGTTCTGGACCGTCGTCAGCCGGTCGCCCTGCTCGACGTTGACGTTCTTGACCTGCGCGGCCAGCTCGCGGGCCTGGTCGGCCCAGGGGCGCAGCGGCTCGATCTTCTTCTGCGCGCTCGCCGAGGCGTTGCCGTCCCAGACGGCGTTCAGCGTGGCGTTGGCGCGGCCGACGGCGTCGGTGACCGCGATCATCCGGTCGGCCAGCCCCTGCCAGCGCCCGCCCGCGCCCCCGAACCCGTCGCTGCCCTGCGGCTGCAGCGCGTCCCAGATCGCCTGGTGCGGGACCGCGAACCAGTTGTGTCCAAACGCCTGCTCGGGCACCGGCCACCTCCCCTCGCGCGGAGCGTAGGAACGTCGCGCGACCGGTGGGTGCGGTTTCGGGAAAGTCAGCCCGCGAGCAGGAGCGCCGTCGCCACGGCGGCGAGACCTTCGCCACGTCCGGTGAGCCCCAGCCCGTCGGACGTCGTGCCCGACACCGCCACCGGGCCGCCGAGCGCGTCGGACAGGGCCGCCTGGGCCTCGGCGCGACGCGTTCCGATCTTCGGTGCGTTGCCGATGACCTGCACCGCGGCGTTGCCCAGCACCCACCCCTGCGCGCCGACCAGCCGGCGGACCTCGCCCAGCAGGCGCACCCCCGACGCCCCGGCCCACTCGGGCCGCCCGGTGCCGAAGACCGCGCCCAGGTCCCCGAGGCCGGCGGCGGACAGCACGGCGTCGCACAGGGCGTGCGCGGCGACGTCGCCGTCGGAGTGCCCGGCGCAGCCGTCGACGCCCTCCCACAGCAGGCCGGCGACCCAGCAGGGCACGCCGGGCCGCACGGGGTGCACGTCGGTACCCACGCCGACCCTCACGCCGGGCCCGCCGTCACGAGCGCCTCCGCCATGGCCAGGTCGAGCGGGGTCGTCACCTTGAACGCCCGCGGGTCGCCGGGCACCGTCACGACGGTCACCCCGAGATCCTCGGCGAGCCCGGCGTCGTCGGTCGCCGCGACCGGTCCGCCGGCCGCGCGCAGCGTCCGGGCGCGCTCGTGCGCGGCCCGCAGCGTCGCGGGGGCGAAGCCCTGGGGGGTCTGGACGGCGGCGAGACCGCTGCGGTCGACGGTGGCGGTGACGACGCCGGCCTCCCCGGTGCGCTTGAGGGTGTCGGCGACGGGGGTCGTCGGGACGACGGCGAGATGGCCCGCGCGGACCGCGTCGATCACCGCGCGCACCACCTCGGGCGGGCAGAGGCACCGGGCGGCGTCGTGCACCAGCACCACGTCGGCGTCGCCGGGCAGCACGTCGAGCGCCGCCCCGACCGAGCCGACACGGTCGTCGGCTCCGGTCACCACGACGGCCCGGCGCGACCCGAGGGCCGCGCGCATCGCGTCCTCGCCGCCGGGCGGGGCGGCCACCACGACGGCGTCCACCCCACCCGCGACGAGGCCGTCGACGGCCCGCGCCACCAGCGCGAGCCCGCCGACGACCGCGAGCGCCTTGGGCCGGCCGAGGCCGAGCCGCTCACCACGTCCCGCCGCGGGCACGATCGCCGCGACGGTCACCGCGTCACCGCGGTCATCGTGCGCGGTTCAGGACGCGAGGACCTGGTCCAGCAACGACTCGGCGGCCACCTCGTCGGTGCCCTCCGCGAGCGCCAGCTCACTGACCAGTATCTGCCGCGCCTTCGCCAGCATCCGCTTCTCACCCGCGGACAGGCCGCGGTCCTTCTCGCGGCGCCAGAGGTCGCGGACGACCTCGGCCACCTTGTTCACGTCGCCCGACGCGAGCTTCTCGAGGTTCGCCTTGTACCGGCGCGACCAGTTGGTCGGCTCTTCGGTGTGCGGTGCACGCAGCACCTCGAACACCCGGTCCAGCCCCTCCTGGCCCACCACGTCGCGGACGCCGACGATCTCGGCGTTGTCCGCGGGGACCCGGACGGTCAGGTCGCCCTGGGCAACCTTGAGGACGAGGTACTTCTTCTCCTCGCCCTTGATCGTCCGGGTTTCGATGGCCTCGATGAGTGCGGCACCGTGGTGCGGGTAGACGACGGTCTCGCCGACCTTGAAAACCATGTGTCCCGAGCCCCTTTCGCTCCTCCCAGATTAACACGCCCGGCGCACGGGCATCGCAGGGGATTGCGCCGTCTTCGCAGGTCAGGGACTTGACAACTCGCCATGCGCCGTGCTCGCCCCGGTGACGGGCGCGCCCGGACGGCCGGGAGACGGCCGCGGTACTAGGGTGTCGCTGCCGCTGGAGCACCAACCCCCACCCGAGAGGACGCTCGGACCATGAGCCGCCGCCCGCGCGGGCCCCGCCCCGGGATCGTCGCCGCGACCCTGCTGACCGCGGCTCTCGCCCTCGCGGGCTGCAGCGCCGGAGCCGTCACCCAGACCGACACCATCGTCTCCCAGGCCGACGGCGCCCGGGGCCAGGTCGGACCGGTCTCCATGGAGGACGTATCGATCGAGCCCGGTCCCGCCGGTGCCGTGCCCCCGGGCGCCGAGGCCACGATCCGCGGCTCGATCATCAACGACGGCCCGACCACCGACCGCCTCGTCGCCGTGTCGACCCCCTACGCGCAGAACGTCCGGCCCGAGGGCGCCCTGGTGATCCCGGCCAACAACGCCGTGCGGCTCGTCGGCGACGAGCCCGGTCCCGTCGGCCCCGCGGACGCCGCGCTCGGCCTCGGCGCCACCGCCCGGCTCACGCTCACCGGTGTCACCCAGCAGCTGCGCCAGGGCCCGACCTACCCGGTCACCTTCACCTTCGAGCGCGCCGGCACGGTGACGGTGCCGGTCATCGTCTCCGGCCTCGGCCCGCCCGCGGGCTGAACCCACGACGGTCAGGCGGGGATCTGACTGCTCGGGAGCAACGGTAGCTGGGACAACAGCTCGTCGGAGTCGGCCAGGGTCGGGGTCGTCATCAGGAACCCGTAGGGCACGCGGCCGTAGACGGCGGACGTGGCGACGCCGGGGTCCGTGGAGCGGGCATGGAGCGTGCCCTGGGGCACGCCGTCGACGTCCCAGCGGTCGATCCCGTCCAGACTCTTCCCCTTCTGGATCTGGTTCGCCTGCCACCGCTGCGTGTCGGCCACGGTGGCCCACTGGAAGTAGACGACCTTCGCGCCCGGGGCCACCTCCGGGTGGGGACACTCGACGGCCGCCGAGGCGGTCTGGCCGGCTGCGACGGCGACGGGCCGGCAGGCCGAGTCCGGACGCTGGATCTCCGGGAAGGCCACGGCGAGAGTCGCCACGCCCGATTCCGCGCCCGGCGGCTCGGGCGCCTGCTCGAACGGCGGCGCCGCCGTCGTCCGCGGCGCTGCCGCGGACGATGCGGGCGGCGGGGCGTTCGCGCTGTTGACCCCGATGGCGATGCCGATCACCGCCAGCACGGTCGTCGCGGCGCCACCCACGAGGGTCCACCGCGTCCGGCGACCCGGGCGGCGGGCAGGTCCGGCGGGCGGCGGCGGTGCCGACGGTGCCCGGGAGCCGCCCGACCGGAGATGCGGCGACCGACCGAGCGGGGTCGACGGCGATCCCCGCCGCGGATGCGGAATCTGCACGGCGGGCGGAGATTCCGGGCGGCGGGGCTGCGGTCGAGGCGCCGACGTGGCGACGGTTGCCGGGGGCGGTGTGCCACCGGCCCGGCCGACGGGGATCAGGGCCGGGCGGTCGGAGGCGCCGGGCGGGGGCGCCGGGGGGAGCCACGCCCAGTGCAGAGCCCCGATCTCGGGGGGCGGCAGTCGCTGTGCCGGGTCGACCGGGCGGGGCTCCTCCCAGTAGACGGGGCGGATGAAGCCCTCGCGACCGAGGCGCAGGGCGAACTCCCATTCGCGGCGGACCTGCGGCGACCGCATCGCGTTCCGCGACCAGAAGAGCTGGAAGACGTCCGCCCGCGCGATCAGCTCGTCCAGCCGGCTCTCCCAACGTTCCCCGCTGCGCAGCGCCTGGCTGTCGATCACGTAGCGATCCCCGGTCACCGCGACGGTGCTGGCGACCGCCCGCACGATCGCGACGTCCCGTCGTGAGTAGGAGGCGAAGATCTCCCGGTACCAGCGCGCCGAGACGGGCTCCGGGGAATCGGCGAGGGCGGCGGATCCCGAGACCGACACCGTGAAGGTGACCTCGCTCACGAGCACGACGCCCAGGAACACCCGAAGGCCTCCCGACAGCCTCCGCCCGTCGCGCTCGCCCGGGACGCGGAGCCGGAAGGGGAGCCGGTGGACGGGCTCCTCCCACGCGAGCCACGCGCGGGGCGGGTTGACCACCCCGCCCTCCAGCCACGGCTCGACGACCAGGGTGCTGCCCCGGGCGAGCGGAAGAGCGGTGTCCGCGACGACGGGGCCGAAGACGCCCTCCTCGTCGGCCAGGAAACGATCGGCCTGCTCCCGGACCATCGCCAACGGGTCGAGCCGCCGCCCGGTGTCCGTCTCGGTCGTCGGCTCGCAGCGGTGGACGAAGGCGAGCAGCGTGTACCACCGCTCCGGCCGGATGCGTGTCGGGCGGTAGACGGTCACCTGGACGTCGTCGTCGAGCACCGGCGACGAGGGCAGGGCCGGATCGGCGGCATCGTCGTGGACGGACGGAGAGCCTGCCTCTACCGACCCGACCTCCGACCCGACCTCGCCCACCGCGGCCGCCGCCCCGAGGACGACCGTCATCTCGGTGTCGGGGTCGACGGAGACAGGGCGACCGATGAGCTCCGAGAAGAGCGACGCCGAGCCCGGTTCCCGACTCCACCTCCCGACCAGGAGCACCTCGGCGACCGCCCGGAGCTCCGTCCCCGCGTCGCGCAGCGCCTGGTGCACGGCCTCGGTCGACGAGGCAGCCGCGGCCGTCACGCGCCGGTGCCGGTGCGGCGAGAAGGTGCTCGGAGGTCCCGCGAGCTCGGGTCCGGCCCGTTCGGTCCGGAGCACGGAGGCCTCGACGCCCTGCTCGTCGAGAAGGACCACGAGGACGTACACGCCGACGGGGAGCGGGTCACGGCCCCGCAGAGCTGCGACCGGGGCCGGGACGAGCCGCACCGACGTCACGCCGGCGTCGCGGGCGATCGAGCCCAGGTGCGCCAGCGCGGAGGAGGGGCAGGCGGCGGGATGCGCGAGCACCAGCTCGTCGGGAGGCTCGCCCTCGCGTTCGACGACCGAGGCCAGGACCTCGTCGAGCAGAGCACGCACGCGCTCGGCCGTCGTGGGCCCGCCGCCGTCCCCCTCGGAGCTCGTCGGCCGGTCGAGATCGGCCAGGTGGAGAGGCGAGGGAGCGCGGGCGGGCGCGTGCGTCGACATCGGCAGGCGGTCGCCGCCGAGCGGCACGACGGTGACGACACCCCCACGTTCGACGGCGGCCGTGACCGTCGCGACGCCGATGTCGATCGCCAGGGTGTAGGACCCCGGCCCGGCCGTGGTCCGCGCCCCCTCGCCAGGGCACCCCGAACTCGCCGCCCGACGATTCGGTACGCCGGGCGACCGCGAGCCAGCTCGGACCTCATCGCCGGACAAGGAGCTTCCCCCCGTGATGCACGTACAGTAACGATGCGCCCGCCGAACTTCCCTGTGGTACCGCCACGCGTGCTACCCAGCGTGCGCAATATTCGGCCAGTTGACGGCACGGCGTGACCGTTCGCCGGATGTCGCCGCACCGCCACCGTTGTCGGGGGTCCGTCCTACGGTGCGCTCGTGCCGTCACGCGCCCGCGCCAGCCGCTTCGAATGCACCGCCTGCGGCCACCTCGCCGCCAAGTGGGTCGGCCGCTGCCCCGACTGCGGGGGCTGGGGCACCGTCGAGGAGGCCCCGCCGCTGCCCGCCGCGGGGTCCGCCGGGCGGCCCGGCCTGTCGCCGGCCCCGGCGGTCCGCCCGAGCAGTCCCGTGCGCCAGATCGGCGAGGTCGGCCTCGAGACGGCCACGGCGCGGCCGACGGGCGTCTCCGAGCTCGACCGGGTGCTCGGCGGCGGGCTCGTCCCCGGCGTGGTCGTCCTGCTCGCGGGCGAGCCCGGGGTGGGCAAGTCCACACTGCTGCTCGAGGTCGCGGCCCGGCGGGCTCGCGACGGCGCCACCGTGCTGTACGTCACGGGCGAGGAGTCGGCGGGCCAGGTCCGGCTGCGCGCCGAGCGCACCGGGGGCATCGCGCCCCACCTGTTCCTGTCCGCCACCGGCGACCTCGAGGAGGTCGCCGCGCACGTCGAGGCCGTCGACCCCGAGCTGCTCGTCGTCGACTCCGTGCAGACCGTCGGCACCGCGACCGTCGACGGGACGCCGGGCGGGGTGTCGCAGGTGCGCACGGTCACGACGGCGCTGGTCGCCCTGGCCAAGCAGCGCGACCTGCCCGTGGTGCTCATCGGCCACGTCACCAAGGACGGGGCGGTCGCCGGCCCGCGCACGCTCGAGCACCTCGTCGACGTGGTGCTGTCCTTCGAGGGCGAGCGCCACTCCCCGCTGCGCCTGGTGCGCGGGCTGAAGAACCGCTTCGGCGCCACCGACGAGGTCGGCTGCTTCGAGATGAACGACTCGGGCATCGCCGAGGTCACCGACCCGTCGGGGCTGTTCACCGCCGGCCTCGAGCGCACGGTCGCGGGCCAGGCGGTCACCGTGGCGATGGAGGGCAAGCGGCCGATGATGGCCGAGGTCCAGGCGCTCGTGGCCCGGCGCGTGAGCGACACCCCGCCGCGCCGCGTCGTGTCCGACCTGGACAGCGGCCGGGTGGCCAAGATCCTCGCCGTCCTGCAGGAACGGTGCCGGCTGCCCCTGCACGACAAGGACGTCTTCGTGGCGACCGTCGGGGGGATGAAGCTGCGCGAGCCGTCCGCGGACCTCGCCGTGGCCGTCGCCGTCGCCTCGGCCTTCCACGGCGAGGCGGTGCGCTCCGGGCTCGTCGCGATCGGCGAGGTGGGCCTGGGCGGCGAGATCCGCCGGGTGGTCGCCCTCGAGCGCCGCCTCGCCGAGGCCGCGCGGCTCGGCATCAGCCGCGCGATCGTGCCGCCCGGCGAGGTCCGCACACCGAAGGGGCTCACCGCGGCCCCGGTGGACGACCTGCGTGGTGCGCTGATGCGCACCAGCCTGGGCGGCGTGAACGAGGACTTCAGCCCTCGAGGGTGAACGGCGCCGGGTCGCTGATGATCCCGTCGAGGCGGGCGAGCAGCTGGTAGGAGCCCGGCGGCACGGTCGTGCGCTCGCCGACGCAGCCCGGCTGCGACGTGCGCCCCGACCAGGTCACCGAGAACACCGCCTCCTCGCCCGGGGCGAGGGTCCGGACGTCGGTGGTGTCGCCGGGCGAGCAGTCGTTGCTGCCCCAGAGCCCGTCGCCGACCTTGCGCACGACGGCGACGGCCTGCTTGGCGGCGTCGAGGTCGCGCACGCACGGGGCGTCGCCGGTGTTCGTCACCACGAGGCTCAGCACCGGCTTGCGGCCGGGCGCGTAGCTCGGGGCGTCGGTGCGCGCGGTGACACGGATGTCGCCGTCGGCGCAGGGACCCGGCGCCGGTTCGGCGGCCCGCTCCGGCGGCGGCGCCTCGGTGGTCGCCGGCGTGCTCGGCGCGGGCGTCGTCGTGGGCGTCTCCAGCAGGGGGCCGGACGAGCCCGTCGGCACACCGGGCGGGAGGAAGCCGCGGAAGTTCCCGCCGCCCGGCGGGACGAGCAGCGCGTCGCCGGGCGCCGGGGTGCCCACGAGCCCGGGCGCGTCCCCGGGCGGGAGCACCGAGGGCAGGGCGGCGGCGATGGGTCCCGGGGCGGCGTCGGGGGTGCCCTCCGGTGCCACGTCGGGCGGGACGTCGGTGTCGGTGGTCTCGGTGGTCTCGCTGCTCTGCATCGCCGCCGCGCGGGCGCGCGCCTCCACCGTCGCCGGGTCGGGCTCACCGCCCGACAGGCCGGCCAGTCCCCAGACGAAGCTGCCGAGCACCAGGACGGCGACCGCGAGCGCGACGGAGCGACGCCGCCAGTAGACCGACGGCGCGAGCGGTCCGACCGGCTCCCACACGTCACGGAAAGTAGGGTCGACCTCGCGCAGCGCGACCGTTCGGCACGCGGTGACCCGTCCGTTTCACCCGACGGTGGCGACGGCGGGGGCCCGGGGCAGGATCGGCGGTCGATGGGCACCACCACGTCCGCCGCGTCCCACGCCGCCGCACCCACCGCAGGCGGGACCGCGCTCGCCGACGTCCTCGTCCCCTGGTTCCGCGCGCACGCCCGCGACCTGCCGTGGCGACGCCCGGGGACGACGCCGTGGGGCGTGCTCGTCTCCGAGATCATGTTGCAGCAGACCCCGGTGGCGCGGGTGGAGGAGCCGTGGCGGGCGTGGCTCGAGCGCTGGCCGCGCCCCTCGGCGATGGCCGCCGCGCCCGCGTCGGACGTGCTGCGCGCGTGGGGGAAGCTCGGCTACCCGCGCCGCGCGCTGCGCCTGCACGCGGCCGCCCAGGCGATCGCCACCGACCACGGCGACGTCGTGCCCGCCGACGTCGAGACCCTCGAGTCGCTGCCGGGGATCGGGACCTACACCGCCCGCGCGGTGGCGGCGTTCGCCCACGGGCAGCGCGTGCCGGTGGTCGACACCAACGTGCGGCGCGTCGTCGCCCGGGCGGTGCACGGGGCCGCCGAATCGGGCGCCGCGGCCGCGCGGGATCTCGCCGACGTCGAGGTGCTGCTGCCCGAGGACGAGGCCGACGCGGCGACGATGTCGGCGGCGCTGATGGAGCTCGGCGCCACCGTGTGCGTCGCCCGCGGACCGCGCTGCGCCGACTGCCCGGTCCTCGACCGCTGCGCGTGGCAGCGCCGCGGGCGCCCCGCCTGGGACGGACCGGTGCGCAAGGCGCAGACGTGGGCGGGGACCGACCGCCAGGTGCGCGGGCGCCTGCTCGACGTGCTGCGCGGGGCGCCGGGCCCGGTCGTCGCCGAGGCCCTCGAGGCGGCCTGGCGGACCGACCCCGGCCAGCGCGCCCGCTGCCTGGACTCGCTGCTCGTCGACGGCCTCGTCGAGCAGCTCGCGGACGGCCGTTTCGCGCTGCCCGGCGAGGCGGGCGACGTAGGCTGACGGCATGGCCGTCGTGAAGATCAACGCCATCCACATCCCCGAGGGCAGCGGCCCCGAGCTCGAGAAGCGCTTCGCCGCGCGGGGCGAGTCGATCAAGGACACGCCCGGCTTCCTCGGCTACGAGCTGCTGCGCCCCACCGCCGGCGACACCCGCTACTTCGTCTACACGAAGTGGGAGTCGGAAGAGGCCTTCGCCGCCTGGCGCGACGGGGGTGCCGCGGCCGCCGCCCACGCCGGCGAGCGCAAGCAGCCCGTGTCGTCGGGGGCCGACCTGCTGGAGTTCGAGGTGGTCCTGCGCGTCGACGGCGCGGACTCCTGACCGCACCCGAGACCGACCGCGTCGCCGGGGCGGCCCAGCTCCTCGGCGACGCGTCGGCGCTCCTGATCTGCGCGGGCGCGGGGATGGGCGTCGACTCGGGCCTTCCCGACTTCCGCGGGCCGGAGGGCTTCTGGCGCGCCTACCCGCCCTACCGCCGGCTCGGGCTGCGCTTCGAGGAGATCGCCGACCCCGAGCACTTCGACGACGACCCCGAGCTCGCGTGGGGCTTCTACGGCCACCGGCTGGCGCTCTACCGCCGCACCGACCCGCACGCGGGGCACACGGTGCTGCGGCGGTGGGCCGACCGGTGGCCGGCGCGCGTCTTCACCTCCAACGTCGACGGGGCGTTCCAGCGCGCGGGCTTCGCCGACGAGACCGTCACCGAGTGCCACGGCGCCATCGGCACGCTGCAGTGCACGGCGCCCTGCCACGAGGGCACCTGGTCGGCCGACGGCGTCGACGTCGCGGTCGACGAGGACACGATGCGCGCCCGCCCGCCGCTGCCGTCGTGCCCGCGGTGCGGACGGGTCGCGCGCCCGAACATCCTCATGTTCGGCGACGGCGCCTGGGTGCCCGGGCACCACGAGGCCAAGGAGACCGCCCACCGGACCTGGCTGCGCGGCCTCGACGCGCGCCGGCTGGTCGTCGTCGAGCTCGGTGCGGGCACCGCGGTGCCGACCGTGCGCCGCCACGCCGAGCTCGCCGCGGCGGCGTCGGGCGCGCTGGTCCGGATCAACGTCCGCGAGCCCGGGATCCGGCACGGCCGCGGGATCGCGCTCGCCTCGGGCGCCCGCGCGACGCTCGAGGCGATCGACGCGGCCCTCGCTGGGTGATCGACGGGGACTTCGCGCGCGTAGAAGCAGCGAACGCCACGTTCGCTGCGACCTAGACGCCGGTGAGCCCCGCCAGGCGCAGGCCCCGGGCGGCGGCGACGCGTTCGGCCTCGTCGTCGAGGCGCGCCCGGACGTCGGGGGCCAGCGGCACGACGGGCGCGACGTCCACCGTCAGCTTCTTCCCCGACGCCTTCGGCCGCCAGGTGCCGACGATCTCGCCGTCCGCCAGCAGCGCCCCCGGGTTCCCGATGATCTTGTACAGGTCCTTGCGGAGCGCCTCGTCGGGCGCGAGGAGCGGGCGGTCGCGGGCCTGGAGCATCGGGTCCAACGGCGGCAGGAGGCGCACGACGTCGGGGTCGGGCGCGCGCAGCGCGGCGTCGAGGTCGTCGGCGGGCAGCCACGCCGGGCGGACATCCCGGGTCGAGCTCCGCTGCGCTCCGTCTCCCGCCTCGACCGCCACCTCGACCAGGCCGGGCAGCGCCGCCTCCCACGCCGGGGCGAACGCCGTCGTGGACGTCCCGACGAAGTCGGCGACCTCGCGCGGCCCGGCCGGTCCGAGGACGCGCAGGTAGTCGAGGACCAGCCGGGCCGCGCGCGCCGGGTCGCCCTCGACCGGCCGCTCCCACCCGGCCGGCGGGGGCGTGAGCAGCAGCGTGCGCCCCGTCGGGTCGAGGCCCACGCCGACCGGGAACGCCGAGAGCCGGAAGAGCTGCTCGTTGACGTGGACCGTCCCGCAGCCGCGGCAGTCGCGGAGCAGGGCGTCGGGCAGCAGCTTCGTGACCCCGGTGCTCGCCGCGCCCTTGGTCATCGGCTCGGTGACGACCTCGACCAGCGCGTCCGCCGCCCGGTCGACGGCCTCGCGCGCCGGGATGCCGACGCGCCGCTGCTCGGGGCCGCTCCAGTTCAGGCGCGCGGCCGCGTCGGCGTCGCCGAAGGGGTGCGCGGCGGCGGCGATCGCGTTCCGCTCGGCGGGCGGGTGGTGGTGCGGCGCGCCGCGGTGGGTCCAGCCGTCGACGAGGCCGAGGGCGAGCGGGTCGGTGTCGCCGTCGGTGCGCGCGGCGAGCGCGAGCCGCGCCGTCGGCCCGGAGTCCTGGAGGCCGAGCGAGAACAGCGGGTCCAGGGCCCGGTCGCGGTGCAGGCCCTGCGCGGCGATCCGGTGGGCCATGACCTGCTCGCGGGTCAGCGTCTCGACCATGCGCGCCAGCTTCCCGCACCGTGACTGACACCCACGGTCAGGTTCCGGGGAAGAATGGCGTCGTGAGCTCGGTGCGCGCGGTGCCCGTCACCACGGACATGGACGGCGAGGAGCTGTCGGCCGACGACGCCTGGCACACCGCGCGCCGCGTCGGGCTGGTGACCCTGCTGCGCGACGCCCTCCTGCGCTTCCGCTACGGCGACGGCTTCAGCCACGCCCGGGGCTTCGCGCTCCAGCTGGCGCTGGCGATCGTCCCGCTCGTCATCGCGGGCAGCGGGCTCGCGACGGCCATCGGCGCGGAGTCGGTCTCGCAGGTCGTCGCGCGGACGGTGGTGGCGGTGTCGCCGGGGGCGGGCGACCAGCTGCTCGCCGACGTCGTCGCCCGCGGCCCGGCGGAGCTGCCCGAGGAGGACGGCGAGCCGGAGGACTCGCGCAGCGAGAACGTCGGTGAGCTCGCGGTGGCGCTGGGTCTCACGACGGCGTTCCTCGCCATGACGAGCGCCATCGCCCAGCTCGAGCGCGGCACCAACCGCATCTACGGCACCGAGCGCGACCGCCCGTTCCTCCGCAAGTACACGCGCGCCGCGCTGCTGACGCTGACCGCGGGCACGGCGCTCGGCGTCGGCCTCGTGCTGATCATCGCGGGCGGTCCGCTCGGGGACGCCGTCGAGGACGTCTACCGGTGGGGCGACGTCGCCGAGACGGTCTTCGACGTCCTGCGCTGGCCCGTGGGGCTCGGCGCGCTGGTGGTCGCGGTGACCGTGCTCTTCCGGCACTCCCCGCGGCGCCACCAGCCGGGCCTGTCGTGGCTCGCGCTCGGCGCCGGGCTGACCGTGCTGCTCTGGCTCACCGCGTCAGGCGCCGTGGCCCTCTACGTCGCGGTCTCCGGCGACTTCAGCGACACCTACGGCCCGCTCGCCGGGATCATGGCGCTGCTGCTCTGGGCCACCGTCACCGGCGTGGCGCTGCTGCTCGGCGTCGCGGTCGCCGCCCAGCTCGAGGCGGCACGGGCCGGGATGGGCGACCCGCTGCTGCGCGACGAGGACGCCGACGGCATCCCGGACGAACTGCAACCGGCTGAACCCGTCGGGCCGGACGGGGGACGTGCCTGACAGGGTCTGTCAGCCATGGGGTACATCTGACCTGTGCGCGCCAGCCGCCTGCTCTCCGTCCTCCTGCTGCTGCAGAGCCGCGGGCGCCTGACCGCGCGCGAGCTGGCCGACGAGCTCGAGGTCTCGATCCGCACGATCTACCGCGACATGGACGCGCTCTCCGCGTCCGGGGTGCCCGTCTACGCCGACCGCGGCCCCGACGGCGGCTACTCGCTGCTGGAGGGCTACCGCACCCACCTCACGGGCATGACCGCCGACGAGGCCGACGCGCTGGCGCTGTCCGGGATGCCCGAGGCCGCCGCCGAGCTCGGTCTCGGCCGGGTGCTGGCGGCCGCCCAGCTCAAGGTCCAGGCGGCCCTGCCCGGCGAGCTCTCCGACCGCGCCGGGCGGATCGCCGAGCGCTTCCACCTCGACGCGCCCGGCTGGTTCCGCGAGGCCGACCACGTCCCCACCCTCACCGGCGTCGCCGACGCCGTGTGGAACCAGCGGCTGCTGCGCGTGCGCTACCGCCGCTGGGCCACGGGCGGGCGCGAGCCGGAGGTGGAGCGCGAGCTCGCCCCGCTCGGTCTCGTGCTGAAGGCCGGCACCTGGTACCTGGTCGCCGTGCCGAGCGGCGAGTCCGGCGCGGCGGGGACACGAAGCGGAGCGGGAGCTGGACCATTGACACAGCCGCGCACCTACCGCGTCGCGCGCATCCTCGAGCTCGAGACCCTCGACGTGCGCTTCGACCGCCCCGAGGGCTTCGACCTCTGGAAGTACTGGCACCAGCGCACCCAGGAGCTCACCGAGGCGCTCTACCAGGCCGAGGCCACCGTGCGGTTCTCCCCGCGCGCGCTCGAGCTCGCCCCGGTGATCCTGCGCCCGCACACCGCCCGCGCGCTCGCCGAGGGCACCTGGCCGACCGAGGACGACGGCTGGGTCCGCGCCGTGATCCCGATCGAGTCGATCGCGCACGCCCGCTCCGAGCTGCTCGCGCTCGGCGCCGAGGTCGAGGTGCTCGGCCCGCCCGCGCTGCGCGAGCAGATGGCCGAGACCGCCCGCACGCTGGCGTCGCTCTACCCGGTCTGACGCTCCTCCTGGCCCTCACGACGCCGCGCCCGCCACGCCGACGCCTCCGCGACGACGTGCCGCAGGCCCCGGTCGGCGCGGGTGAGCGGGAGCCGCTCGAAGCGCAGCGCCTCGTACGGGCGGGACGCCGCCCCGAAGTAGGCCTTGAAGCGCTCCGGGGCCGAGCCGGGGTCGGACTCGCCCATGTGGAACCAGTGCACGCCCTCGGACGCGGCGTCGGCGAACGAGCGGGTGTGCAGGACGTAGGTCGCGAGCGTCTCGCGGGCCAGCGCGTCGTCCATCGCGGACAGCCAGCCCAGCGCGTGCTGCCCGTGCTGGAGGACGACGTTGACCGCGACCGGCCGGCCCTCGTGGAACGCCGACCACACGATGCACCGCTCCCCCAGCGCGGCCGCCACCGCGGCGACCTGGCCCGGGCGGTCCTGCGCCGCGGCCACGCGGTGCGCGAGCCACAGCGGCTGCCCGCGCTGGGCGGCCCAGCGGTCCACCTGCTGGCCGTAGAGCTCGGCGAACGCCCGGACGCCGACGCCGTCGGGGTCGTCGCCGCGCTCGCGACGGACGTCGAGGGCGAAGCGCTCGGCCTTGCGGACGGAGTTGCGGACCTGGCGCTTGAACACCTTCTCCCAGAGGTGGTCGTAGCCCGGGGACAGGTCGACGACCTGGGCGGTGTAGGGCACGCGGATCGCGCCCGCCGGTGCCGCCGCGGCCCAGGCGTCGCCGGCGAGCGAGGTCGGGACGACGCCGGTGCGCACCACCGGGCGGCGGGCGAGGTCGGCGAGCACGACGCGGCAGTCGTCGGCGGTGACCCCGCCCTCGGCGACCAGGCCGCCGTAGCCCCAGCCGTACGGGAACGACTCCTCGGCCACCCGGACCCCGGCCACGGTCCGCGCGACCAGCGGCAGCACGCCCCGGCGCCCGCCCGGCAGGTCGTAGAGCCGGCTCGCGTCGGTCCGTCCGGTCCGGGCGCACAGGCAGTCGAGCCACGCGGGGGTCTGGGTGGCGACCGCCAGCGGGTCGGCCTCCAGGACCCGGTGCCACTCGGTGTGGGGGACGTTCACGCGGCGACCTCCTCGGCGGGCGCACGGCGGGTCAGGCGGGCGAGCAGGTCGCGGGCGCGGGCGACGTCCTGGGCGGGCACGACGCCCCACCGCACGGCGAGCACCGCGTAGCCGACCAGCCCCAGGGCGATCAGCGGCAGGTCCAGCCCGGCACCGGCCACGGCCGCGGCGGCGAGCAGGCCGGCGAGGACGGCGACCGCGGCGCTCCAGCGGACGACGACGCCGGCGCGGACACGGCCGGGGCGGTGGTGGCGCAGGTACACCGAGGCGAGGGCGAGGACGCCGACCCACGCGCCGACGGCGAACCCGGCGGCGGCGCCCATCGCGCCGTGCCCCGGGACCAGGACGATCATCGTCGCGACCTCGGCGACGGCGGCGAGCGGGATGCGCGCCGCGGCGGACCCGGCGAACCCGCGGGCGAACAGGGCCTTGAGCAGCATGTCGCCGACGATCAGGCCCAGCGCGCCGATCGCGACGACGCGCGTCGGGCCGACGGCGGCCGCGTACTCGGCGGGGAACAGCCGCCCGACCAGGGTCTCCGGGGTCACGACGAGCACGAGCACGACGGGCGTCAGGGCCAGCGGGACCCAGCGGAACGCGGTGACGAACCACCCGTGCGCCTCGGCGGCACCGCGGGAGCGGGCGATGAACGGGAACACGGCCTCGGACAGCGCGCTGCCGGCCAGGAACGGCGCCTTGGCCAGGATCGCGGCCACCTGATAGATGCCGACCGCGGTGAAGGTGACCCCGTGGCCGTGGCCGAGCGCCCCCAGCAGCAGCACGTCGAGGGTGCCGATGAGGCCGAAGCCGGTGGTGCCGGCGGCCATCGGGGCGGCGGCCGCGAACGAGCGCCACCCGGCGACCGCCCCGCGCAGGCTCGGCAGCCGGTCGCGCAACGTCCACCACGCCCAGCCCGCGGCCCCCGCCGCGCCGAGCAGCAGCGCCCAGCCGACGCCCAGCGCGCCGGAGCCGAGCAGCGCGACGATCCCGACGCCGAGCACGACCTTGAGGACCACCTCGACGATGCGGGCGGTGCCCACGGCGGTGAACCGCTGGGCGCCCTGCAGCCCGCCGACGAGCACCTGGCCGAGCGCGAGCAGCACGATCGTGCCCGCGACGAGCAGCGTCAGGCCGGCGCCGACGCCGGGCAGGATCGCCCCGGTCGTCAGCTGGACGGCGGCGAACCCGCCGGCGAGGGCGAGCCCGAGGCCGACGTTGCCGACGAGCGCGCCGCGGAAGGCGGTGTCGGTCCCCGCATCGGTCTCCGTGTCCGTCTCACGGGCCTGCGCGACGGTGCGCGCCAGTGCCCACGGGAAGCCGGCGGCGAGCACCGAGGTCGCGAGGAGCAGCACGGTCAGCAGCACGCTCACCACGCCGAACTCGGCGGTGGGGAGCAGCCACGCCAGGGCGAGCCCGAACCCGTAGTTGAGCGGGGCCGTGAGCACGATGCCGATCATCAGGACGGCGGTCCCGGTGGCGGCGGACTGGTGTCCCCGAAGCGATCGCATCCTGGTTCGCCCTCCCCGTTCGCTGGTGGTACCAGCGTCGTTCCCGGGGCGTCGGGCGAGGAGGGAGCCGACCCCCGGGCGGCGGGGGCTGTCCCTACTCCTGCACGGGGTTCGGGGATCCGGTCGGTGACGTCGGGCAGCCCGCTGGCGACCTCGCGGAACACCGCGAGCTGCGCCTCGGCGAGCCGGTCCCAGTCGTAGCCGCGGGCGAACGCGCGTCCGCGGGCGCCCATCGCGGCCAGGCGCTCCGTGTCGCCCGCGGCGTCGACCAGGCACGCGGCGAGGGCGTCGACGTCGAACGGGGGCACCGTCCACCCGACCTCGGGCGGCACGACCTCGCGCAGGCACGGGATGTCGAACGCCACGACCGGGGTGCCGGTCGCGAGCGCCTCGACGGCCACCATCCCGAACGTCTCGTGCCGCGACGGGACGACGACGAGCCGGGCGCCGGCCAGCAGCGCGGCCTTCTCGGGGCCGTCGCGCCAGCCGAGGAAGCGCACCCCGCGCACGCCGAGCTCCTCGGCGAACCGCCGCACCCGCGGCTCCTCGGGGCCGCCGCCGGCGATCAGCAGCTCCCCGCCGACCCGGTCGCCCACCCGCTGCCACGCCCGCAGCAGCAGGTCGAGGCCCTTGCCCTCGAGCTCGAGCCGCCCGAGGAACACGACGTCGCGGCCCACGGTGGTCGGGGCCTCGAGCAGGGCGGCGTCGACGCCGTTGCCGACGACGTCGACCCGCGCGGCCGGGTTGAGCCCGCGCAGCTTCTCGGCGGTGCCCTCCGAGACGGCGACGAGCCGGTGGTGGCGGCGCACCCCCGCGCGCTCCACGAGGTGGAGCGGCAGCCTGTACTGGCGCGCCTTGTCGCGGGCGTGCAGCCACTGGACGACGCCGACCGTCGGGCGCCCGGTCCAGCGCGGCGCGCCCATGGTGGAGAACGGCGCGAAGAAGTCCTCGACGACGACGTCGGCACCGGCCCGGTGGCGGCGCACGGCACCCGGCAGCCCGAGCACGTAGCCGGCGAGGCGGCTCAGCCGGTTGCTGCCCGTCCACGGTCCGACCGGGACGTAGCGCACGCCGTCGACCACGGCGTCGGTCGCGCCGGGGAACCGGGTGGTGAGCACCGTGACGCGGTGGCCGGCCGCGGCGAGCCTGCGGTCGATCTCGTGGGTGCGCCGCGACCCGCCGCCCGCGCCGGGCATGCCGGGGTGCTCGAAGCCGAGGTGGAGGATCCTCACGAGCCACTCCCCGCGATCACGCGCCCGTAGGCCTCGGGGTCGACACCCGAGCCGGGCGTGAACAGGTCGTCCTCGAACGCCAGGTAGAACGCCTCGAGGCCGCACTCGCGGGCGTAGCGGGCGCCCTGGACCATCTGGTCGGCCTCGCTGTCGGAGAACGCCGAGCCGCCGGTGGTCGGTCCGGGCGGGCCGGGGTTCTCGGCGACGACCCCGAGCCCCGCCGACCGGGCCAGCGCGATCGTCCAGCGCTGCGCGGCGCCGCGCTCGAGCCCCGCCGCGGTCAGGCTCTCGGGGGTGTCGCCGGGCCGGCAGGTGTCCTGCGGCGGGTCGGCGGCGCGGGCGCGCGTCGCGGTGTCGTCGTCGAGCCCGGTGTAGTCGACGACGACGCGCGCCGGCGGGGTGAGCGCGCGCGAGCGGGCATCGAGGTCGGCGAGGACGCCGAACTGCTGGGGGTAGTCGAGACCCCGGCCCAGGGCGCCGTCCGGGTCGGCGCGCCCGTCGAGACGCCCGGCGATGGCGTCCTCCCTGTCGGCGGGGAGCACCCCGCGCCCCGCCAGCGGCACCTGGAGGTCGCCGGTGAAGCCGACCGCGCGCCACGTCTCGGCGAGCCAGACGACGCTGCCGACCAGGGCGGCGGTGTACCAGTCGTACCAGCCGGCGACCTGCTCCGGGCTCACCGGCGAGCCCTGCCAGACCGGCACCGCGGGCAGCCAGCCGGGCATCGGCGTCGGGAACACGCCCTCGGCGAGCCCCGGGCCGCCCTGCGCCGCGTCGTCGAACGCCCAGAACGAGGGGCCCTCGGCGCGATTCGCGGGCGCCGGGTACCCCAGCTCCCCGACCAGGCGGACCGCGGCCACCCCGTCGAAGCCGACGCCCTCGGCGATCTCGCGCAGGTAGCCCGCGGCCGCGTCCCGGGCGGCGGCACCGAACACCAGGTTCGCCTCGCCCTGCGACGACGTCGTCCCGTACTGGTCGACGTAGCCGGCGCCGGGCAGGTCCAGGACCCAGGCCGGCGGGTTGTGCACCCCGGCGCCGAGCACCACGCGCATCCCCGCGCCGGTGCAGGTCGCGATGCGCTGCCGGACGCCGGCGAGGTAGTCACGGTCGACGACGTCCCGGGCGGGCTGGGCCTCCGCCCACTGCATCTCGGTCATCACGGTGGTGACGCCCGCCCGGCGCAGGGCCGCGACGCGCTCGGGGTCGCACGACGACCCGAGCACGCCGAACGCCGGGACGCCGCCGGCCGCCCGTGCCCCGGACTGCTCGCCGGAGGCGCAGGCCGCGAGGACGAAGGTCAGCGTCGCGACCAGGGTGACGACACAGCTCCGGGACACCGGCTCACCCGCTCTCGGAGACCGGTGGCACGTCCTGCCCGGCGGCGACCGCGGCGTCGAGGCGCTCGCGGTCCACCCGCCAGACCACGGTGTCGCCGTTGGAGGGGCCGGTGGCGACGAACACCGGCTCGGCGTTCTGCTCCAGCCACGTGAGCACCTGCGGGGCGGCGTCGCCGTAGCCCTGCTGCAGCGGGCGCTGCGAGGTCAGGACGTACTGCGCGTCGTTGTCGCGCAGCGCGGTGAGGCTCGGCCAGTCGCCCCAGTTCGGGCGGGGCAGGAACGCGAGCTGGGCGACGGGGCCCGTGAGCCCCACCTTGGCGTCCGGCGGCAGCGTGTCCAGGTACGCGCGCGCCTGCGGGAAGCCGTCGTCGACGGTGAGGCGCGCGGAGACACCGAGCACGAGCGTGGCCGCGACGAACACCGCCCCCGCGACGGCCAGGGGCCGGCGCAGCGGGGGCCGGCGGTCGCGGAGCTCGGCGATCGCCGTCGCGCACACCACGACCGAGACGACGACCGTGTAGTAGCCGAACTGCTCCTCGAGCGCCCCGGCCGACGCCGCGTACACCCCGAAGAGGCCGGTCGAGACCCCGATCAGCCCCATCAGGCGGCGGCCGGTCGGCTTGGCGAACACCGTGCCGAGCCCGGCGAACAGGCACAGGCCCAGCAGCACGTAGCTCGTGCCGAAGCGCGAGAGCTCCGCGATCAACCGGTCGACCAGGCTGACGTTGCTCGCGTGGAAGCCGGTCATCTGGTCGATGCCGAGCATCCGGCGCACACCGCTGAGCTTCTGGAAGGTGAAGTCGCCGAGCATCCCGTTCGCGGCGATCACCGCGATGTAGACCAGGTAGGGCACCGCCGCGCCGAGCGCGATGCGCCCGACCTGCACGGCGGCCAGGGTCCGGCGCCAGAAGATCGCGAGGACGAGCGGCACCACGATCTGGAAGGCCGTCATGTCCTTGGTCGCCAGCGCGCACCCGAAGACGACGCCGACCCCGACCTCGCGCCAGTGCCGGGTCCGCTCGCTCGCCGGGTTCGTGAGCACCCCGAGCAGGAGCAGCCAGGCGAGGAGGGTCCACATCGTCGCGGGCGTCTCGAGCATGACGCGGCTGTCGCTGCGCAGGACGAACGGGTCGAATGCCAGCACCGCCGCCCCGCCGAGCGCGATCGGCAGCGGGGTGACCTTGCGCAGCAGGCGGAAGGCCAGCACCACCGTGATCGCGCCGAGGATCGCGGTGAGCCAGCGCAGCCCGTAGACGAGATCCATCACCGGCAGCGAGCCGAGACCGAAGACGTTGATGAACACGGCGTCGAGCAGGAACGAGCCGACCGGGTGGAGGAAGAACGGGCTGTTCTCGAACGTCGGGAGGTGCCCGTCGGCGACCGACGCGCCGATCTGCGCGTAGAGCAGCTCGTCGACGAACAGGTCGTTGGCGCGCCCGAGGCCGACCGCCCGGAAGACGAAGGCGACGACCCCGATGGCCGCGGTGAGCGGCCACGCCCGGCCGACGGTCAGCGCGCCGAGCTTCTCGCGCGCCGCGAGCGGGACCAGCATCGTGCCCGTGGCGGGCGGGGCGCCGGCGGCGGGGCGCGCGGGCGTCCGGCTCGTGTCCCGGCCCTTGTCCGCCTCGCTCCCGTCGCCCCTCGCGGGCCACCGGGGCCGCCAGCCCCGGCTCTTGCCCTTGTCCTTGCCGGTGTCGCCGAGCGGCGGGGGTGGCGTGCCGGGCGCCAGCGGCGTCACGCGGGAGCCACCGGGGGCCGCCGGACGCTGCGGGGCGGGCTGCTGGCGGTCGGGCTGCCGGCGGTCGGGCTGCTGGTGGGGCTGGGCGCCGGGGTGCCTCGGCGGCTGTCCCGCCGGGCGTCCGGGCACCGGCCCCTGCGGGCGTCCCGGCGGCGGGCCCGCCGGACCGGGGCGCCCGGCGCCGGCCGGTCCCGGGGGTCCGAGGCGCCCGGGCGGCGTGCGGTGGCCGTCGCGCACGCCCCCACCTCCCCCTCGCGACGCTCGGTGCGATGACGCCACGGACCGTGACGATGGCCGCGCCGGCTCGTGATCCGTCACTCTAAAGCCTGATTCCTGATCACGGACAGTCCCGATTTCGCTCACGCCGCGACGCCGACGCTCGCGGCGGGCCCGGCGAGAAGGTCGCGCTTCTCGGCGAGCCGGTACGAGGCCTCGGTGACCCCGAGCCGCGCGAGGACCGCGGCGGCGTCCGTCTCGTCGCAGCCGGTGAGCAGGACCGCCACCTCGCCGCCCTCGACGTGGACCTGGTCGGTGCTGCGCAGCGCCGCGGCGAGCGCGCGGGCGTCGAGCCCGGCGGGGCGGCGGAAACGGGCGACGGTGGCCAGGTCGGAGCGGGCGGGACGGGCGTCGGCGAGCAGCGCGCCGGCGAGCAGGTCGGCGCTGCGCTCCCAGGTGAAGGCGCCCGCCCACTCGCGGCAGGCGTCCTCGCGGACGCGCGCGCGGGCGTCGTCGGCGAGCTCGCGGAGCACCTCGGTGATCGCCGCGCCCATCGCGGTGACGTCCGGGACGAGGCGGCCGGTGCGGCCGTCGACGACGGAGTCGCGGATGCCGGGGACGTCGACGGCGACGCACGGCACGCCCTGCGCGGCGGCCTCGATGACCGTGCAGCCCCAGCCCTCGGCGTCGCTGGTGGAGGTGGTGACCCACGCGCGGGAGATGATCGCGTCGCGGACGGCGTCGGGCGCGAAGCCGTGCAGGGTGACCGTCCCGGCGAGCCCGAGCTCGTCGACGAGGGCCTCCAGGCGCGGGCGCTCCGGACCGTCGCCGACGATGTCGACCCGCAGGCCGGGGACCGCGCGGGCGACCTCGGCGACCTGGCCGAGCAGCGCGTCGATGCGCTTGTGGGGCACCAGCCGGCTGACCACCGCGACGGTCGGCGCGGTGGCGCGCTCCGCCCGCGGCGCGGGCAGCGGCGCGCTGCCGTTGGGGACGATCGCGACGGGGCCGCGGAAGCCGAGGCGGCGGCGCAGCTCCCGGCGCGTCGACGGGGAGACCGCGGCGACGGTGCGCTCGCCGTAGACGCGGCGCGCGGCCCGCCCCTCGAGGAACCGGCCCAGCGCGGCGAGCGGGGCCGGGAAGCGGGTGGCGAACTGGTCCTGGTGGACGTGGTGCAGCACCTGCAGGACGGGCAGGTCGCCGGCGACCAGCGGGGAGAAGAAGGGGATGCCGTTCTGGCAGTCGACGATCGCGTCGAAGCGGCTGCGGGTGCGGGCCAGGCGGGCGAGCACGCGGGGGTAGAGGGTCAGCTCGCCGCCGCAGCGGACGATCTCGATGCCGTCGACGACCTCGCGGCGCGACAGGCCCTCGGGGCGGGCGGCGTACCAGGTGACCCGCACGCCCGCGGCCACCCAGCGGCGCGCGATCTCGTGCATGTACTGCTCGGCGCCGCCGGCCTGCGGGTGGCGGACGTCGCGCCAGTTGAGCACCAGCACGTGGCGGCCGACCAGCCGCGCGACCTGTCCGTCGGCCGGCACCGGCGCCTCGCGGCGGGCGCGACGCTCGGCGGCGAGGTCGATGATCTGCGTGGCGCTCATGGTGTGCTCCTCGGGCCGTTCTCCTGCTGCTGGTGACGACCTTGCTCCGCGCGCGCCGGAGATCGGATGGTGCGGACCCGCCGCCGCCCGGGGCGGACCCGCTTTCCGGGGTGGGGTTCTCCCCCCATGGCCTCCGGCCACGTGAGCGATGTGGGTCGCTCCGGCGACCCACATCGCTCACGTGCGCGGCATCAGGCGGCGTGCAGCTGCAGGACGGCGAGGAAGCTCGGGATGCCGTCGCGCACCGGGTGGAAGGTGGAGCGGGCGTCGTCGGTCCAGGTCACCGAGACCTCGACGATGTCGCCGCCGGCCTGGCGCACCCGGCGCAGGAGCTCGACGTCGAAGGCGAAGTTGGTGACCCGGCACTCCTCGAGCGCGCGGACGACCAGCTCGCGGGCGAAGAACTTGAAGCCGCACTGCGAGTCGTGCACGCCGGGGACCAGCGACCGGCTCAGCGCCCGGAAGGCGGCGCCGCCGAGGCGGCGACCGAGCGGCTGCGGCTCGGCGAACGCGGCGCCCGGGGCGTGGCGGGAGGCGATGACGGCGCTCGCGCCGAGCTGGAGGTGGTGCATCGCCGCAGTCAGCGTCTCGACGGGCGTGCTCAGGTCGGCGTCCATGAACCCGACGAACGTCGACGTGCTCGTCGACAGGCCGCGGGCGACGGCGGCCCCCTTGCCCCGGATCGAGCAGCCGATGACGTCGATCTCCACGACGCCGGCCCAGCGGGCGGCCGCGCGGCGGGCGACCTCGGCCGTGTCGTCCACGCTGCCGTTGTCGACGACCACGATCCGCACGTCCCACGGCTGGCGCGCGAGGAACGCGGCGGTCGCCTCGAGCGTGCGGGGCAGCCGCTCGGCCTCGTTGTACGCGGGGATGACGATCTCGAGGTCGGCGGCCCGGCGGGTGGCGGTGACGGCGTTCACGGCGGGCTCCTGGGGGTGTGCCGCCCGGGTGGGCGGCGTCCGTTCTGGCAGGAACCAGAGTCGTGAGTGATCGCCCGCGAGCCATTGGTGCGGACCCGCCGACCGTCGGTGGGGACCCGCCTCCCGGGGTGGGGTGTTCCCCCGTCCGGCGGGTGGGGCTCAGCGCTGCAGGCGGTTCCGGAGCGCGAGCAGACGCGCGCGGGTGGAGTCGGAGAGGCGGTCGACGGCCTTCCGGCGCAGGTCGGCGACGGCCTCCGTGGCCGCGCGCTGCACCCCGCCGAGGACCGGGGTGGGGTACACCCGCACCCGGACCTGCTCGCGGACCCCGCTGGCGAGGTCGGCCTTGTAGGACTCGTTCTCGCCGAGCAGGTCGAGCTCGCGGACCCCGGGCTGGGCGAAGGCGTGGTCGATCAGCCGCTTGGTGATCATCATCCCGGGCCCGAGCTTGGCGTGCTCGTCGTCCATGCCCAGCTTGAGGAAGTGCAGGGTGGGTCCCTGCTGCAGGCAGTAGCCGAACGCGATCGCGCGCCCGTCGAGGCGCAGGAACGCCAGGCGCAGGACGCCGGCGTCCGCGGCCCACCGCGCCGCCCGCGTGTAGAAGGCGACGCGGGCGGGGCTGGAGGCGATCGCCGTCCCCGCGGCGAGCTTCCAGTCGCGGGCCTCGAGGCGCAGACCGTCCCGGAGCAGCTCGTCGAGGTCGTCGTCCCCGCTGTCGTTCCTGCCGTCGGACACGTCGAACGAGACCTCGCCGGCCTCGTCGAGCCGCTTGGCGAGGCGCTTCAGGCCGTGGCGGCGGTTCTTCGACAGCCGCCGCAGGAAGTCGGCGGGGTCGCCCGACGTGTCGACCCAGGGCGACGAGCAGCGCACGGTCTCGAGCGCCGGGGTGCTCCCGGCGGCGGTGCGCAGGGCGGCGGTCAGCGGGTGGTCGGCGAGGACGGCGTCGAGGTCGACGGTCCCGGCGCGGCGGGCCAGCAGGCGCTGGGCGAGATCGCCCGCGGCGTCGTCGTCGGCGACGACCGGCGCGATCAGCGCGGTCTCGGAGTTCGTGGGCGTGCGCAGGCCCAGCGGACCGGAGATCACGGGCAGCAGGGCGACGAGCGCGCCGTCGCGGTGGACGGTGAGGGCCCGCAGGTGCTCGCGCGCGCCGAAGGCGTCCGCCCAGGCCGTCAGCCACCCGGGGCGCGCGAAGACGGGCGCCCCCGTGGCGAGGGCGAGGGCGTCCCAGGCCTCGAGGAGGTCGGGGTCGAGGCGCTGGATCACCGGGCGCCCGCCGCGTAGTAGACCTCGGGCGTGGCCGGGACGGTGCCGTCACCGAAGAGGGCGTCGACCTGGGTGGCGTACCCGCGGACCAGGCGCTCGCGGTCGGCGGTGCCGTCGGCGAACGAGCGTCTCGTGGCGCCGTGGGCCGCGAGGAAGGCCGGGTCGGTGGCGTGGGTGAGGTCGTACGGGAAGTCGGAGTAGTGGATCACCCGCAGGCCGAGGGCCTCTCCGACGCGCCGGGTGAGCAGGTGGTCGACGTGGCGTCCGACGCCGACCGGGCAGAACACGGTGCGCGCGCCCGCCTCGTCGGCGAGCGCGCGGACGCGCGGGGTGACGGCGTCCACGAGCGCCCCGTCGCCGCCCGACACCCGGCCGAGGGCGATGTCGAACCGATAGGTCGGGTAGCGGTGGACGAGCTCGGGGACGGCCCGGCCCGCCCGGTCGAGGGCGGCGGGGACGTCGCGGCGCCGGAACAGCGCGTCGACCTCGCCGAGGTGCACGGTCCGCGCGCCGAGCCCGTCGAGCACCGCCCGGTCCTCGGCCCGGCGTGCGGCGAACAGCGACGCGGCGTCGTCCGCCCCGCACTGGCGCAGGAAGGTGCGCGCCGCCCGCGTGTGGGGCGGGTCGCCGGCCTCGCTGAAGACGGTGACGACGACCAGCGGGTGCCGGTCGGCGAGGTGCGCCATCAGCCCGCCACAGGAGAGGACGGCGTCGTCGAGGTGCGCGGAGAGGAACAGGAGCGCCTCGCCGGGTGCGACGTCGGCGAGGAACGGCGGCGTCTGACCCCTCACGCCAGCGGATCGTAGACCGGCGTGGTGTGTCAGCGGAGTGCCGTCGCAGACGTTGAGTGTCCGTAACGCCACGCGCTCGATCCGGAGGTCAGGCACTTGTGCACAGGGTTCGCTGCGCTCGGACGCCGCTGACCGAGTTGTCCACAGCCTGCGCGAAATCGCCCCCGCACCAAGAGGCCGGTCGCCAACCTCGGTGCGTGCGGCGAGGGAAGTGGGCCCAGGAGATGGAGCGGCTGCGTGCCGCGAGCTGGGAGGGGGTCATCGGGATCGACGAGCTGGTCGCCCAGGGAGTCCCCGAGCGCACGGCCTATCGCCGAACCCAGGAAGACGGGCCGTGGCAGCTTCTCGCGCCGGCCACGTTCCTGCTCTCCAACGGGGAGCCCACGTACCGTCAGCTGGAGATCGCAGCGCTCGTCTACGCGGGCGAGGGCGCCGTCATCACCGGCATCGGTGGAGCCCGGCACCACGGGATCCGGGCGGGCGACGATCCCTCGACGGTCCATGTCCTCATCGACGAGCCGCGACGGGTCCTCAGTACGTCGCGGATCATCGTCGAGCGCACCAGACGCCTCCCCAGGCCGGTTACTCGAGACGGACTCGCCGTCGCGCCCCTCGTTCGCTGCCTCACCGACGGCACGCGGCGGATCAAGGACCTGGCGGTGATCGCCGCCGTGCTGTCCGAGGCGGTGCGTCGTCGGATGGCGCTGGCAGCCGCCCTGCGCCGAGAACTGGACGCCGGATGCCGCAAGGGCTCCGCGGCCCCGCGACGCGTTCTGCAAGCCGTGGACGACGGCGTCTGGTCCGCCGCGGAGTACGAGGCTCGCGAGTTCTGGAAGGCGTGGGACGACCTTCCCGAGATCGAGTGGAACGTGCGCATCTGCGATGAAGCAGGCCGCTTCCTGGCCATCGCCGACGGAGTCGTCCGGGAGCTGGGCTTCGTCTGGCAGATCGATTCGGTCGAGCACCACTTCGCCACACCGGAGCAGGTGGAGGAGACGCTCGCCTATCAGCGGCGGTTGAGGGCGGCCGGGCTCCATGTGCTGAGCACCCGGCCCGCACAGCTTCGCGGCGACGCCACCGGCCTGCACGCCGACGTCCTCGACGCGCTCGCCACGGCCGCGCTCCTCCCGTCGCCGCGGGTCCGCTACGAGCCGCCGCGCACCACGACCTGAGCAAGATCGAAGCGAGCGCGTGGCGTTACGGACACTCAGCGTCTGCGACGCCACGCCGCTGACACGACACGCCGACCCCGGACACGCCGGAGCCCCGGCCCCTCGCGCGAGGGACCGGGGCTCCGGTGACGTGCTACAGGCGGATCACTCCGCCGCGGCGACCTCCGGGGTGTCCGGAACCGGGGTCGGCTTGGCCTCACCGCGGAAGGTGAAGGTGGCCGACTCCGGGGCCGGCTTGGTGACCCCGTTCTCGTCGGGCTCGGGCGACCAGCCCTCGACGTCGACGAGCACGATCTGGCCGGACTCGACCTCGCCGAAGAGGATCTTCTCGGAGAGCTGGTCCTCGATCTCGCGCTGGATCGTGCGGCGCAGCGGACGGGCGCCGAGCACCGGGTCGAAGCCGCGCTGCGCGAGCAGCTTCTTCGCGGCGTCGGTGAGCTCGATCGACATGTCCTTGTTCTGCAGCTGCTTCTCGGTGCGACCGATCATCAGGTCGACCATCTGCACGATCTCGTCCTCGCGCAGCTGGTGGAACACGATGATGTCGTCGATGCGGTTGAGGAACTCGGGACGGAAGTGCTTCTTGAGCTCGTCCGTGACCTTGTTCTTCATGCGCTCGTAGTTCGAGCCCGAGTCCTGCCCGGACTGGAACCCGAGGCCGACCGCCTTCGAGATGTCCTGCGTGCCGAGGTTCGACGTGAACACGATGACCGTGTTCTTGAAGTCGACGATGCGTCCCTGACCGTCGGTCAGGCGGCCGTCCTCGAGCACCTGCAGCAGCGTGTTGTAGACCTCGGAGTGGGCCTTCTCGATCTCGTCGAAGAGGACCACCGAGAACGGCTTGCGGCGCACCTTCTCGGTGAGCTGGCCGCCCTCCTCGTAGCCGACGTACCCGGGGGGCGCGCCGAAGAGCCGCGAGGCGGTGTAGCGGTCGTGGAACTCGCCCATGTCGATCTGGACGAGCGCGTCGTCGTCGCCGAAGAGGAACTCCGCGAGCGCCTTGGTGAGCTCGGTCTTACCGACACCCGACGGGCCGGCGAAGATGAACGAGCCCGAGGGGCGCTTCGGGTCCTTGAGGCCGGCCCGCGTGCGGCGCATCGACTGCGAGACCGCCTTGACGGCGTCCTCCTGGCCGATGATGCGCTTGTGGAGCTCGTCCTCCATGCGGAGCAGACGGGTGGTCTCCTCCTCGGTGAGCTTGAAGACGGGGATGCCGGTCCAGTTGGCCAGCACCTCGGCGATCTGCTCGTCGTCGACCTCGGCGACGACGTCGAGGTCACCCGACTTCCACTGCTTCTCGCGCTCGGTCTTCTGCCCGATGAGGGTCTTCTCCTCGTCGCGCAGGCGCGCCGCCTTCTCGAAGTCCTGCGCGTCGATCGCGGACTCCTTCTCGCGACGGACGTCGGCGATCTTCTCGTCGAACTCGCGCAGGTCCGGCGGCGCGGTCATGCGGCGGATGCGCATGCGGGCGCCGGCCTCGTCGATGAGGTCGATGGCCTTGTCCGGCAGGAAGCGGTCGTTGATGTAGCGGTCGGCCAGGGTGGCCGCCGCGACCAGCGCCGGGTCGGTGATCGAGACGCGGTGGTGGGCCTCGTAGCGGTCGCGCAGCCCCTTGAGGATCTCGATGGAGTGGGCCACCGAGGGCTCCCCCACCTGGATCGGCTGGAAGCGGCGCTCGAGCGCGGCGTCCTTCTCGACGTGCTTGCGGTACTCGTCGAGCGTGGTCGCGCCGATGGTCTGCAGCTCGCCGCGGGCCAGCATCGGCTTGAGGATCGACGCGGCGTCGATCGCGCCCTCGGCGGCACCCGCGCCGACGAGCGTGTGGAGCTCGTCGATGAACAGGATGATGTCGCCGCGGGTGCGGATCTCCTTGAGGACCTTCTTGAGGCGCTCCTCGAAGTCACCGCGGTAGCGCGAGCCCGCCACCAGCGACCCGAGGTCGAGGGTGTAGAGCTGCTTGTCCTTCAGCGTCTCGGGGACCTCGCCCTTGACGATGGCCTGGCCGAGCCCCTCGACGACGGCGGTCTTGCCGACGCCGGGCTCGCCGATGAGCACCGGGTTGTTCTTGGTCCTGCGGGACAGGACCTGCATGACCCGCTCGATCTCCTTCTCCCGGCCGATGACCGGGTCCAGCTTGCCCTCGCGGGCCGACTGGGTGAGGTTGCGACCGAACTGGTCGAGCACCAGGGAGGACGACGGGGTGCCCTCGCCGCGCTGGCTGCCGGACTCCGCGGGCTCCTTGCCCTGGTAGCCCGAGAGCAGCTGCAGCACCTGCTGGCGCACGCGGTTGAGGTCCGCGCCCAGCTTGACGAGCACCTGGGCGGCGACGCCCTCGCCCTCACGGATCAGCCCGAGCAGGATGTGCTCGGTGCCGATGTAGTTGTGGCCGAGCTGCAGCGCCTCGCGCAGCGACAGCTCCAGCACCTTCTTGGCGCGGGGGGTGAAGGGGATGTGGCCGGACGGGGCCTGCTGGCCCTGGCCGATGATCTCCTCGACCTGCTGGCGCACGCCCTCGAGGGCGATGCCCAGCGACTCGAGGGCCTTGGCGGCGACGCCTTCGCCCTCGTGGATCAGCCCGAGCAGGATGTGCTCGGTGCCGATGTAGTTGTGGTTGAGCATCCGGGCCTCTTCTTGGGCCAGGACGACCACCCGCCTCGCGCGGTCGGTGAACCTCTCGAACATCTGTCACTCCTGACTGCTGCGCCGGCGGTCCGCCACCGAGTGTCCCCGACGAGACGGCCCGGTGGCCCCTTGGCTGGTGCCCGATGACGGATCGGGACCCCCACGGTGCCCGAACTGCCCTTGCACCGTAAGGCCATCGTAGTCGTCGCGCGTGACGTCACGGGACGGTGACGGTTGCACCACCGTGACGGCGGACACGCGCGACGGACCGTCATGGGCCGTCCTCGTTCCGTCCTGTCCAACCATCCACGACGTTCGCGTCATCCCCCGGAGGCGTTCGCGGCGGGCGAACCACTCTCTCGGATCACGGGTATCCCATGATGTCCAGCCCCAGCGGCGACACCCCCGACCGCGGACCCGCGCCGGCCCGGTCGATCGCGAAGGGGTTCGGGCCCGCCGTGCCCTGCTGCAGCGACTCCTCCGAGGTCACCCGGCCCTCGAGGGTGAAGGTGTCGAACTCGAACGGCAGGCCGTTCGCCGCGAGCGGGTCCGGGCGGTCCATCACGTGGAAGTGCAGGTGGGGCGCATCGGAGTTGCCGGAGTTGCCCAGCTTGCCGAGCACCTGGCCGCGCGTCAGCTGCTGGCCGACGGCGAGGTTCATCGGGTTGCCTGTCTGCAGGTGCGCGTAGAAGGCGTAGCGCCCGCCGCCGATGTCCTGCACGACGTGATTACCCCCGTACTGCTGCAGCGTCAGGCCGCTCGGGTTCCCCCCGGGCGGCTGCTGCGGGAGGTCGCTGACGAGCCCGACGACCGGCCCGTCGGCGACGGCCAGGACATCGGCGCCGACGTAGGCGTAGCTCGCGATGTCGGTGGGCGGACCGCTCATCATCCGGCCGGCCGGGTCGACCTGCACGTAGTCGATGGCGAAGCGTTCGGGCGCGTACAGCTGCCCGTCGATCGGGCTGACCGCGCCCCGGTGCGCGCCGAGGCGACAGCAGCTGTCGCCGTCGAGCCACCCGGCTCCGCGCAGCGGCGGCGCGATGCGCGCCGGCGGCGTCCGGTCGACCGTGGTCGGGGCCATCGTGGCGGTGAGGGTCGGCGGCACGAGCGGCGGCGCGGGCTGGGCGAAGGACAGGTCGAGCCGGTGCTCGAGGCGCGCGGGGACGGGGTCGGTCGGCGCGAGCGTCACGTCCAGCCAGAGCAGCCCGCCCTGGCCGCCGGCCAGGTCTCGCGAGCCCGGCTGCCCGCCGAAAGGTCTGATCCAGGAGGCGAGGGCGTCGCCCTCCAGCCGCAGCAGCGAGCGGCCGTCACCGAGGACCTCGACCGCGTTGACCGTCGCGGGCGAGGCGAGGACGTTACCGAGCTCGAGCTCGTAGGCCAGGTGGACGCGGCCGTCCGTGGCGGGCACGGGGATCGGCGCCCGGAGCACCGACGCCGTCACCGGGGTGAACACCGACACCGCGCCGGGCACGACGTCGGGCGCCGACGGTCCGCCGAACGGACCCTCCTCCACCGTGCCGGGGGGCGGCGCCGGGCTCGGCGGTGCCGCGCCCGCCGTCGGCCCGCCGCACGCCGCCAGGACCGTCACCGCCGCGAGCAGGGCACCGACCAGTGCCGCCCGCCTGCTTCTCCCGACCCGCACTGCGTCTCCCGGTGCTCGTGCCCCGCGACCCGTGGTGTCGGAGTTCCGACCGGACCGTCGACGCCGGACGCTAGGGGCTCGCATGATCGACGCGCTGTCATGGCGATGACCACGCCATGAGGCCGAACGGGTGAAGAGCATCCGGGCCGGAGCACCAGGGGGTGGTGAGGGTGACGGTGACCGTGTCGGCGCCGGAGGCGCGGGGCGAGCACGCCCGGGACGTCCTGCGGGCCTGCCCGCAGCTGCGCGGGCTCGACGTCGCGGCGGTCGAGATGCTCGCCGCCGCCACCACCACGCGGCACTACGCCGCCGGCGAGCCGGTCTTCCTCGAGGGCGGCCCCGGCGACGCGATGTTCGTCCTGCGGCGGGGCTCCGTCGTCGCCCGCATCAGCTCGGCCGGGGGCGACGTCATCGACCTCGGGGTGGCCGCCGTCGGCGACGCGTTCGGCTACTTCGAGGTCCTGCACCCGGGGCCGCGCACCGAGGACGCGGTGGCCGTGCGCGACTCCGTCGTGCTCGTGATCCCGGCCGGCGTGGCCCTCACGGCGCTGCGCCGGTGCCCGGAGACCCTGCTGGCGCTCGCGGGCGACCTCATCCGGATCGTGCGCTACCAGAACCGCACCTGGACCGGGCGGGCGCTGCGCAGGCCGGTGACGCAGCGGGTGGCGGGCCTGCTGCTCGAGCTCGTGGCCGACGGCGACGTCATCGTCTTCGACGGCCCGCAGACCCTCCTCGCCCAGCGCCTGGGCATCGCCCGCCAGACGCTGAACACCGCCCTGCGGGCCCTGGCCGACCGGGGCCTCATCGCGATCCACCCGGGCGGGCGCACCGTGACGCTCGACCGGCGCGCCCTCACCGCCTACGCCGAGCGGTGAGCTCCTAGTGGGCCTTGTGGTAGGCCTCGCTGACCTCGCTGGGGATGCGCCCGCGCTCGGACACCGTCATCCCCTGCTTGCGCGCCCACTCGCGGATCGCCTGGTTCTGCTCGCGGTCGACCGCCGCGCGGCCGCCGCTGCCCCGGCGCGCCGCGGGGGCCGGGGACGCCGTCGACGACGACTTCCGCCGGCCCCCGCTGCGCCGGGCGTGGGCGACGAAGTCGGCGAGCGCGTCGCGCAGCGCGGACGCGTTGGCGTCCGAGAGGTCGATCTCGTACGTGGCGCCGTCGAGCCCGAACTCGACGGTCTCGTCCGCCTCCGACTGGTCCAGGTCGTCGACGAGGGACACCACGACTTTCTGCGCCATCACGCGACCTCCGCAGCCGACTCGCATTGAATACGGCCGGACCCTATTTCCGGGATCGGGACGTTGTCGAGTGATCCACGCCGCGATTTCGGGTCGGATCGCAGAATTGCGCGTCAGTCGGGGATCGCGGCGGTGTCGGGAACCACGACCGCGAACATGTCGGAGAGCGCGGCGAGACTGGCGCTCTGCAGTGACGAGGCCGAAACCGTACCGTCCGGTCCGGGAAGGGCGCGGGTGGCGGTGGCCCCGGCGACCACCGAGGGCGCGAATCCGGCGTTGAACGCGCCGCGCGCGGTGGAGTTCACGCACATGTGCGTCATGAAGCCCGCGAGCACGAGGTTCGAGGCGGACTTGCTGCGCAGGTGCTCCTCGAGGTCGGTGCCGACGAACGAGTTCGGGAAGTTCTTGACGACGATGTGCTCGCCCTCGCGCGGTGCGACGCGGTCGACGATCGCCCCGATCTCGGCGCGGACGTCGTAGGGCGTGCCCTCCCCCGCGTCGTGCTGGACGTGCACGATCGGGATGCCGGCGCTGCGCGCGCGGTCGAGCAGGGCGGCGGCCTCGTCGATGGCCGGCTCGACGTTCTCGAGGGCCATGACGCCGCGGGTGTAGGTGTTCTGCAGGTCGATCATCACGAGCGCGGACTCGCGCAGGGATGCGGGCGCCGCGGGCATGCCGGTCAGCTCGCGCAGCGTCGTGGACGGGGTGCTCATCGTCGAACTCCTTCGTCAGGGTCTCGGGGCCGGACGTGCGAGGGGCGCCCCTGCTGCGACCTGCGCAGCGGGGGCGCCCCTCGATCGTGCTCCGGTGACCGGCTACAGGTCACCCAGCTCGCGCATCTCGTCGTCGGTGAACAGCCGCGAGCGGATGATGAAGCGCACGCCCTCGGGCGCCTCCACCGAGAACCCGCTGCCGCGGCCCTTCACCACGTCGACGGTGAGGTGCGTGTGCTTCCAGTACTCGAACTGCGAGGCGGACATGTAGAAGCCGATCGGCTTCTCCAGGCCCCCGACGGTGAGGTCACCGAGGTGCACGTCCTGGCCCCCGATCTTGAAGTCCCCGTCCGGGTAGCACATCGGGGCGCTGCCGTCGCAGCACCCGCCGGACTGGTGGAACATCAAGGGCCCGTGGATGTCGGTGAGCGTCACCAGGAGCTCGGCGGCCTGCGGCGACAGGGCCACGCGCCCGGTGCCCGAGCCCGGCACCTCCGGCACCTGCTCGGTGACGTCGGTGCTGGTGCTCACCCCGTCCATCAGAAGAACCCGAGCGCGTTGTCCGAGTAGCTCTGCAGGATGTTCTTGGTCTGCTGGTAGTGGTCGAGCATCATCTTGTGGTTCTCGCGGCCGATGCCCGACTGCTTGTAGCCGCCGAAGGCCGCGTGCGCCGGGTAGGCGTGGTAGTTGTTCACCCAGACCCGGCCGGCCTGGATCTCGCGGCCCGCGCGGTAGGCCGTGTTGGCGTCACGCGACCACACGCCGGCGCCGAGGCCGTAGAGCGTGTCGTTGGCGATCGCCATGGCGTCGGCGTAGTCGGAGAAGCGCGTCACCGACAGCACCGGCCCGAAGATCTCCTCCTGGAAGATCCGCATCGAGTTGTTGCCCTCGAAGACGGTCGGCTGGACGTAGTAGCCGCCCGAGAGGTCGCCGCCGAGGTCGGCGCGCTCGCCGCCGGTGAGGACCTTCGCGCCCTCCTGACGACCGATGTCGATGTAGGACAGGATCTTCTCGAGCTGGTCGTTCGAGGCCTGCGCGCCCATCATCGTGTCGGTGTCGAGCGGGTTGCCCATCTTGACCTGCTCGGCGCGCTTGACGCCCTGCGCGACGAACTCGTCGAAGATGCCGCCCTGGACCAGCGCGCGCGACGGGCAGGTGCAGACCTCGCCCTGGTTGAGGGCGAACATCGCGAAGCCCTCGAGCGCCTTGTCGTAGAAGGCGTCCTGGTAGGCGGCGACGTCGTCGAAGAAGATGTTCGGGCTCTTGCCGCCCAGCTCGAGCGTGACCGGGATGAGGTTCTCCGAGGCGTACTGGGAGATCAGGCGACCGGTCGTGGTCTCGCCGGTGAAGGCGATCTTGCGGATGCGCGGGGACGACGCGAGCGGCTTGCCCGCCTCGACGCCGAAGCCGTTGACGATGTTGAGGACACCGGCCGGGAGCAGGTCGCCGACCACGTCGATGAGCACGTGGATCGAGGCCGGGGTCTGCTCGGCGGGCTTGAGGACGACCGCGTTGCCCGCGGCGAGGGCCGGGGCGAGCTTCCAGATCGCCATGAGGATCGGGAAGTTCCACGGGATGATCTGGCCGACGACGCCCAGGGGCTCCTGGAAGTGGTAGGCGACCGTGTCCTCGTCGATCTGCGAGAGGTGGCCCTCCTGCGCGCGGATCGCGCCGGCGAAGTAGCGCAGGTGGTCGACGGCGAGCGGGATGTCGGCGACGAGGGTCTCGCGGACCGCCTTGCCGTTCTCCCAGCTCTCGGCGACCGCGATCTTCTCGAGGTTCGCCTCGATGCGGTCGGCCATCTTGTTCAGGATGTTGGCGCGCTCGGTCGTCGAGGTCCTGCCCCACGCCGGCGCCGCGGCGTGGGCGGCGTCCAGGGCCTTCTCGACGTCCTCGGCCGTGCCGCGGGCCACCTCGGTGAACGTCTGCCCCGTCTGCGGGGTCGGGTTCTCGAAGTACTGACCCTTCACCGGCGCGACGTACTCGCCGCCGATGTAGTGGTCGTAGCGGGGCTTGAACGTGACGACGCTGTCCGCCGAGCCCGGTGCCGCGTAGATGGCCATCGGTTTTCCTCCACATCTCGGGACTCCGTGATCGCGGACACTAGGGACGCGGGGGTTGCAGGGGCGTTGCAACGCATCTGCGGCGACTTCCTTGCCGTGCAGCCGCTCCCGAGGTTGTGATGAAGGGTTGCCTCACCGGAGGGCATGCAGCACCATCCGTCGGGAGGGGTCCCTCGCGGCCCCCCGACGGGCAGGATCGGTGCCGATGACGGCCCTCACCCGCCGTCAGGTCCAGCGCAGGGGGCGCCGATGCCGGAGAGCCAGCGTGGCGCGCGCGGGACCGCCCGCCTGACCGTCCCGGGGACGCTGTCGACCCGCCTCGGGCCGTCCGACCCCCTCGAGCGCGCCCACCTGCTCGAACGCATCCGTGACGCCGTCCTGTCCGGCACCGCGGGGCCCGGCTCGCCGCGGGAGGTCGTGTCGGCGTCGTGGCGGCGCTCGCTCGACGCGCACATCGACCCCGAGGGCGGGCGCCCCCAGCACGTCTACTCCGACGGCGAGCTCCGCGACGTCCGCGGGGGCCACCTGCTCGCCCCGGTGCTGCCGCTGCTGCGCCGCACGCTGCTCGACGTGGCCGACGACGCCGTCCACATGATGATCGTGACCGACGTGCGCGGGCACATCCTGTGGCGCGAGGGCAACCGCACCGTGCTGCGCCGCGCCGAGCGCTTCGAGCTCGTCGAGGGCACCCGCTGGAGCGAGGACTCGGTGGGCACCAACGCGATGGGCACCGCGCTCGCGTCCGGCAACGCCGTCCAGATCCACTCCGCCGAGCACCTCGTGAAGCTCTACCGCTCGTGGACGTGCGCGGCGGCCCCGATCCGCGACCCGGACTCCGGCGAGGTCGTCGCGGCCATCGACCTCAGCGGGCCGCTGCAGACGTTCCACCCGAGCACGCTCGCCCTGGTCAAGGCGGCCGCGGAGCTCGCCGAGGTGCACCTCGCGGCCCGCCTGGTCGAGCGTGACGAGCGGCTGCGCCACCGCAACCTGCCCCACCTCGAGGGCCTGCACGGCGCCCCCGGCGCGCTGCTCGCCCCCGGCGGACGCGTCATCAGCGCCCAGTCCGCCGACTGGCTGCCCGAGCGTCTCGACATCCCCGACGGCGGCGGGCGGGTCGACCTCGGCGCGCGCGGCGAGGGCGTCGTCGAGCCGCTCGCCGAGGGCTGGCTGCTGCGCCTGGTGCCGCGGGCGTCGCACGGGCCGACCCTGTCGCTGACCTTCCTCGGCGCCGAGCGGCCGGTCGCCCGCCTCGACGGGCGCCCGGTGCGGCTGAGCCTGCGCCACGCCGAGATGCTCGTCGTGCTGGCCCTGCACCCCGAGGGGCTCACCGCCGACGGCCTGGCCCAGGCGCTCTACGGCGACGCCGGCAACCCCGTGACCGTGCGCTCCGAGGTGCACCGGCTGCGCAACACCCTCGGCTCCTCGATCATCAGCACCCAGCCCTACCGGCTGCGCGCCCGCGTCGACGCCGACTTCCTCGACGTCCGCAGCGCGCTGCGCGACCGCCGCCTGCCCCCGCCCGCGGTCCTGCGCCGCGGCGCGCTGCTGCCCACCTCCGACGCCCCCGGGGTGCGCGAGGAGCGCGACCACCTCGACGTGGCCGTCCGCAGCGCGGTCCTGCGCCGCGGCGACGTCGAGGCGCTCTGGGCGCTCGCGGGCGCCGTCGGCGGTGACGATCCCGAGCTCGCCGAGCGCCTGCGCCTCCTGCTGCCCGAGGGCGACCCGCGCCGCGACGAGCTGGTCTGACCCGGCGCCCCGGGACGTCGCTCAGGAGCGGGCGGCGCGGCGGGCGGCACGGTCGTCGCGCCGTTCGAGCCAGCGCCGGTGCACCGAGCGCAGACCCAGCAGGGTCAGGTCGGGGACGTGCTCGGTGATCGTCACGCACTCGTCGACGACCACCGGCGCGAGGCCGCCGGAGGCCACGACGGCGACCGGGGTGCGGCCGTCGGGGTCGCGGGCGCTGAGCTCGCGGCCGACCCGGGCGACGAGGCCGTCGACCTGCGCCGCGGCCCCGAGGACGAGCCCGGCCTGCATGCTCTCCACCGTGTTGCGCCCGAGCACCGAGCGCGGCACGACGAGCTCGACCGGGCGCAGCGCCGCCGCCCGGATCGCGAGGGCCTCGGCGGACACGGCGACGCCCGCGGCGATCGCCCCGCCGAGGAACTCCCCGCGCGCCGACACCCCGTCCACCGTCGTCGAGGTCCCGAACGTGACGACGACGCAGGGCCCGCCGTGGCGCTCGAACGCGGCGAGCACCTGCACGACGCGGTCGGCGCCGACCTCCTTGGGGTTGTCGACGAGCAGCGGCACGCCGGTGCGCACCCCGGGCTCGACGAGCAGGTGGTCGAGCCCGGCGAAGTGCCGCGTGACCATGCCGCGCAGCTCGCGCAGCAGCGCCGGCACCGTCGACAGCGCCGCCACCGCCGTCACGTCACCGACCCGGGCGCCGAGAACGCCCCGCACCAGCAGCGCCATCTCGTCGCCGGTGGCGCGCGGCTCGGTGCGCAGCCGGGCGTCCCAGACCGCGGGACCGTCCTCGGGGTAGAGGGCGAGCGCGGTCTGGGTGTTCCCGACGTCGATGCAGAGCAGCACGGCCGGGTCGCGTCCTCAGTGGTCCGCGGAGAGCAGCGCGTCGAGGCGCCGGGCGTCGGTGGTCTCGGAGCCGTCGCGGCTGCCGCGGCGGCGGCGCGGCGGGGCCGCCGGCGGCTCCTCCGGCTCCGTGCCCCAGCCGCCCACCGTGGTCATGGCCGGGCCCGCAGCGGCCCCGTGGCGGCGGGGCGGGCGGGCCCCCTGGGCGTCCGCGCCGGGCCGCAGCAGCGACGTCGTCGGGGCGGCGTCGGGCACGTGGGTCGGGTCGGTGCCGCGGTCGAGGACGCGGTTGGCGTCGTCGACGAAGACGACCCGCGGCTGGTAGGTGCGCGCCTCGGCGTCGTCCATCACCCCGTAGGAGATGAGGATGACGAGGTCGCCGGGCGAGACGAGGTGCGCGGCGGCGCCGTTGATCCCGATGACCCCGGAGCCGGCCTGCCCCGTGATCACGTAGGTCTCGAGGCGCGCGCCGTTGGTGACGTCGACGATCGCGACCTGCTCGCCGGGCAGCAGGTCGGCCGCCCGCATGAGGTCCTCGTCGACGGTCACCGACCCGACGTAGTGCAGGTTCGCGTCCGTCACCGTCGCGCGGTGGATCTTGGACTTCAGCATCGTGCGCTGCACGTCAGACTCTCCTCACGAGGGACACCGCGGCGTTGTCGATCAGGCGGGTGCTGCCGGCCCGGGCGGCGACGAGCAGCCGCGCCGGACCGATGTCGGGGGTGGGGCCGAGGTCCTCGTCGCGCAGCTCGAGGTAGTCGACCTGCAGGCTCGGCTCGGCGGCCAGGACCTCGCGGGCGGCGTCGAGCACGGCCTGCGCGCCCTGCTCCCCGGCGTACTGGCCCGCCGAGAGCGCCGCGGACAGCGCCACGGCGGCGTGGCGCTCGGCCTCACCCAGGTAGGCGTTGCGGCTCGACAGGGCCAGGCCGTCGCGCTCGCGGACGGTCGGGACACCGACGACGTGGATGTCGATGTCGAGGTCGCGGGCCATGCGGCGGATCAGCGTGAGCTGCTGGTAGTCCTTCTCGCCGAAGAACGCGACGTCGGCCACGGTGATCGCGAAGAGCTTGTTGACCACCGTCAGCATCCCGGCGAAGTGCCCGGGCCGCACGGCGCCCTCGAGCTCGTCGCCCAGCGGGCCGGGGTGGATCGACGTGGCGAAGCCGTCGGGGTACATGTCCTCGACCGACGGCGCGAAGACCAGCTCGACGCCCTCCTCGCGGCAGAGCTCGAGGTCGGCCTCGAAGGCGCGCGGGTAGCGGTCGAAGTCCTCGTCCGGCCCGAACTGGCGCGGGTTCACGAAGATCGACACGACGGTGGTGGCGCCGGGGACGCCGCGGGCGCGGCGCATCAGCTCGCGGTGGCCCTCGTGCAGCGCGCCCATGGTCGGCACGAGCGTGACGCGGCGCCCGCTCGTGCGCAGGGCGCGGGTGACGCGGCGCAGGCCGGCGGGGTCGCGGTGCACGGTCAGCTGGTCCGCGCGGTACTGGGGCCGGGCGCGCCCGACGAGGTCGTTGGTGCGCAGGCTGGAGGGTCGGGTCACGGTCGGGGCCTCTCGAGGGCGGCCACCACGTCGTCCGCGGCGGCCGGGTCGACCAGTCCGCCGGCGCGGGCGCGCTCGGCGGTGCGCCGGGCCAGGGCCCGGTAGAGCGGGGCCGCGTCGGGGGCGCGGTCGTCGAGGTGGCGCAGGTGCGTGGCCACCGTGCCGGCGTCGCCGCGGACGACGGGGCCGGTGAGCGCCCGGTCGCCGTGGCGCAGCGCGTTGTCCAGGGCGGCCGAGAGCAGCGGGGCGAGGACGCGCTCGGCCGGCTCGATGCCGGCGCCGGAGAGGATGTCGGCGGCCTCGCGCACGAGCGTGACCAGGTGGTTCGCGCCGTGGGCGAGCGCGGCGTGGTACAGCGGGCGCATCGCCTCGGGGATGCGGACGGGCTCGGCGCCCATCTCGACCACCAGCGCCTCGCCGACGAGCCAGGCGGCGTCGGCGTCTTCGGAGACGGAGCCTGCGGAGCTCGACCATCGATCCAGCCCCGGACCCTCGGGACCGGTGACGCCGACGCAGGCGCCGGTCAGGCGCGCGACGTCCTCGGCGCGCCCGGTGACCGTCATCGCCGGGTGCAGGGCGATCGGCAGCACGGCGTGCTCGGCGGCGGGGGCCAGCACGCCGACCCCGGCCGCCCCGCAGGTGTGGACCACGATCTGCCCCGGGCGCAGGCAGTCCGAGGCGGCGAGCCCGCGCACGAGGCCCGGGAGCACGTCGTCGGGGACCGCCAGCAGGGCGAGGTCGGCGCGGCGCACGACCTCGTCGGGCGGGAGGATCTCGGCGCCGGGCAGCAGCTCCTCGGCGCGGGCGCGCGAAGCCCGCGAGACCGCGGAGGCGGCGACCACCGTGTGGCCGGCGTTCGCGAGCGCGGCGCCCAGCACCGCGCCGACCCGCCCGGCGGAGACCACGCCGACCGCGAGCCGTGAACCTTCCCGAGGGGTGGGTGACGGGGCCGGTCCGGCCTCTCCCCACCGCCCGGCGTCCTCGCCGTCGGTGCCCACGCGCCACCTCACTCGTTCGGCTCGTTCCCGTCCCGCTCCCGCGGGTACCGGACGATCACTGACGCCCACGGTAACCGCCCCGGAGCGCCGCGGCGGGCGCGGTGAGCGGGTTCACGCGCGCTCGTCACCCGGGGTGGGGGGGTGGCCGAGCGAGGGCGTCCCCGACGGCGTGCGACGCACCCAGGGCGTCCCTCGCTCCCCCGGCGCGTCCCCTCCCCGACCGGACCTCACACGCCGGGCGGGCGGTGCGCGCCGTACGACCCCGCGGGCCCCTGGGGCGCGCCGGGCCAGTTCGGCGGCGGGCCGCCGGGCCCCGGGGGCGGGCCGGTCGGGCCCTGGACGCCCGGCGCGTTGATGGCCGCGAGGCGGGTGCGCACGACGTTGTCGAGCAGCTCCGCGTGCCAGTCCGACCGTGGCGGCAGCGCGCCCTTCTCCGCGCGGGCGCGCAGGAAGGCGAGCTCGGTCACGGCGTGCTGGTAGTCCTCGACGGCGCGGGCGGCCGGGGCGCCGGCGCGCCGGTGCACCGCGGTGCGCCAGCGGCGGCGCCCGGCGAGGCTCGAGAGCAGCGGCACCTCGCTCGGCGCGATCCACCCGGCGGCGGCGAACCCCGGCATCTGGCGGGCGAGGACGTCGGCCTCGCGGCGTCGCTGCCACACGACGAGCCCGATCATCCCGGCGAACAGCGGCAGCATGATCAGTACGTAGATGCCGAAGAAGCCGGCCCCGAGCTGGGTGGACGAGTTCCACAGCGCGTGCAGCACCACCGCGAGCACGTAGCCGCCGAGCACCGCGAGCGTGCCGACGACCCGCGACCGGGCCTGCGAGGCGATCCCGACCCCGATCCCGATCATCGACGTGAACAGGGGGTGCGCGAACGGCGAGAGGACCCCGCGCAGCACGAACGTCGCGAGCACGGCGGGCCCGACGGCGCCCTCGTTCTCGGCGAACGCGCGCCCGAAGTAGATGATGTTCTCGGTGAACGCGAACCCGGCCGCCGTGATCCCCGCGTAGACGACGCCGTCGACGATCCCGTCGAACTCGCGGCGCCGGATCAGCAGCAGCCCGACGACGAACGCGCCCTTGACGAACTCCTCGACCAGCGGCGCCGAGATCACCGCGCCGACGACGTCGCCCTGGCCCCGCCCGAGCAGCAGCTCCGCGGCGATGATCGCGCTGGAGTTGATGACGACGGCGACCAGCGCCGAGATCCCCGCGCCCCACAGGAACGCGCCGAGCAGCAGGCGCGGCGGCTCGGGCTCGAAACGGTCGATCCACAGGAACGCCGCCACGACCGGCGCGACGGGCAGCAGCGCGAGCACCACGCCGATGACGACGCCGACCGGCCCGATCTCGGTGCTCGCGAGCCCGACCGTCACGAGGGCGCACATGCCGAGGACGATCAGGCCGACGACCGGCCACACGAGCGTCCGGCGCTGCTGCGGCGCCAGGCGGACGGGAGGGGCGATCACTCTGCCGGAGGGTAACGACTCGTCCGCAGGTCGGCCCGCCCGAGGGGTGTCCGGATCACCCCGCCGACCGGGTCAGGGCTCGCGGCGACGGCGGCCGACCGTGCCGCCGGAGGCCGCGTGCGCGGCGAGCAGCTCCGCCACCGTGCGGCCCGTGGTGGCCGACTCCCCCGGCGCGCGCCGGGGTCGGCGGTCGTCGGGCTCGTCGGGCGCGTCCGCCGCGGGGTCGTAGCCGGCGGAGCGGACGTACTGGTCGACGAACGAGCCGGCGGCGAGCACCGACGGGTCGGCCTGCGGGGCCTCGGGGTGCGGGCGGGACGCCGCGCGCCCGGGCGGGGCTGTGCGCAGGGCCGCGGGCGCGCGGGGGGCCGGCGCCGCGGGGACGATCGGTGCCACCGGCGCGACGGGCATCGACGGCCGCCGCGGGGCGGGCGGCGGCACGGCGGGCAGGCCCGGCTGCGGGCCGGAGTCGCCGACGACCCGCAGGCGCGGCCCCGGCGGACGGGTCGGGACGCCGGGGAGGGCGATGCCCTGCAGCGTCACGGCGTCGGCGCCGCTGCGGGCCCGCTCGAGCTCCTCGCGCAGCGACGCCGCGTCCTCGCGGGCGCGCGCGGCGTCCTGCTCGGCCTCCTCGCGGGCGGCGACCTCGCGCGCCACGCGCTCGTCGGCGTCGCGCTCGAGCGCGGCGACCCGCTCCTCGGCGTCCTCCTGCGCGGCGTCGAGCTCGTCGGCGGCCGCGCGGGCCTGCCCGGCGAGGTCGGCCTCGGCGCGGGCGCGGCGCGCGAGCACCACACCCGCGAGCACCGCCGCCCACAGCGCGGACACCACGCCCAGACGCAGCAGGCGGGCGTCGTCGGAGAGCAGCACCGCCATCGCGGCGAGTGCGGCGAGCACGGCCGCGGCGGTCAGCAGCGCGGCCCGTCGGCGGTCGGGGCCGGCGCGTCCGCGCAGCTCCCCGTCCGGGGTGCTCATCGCTGCAGCGTACCGAGCCCCTCCGGCCGCCCCGATCCCCCCGCGCAGGCGCCAGGTCGCCGTCACGACCGGCCCCGCGCGGAGTCCCGGGGGTCGTCGTCGCGCGGGTCGTCGGGCGTGCGCAGGCTGTACTCCAGCCACAGCCCCGCCCCGACGAGCACCGCCGACCCCACGACGCCGACCACCGCGCTCGCGGTGTCCGCGCCGGCGGCGTCGACGCTGTCCTGCAGCGGGAGCACGTAGGCCAGGACGCCGAGCCACGCGCCGCCGACCAGGGACCCCGCCAGCGACGACGCCTTCGCCAGCGCGACCGCGCGGGCGGTGGCCAGCGCGTCGACCGGGCGGGCACCCGGCCGGCGGCGGATGCGGGCGCGCAGGACGACGGCGAGCACCAGCTCCGCGATCCCGAGCACCAGCGGGGTCAGCCCCGCGAGCAGCGGCAACGGCGGCAGCGCGCCGTAGGCGGCCTGCAGGAGCACGTTGACCGCGAGGCCCGCGGCGACGGCGGCCACGAGCAGCAGCGACGGGCTCGTGCTGGTCCTCACGGTGCCTTCCTCACGGTGCCGTCCTCACGGTGTCGCCCCCAGGCTCGTCGCCTCGGCGCGCACGCCCTCGCGCTCCGGGGCCGGGAGCGCGGCGAGCAGGTCCGCGACCCGCCCGCGGCCGGCGATCTCGGCATCCGGGTCGACGTCGAGCCACGGCACCAGCACGAACGCCCGCTCGTGGGCGCGGGGGTGCGGGAGCGTCAGCACCGGGTCGTCGTCGACGGTGCCGTCCACGTCGAGGACGTCGACGTCGAGCGTGCGGGGCCCCCAGCGCACATCGCGCGTGCGCCCGGCGCGGCTCTCCGCGGCGCGGGCGCGGGCCAGCCAGTCGCGGGGCCGGGAGTGCGGGTCCTCGAGCACCACCACGGCGTTGAGGAAGTCGTCCTGCTCGACCCCGCCCCACGGCGCCGTGGCGTAGACCGGCGACACCGCGACCACCCGCGCCCCCGCCGCGCGCAGGGTCGCCAGCGCGCCGCGGAGGTGGGCCGCACGGTCGCCGATGTTCGACCCCAGCGACAGCACGGCGCGGCTCACGGCGGGCACCTCACGAGCCGGCCCGCTCCCGCCGCAGGACCACCGCGACGTCGTCGAACGGCACCGTGATCGGCGCCTGCGGCTTGTGCAGGGTGACCTGGACGGCGGTCACCCGCTCGTCCTCGAGCACCCTGTCGGCGACCTCGCCGGCCACCGCCTCGATCAGCCGGCGCGGCGGGCCCCCGACGATCGCCGCGGCGCCCTCCGCGAGGGCCCCGTAGTCCACGGTGTCGACGAGGTCGTCGGACGCGGCGGCCGCGGTGAGGTCCACCTCGAGCGCCAGGTCGAGGACGAAGTCCTGCCCGTCGCGGCGCTCGTGGGAGAACACGCCGTGGTGCCCGCGCACGCGCAGGCCGGTCAGCTCGATGCGGTCGCTCACGGCTCGATCTCCGCCGGCGACGTCCCCCACGACCAGGCCGCGGCGACCGCGACCGCGTCCAGGGACGGCCCCACCTCGTGCACCCGCACGCCCCAGGCGCCGTTCGCGGCCGCGAGCGCGGACACCGCCGCCGTCGCGATCTCCCGGCCGTCGGGCGGGCGCGGGGTGCCGTCGTCGTCGGCGAGCAGGGCACCCAGGAACCGCTTGCGCGAGGCCCCGACCAGCACCGGGAAGCCCAGCCCGGTGAACACCGGGAGCTTGCGCAGCAGCTGCCAGTTGTGCGAGGCGGTCTTGGCGAACCCGAGCCCCGGGTCGAGGACCAGCAGCGACGGGTCGACGCCGGCGAGCACCGCGCGGTCGACCTGCTCGACCATCTCGGCGCGGACCTCGCCGACCACGTCCTCGTAGGTCGCGAGCTCGGACATCCGGTTGCTCGGCCCGCGCCAGTGCATGATCACCCACGGCACGCCGGTCTCGGCGACCGTGCGCGCCATGTGCGGGTCGGCGAGGCCCCCCGACACGTCGTTGATCATCGTGGCGCCCGCCTCGACCGCCGCCGCCGCGACCGCCGCACGCGTGGTGTCGACGCTGACCCGCACGCCGTCGGCGACCAGCTCGCGGATCACCGGCACCACGCGCTGCGTCTCGGTCTCCGCGTCGATGCGCTCGGCGCCGGGCCGCGTCGACTCCCCGCCGACGTCGACCAGGTCCGCGCCGCGGCGGTGCAGGTCGATGCCGTGGGCCACCGCGTGGTCGCGGTCGAGCCAGCGGCCGCCGTCGGAGAACGAGTCGGGCGTCACGTTGAGCACGCCCATCACGACGCAGCGCCCCGGTTCCGGCAGGCGGTGCGCGCGGGGTCCCGGGTCGGGCACGGAGTCGGGCGGACCGCCCACGTCAGCCGCTCCGGATGAGGTTGAGGGCCTCCGCCCGGGTGCTGGCCGACGTCTTGAAGATGCCGCGGACCGCGGAGGTGGTGGTGCGGGCGCCGGGCTTGCGCACGCCGCGCGCCGACATGCACTGGTGCTCGGCGTCGATCACCACGAGCGCGCCGCGGGTGTCGAGCTTGTGGTCGAGCGCGTCGGCGATCTGGCTGGTCAGACGCTCCTGGACCTGCGGGCGGCGGGCGTAGAGGTCGACGAGCCGGGCGAGCTTGCTGAGCCCGGTGACGTGACCCTGCGGGCCCGGGATGTAGGCGACGTGCGCGACCCCGTGGAAGGGCAGCAGGTGGTGCTCGCACATCGAGAACATCGGGATGTCGCGGACGAGCACGAGCTCCTCGTGGTTCTCGTCGAACACCCGCTCGAGCACCAGGGACGGGTCGGACCGGAGCCCCGCGAAGAGCTCCTGGTACGAGCGCGCCACGCGGGCCGGGGTGTCCCGCAGGCCCTCGCGGTCCGGGTCCTCGCCGATCGCGAGCAGCAGCTCGCGCACCGCGGCCTCGGCGCGCGGGGCGTCGAACCCCGACCACTCCGGGGCCACCTCGGCGCCGACCGGGCCGCCGGCCCCGTCGTCGGTCGGGCGCACCCGGCCGTCCAGGTCGCCGTCCAAGTCCTGACTGGTGGTCACGTCTCCCTCGCGGTCTCCCTCGACCCGACCGGCACGCCCGTCAGGACGCGCCGGCCCTCTACGCCTCGGCCGTCTCAGCCGCGCGGGGTGTCGGACGAGCCGCCGGCCCCGTCGGCCCCGGAGGAGCCGTCGTGGCCCCAGCCCGGGGACGTCCCCGTGTGGCGGCCCTCCGACCGGCCCTCCCGGGTACGGCCATCCGGGTCACCGTACGGGTTCGCGGCGGGCTCGCCAGCCGAGCGTGACGTGCCGTACGGGCTGGTCGCGCCGTCGCCGTAGCCACCGGACCCACCCGAGCCGCCGGACCCGCCGTCGCCGTACTGGCCGGCGCTGCCGGAGCGCCCGGCGCCGCCGGGGTTCCAGGTGGTGCCGTGCGGGACGGTGGCCGGGGTCCACCCGGGCGGGGCGCCGTAGTTGGGCGCCACCGACGAGGGCTTGTCGCCGCTCTCGGCGCCGCGCCGCCCGTTGGCGCCCGTGCGGTAGACGTCCGGGATGCCCGTGGCCGGCATGCCGGCCGGGGGCGTCGGCGTCGAGCCGCCGTCCTGGGCCGGGCGGCCCGCGCCGTACCCGGTGTCGTGGCCGGACCCGTACCCGGCGTCGTGGCCGTTGCCGCCGGCGTGGGCGCCGGCGTAGCTGCCGTTGGCGCCGTGCGCCGCGTGCCCGTTGCCCGCGACCGAGCCCACGGCGGTGCGCTCGGTGCGCTCGGTGCGCTCCGGGTCGGTCGCCTCGCCGGGCGGCGGCCACGGCTCGCCGCGCTCGGTGGCGAGCTCGCGCCGCGTCTTGATCGGCGGGCGGTCCGACGGCACGCGCTCGCCGAAGTCGTTGAACGTCGTGATCCGCGGCCGCTTGGTGACCGACGCGAACACGCGCTCGAGGTCGCGGCGCTGCAGCGTCTCGTGCTCGATGAGCTCACCGGTCAGCGCGTCGAGCGCGTCGCGGTGGGTGTTGAGGATGTCCCACGCCTCGGTGTGCGCGGCCTCGATGAGCTTGCGCACCTCCTCGTCGATCTCGTGGGCCACCTCGAGCGAGTAGTCGGCCTGGCGGCCCGCGGTGCGGCCGAGGAAGGGCTCGCCCTGCTCCTGGCCGTACTTCACGGCGCCGAGCTTGGCGCTCATGCCGTACTCGGTGACCATCGCGCGGGCGATCTTCGTGGCCTGCTCGATGTCGGACGACGCGCCCGTGGTGGGCTCGTGGAACACGAGCTCCTCGGCGGAGCGTCCCCCCATCGCGAACACCAGGCGGGCGATCATCTCCGAGCGGGTCATGAGCTCCTTGTCGTCCTCGGGGACGACGAGGGCGTGCCCGCCGGTGCGGCCGCGCGGCAGGATCGTGACCTTGTAGACCGGCTCGATGTCCGGCATCGCCCACGCGGCCAGCGCGTGGCCCGCCTCGTGGTAGGCCGCGACCTTCTTCTCCTGCTCGGAGATGATGCGGCTCTTGCGGGCCGGGCCGCCGATCACGCGGTCGACCGACTCCTCGAGCGCCGAGCCGGTGATCTGCGTCTGCCCGAGACGGGCGGTGAGCAGCGCGGCCTCGTTGATGACGTTGGCGAGGTCGGCGCCGGAGAAGCCGACGGTGCGCTTGGCGAGCCCGTCGAGGTCGGCGTCGGGCGCCAGCGGCTTGCCCGCCGAGTGCACCTGCAGGATCTGGCGCCGGCCCGCCAGGTCGGGCGCCGCCACCGGGATCTGGCGGTCGAACCGGCCGGGGCGCAGCAGCGCCGGGTCGAGGATGTCGGGCCGGTTGGTGGCCGCGATGAGGATGATCCCGCCGCGGGAGTCGAACCCGTCCATCTCGACGAGCAGCTGGTTGAGCGTCTGCTCGCGCTCGTCGTGGCCGCCGCCCATGCCGGCGCCGCGGTGGCGCCCCACGGCGTCGATCTCGTCGACGAACACGATGCACGGGGAGTTCTGCTTGGCCTGCTCGAACAGGTCGCGCACCCGGGAGGCGCCGACACCGACGAACATCTCGACGAAGTCCGAGCCGGAGATCGTGTAGAACGGCACGCCCGCCTCGCCCGCGACCGCGCGCGCCAGCAGCGTCTTGCCGGTGCCGGGCGGGCCGTACAGCAGGACACCCTTGGGGATCTTCGCGCCGAGCTGCTGGTAGCGCGAGGGGTTCTGGAGGAAGTCCTTGATCTCGTAGAGCTCCTCCACCGCCTCGTTCGCCCCGGCGACGTCGGCGAAGGTGGTCTTCGGCATGTCCTTGTTGAGCTGCTTGGCCTTGGACTTGCCGAAGGACAGGACGCGGTTGCCCCCGCCCTGGGAGTTCATCATCCAGAACAGCAGCAGCAGGACCAGGCCCAGCGGGATCAGGTAGATCAGCATCTGGGTCAGGAAGGAGTCCTGCGTGACCCGGGTGTCGAAGCCCGAGGGGGCCGGGTTGTCGCGGACCAGGGCGAACACCTGGTCGGTCGCGGCGGCCGGGTACTGCGCGTAGATCTGGTTGGTCGTCGTCGGCTGCGCGCCATCGGCGCCCGGCACCTGCACCGGGTTGGTGAGCGTCAGCCGCAGGCGCTGTTCCTTGTCCTCGATCGTGATCTCGGACGCGTTGCGCGCCTCCACCTGCTGCAGGGCGAGCGACGTCGGGGCCTCGGTGTACCCGCGGGTGTCGCTGAGCAGCGACGAGATCCCGAGGTAGACCAGGAAGAACACCACGATCCAGATGAGTGGATTGCGGAGAAGGCGCTTGCGGTCCATGCGGTTGCGGCCTCCAGGCGGCCCTCGACCCTCCCCGGGTGGACCCTGCGGTCGGTGTCAGTCGTCTCGGCTCCGGGTCCGCGCACGCACGGACGTCCGTGGGGCCCTGATCTGCTCAATGTACCCCCCGGTCACGACACGGGTCCGCGCGCGACCGGCCGAACCGGACAGGCCGGGTATCCGCCCTCAGCGCCGCCGGCGGGCGGTGCCGAACAGGCCGCGGGTGATCTCGCGACCGAGCTGGCTCGCCAGCGAGCGCACGAACGACTTCACCGCCGGGTTGCTCGCGGCCTTCTCGAGGAAGCCGGGGCCCTCGTCCTGCTCGGGCGGCGGCGCCTGGGGCGGCGCCGGCTGCGGCGGCTGACCGGCCGGGACGGGCTCGGCGGGGGTCGGGGCGGTGGTCGCCCCGGTGCTCGCCGAGAGCTTCTCGTAGGCCGACTCGCGGTCGACCGGCGTGCCGTACCTCCCCCACAGCGGCGACGCCTTCGCCGCCTCGGTGACGGCGGGCTCGCCGATCGCGGCCATCAGCGAGCGCGGCGCCCGCACCCGCGTCCACGCCACCGGCGTCGGGGCCCCGCGCTCGGAGAGGACGGTGACGATCGCCTCGCCGGTGCCCAGCGACGTCAGCGAGGTCTCGATGTCGTAGACCTTGCTCTTCGGGTACGTGCGCGCGGTGCGCGAGAGCGCCTTCTGGTCGTCGGGGGTGAAGGCCCGCAGCGCGTGCTGCACCCGGGCCCCCAGCTGCGAGAGCACGTCGTTGGGGACGTCGGTGGGCTGCTGGGTGCAGAAGAAGACGCCGACGCCCTTGGACCGGATGAGCTTCACCGTCTGCTCGATGCGGTCGAGGAACGCCTTCGACGCGTCGGAGAAGAGCAGGTGCGCCTCGTCGAAGAAGAAGACGAGCTTGGGCTTGTCGATGTCGCCGGCCTCGGGGAGGTCCTCGAAGAGCTCGGCGAGCAGCCACATGAGGAACGTGGAGTAGAGCATCGGGTCGGCCTGCTGGTCGGCCAGCTCCAGCAGCGTCACCCGGCCCTTGCCGTCGCCCTCGACGACGAGCAGGTCGGCGGGGTCGAACTCCGGCTCGCCGAAGAACCCGTCGCCGCCGCGCGCCTCGAGGTTGACCAGCGCCCGCAGGATCACGCCCGCCGTCGACGTCGAGACCCCGCCGATGCCCTTGAGCGCCGCCTTGCCCTCGTCGGAGAGCAGGTGCTGGATGACCGAGCGCAGGTCCTTGGTGTCCAGCAGCGCGAGGCCCTGCTGGTCGGCCCAGTGGAAGATCAGGCCGAGTGTCGACTCCTGGGTCTCGTTGAGCCCCAGCACCTTCGCCAGCAGGATCGGCCCGAACCCGGTGATCGTCGCGCGCACCGGGATGCCGATCCCCGCGCCCAGCGAGAGGAACTGCACGGGGTACGCGGTCGGCGTCCAGTCGTCGCCGGTGTCGGTGGCTCGCTGGGTGACGCGGTCGTTCTGCTCGCCCGGGCGCGCGAGCCCCGACAGGTCGCCCTTGATGTCGGCGAGCAGCACCGGCACCCCGGCCGCCGAGCACTGCTCGGCGAGGTTCTGCAGCGTCTTCGTCTTGCCGGTGCCCGTCGCGCCGGCCACCAGGCCGTGCCGGTTCAGCGTCGCGAACGGGATCCGGACCCTCGCGGCGGGGTCGACGGTGCCGTCGACGACGACGGTCCCCAGTTCGAGGGCCGCGCCCTCCGTCGCGTACCCGGCGGCGATCTCTGCAGCAGCACCCTGGTCGGCCACGGGAGGCAGGCTAGCGGGGTCGGGGCTCGCGGGGGTGGATCAGCGTGGCGGCCACGCTGACGTTGGACGTCAGGAAATCCGCCGGCTCGATGCGGTCAGCACGCTCCGGGGACGCGGAGGCGCCACGACCGGCACGTTCGGCAGGCTTTCCCGCCTGTCGATCATGCGCAACGTGCCCCTCGCGGCGCGAGGGCGTCCCTCGCTGCCTGCTACGCAGCCGGGGGGTCCCTCGCTCGACGTGGTGCGGCGCGCTCAGGGCCCCGCGGGGACGTCGACGCGCACCGCGGTGATCGCGCCGTCGGTGCCCCGCTCGGCGTGCACCGTGACCTGCTGCCCGACGCGCAGGCCCGCCGGCCCGTCGGGGCGGGGCACGGCGACGCTCGTGCCCGCCGTTGTGCGCAGGGCGGTCTGGGTGCCGTCGCCCGAGCGGATCGTGACGATCGGGTAGCCGCCACCGGTCGGCTGGACCGACTCGACGACGCCCAGCAGGTCGGGCACCGAGCCGGGCCCGGTGTCGGGGGCCGTGGCGCGGCCGATGAGCGCGCCGAGCGCGACGCACACGATCGCGCCGAGCACCAGCAGCAGGATGCGCGTCGAGCGCGCCAGCCCGGGGCGGCGCAGCCGGGTGGCGAGGTCGACGTCGTCCACCGGCTCGTCGAGCACCGCCGCCGCGTGGTCCTGCCGGCTCCGCTCGACGTCCGCGTCAGGGCGCTCCTGCTCGGCCGTGCGGGTGCTGCCCGGCGGCGGGTCGGAGCGCCGGGCCGCCGGAGGCACCGCGATCTGCTCGGTGGCCGGGGACGAGTCGGTCGGGCGGTCGCCGTCGGACGGCTGGGTCACGAGATCCTCCCGGGAGCGCGCCTCACTCACGGCGCAGCGCTTCGATGGGCCGCAGGCGCGCGGCGCGGCGGGCGGGGTAGGCACCGAAGAAGATGCCGATGGCGGCCGAGACGCCGACCGCGGCGACGACGGCGGAGGGCAGGACGACGGGCCGGAAGTCGCCGAGCGGCACGAGCGTGCCCGCGTAGCCGACGGCGACGCCGAGGACGCCGCCGACCACGCTGAGGATGATCGACTCGACGAGGAACTGGCCGAGGATCGCCGATGGCGGGGCGCCGAGGGCCTTGCGGATGCCGATCTCGCGGGTCCGCTCGGTGACCGACACCAGCATGATGTTCGTGATCCCGATGCCGCCGACCACCAGCGAGATCGCCGCGATCGCCGCGAGCAGCAGGGTGAAGGCACCGAGCGTGTCGTCGAGGACGTCGGCGAGCTGGCGGGCGGACAGCACCTGGTAGTCGCGGTTGTCCGGGTTCTCGATTCCGTGGCGGCGGTCCAGGATGCTGTTGATCTCGCTCTCGGCGGCGGCCTGCGCCTCCGTCGACCGCGCCTGCACGACGATCTGGCTGAGGTCGCCGAACCCGGTGAGCGAGCCCTGCACGGCCGTGATCGGCGCGAGCACGTTCTCGTCGGGGTTCGCCAGCCCCTGCCCCTGGCCGGCGGGCGCGAGCGTCCCGATCACGTCGAACGGCACCCCGCGCACGAGCACGTCGCGCCCGACGGGGTCGGAGCCGACGCCGAAGAGGTCGTCGGCGACGGTCCGCCCGAGCAGGATGACCTTGCGGCCGGCCTCGACGTCGGCGTCGGTGTAGGCGCGGCCGGTGCCGATCTGGACGTTGGCGCCCGGGAAGTAGGACGGGGTGCTGCCGACGACGGTGGCGTCGGTGCGCGAGCGCCCCGCGTCCACCGAGGCCGACAGCTGCGCCACCGGCGAGACCGACGCGACGTCCGGGGCGCCCTGCGGGTCGGCGAGCGCGCGCACGTCACCGGTGGTCAGCGGGCGCCCGCTGGTCCCCGCGCTCTCGGGCGGCTGGCGCGGCAGGACCGTGATGCTGTTGGCGCCCAGGCCCGCGATCTGGCCCTGGATGTACTGCGACGCCCCGTTGCCCAGCGCGGTCAGCAGGATGACCGCGGCGATCCCGATGATGATCCCGAGCATCGTCAGCAGCGACCGCAGCCGGTTCGCGATGAGGCCCCGGACCGCGAAGCGGACGATCTCCACCACGCTCATCGTCGGGCGCCCGCGGTGCCCGGCCTCCGGCGCGGCAGCTCCCCTATCGGCGTGCTCCCCTGGATGCTGCGTGCCGCCTCGGTGAGCCGCCCGTCGGAGACCACCACGACGCGCTCGGCCCGCTCGGCGACCTCGTCGTCGTGGGTGATCAGCACGATCGTCCGCCCGCTGGCGTGCAGGCGGTCGAAGAGGGCGAGCGCGTCGGCGGTGCTCTGCGAGTCGAGGTTGCCGGTGGGCTCGTCGGCGAGCAGCAGTGCCGGGGACGTGACGAGGGCGCGCGCGACGGCGACGCGCTGCTGCTGCCCGCCGGAGAGCTGGTTGGGGCGGTGGTCCTCGCGGCCCTGCAGCCCGACGAGCGCGAGCGCGGCCATCGCCCGCTCGCGGCGCACGCGCCGCCCGACCCCCGCGTAGACCAGCGGCAGCTCGACGTTCGCGAGCGCGGTCGTGCGCGGGATGAGGTTGAACGCCTGGAACACGAACCCGATCTGCCGGTTGCGCAGGACGGCCTGCTGGCGCTCGTCGAGGTCGGCGACGTCGAGGCCCTCGAGCAGGTAGCGCCCGGAGGTCGGGGCGTCGAGGCAGCCGAGCATGTTGAGCAGCGTCGACTTGCCCGACCCGGAGTGCCCGATCACCGCCACGTACTCGCCGCGGCGCACGGTCAGGTCCACGTCGCGCAGCGCGTGCACGGCGGTCTCGCCCGCGCCGTAGACCTTCGAGAGCTTCCGGACGTCGAGGACGTGGTCGACCTGCCCGGTCATCCTCCGCCGCCGCCCTGACCGCCCTGGGTGCTCGGCGGCGGGCCCTGACCGGGACCGAACGGGTTGGCCGTGTCCGGACCCGGCAGGACCACGAGCTCGCCCGGCGCGAGGCCCGAGCGGACCTCGGTGGTGGTGTCCGAGCTCAGCCCGAGGCCCACGGTCCGCGGCTGCGGCGTGCCGTCGGGCCCGAGCACCTGCACCGTCCCGGCGATCGCCCCCTCCCCGCCGATCGGGATGACCGCCACCGACGGCAGGAACGTGACGTTCGGCGACTGCTGCACGGTGACCGCGACGCTCGCCGACATCCCGGGCCGCAGGTTCGGCGGCGGCCCGGTCAGCGTGACGACCGTGCCGTACTGGACCGACGTCCCGGCGCCGGGCAGCAGGTCGATCGCCGTGACGGTGCCCGGCAGCGCCTGCCCGGGCAGCGCGTTCACCGACACCTCCACCGGCTGGCCCACCGCGAGCCGGCCGACGTCGAGCTCGGGGACGTCGGCGCGGATCTGCAGCGACGTGAGGTCGAGGACGGTCATGGCGGCCGGCGTGCTCGGCGACCCCGTCACCGACGAGCCGCCGCCGCCCGTGGCGCCGCCACCGCCGGCCGCGCTCGCCCCGGAGGCGCCCGCCGCGGCCGCGCCGGCCGCGGCGCCGGTGCCCCCGGCGGTGCCGTCCGGCAGCGTGCCGCCGGTGGGGTTGCCCGACGACGTCGAGCTCGTCGTCGTGCCGCCGGCCGGGACCAGCTGCCCGGGGCCGATGTCGAGGCTGACGACCGTGCCGTCCTGCGGCGAGGAGAGCTCGAGGTCCTCGGTCGCGTTCTCGGCCTGGATCACCGACGCCTCGGCCTGCGCCAGCGCCGCCTCGGCGGACGCGACCTGCCCCTCCGGCGTCGTCCCGCCGGCTGCACCGCCGGCCGCCCCTCCGGCTCCGGCACCGGTCGAGCCACCGGCCCCGGCCGAACCACCGGCACCCGGCGTCGGCGTCGGCGTGGGCGCCGGCGCGGCCTTCGGATCGGCGGCGGGCATGCTGCGCAGCCCGTTGACCCCGACGAGGGGCCTGCTCTGCGGCTGGGACTGCGGGGCCGCGGGCGCCTGCGGGCCGCCCGGCCCACCTGCACCGCCGTGACCGCCCTGGCCACCGTTGCCCCCGATGACGCCCGGACCGCCCTGGCCGCCGGTGCCACCGGTCCCGCCGTTACCGCCCGCGCCGGCGGGGGCCGGAGCGGGCGCGACCGGGGCCGCCGCCCCTCCCGCGGGAGGCACGGCGGCGCCTCCCGCGGCCGGGGCTGCCGGCTGCTGGGCTGCCGGCGCCGCCGCGGTCGTGGACGGGTTGTCGCGCGCCTCGCGGGCGTCGCGCAGCTGCTGGCGGGCGGAGTCGCGCTGGGCGCGGGCGGCGTCGAGGTTGGCCTCGGCGTACTCGGGGTCGAGGGTCGCGAGGACGTCGCCGGCCGCGACGCGGTCGCCGACCGCCACGCGCACGTCCTCCACGCGCCCGCCGGCGGCGAAGTTCAGCGTCGAGCTCCGGGCGCTGGTGACCGCGCCGGAGGCGGTGACCGTCTCGGCAACCGTCCCCCGCCCGACCGGCGTCGTCCGCAGCCCCGCGTCGTCGCTGCCGCCGCTCGCCGTGAGCCCGACGACCGTGCCGCCGATCGCGAGCAGCACCACGAGAGCAATGGCTCCGTTGACGAGCCACAGAGAGCGACGCGCACCCGCCATGTGGCGGACGCTATCCAGTCGTCACCGGAGGCCGTCGGCCGGGGTCCGATCGACTGAGTGACGGTTCACCGACCGCGCTCAGGCGTAGACGTGCGGGTCCAGCGTCCCGATGTAGGGCAGGTCGCGGTAGCGCTCGGCGTAGTCGAGCCCGAAGCCCACGACGAACTCGTTGGGGATGTCGAACCCCACCCAGGCCACGTCGACGTCGAGCTTGGCCGCCTCCGGCTTGCGCAGCAGCGTGACGACGTCGAGCGACGCGGGCCCGCGCGACTCGAGGTTCTTGCGCAGCCACGACAGCGTCAGCCCGGAGTCGATGATGTCCTCGACGATGAGGACGCGACGCCCGGAGATGTCGCGGTCGAGGTCCTTGAGGATGCGCACGACCCCCGAGGACGAGGTCGACGACCCGTACGAGCTGACGGCCATGAACTCGAGCTGGGTCGGCACCGGCAGCCGGCGGGCCAGGTCGGTCATGAACATCACGGCGCCCTTGAGGACGCCGACGAGGACGAGGTCCTGGTCGCCTTCGCCGTGCGTGGCGCCGATCTCCTCGGCCAGCTCGGCGATCTTGTCCTGGATCTGCTCCTCGGTGATCAGTACGGACGCGATGTCGCCGTCGTACACCGTTGTCGGGCTCCTCACCGGGTCGGGGACGGCCCGGCGGTACGGGCCGGGGCCGTCGGGCCCACGAGCACCCGAAGCCTGCCATGAGCCCGCACCACCACCAACTCGCCCGGCAGCGGCGGCACCCCCTGCCCGCGCCACTGCGCGACGACGCTGTCCACGGCACGAACATGCGCGTCGGAGAGCTCCCGGGCGCCGGCCGCGGCCAGCCACGCCCGCAGGACCCGGCGGCGCACGGCGGGCGCCTCCCCGGCGAGGGCGACCGCGTCGAGCGTCCCGTCGGCGCCGACGAGCACCTCCAGACGCCCCGCGGCCAGCGCGGAGAGCGCGGCGTCGTCGTCGGCCAGCTGCGCGGCGGTGCGGGCGAGGGCGGGCGCGACACCGCCGCCGAGCGCCTCCTCGAGCACCGGCAGGACCTCGTGGCGCAGGCGCACGCGGGTGTAGCGCGGATCGTCGTTGTGAGGGTCGTCCCACACCGCGAGGTCGAGGGCCGCGCACGCCGCGCGGGTCGTCGCCCGGCGCACGCCGAGCAGCGGGCGGCACCACGGTGGGGCCCACACCGCCATGCCGGCGAGCGAGCGCGCCCCCGAGCCCCGGCCCAGCCCGAGCAGGACCGTCTCCGCCTGGTCGTCGAGGGTGTGCCCGAGCAGCACCGGCGCGTCCCCCCGGTCCCGCGAGGCCGCCCGCAGCGCGGCGTACCGGGCGTCGCGGGCCGCGGCCTCGGGTCCGCCCGCAGCGCCGACCTCGACGGCGACGACCTCCGCGCTCGCCACCCCCAGCTCCCGCAACTGCCCGGCGACCCGCTGCGCCTGGTCCGCGGAGCCGTCCTGCAGCCCGTGGTCGACGACGACGCCCTGCACCGCGCCCGGCGCGACGTCCACCGCCGCGGCGGCGAGCGCGAGGGAGTCCGCACCGCCCGAGCACGCGATGATCAACGGGGAGTTCGCGCGCCTAGAAGCAGCGAACCGCGCGTTCGTTCCCTCGGGGCGAGCCTCCAGCGCCTCGCGCACCGCGCGCCGGACCTCGGCGACCGGTGCCGGCACGCGCGCCACGGGACGTCAGCCGTGGACGCGGGCGAGCCAGGCGTCCGGGTCGGTGATCTCGGCGCGCCGGGGCAGGGTCTCGGGCGAGGTCCACACCGCGTTGAGCCCGTCGATACCCGCGCGGGCGACGACGTGGTCGACGAAGACGCGGCCCTGCTCGTACTGCCGGATCTTGGCGTCGACGCCCAGGAGCGTGCGCAGGAGCCGGTCGACGAGGCTGCCGCCCCGGCGGCGGTGGGTGAAGCGCGCCCGGATGGTGGCCACCGACGGCACGACGGCCGGGCCCACCTCGTCCATGACGTGCTCGGCGTGGCCCTCGAGCAGGGTGGTCAGGGCGAGCAGGCGGTCGAGGACGGCGCGCTGCTCGGGGCCCTGGAACATCTCGACCAGCGCCATCCCGTCGCGCGGGGGCTCGCGGCGGATCGCCTTGACGATCTCGGGCAGGCGGTCGACGGCGCCGGACGCGGTGCGGTCGAAGCCGCCGGCGAACGTCGCGACCTCGCCCTGGAAGTAGTCGCGCAGCCAGTCGACGGCGGTGAACTGGAGCCGGTGGGTGGCCTCGTGCAGGCACACCCACAGCGCGAAGTCGTCGCCGTCGACGTCGAGCGCCTGGCGGGCGGCGACGACGTTCGGCGCCACGAGCAGCAGGCGCCCGGCCTGCTCAGGGCCACCGAACGGGTCATACTGGCCGAGCACCCGGCTGCCGAGGAACGCGAGCAGGGTGCCCATCTGCAGCCCGGCCGCGGAGCGCGTGACGCGTCCGACCGTGCTGCCGACGATGCCGTCGGGCGGGCCGGGCAGCGGCGCGTCGGCCAGCAGCGCGGCGATCCCGTCGACGGCGGAGCGGATCCAGCCGGGGCGGTCGACGACGTCGGCCTCGGGCACCGGCAGGCCGGCGCCCATCCCGGTGAGCGCGCGCACGTGCTGCTCGCCGACGCGGGCGCCCTCGCGGAGCCGGGCCACCTCGGCGGCGGCCTCCGCGGGCGAGACCGCGGGCCCTGCGGGCACCAGGCGCGTGCCGGTGGCGATCGCGAGGCCCCAGTCGACGGGCAGCCCCGTGCCGCGGGGCGCGGAGGTCAGGTCGACGGACACGGCTCCACCGTACGTCGCGGCCGGCACTCCTCAGCGGCAGCCGCAGTCGTGCAGCGCCGCGGCCAGTGCGTCGAGGCGCGGGCGGGCCGTCCCCGGGTCGACGCCGTTGCTCATGAACGAGAAGACGAGCGTGCGTCCGTCGGCGGTGTCGACGACCCCGGCCAGCGCGTTCGCGGCCGTCAGCGTCCCGGTCTTCGCCCGCACCCAGCCGCGGCCGTCGGCGCTGGGCGTGCCGGCGACGTAGCGGTCGGCGAGCGTGCCGCCCCCGCCGGCCACGGGCAGCCCGTCGAGCAGGGGGCGCAGCGCCGCGGTGCGCGGGTCGGTGCCGGTCGGGGCGGCGGCGGGCGCGAGGACCCCGGAGAGCGCGGTGGCCGGGACGCGGTCGTTCACCGAGAGCCCGCTGGTGTCGGCGAGGACGACGCCGGTGGTGTCGATGTTCGCCTCGCCCAGCACCCGGGTCACCGCCCGCGCGGCACCGTCGAACGTCGTCGGCTCCCCCACGGCGCGCGCGACCTCGCGGCCGAGGGCCTCGGCGAGGACGTTGTCGGAGTTCTGCAGCGCGGTCCGGACGAGCTCGGTGACCGGCGGCGACTGCACCTGGCCCAGCACCGGCGCGTTGGGCGGCGCGGACCCGACGGCGACGGTCGGCGCGGCACCACCCGGGGACAGGCGGGCGCCCAGCTCGCGGGCGGCGTCGGAGGCCGGGGTGGCGGTGCGGGGCACGTCGAGCACCGTCGGGTCGCTGCGCCCGCCGTCGAGCATCACCGGCACGATCGGCGCCACGAACCCGCTGGCCACGTCGGTGGGGTCCCAGCCGGGCGCGACACCGTTGCCCCCGCCGTTCTCGTAGTGCGAGACGTCGACGAGCACGCGCGTCACCGGCGGCTGACCCGCGCGGGACGCGTTGACCGCCGCGACGAGGTCGTCGAGGCGCGCGGCGTCGGGGTAGACGGTCTGGCGCCCGGCGGGCAGCGACGACAGCGTCGGGTCGCCGCCCCCGACCAGCACGACCGTGTCCGGCGTCGGCCCGGCGACCACCGAGGTCGTCAGCCGCATCGTCGGGTCGAGCCGCAGCAGGGCCGCCGAGCTCGTGAGCAGCTTGGTCACCGATGCCGGCACCTGCGGGTCGTTCGGCCGGCGGCTCCACAGCGCGGTGCCCGTGGCGGGGTCGAGGACGGCGCCGGTGAGGTCGCCCAGTGCTGCGGCGCGCGCGTCGAGCACGGCCGCGAGCCCGGCCTGGGTCGGCACCGGCGCGTCGGCGCCGACGGCGGCGAGGCGGATCGGCGGCGTCGAGGGCTCGGGCGGGTCGGCGGTCTCGCCGCCGAGCAGCGTCACGGGCAGCCCCACCGCGCGCGCGAACGACGGCGCGGTCAGCGTGACGCCGACGACGACACCGGCGAGCAGCGCGACGACTACGGCCACCGACAGCAGGCGCGGTCCCCACCGGCGAACGGCGGACGACGCGTCGGGGACCGCGCGGTGTCCTTCGCCGCTCACGACCCCGCACCCCTCCTCACCTGCAGTTCACCTCACCCGGACGAGAGCCGGGTCACCCCGTGGTGTGCCGGGTCACCCCGATCGGTGCCCCACACTAGAGAAGGGCGGGGGCCTCCGGCCGACCCACCGGGGACCGACGGACACGACGACCGAGCACAGGAAGCGGTGAGCGACGCCGTGGAGTTCGACGTACTGATCGAGATCCCCAAGGGGGTCCGCAACAAGTACGAGATGGACAAGACCACCGGCCGCCTGCGGCTGGACCGCACGCTCTTCACGGCCACGCAGTACCCGGCCGACTACGGCTACATCGAGGACACCCTCGGCCAGGACGGCGACCCGCTCGACGCGCTGGTCCTCATCCAGGAGCCGACGTTCCCGGGCTGCGTCGTCTCGGCCCGCGCGATCGGCATGTTCCGCATGACCGACGAGGCCGGCGGCGACGACAAGGTGCTCTGCGTGCCCGCGGGCGACCCCCGCCAGGAGCACCTGCGCGACATCCACCACCTCTCGGAGTACGACCGCCTCGAGATCCAGCACTTCTTCGAGGTCTACAAGGACCTCGAGCCCGGCAAGAGCGTCGAGGGCGCCTCGTGGGTCGGTCGCGCGGAGGCCGAGGCCGAGATCAAGGCGTCGCTGGAGCGCGCGCCCGCGAAGTGAGACGCCGCCGGCCGCCGGGACCTGGTCCCGGCGGCCGGCGTGCTCTCAGCCCCCCGTGGGGGTGAGGTCGGGCTCCTCGTGGCGCCCCGCCGCGGCGGGCTGCGGGGGCGTCACCGTCAGGGTCACGTCGCCCGGCACGGCGCCGCCGTCCACGACGATCTGCCGGCTGACCGGCGCGAACCCGCTCGCGGTGAGCATGTGCCGGCCGGGGGCGAGGTCGTCGAAGCGGAACCGGCCGTCGGCCCCCGTCACCGCGGACGCCACCACGCCGCCGTCGCGCCCGACGAGTACGACCAGCGACTCCGGCACCGGCGCCCCGCCCGCGGCGCGGACGGCCCCGGCGAGCGTGTAGCGCGCCGCCGGCACGGTGACGTCGCGGCGGGCCCCCTCGTCGCCGACGTCCACGCGCGTGGCCTGCGGCGCCCGGCCGGGGGCGAGCACGGTCAGCGTGTAGGCGCCGGCCGCGATCTCCCCGGCGTCCCAGAGGCCGTCGGCGTCGCTGCGGCGCACGCCGACCACCCCGCCGGCGCCGTCGGTGACGGTCACCGTCGCCCCGGGGACCGGTGTCCCGTCGGCCTCGGTGACCCGCCCGCCCAGCGTGGTGACGCGGGCCAGGGCGACGTCGCGGCGCACGGGGGTGCCGTCGACGGTGACGAGCTCGGCGAACGGCCGGCGCCGCGGCGAGGCGGCGATGAGCACGTAGGTGCCCGACGCCGGGGCGACGAGGGTGTAACCGCCCTGCTCGTCGAGCTGCGTGCGCTCCATCGGGGCGCCGTCGAGCCCGTGCAGGGAGACGGTGACCTCGTCCTGCGCGGTGACCGGGCTGCCGCCCGTCCCCGTGATCCGCCCGTGGACCGTCGGCCCGGGGGCGCGCGTGTGCCGCCCCGCGTCGGCGGTGTCCGGCGGCCCCCACCCGGTGGTGGTCGGCGCCGCGACCGGCGGCGTCGAGGCCGGGGTGTTGACCGCTGCCGCGCTCGCGGCCTCCGTCGCGGGCGCCGCGCTCTCGGCGTCACGGGCCTGGATGCCGGACTGGGTGCGCAGCGGGACCTCGCGCAGGAAGAGCACCAGCACGAAGCCGACGGCGATCACGCAGGCGGCGATGAGGAACACCGTGTCCATCGCGGTGGAGAACCCGACGAGGTACGGCTCGGCCAGGCGCGGGTCCATCCGCTGCAGCACCGAGGAGTCCTGCGCGACCTGCGCGGCGCCGGCGACCGGGTCGAACGCGACCTGGTTGGCCGGGTTGGCCAGCGCCGCGGGGTCGGTGAGGGCGGCGCGGAACTCCGGCGTGGGCGCGATCGTGGTGAAGGCGTCGCGGATGCGGTCGCCGACGGTCGAGAACAGCACGGAGAGGAAGACGGCCACGCCGAGCGTGCCGCCCATCTGCCGGAAGAAGGTCGCCGACGCCGTCGCGACGCCCATGTCCCGGGCCGGTACGGCGTTCTGCACGGCCAGCACGAGGGTCTGCATGCAGTTGCCGAGCCCGAGGCCGAACACGACCATCAGCAGCGCGATCTCCCAGTACGGGGTGTCCGCGTGCAGCCGGAAGTGGAACAGCAGCATGCCCGCGGTCACCAGCGCGAGGCCGATCACCGGGAAGATCTTGTAGCGGCCGGTGCGGCTGGTCAGCTGCCCGGAGACGATCGAGGCGACCATGATGCCGCCGACCAGCGGGATCATCTGGAGGCCGGCCTGCGTCGGGTCGGCGCCGGTGACGATCTGCAGGTACTGCGGGACGATCGCGATGCCGCCGAACATCCCGACGCCGGTGATGACGGCGATGATCGAGGTCAGGCTGAACACGCCGTTGCGGAACAGGCGCAGCGGCAGCAGCGCGTCCTCGCCGTAGGCCCGCTCGGCGAGGTAGAAGGCGACCAGGCCGACGGCCCCGATGGCGTAGCAGATGATCGCGGACGTGGAGCCCCAGCCCCACTCGCGGCCCTGCTCGGCGACGATCAGCAACGGCACCAGGCCGACGGCCAGCGCGGCCGCGCCGGGGAAGTCGAGCCGGTGCTCGCGGCGGGTGTGCGGCAGGCGCAGCACGTTCCAGACGACGAGGAACGCGATGGCGCCGATCGGGACGTTGACGAGGAAGACCCAGCGCCAGCCGGTGATCCCGAGGATCTCCTGCTGGCCGGCCAGGAAGCCGCCGACGACGGGGCCGATGACGCTCGACGTGCCGAACACGGCGAGGAAGAAGCCCTGGTACCGGGCGCGCTCCCGCGGCGGGACGATGTCGCCGATGATCGTCAGGGCCAGCGACATGAGGCCGCCGGCGCCGAGCCCCTGGACGGCGCGGAAGGCCGCCAGCTCGTACATCGACGTCGAGATCGTGCACAGCACCGAGCCGAGCACGAACAGCGCGATGGCGATGAGGAAGAACGGCCGGCGCCCGTAGAGGTCGGAGAGCTTGCCGTAGAGGGGCGTCGTGATCGTCGCGGTGATCAGGTACGCGGTGGTCGCCCACGCCTGGAGGTTCAGGCCCTGCAGGTCGTCGGCGATGGTGCGGATCGACGTCGAGACGATGTTCTGGTCGAGGGCGGCCAGGAACATGCCCAGCATCAGGCCGCTCAGGATCACGAGGATCTGGCGGTGGGTGAAGCCGGTGCTGCTCCCGGTGGATGCCGCCGGGGGAGCCGCGGCGACGGCGGGCGTGCTCATGAGGCCTCCTGGCCGCGCAGGGCGGCCGACGGCGGGGTGGGGGCGTGGTGGTGCTCGAGGTCGCCGGCCAGCTGTTCGAGCAGTTCGGCGAGGCGGACCCGGTCGGCCTCGTCCCAGTGCTCGGTCATGGCGCCGATCTCGCGGTTGCGGCGGTCGCGGTTGGCCTGGAACACGCGCAGGCCCTCGTCGGTGGGGGCGAGCAGGGTCGCGCGGCCGTCCTCGGGGTCCGGGCGGCGCTCGACCAGCCCGGCGCGGACCAGGCCGGCGACCTGCCGGCTGACCGTCGAGGGGTCCGAGTGCACGGACTCGGCGAGCGCGTTCGACCGGCGGGGGCCCTCGAGCACGAGGCGGGCGAGCAGCACGTAGGCGGCGCGCTCGACACCGTCCGGGCCGACGGACTTCCCGGCCTTCGCCCGCTCGACCGCGCGCATGACGCGGATGAGCTGGTGGCCGAGGCGGTCGGAGACGAACCAGCGGTCGTCCACCCCCGGCGGCGCCGGGAGCCGCGAAGATTCCATTGCATGCTCCGTACAATCGGTTGCTGCGTACAAGCATGCGCCAGCCCCGCGGTCAGCGCCACCGGGGTCCCCCCGACGAGCGCGTCACACTCGCGGCTGGGCCCGCCCGTGGGTTCTGAGCGAAGGGCACCTTCGGTCGGATAGACGGGCCGTGGGCACCCTTCGCCGGCACGCCGATCGCCCTACGGTGTCGGACCGTGGAGAGCGAGCGCGTCACCTACGAGCGCGACGGGCACGTCGCGACGATCACCTACTCCCGCCCGGAGAAGCTCAACGCGATCGACGGGGCGATGCGCGAGGGCCTCAACGAGGCGTTCGACCGCTTCCGCGCCGACGACGAGGCGTGGGTCGGGATCGTGACCGGCGAGGGGCGCGCGTTCTGCGTCGGCGCGGACCCGCGCGGCGAGGGCAACCCGGCCGGCGACTTCCCCGGCTCGTTCTGGGAGCGCCCGACCGTCAACTCGTTCGAGAGCGGTTGGGAGATCTTCAAGCCGGTGATCGCGGCGGTGAACGGGCACTGCCTGGGCTACGGGCTGACGCTCGTGACCTGGTGCGACCTCGTCGTCGCGAGCGAGAACGCGACGTTCGGCTTCCCCGAGGTCCGGCTGGGCATCCCGACGATCGTCGGCGCGATCCGCCTGCCCCAGCGCATCGGCTGGCAGCCCGCGATGGAGCTCCTGCTCACCGGCGAGCGGGTGGACGCCGAGCGGGCGCGCGAGATGGGGCTGGTGTCGCGCGTCGTGCCGCACGACGACCTGATGAGCGAGGCCCGCGCCCTCGCCGACCGCCTGCTCGCCGGCGCGCCCCTGGCCCAGCGCGCGATCAAGGAGATGGCGCGCCGGGCCCCGGACCTGCCCGCGAGCGAGGCGATCCGCTTCGGCGAGACGATGCGCCGCGTCGCCGGGGCCACCGAGGACGCGGCCGAGGGCGCCGCCGCCGCGCGGGAGAAGCGTGTGCCCCGCTGGCAGGGCAAGTAGGTGATCGCTCCGGGTGCTCCGCCGGGTCGACGTCATCGACCGGCGGGAGCACCCGGGCGGATCATCGACCCGCGCACCGGCCCCGGGGTGACGTGGGGGCTTTCCTGACGTTCAACGCCGGCGTGGCCGCCACGCTGACACACCCCGTGCGCCAGGCGAGCCCGGCGTGTCGGGCGAGCGAGGATGTGGCGTTCCTGGCGTCGGACGCCAGGAAAGCCGCATCGCTCGCAGTCAGGCGGTGCGTTCGAAGATCGCGGCGAGGCCCTGGCCGCCGCCGATGCACATCGTCTCCAGGCCGTAGCGGGCCTCGCGGCGGTCCATCTCGCGCACCATCGTCGCCAGGATCCGCACGCCCGTCGCACCGACCGGGTGCCCCAGCGAGATGCCCGAGCCGTTGGGGTTCACGCGCTCGTCGGTGACGAGGTCGATCCCCCACTCCCGCCCGACCCCGAGCGCCTGGGCCGCGAACGCCTCGTTCAGCTCGATCACGTCGATGTCCGCCAGCGACAGCCCGGCGCGCCCGAGAGCAGCCGCCGTCGCCGGCACCGGCCCGATCCCCATCACCTCGGGACCCACGCCCGCGAGCCCCCACGACACCAACCGCGCCAAGGGCCGCAGCCCCAGCTCCTCGGCCTTCTCCGGCGTCGTCACGATGCACACCGCGGCGCCGTCGTTCTGGCCCGAGGCGTTCCCCGCGGTCACCGTGGCTTCCGGGTCCTGCTTGCCCATGATCGGGCGCAGCCCCGAGAGCTTCTCCAGCGAGGCGTCCGGACGGATGTGCTCGTCGGCGTCGACGATCGTGTCCGACTTGCGCCCCGGCACCGTCACCGGCACCAGCTCGTCGGCGAAGCGCCCGTCCTTGACCGCCGCCGTCGCCTTCTCGTGGCTGCGCACCGCGAGGCGGTCCTGCTCCTCGCGACCGATCGCGTACTGCTTCCGCACGTTCTCCGCGGTCTCGATCATCCCGCCCCACACCGGGTGGTTCACCCCGCCGGCGTGCACGCGGCCCTGGGCCAGCGCGTCCTTGAACTCGAACCCGCCGGCCTTGGTGCCCCACCGCGGCGCCTGGCTGTAGTAGGTCGCGCCCGACATCGACTCCGCGCCGCCGGCCAGCACCAGCGACGCCCCGCCGGTCTGCACCGCCATCGCCGCGTAGAGCACCGCCTGCAGCCCCGACCCGCAGCGCCGGTCGACCTGGATGCCCGGCACCGACACCTCGAGACCCGCGTCCAGCGCCGCGACCCGGCCGATCGCCGGGGCGTCCATCGTCGGGTAGCAGTGCCCGAACGCGACGTCGTCGATCTGGTCGGCGGTGATCCCGGTGCGCGACACCAGCTCGCGGATCACCGTCGCCGCCAGCTCCTGGGGCGCCACGTCGCGCAGCGCACCCCCGAACCCGCCCACCGGGGTCCGCAGGGGCTCACAGATCACCGCATCGGCCACGACAGGACCCTCCTCTAGTACGCGTAGCGCAGGATGACCTCGGCGACGCACGCCGGCTTGGGCCACCCCTCGATCTCCACCGTCCCCCCGATCGTCGCCTGCACGCCGTTCGGGACGTCGGAGACGTCCACCAGGCGGCAGTGACCTCGCACACGGCTGGGCACGGGGACCGGCGCCGGGAACCGCACCTTGTTCAGCCCGTAGTTCACGGTCATCGACACCCCCTTGACCTCGAAGGTGTCCCACCCGAACTTCGGCATGAGGGCGACGGTGAGGAAGCCGTGGGCGACGGTCTTCCCGAACGGCCCCTTCGCGGCGGCGTCCGGGTCGACGTGGATCCACTGATGGTCGTCGGTGGCGTCGGCGAAGATGTCGACGCGGTGCTGGTCGACCGTGACCCACGCGCTCGTGCCGAGGTCCTCCCCCACGGCAGCACGCAGCTCTTCGACGTCGGCGAACACACGCATGGGAGGCGCTCCTAGAGATCGGCGGCGAGTTCCTTGACCTGCCCGACCAACGAGACCCGCTCGGCCGGCGTCCCCGCCAGCGGCGTGACGTTGATCGTCGTGACGCCCGCGCCCGCGAACGCCTGCAGCCGCTCGGCGACGTAGGAGCGCGGCCCGATGAGCGACATCGCCTTCACGAGGTCCTCGGGCACCGCGGCGGCGGCCTCGTCCTTCTTGCCGTCGAGGTAGAGGTCCTGGACCTTCGCGGCCTCCTCCTCGTACCCGTAGCGCTGCGCGAGCTCGTTGTAGAAGTTCTTGCCCTTGGCGCCCATCCCGCCGACGTAGAGCGCGACGAACGGCCGCATGCCGTCGAGCATCGCCTGCGCGGTGTCCGCGTCCTCGGTGATGCACAGCGACGCCTGCAGGTAGGTCTGCAGCTCGCCCAGCGACGGGTCGCGCTTGGCCTTGCCGGCCTCCAGCGACTCGCCCCACACCTCGTGCGCGCGCTCGGGCACGAAGAGGATCGGCAGCCAGCCCTCGGCGATCTCGGCGGTCAGCGCCACGTTCTTCGGGCCGATCGCGGCGAGGACGATCGGGATCCGGTCGCGCACCGGGTGGTTGATGATCTTCAGTGGCTTGCCCAGCCCGGTGCCCTGGTCGGGCGGCAGCGGGATGTCGTAGTAGCGGCCCGAGTGCTGCACCTTCTCGCGGCGCCACACCTGACGGCAGATGTCGACGATCTCGCGGGTGCGGCCCAGCGGGCCGTCGTAGCGCACGCCGTGGAAGCCCTCGATGACCTGCGGGCCCGACGCCCCGATACCGAGCGTGAAGCGCCCGCCGGAGACGTAGTCGAGGCCCGCCGCGGTCATGGCCGTCAGCGACGGGGTGCGGGTGTAGATCTGCAGGATGCCCGAGGCGATCTCGAGCCGGCTGGTGCGCGCGGCGATGAAGCCGAGCTGGCTCACCGCGTCGAAGCTGTACGCCTCGGGCACGAACGCGATGTCGAGCCCGGCCGCCTCGTGTTCGGCGAGCTCCGCGACCGTCTCCTCGAACCCGCCGCTGTAGTTCAACCCCATCCCGATGCGCACGGGGGCAGCCTGCCACGATCGCGTTGATCACGGCGCGGTGCGGGAGGTCCGGTGTTCACGACGACGGTGACGGTGCGCGGCTACGAGTGCGACGCCAACGGGCACGTCAACCACGCGGTCTACCACCAGTACGGCGAGCACGGCCGGACCGAGACCTTCCGGGAGCTCGGCCTGGAGATCACCGACCTCTCGGCGGCGGGCATCGGCCCGGTCATCCTCGAGACGACGGTGCGCTTCCTCGCCGAGCTGCGCGCCGGCGACGAGGTCGACGTCGTGCTCGACCTGCGCTTCGGGCAGGGCAAGACGTTCCGGATGGACATCGAGCTGCGCCGCGGGGACGTCGTCGCCGCGACGATCACCGGGACGATGGGCCTGCTCGACCACACCACCCGGCGCCTCGTCGCCGACCCGCGCGGCCGGCTGAAGGCCCTGGCCTCCCCGGCGGGGGCTCAGCTGCTCGAGGACTCCCCGGAGAAGTGACCGGGCCAGTCGCGGTAGCGGATCCGCGGCGTCGCGACGACCTCGCCCAGCGTCGACCACTCGTCGCCCCCGAGCCGCGCGAGCGGCGCGAGCCGCCGGGCGTCGGGGCGGCCGTCGACGAGCACGTCGTCGGCCACCGCGATGTGCACGACCCGCCCGAGCACCAGCGTGCAGTTGCCGACCTCGAGGGTGCGCTCGAGACGGCACTCCAGCGCCACCGGGGACTCGGCGATCCGCGGGGTCGCGATCACCGACGACGGCTCGCGGGTCAGGCCGGTCGCGTCGATCTCGCTCTCGTGCGCCGGGAAGTCGGTGGCGGTGGCGTTGATGTGCTCCAGCAGCGGCTCGGGCGTCAGGCACACCGTGAACTCCCCGGTGTCGTGCGCGTTGCGCAGCGAGTCCTTCTCCCCCACCGACGTGAACTGGACGACCGGCGGGTCGGTGCTCGCCACGGTGAAGAACGAGTGCGGCGCGAGGTTGTCGACGCCGTCGGCCGAGCGCGTCACCACCCAGGCGATCGCGCGCGGGACGATGACCGCGGTCAGCAGCTTGTAGACGCCGCGGGCGCCCACGGCGTCCGGGTCGAAGTCGGTGCGCACGGTCAGTTGTTACCCGGCAGCAGGCCGCTCGGGACCAACTGTGGGGCGCGCGACGTGGTGGTCGTCGACTCCGGCTCGCTGGTCTCCTCGGCGCCGCTCGCCGGCGCCTCCGAGGTCGTGGTCGCGTCGGCGCCGCCCGTCGGGGCGCTCGGCGTGGTCTCCGGCGCCGAGGGCTCGGTGGAGGTGGACGGGGCCGTGCCGATCACCGACCCGACGCTGGTGCCCGACTCCCCGCCGGACAGCGGTGAGCCCTTGATCCGCTCGATGCCGGTGATGGCGAGCATGGCGATGAGGAAGATCAGCAGCGCGGTGGCCGCGAGCAGGGCGTAGCGCTTCCAGGGCGGGCGGCGGGGCGGCTCGTCGTCGCCGTCCCCGTCGTCGCCGCCCGGCCCGTCGGGACCGCCCGGGCTGCCGACGAGCGCGGTCGCCTGGTCGTCGTCCGGGGACAGGACCCGCGTGCCGGGTCCGTGGACCTGCGTCGCCTCGCCGGCACCCGACCCGATCACCATGGTCGGGGTGTCGTCCGGGGACGTGCCCGTGACCCGCGTGCGGTCGTCCGCGCCGTCCCCGGCGGACATCGCGCTCGCCACCACGGTGCGGTCGTCGCCCACGCGCCCGGGACTGTCGGTGGGGCGGCGGGTGGTGCGCAGGCGGCCGCGGACGTGGTCGCGGGTCCGCTCGATCGAGCGCTGGTAGAAGGCGTCGCCGACCGTGGTGATCACGGCGGCGATGCCCGCGCCGGCGACGGTGCCCATGGCGCCGCCGACGAACGAGCCGACGCCCGCCGTCGTCACGGCCGCCGCGGCCCCGCCGCTGAGCTTGACGACCGACAGCTGCGACCCGGCCGACCCCGTGGCGGCGTGGGTGGTCGGGGTGTCGGTGGGCCCGGCCGCGGGGGCCGCCGCGTGCCGGGTCGGGGGCTCGGCGGACACGGCCGGCCGCGGCGGGACGTCGGCGGGCGGGTGACCGGGGCCGGACCAGCCGTTCGGCGCCGGCCCGGGACCGGGCGTGCCGTACCCGCCGGCCGGCCCGGCCGGGGGACGACCGGGCGGCCCGTACGGGCCGGGCGGCGGGCCCTGCGGGGCGCCGGGGGGCGGGCCGGCGTGGCGCGGCGGCATCGGGGGGCCGGGCGGCGGCGATCCCGGCGGCGGGGGACCGGACCACCCGGGCGGGCCGCCGGCGGGCGGCCGGGCACGGCCGTCCTGGGGGCCGTCGCGGGGGCCGTCGTGGTCCGCGCCGTGCCGCCCGGAGGCCGGCGGGGCGGCGGCGTCGTCGGGATCCGGCCCGGGCGCGGCGTGTCGCCCGCGGGGCCCGGGGGGTCCGGACTGCTCGCTCATCCTGCCCTCGCTGACCTCGACGATGCGCCCGCCGGCACCGGCCGGGCCGCCCTCAACCCTGCCCCACGGCCCCGACGGCACGCGGCCTGGGGCCCCGGGAGGCCACCGGACGCGGTCGTCCGCGCACGGACGGTCATCGGGCGGCCCCGGGCATCACGGTGTCGGGGTCACCCCGACGAGATCGGCCCGCGACCGGCGCTCAGTCGCCCGAGCGGCGGTGCCGGCCGCCGTTGCCGCGCAGCATCACGGGCCGGGACGGCCGCTCCTCGCTCCCGCCCGCGTCCTCGCGGAACGCACGCCGTTCGAAGCCGCGGTCGGTACGACCGAACGCCCGGCGGACTTCCTCGTAGATCGGCGTCTGCGACATGTGCGGCACCCTACGACTCCGTCCGGGGGTGCCGACGGGCACACCGTTTTCGCTGCCACGCGTGTGATTCGGCCCCTGACCTGGGAACACGCCAGGGAGGGCGACCGCGCGGAGATCAGCTTCTCGGGCATCGGAAGGGTCGATCACGAACCCGGATCCGAGGTCCACCCGGTCGGATCAATCTCTCCGGCGCGGCCCTCACCCGGTGTCGCCGAACCCAGGAGGACCATGACCACCCACCCGGCCGAGATGACCGTCCACTCGTCGCAGCCGTACAACGCCGAGCCGGTGCGCACCGTCCTCGCGGGCCGCGACCTGACGCCCGTCGAGGCCTTCTACCACCGCAACCACGCGAGCGAGCGGCCGCGGATCGACCCCGCAGCGTGGTCGCTCCGGGTCGACGGGATGGTCGAGCGTCCGGCGACGTTCTCGCTGGGCGCGCTGCGCGAGCGCTTCGCGGAGCACGCCGAGGTCGTCACCCTGCAGTGCGCGGGCAACCGCCGGGCGGGGCTGATGGAGGTCGCCGACCTCCCCGGCGAGACCCCGTGGGGTCCGGGCGCCACGGGCACCGCGCGGTGGGCCGGCGCGCGGCTCGCCGACGTGCTGCGCGACGCGGGCGTGGACCCCGCCGCGACCGACGTCGTCCTCACCGGCGCCGACGTCGCCGACGAGCCCGGCGAGCCCTACGCGGTGTCGGTGCCGCTCGAGAAGGCGCTGGGCTCCGAGGTGCTCTTGGCCTGGTCGATGAACGACGACCCGCTGCCCGCCGCGCACGGAGCGCCGGTGCGCGTCGTCGTCCCCGGCTGGATCGGCGCCCGCAGCGTCAAGTGGCTCGACCGCATCACCGTCGCGGACGCGCCGTCGCCGGGCTTCTACCAGGCGGTCGCCTACCGCCTCCTGCCCGCCGACGCCTCCCCCGCGCCGGGCCGGGGCGTGGCGCTCGGCCCGATCGCGGTCAACGCCGACGTGCTGTCGCCCGCCGACGGCGCCGAGGTCGCCGCGGGACCCGTCCACGTCACCGGGTACGCGCTGGCCGGGGGCGACCGGACGGTGGTGCGCGTCGACGTCTCCACCGACGACGGCACGACCTGGACCGAGGCGGACCTCGCGCCGCAGGCGAGCCGGTGGAGCTGGCGGCACTGGCACATCGACCTGGACCTGCCCGCCGGCACCACGCGGGTCGTCGCCCGTGCCTGGGACTCCGCCGGCGGTGTGCAGCCCGCCGACCCCGCCGAGCTGTGGAACCCCAAGGGCTACGTCAACAACGCCTGGGCCCGCGTGACGCTGCACGCGGTCGCGGCCGCCGACGGGTGAGCCGACGCCCAGCGGGCACCCGCCCGGGTCATGGACACGGGGTGGAGGAGAAGCTCATGAGCACGGACCCGCGGGGATCGACCAGTCGCCGCGTGACGATCGGGATCGTCGTCGCGGCGTTCCTCCTCGCGCTGATCGCGCTGGCCGTCGGGCTGTTCCTCGCCGCCCAGAGCACGGTCGCGCCGACCAGCCCGCAGACGAACGGCATGGTCGTGGTGCTGGCCCCCGGACTCGTCTGAGCGTGCCCCGATCGGGCACGATGCGGGGACCAAATGTCCCTACATCCGGGGGTGCGCGTGGGTCAGGCGCCCGATGAGGAGCAGGAGCACGAGCCCGACTACCGCTTCACCCTGGCCAACGAACGCACGTTCCTCGCCTGGCTGCGGACCTCGTTGTCGCTCCTCGCGGCCGGTGTCGCGGTCGTGCAGCTGCTGCCCGAGTTCGCCGTGCCCGGCACCCGCGGGGTGGTGGGCGGCCTGCTCGCGGCGCTGGCGGTCGTCACCGCGGCGGGCGGGGTGCTGCGCTGGCGCGGGGTGGAGTTCGCGATCCGCCGCGGCCGGCCGCTGCCCCGCCAGCGCCTGCCCTGGGTGCTCGCCGCCGGTCTCGTGGTGCTCGCCCTGTTCGGCCTCGCCCTCGTCGCGCTGCGGGCGCTCGCGTGAGCTCGCCCTCGGACGCGGGGCTGCAGGCCGAGCGGACGGGCCTGGCGTGGAGCCGGACGTCGCTGGGCGTCGCCGCCAACGCGGTGCTGCTCGCGGTCCGCGAGCTCACCCACGACGGCCCCGGCCCGTCGCTGGTCCTGGCCGGGGCGGCGGCCGTGCTCGCCGTGGTCGTCGCGGTCTACGGCCGGTGGCGCACCGCGCGGATCAGCCACGCCCCGCTGCCCTCGCCGCTCGCCCCGCACCGTGCGGTCCCGCTGCTCGGCGGCGCGGTGGCGCTGCTGGCCCTGGTCACGGGCGTGGTGCTGTCCCTGCGGTAGCCGGCACCCGCTGCTCGGGGGTGGGCCCGGAGCGGATGAGCGTGACGAGACCCGTCACCGCCACGACCGCGCTCAGCCCGGCGAGGACCGCACCCGAGACCCCCAGCGAGAACCGCTCGCCGAGCACCACGATGCCGATCGCCATGGCCGCCACCTGGTCGACGGTGATCTGCGTCGACAGCCCGGCGTCGAGCCCGCCGTCGCGGTAGGCGGTCTGCAGCAGCAGGATCGAGGCCACCGGCAGGATCGTCGCCGCGCCGAGCACGGCGGCGATGAGCCACGGCGAGCGCCCGTCCTGGACCAGCCGGAACGTGAGCCGGACCAGGCCCGACGTCGCGCCCGCGCACAGTCCCGAGACCGCGGCGCGGACCACCGCCCGGGGCACGGGCGGGGCGCGCCCGCTGGCGACGGTGACCACCGCCGCGAGCACCAGGACGACAACCAGGGTCCCGAGCACGAGGTCGGCGTCCGGGGGGACCTGCGAGGGCTGGTGCTCGGCCAGCCCGAAGAGCCCGGCCAGCCCGATCACCAGCACGACCGCGCCGAACCACTCCGCGCGGTGGATCCGCCGCCGCTCGAGCCACGCGTCGAGGGGCAGGGCGAGGATCAGCGCGGTCACGCCGATGGGCTGGACCAGCGTGATCGAGCCGAAGCCGAGCGCGACGACGTGGATCATCGCCCCGACGACCATCGCCGCGACGCCGCCCCACCACCAGGGCCGGCGCAGCAGCGCACCGAAGAACGGCAGGCCGGCGCCCGCGTGCTCCGCGCCGTCGACGGTGCGCCCGGTCTCGCGCCGCTGCAGGGCCGCCGAGAGCGCGTACGCCAGGGCCGAGCAGCAGGCGAGGGCGACCGCGATCGTCGAGTTCGCGGTCACGCGAGGGGCACCGGGTGGTGAGGCACGGCGAGGTCTACCCGGGCCGTCAGCGCACGAACGCGCTGTGGCCGGTGATCGCCTTGCCGACGATCAGCGTGTTCATCTCGCGGGTGCCCTCGAAGGAGTAGAGCGCCTCGGCGTCGGCGAAGTAGCGGGCGACGCCGTTGCTCAGCAGCACCCCGTTGCCGCCGACGACCTGGCGGGCCCAGGCGACGGTCTCGCGCATGCGGGTCGCGCAGAACTCCTTGGCCAGCGCCGAGTGCGCGTCCGACCCGCCCCCGGCGTCGAGGAGCTGGGCGTTGCGCACCGCCATGCCCAGCGACGACGTCACGTTGCCCAGCATCTGCACGAGCAGCTCCTGCATGAGCTGGAACCCGGCGATCGGGCGCCCGAACTGCTCGCGCTGCTGCGCGTAGGACAGGGCCGTCTCGTAGGCGCCCATCTGTGTGCCGGTCGCGCCCCAGGACGCGTTGGCCCGCGTGACCCGCAGGACCCCGCCCGCGTCGGCGAACGTGCCCGAGCCGCCCGCGAGGCGGTGGTCGTCGGGGACCCGCACGCCGCGCAGGGCGATGTCGGCGTTCTGGACGATCCGCAGGGCCGTCTTGCCCTCGATCTTGGCGATCGTCATGCCCTCGGTCTCGCGCGGCACGACGAACCCGCGCACCTCGCCCGTCTCGAGGTCCCGGGCCCAGACGACGACGATGTCGGCGAAGGTCGCGTTGCCGATCCAGCGCTTGTCGCCGTCGAGCACCCAGTGGTCGCCGTCGCGGCGCGCGGTGGTCTCCATGCCGCCGGCGACGTCGGAGCCGCCGTGGGGCTCGGTGAGCCCGAAGGCGCCGATCGTCTCCATCCGCGCCATCGACGGCAGCCAGCGCTGCCGCTGCTCCTCGGTGCCGCCCGCCCAGATCGAGCCCATGGCGAGACCCGAGTGGATGCCGAAGAAGCTGTTCACCGACGGGTCGACGCGCGCGATCTCGGCCGCCACGAACCCGAGGAACAACCGGCGCGCGGGCTCGTCGGTGCTCGCGCCCAGCCCGTAGGGCAGGCCGGCGAGGTCGAGGGCCGCGAAGCCCTTGACCAGCTGCATCGGGAACTCGGCGCGCTCCCAGGCCTCCTCGACCAGCGGGGCGACGTCCTCGGCGAGGTACGAGCGCAGGCGGCGCAGCGTCGCGGTCTCCTCGGCGGTGAGCAGGTCGGCGTAGTCGTAGAAGTCGGCGATCGCGTCGCGGTCCGCGGCGAGGTCGAGCACGGGATGCGGCAGCGCCGGGAAGTCCGACGGGAGCTCGGGCATGCCCCCAGCCTGGACCGCACCACCGTCCGGGCGCCATCCGGCCGGCGAGCCCGCCCAGGATGATGCTTGTACTATCCAAGCAAATGCGCCCCGTCGAGGGATCGTCCGGGCGCGGGGTGCGTGATCGGTGGACGATGGGTCGCGCAGGACGCGGCGCGTTCGAGAGAGGTGGACGTCGGTGGACGGTCAGGAACCGATCATGATCTTCGGTCGGGTGACGCGGGGCGACGGCGCGCCGGTGCCCGGCGCGGCGCTGACGCTGTGCGACCTCTCCGGCGACCAGCTCGACCGCGCCGCCTCCGACGAGGGCGGCCACTACCAGCTTGTGCCGCCGACCGGCGGGACCTACCTGGTCATCTGCGCCTCGTCCACCCACCAGCCGCAGGCCTCGCTCGTGGCCGTCGCCGACCGCCCGCTGCGCCACGACGTCGGCCTCGCCGGCGGCGGCGCGACGCTGGGCGGCACCGTCGGCGTGCGCCACGCGGCCGGCACCAACGGTGACGGCGCGGGCGTCGGCAGCGGCTGGGGCGACGTCGTGCTCACCCTCACCGACGTGCGCGGCACCGTCGTCGCCGTCACCCGCTCGTCCCCCGACGGCGGCTACCGCTTCGCCGACCTCACCGAGGGCACCTACACGCTCACGGCCGCCGCGCCGCGCCTCGCGCCGGTCGCCGAGACCGTCCGCGTGCCGGCTGAGGGGCACGTCGCCCACGACATCGCCCTGGCCACCCGCACCCGGCTCTCGGGCACCGTGCGCTCCGCGGGCGCGGGGCGTCCGGTCGCCGAGGCCCTGGCCACGCTGGTCAGCGAGGACGGCCACGTCGTCGGCTCGCGCGTCACCGGCGAGGACGGGTCGTTCCGCTTCGACGACGTCGCCCACGGCGTCTACACGATCACGGCGAGCGGCTACGCCCCGGTGGCCTCGGAGATCGAGATCGGCCCGGGCCACCCGTCGGACGTCGTGCTGAGCCTCGTCCCACCGGCCGTCGACGCGCCCGCCGGCGCCTCCGAGCCGCCGTCGCGCCCGGACGCGCCGCGTGGCGACGACGGCGCTGCGGCCGGCAACGGGTTCGGCGGCCGCCACGGCCAGCACGAGGACGCGACCGAGCCCCGCAGCGGGTCGGGCGGCGAGCGCCGGTGAGCTCCGGGCACACCGCAGGCGGGGTCACCGAGGTGACCCGCGGCGGCGGCTGGGTCCGGGGCGCCGCCGTCACCAGCGACGGGTGGCCGGTGCCCTTCGCCGTCGTGACGGTGATCGACGCCGCCGGCACCCAGATCGGCGGGACCTCGGTCGGCGGCGACGGCACCTTCCTCGTCGAGGGGCTGCCCGAGGGCCCGGCCACCGTGATCACGTCCGCGGTCGGGCACACCCCGGCCGCGCGCCCGCTGGCCGGGAGCGGCGACCTCGGCCGCGTGGTGCTGACCCGCTCGGGCGCCCTGTCCCTGCCCGCCCCCGGGCGCTGGGAGATCGACCCCGTGCACTCGCGGATCGCCGCGTCGGCGTTCCACCTGGGCATCACCAAGGTCCACGGCCGCCTGCGCACCTTCACCGGCGCGATCGAGATGGCCCGCGACCTCGCGGGCACGCGCGTGCACGCCGCCATCGACCCGGCGAGCGTCGACACCGACGACGACACCCGCGACCAGCACCTGCGTGCCGGCGACTTCCTCGACGTCCTCGCCTTCCCGCGGATCGAGTTCACCTCGACGCGTATCGTCGGGCACACCCCCGACCACTGGACGATGACCGGCGACCTGGTGCTCAAGGGCGTGCGCAACACCGTCGACCTCGACGTCGTCTACCACGGCGCGGGCCCCGACCTCTGGGGCGGCGAGCGCGCCGGGTTCTCCGCGACGACCCAGCTCTCGCGCGACGACTTCGACATCCGCTGGAACCAGTCGGTGATCGCCGGCATCTTCGCGGTCGGCCGGACCCTGCGCATCGAGATCGACATCGAGGCGGTGCGGACCGCCTGACCCGCGTGCGCCGTGCGGAGGGTCGGCAGGGGCCCGGCGTGGCCCGGCGTGGCCCGGCGTGGCCCCGGGAGATCACGAGCACGTGGTCGACCCCGGGCACGCCGGCCGGGGCGACGAGGTGCCCCTGATCACCGGGCGCCCGCCGACCACGACCTTCCCGGGCCCCCGCGCGCGCCGACCCCGCGTTACTGGCTGGTATCCCTCGCCAGGCGAGCGATACCAGCCAGTAACCGCCGGCCACGGGTCCGCGCGGCGAGCAAGCCTCAGCCCGGCAGCGCCGCCCGGGCGCGCAGGACCACGTCGATGTGCACCGGGGTGCCGTTGACGGTCACGCGCGTGACGGCCGGGGCCGCCGCGCCGGGCCCCCGCGGGCTGGCGATCACCAGGTAGTCACCGGAGCGCCCGTCGGCGCTGAGGGTGAAGTGCCCGTCGTCGTCGGTGGTCGCGCGGTCGGCCTCGTGCCCGCCGGCGTCGACGAGCGTCAGGACCGCGGACGCGGGGCCGTCGTCGGGCGCCACGATCCGCCCCGCCACCGCGACAGGACGCTCGGGGGCGAGCTCCTGCCCCAGCGCCTCCCCCACCGCCCCGGCCTCGGACACCGACGGCTTCGCGTCGTCGAACAGCGACGCGATCGCGGCGACGAGGCAGCATGCGGCGGCGAAGCCGAGCGCCAGGAACAGGCCGTCGGCGAACGGTCCGGAGATCAGCTCGGGGAAGAAGCTGCGCCCCGTCAGGAACTCCGCCTGCTGCGGGCCGACCTGGGCCAGCACGCCGGGGCCCAGCAGCGTCTCGATCGGGTTGTAGCCCAGGAGCGCGGCGAACAGCGTGCTCACGGGCGGCAGCTCGGAGATGCGGCCCGCGACGTCGGGCGGGACGCCCTGGCCGGTGAGCCCGCCGAACAGCGCGCTCGGCAGCGTCGAGGCGAGGCCGAGGATCAGCATCGAGAAGAAGATGCCGATCGAGAGCACGGTCGCGCCGTTCATGAACGTCGCGGTCATGCCCGCGGCCGCCCCGCGCTGGCGGGCCGGCACGCTGTTCATGATCGAGGCGCGGTTCGGCGAGGAGAACAAGCCCATCGCCAGCCCGTTGACCCCGAGCAGGACCGCGAACAGCGGGTACGGGAAGTCGACCGGCAGGAAGCCCATGAGCAGGAAGCTCGCGGCGGCCACGAGCATCCCGCCCGCGGCGTACCAGCGGGCGCCGTGCCGGTCGGAGAGGAAGCCCGAGACCGGTCCGGCGACGAGGAAGCCGATGGTCAGCGGGACCATGTAGATGCCGGCCCACAGCGGCGTCGACTCGTAGTCGTAGCCGTGGCGGGGCAGCCAGATGCCCTGCAGCCAGATGATGAGGATGAACTGCAGGCCGCCGCGCCCGAGCGCGGAGAGCAGGTTGGCGATGTTGCCGGCCGTGAACGAGCGGATGCCGAACAGCGACAGGTGGAACATCGGGTGCGCGACGCGCCGCTCGACGGCCACGAACACCGCGAGCACCACGACGCCGCCGATGAGGCAGACGAGCACCGTCGGGCTGGTCCAGCCCATGACGTGCCCGCCGTAGGGCTGGATGCCGTAGGTGATGCCCATCAGCACCGCGACGAGGCCGACGGCGAAGGTGATGTTGCCCCACCAGTCGATGCGGCCCTCGTGGCGCTCGCTGGTCTCCTTCAGCTTCACCCAGGCCCAGATCGTGCCGCCGACGCCGATCGGCACCGACACGACGAACACCAGGTGCCAGGCCACCGGCGCGAGCACCCCGCCGATGATCAGGCCGAGGAACGAGCCGGCGATCGCCGCGATCGAGTTGATGCCGAGCGCGAGGCCCCGCTGCTGCGCGGGGAAGGCGTCGGTGAGGATCGCCGTGGAGTTGGCGAGCAGCAGCGCCCCGCCGATGCCCTGCAGGACGCGCATGCTGATCAGCCAGATCGCGCCGGCGTCGCCCTGCAGCCAGGTGACGGCCAGCAGGATCGAGAACACGGTGAACACCGCGAAGCCGAGCGTGTACATCCGCGTGCGGCCGTACATGTCGCCGACCCGGCCGAACGTGACGACGAGGACGGCCGTCACCACCAGGTATCCCATGATCAGCCACAGCAGGTAGCTGATGTTCTCCGGCCGCAGCGGGTCGAGCGCGATGCCGCGGAAGATGTCGGGCAGCGCGATGAGCAGGATCGACATGTTGATCGTCACGATCAGCACGCCGAGCGTCGTGTTCGTCAGCGCGACCCACTTGTACCGCGGGCCCAGGTGCGCCACCGCGGGCGCCACCGCCGTCCTGCTCGCCACGTCGCCTCCGGGCTCACACCGAGTTGATTAGGTTCGGGCAACTATCCTAAGCATGCCCCGGGCCGCCGCGCGGCGCGACGTCGGGAATCGGCTCGCCGGCGTCGGTAGCGTGCCGAGCCATGCCCACCCTGCTCACGGCCGACGCCGTGCGCCGCTCGATGATCAACTGCTCGAAGGGCGACGCGAAGCGGATGACGGTCGTCGACGCCGTCGTCGGCACCGACCTCGACGCCGTCGAGTTCGCCGGCTGGCACGACCCCCGCATGCCGCAGCGGGCCTACCTCGTGACGCTGCACGAGGGGGCGGTCACCGGGGTGCTGCTGCGCCCGGCTGCCGGCGGCGCCCGGCGGACCGCGATGTGCGCGCTCTGCCGCACGACCCACACCGACGGCGAGGTCACGCTCTACACCGCGGCGCGCGCCGGGGCGGCGGGCCGCGAGGGCAACAGCGTCGGCACCTACGTGTGCACGGACCTGGCCTGCCCCGCCACGACCCGCCTCGAGCGCAAGCCCAGCGCGAGCGTGACGCCCGACCTCAGCCTGCCGGTCGACGAGCGCGTCGCCGGCCTGCGCGTGCGCGTCGACGGCTTCGTGGCCGCCGTGCGCGGGACCGGGGACGCGGCGCGGACGCCTGCCTAGATCACGACCCGGACTGCGGCACGAGCACCGGCAACGCCCGCAGGGCCAGGTCGACGAGCACCGGCTGGGCCTGGTCCAGCGGCACCGGGCGGTTCGGCGTGAGTGTGAAGCTCGCCGTCACGCGGCCGTAGACCACCACGAGGACCGGGCCGTCGGGGTCCGGGTAGTAGATCGCCTCAGCCGCGCCCAGCGGCACCGGCTGGGCCGGCACCCCGGCGCTCGCCTGCGCGTCGCGGTTGACCCGCGACTGCGCCGCGGCGGCCGGCGGGTCGGTGTAGCCGCTGGTCAGCACCTTGAGCACCAGCGTGTTCGACGGCGGGGCGCCCGGCCCGCCGAGCGAGGTGTAGTTGCAGGTGACGCGCTCGAGGCGCCCGACGGACGGGGCGGGCACGTCCCGCAGCGCCGTCACGCGCACCGAGCCGAGCGGCAGCCCGAGGTAGTTGGGCACCTGGTCGGACGCCAGCACCTGGTCGCACTCGGTGGGCAGGATGCTGTTGCGCGGCGGCGGCGCGCTGGTGACCGGCGCGGCGCCGGGGCCGGGGAACTCCGGGATCGGCGGGGTGCCCGACGACGCGCCGGAGGAGCAGGCGGCCGCCAGGAGGGCCGCGGCGGCCAGCGTGCCCGCCACCAGCGCGCGTCGTGCCCTCAGTGCCGCTCCCGCGCGCCCCATCGCCCCCGCCCGTCGTGTCTCGCCCCGTGGCCTGTCCCCGGGGACCGTACTGGCCACCCGCCCACGGTAGTGCCGTCGGCCGGGACCCGGCGCGGCGCGGGTCAGTCGCCCTCGTCCAGCTCGCGCAGGACCCGCTGGGCCACCGCGAACGCCCGGTTGGCCGCGGGCACCCCGGCGTAGACGCCGACCTGGAGCAGCACCTCCACGATCTCCTCGCGGGTCAGCCCGTTGCGGCGCGCGGCGCGCACGTGCAGGCCCAGCTCGCCCTCGTGGTGCAGGGCGGCGAGCACCGAGAGCGTCACGATGCTGCGCTCGCGCCGCTCGAGGCCCGGGCGGGTCCAGATGCCGCCCCAGGCGTAGCGGGTGATGAAGTCCTGGAACTCGGCAGTGACGTCGTCGGTGTTCGCGACGGACCGGTCGACGTGCTCGTCGCCGAGCACCGCGCGGCGCACCTCCTCGCCGGCGGGGTCCCAGTGCTCGGTGGAGGGGTGGGGGCTCACGGGCGGTCCTTCCTCGTCCTGGACTCCAGGAAGTCGTCGACGAGCGCGGCCGCCTCGCCCACGGCCGCGGCCGGGTCGAGCAGGGCGCGCGCCTCGTCGGGGTCGCCGAGCGCCTCGGCGAGCACGTCGGCGAACGGCCGGCCCTCGTCCTGGGCCGCGCCCGCCGCGGTCGTGACGAGGTCCTTCGCCGCGGCGTGCCCCAGGCGGGCGCGCAGGCCGGTCGTCGCCTGCTCGGCGAGCAGCAGGCCGCCGGTGACGTCGAGCGCGGCCGCGACCCGGTCGGTGTCGACGACCAGGTGGCCCAGCGCGTCGGCGAGCCACGCGGCGCCGGACCCGACGGTGCGCAGGAGCTCGGTGAGCGGGCGCCACTCGGCGTGCCAGGGACCGGCGGCACGCTCGTGCTCGTGCAGCGACGCGCCCGTGAGCACCGAGGCCACGAGGCCCGCCACGGCGATCGCGGCGGCGCGGGCGGACACCGCGGCGACCGGGTTGCGCTTGTGGGGCAGCGTCGACGAGCCGCCGCGGCCCGGGACGTCCTCGCGGACCTCGCCGACCTCGGTCTGCGCGAGGAGCACCAGATCCGTGGACACCGAGCCGACCGCGGCGCCGGCGCGGCCGAGCAGCCCGGCGAGCTCGGCGACCCGCCCGCGCTCGGTGTGCCACGCGAGCGTCGGTTCGGCGAGGTCGAGGCGACGGGCCAGCGCCGCGCGGACGGCCCGCCCGTGCCCGTCGAACGCCGCCAGGGTGCCGACCGCGCCGCCGAGCTGCACCGCGGGGCGCCAGGCCGCCAGCGCGGCGGCGGCGTCGTCGAGGCCGCCGGCCCAGCCCGCGAAGCGCAGCCCGGCGGTGATGGGCGCGGCCTGCTGGAGCAGGGTGCGCCCGGCCGCGGGGCGGTCGCGGTGGGCCGCGGCGAGGCCGGCGGCGGCGTCGGCGGCCTCGCGCAGGTCCGTGGTGATGGCCGCGACGGCCCGGCGCGCCACCAGCATCGCCGCGGTGTCCACGACGTCCTGGCTGGTGGCGCCGCGGTGCACGCCCGACGCGGCGGAGCCCTCGAGCCCCGCCCGCAGCCGCGTGACCAGCGGGACCACGGGGTTGCCCGACGCCGCCGCCTCCTCGCCGAGCTCTTCGGCGTCGACGGGCCGGCGGCAGGCGTCGCTGATCGCGTCGGCGTCGGCGCGCTCGAGGGTACCGACGTCGGCCGCGGCCTGCGCCAGCGCCGACTCGACCTCGAGCAGCGCCTCGATCCAGGCCGCGTCGGCGACCGCCGCCCGGGCCTGGCCACGCGCGAGCACGGGGTCGAACAGGCCGGGGCGGTCGGTCACCGGGGCATCATGCCTGCGCAGTCGCGCCCTCGTCGTGGACCGGGTGCGCGCCCTCGCCGAACTCCTCGACGATCTTCGCGCAGAACGCGTCGAGGTCGTTCGGGTTCCGGCTGGTGACGAGGCCCTTGTCGACGACGACCTCCTCGTCGACGGCGTGGCCGCCGGCGTTGCGGATGTCGGTGCGCAGGCTCGGGTAGGACGTCAGCGTGCGGCCGCGCACGAGGTCGGCCTCGACCAGCGTCCACGGCGCGTGGCAGATGGCGCCGACCGGCTTGCCGGCCGCGAAGATCGCCTGCACGAACGACACGACGTCGCCGCTCTGGCGCAGCTGGTCGGCGTTGATCGTGCCGCCGGGCAGCACGAGGGCGTCGAAGTCGTCGGCGGACACGTCCGAGATCGCCGCGTCGGGCGTGAACGTGTCGCCCTTGTCGATGTCCGAGTTCATCGCCTGGATCGCGTCGGTCGACAGGGACACGAGTGTCGAGCGCGCACCCGCCTGGTCGACCGCCTGGCGGGGCTGCTCCAGCTCCGCCTGCTCGACGCCGTTCGTGGCGATGATCGCGACCCGCAGTCCGTCCAGTGCGCCGGCCATACCCGGGGGTTCCTCCTCGCGTGCGTCGACGGCGGCGCGGTGGCCGCCCCTGCGCCCCTCGGGTCCCCCATCGACGGCGGGCCCGAAACGGTCAGCGGTGGCGCAGCACGAGCCCCGGCGCGAGCGGTCCGGACGTCTCGCGGGCCGCGGCCCAGCCCGCGAGCGCGGTGAGGTCGACCCGGTGGCGGTGGGCCGCCTCCGGCGCCTGCGCGGCCGTCTCGACGCCGCGACGCAGCAGGGACGAGGCGCCCCGGGCGTTGCCGCGCTGCTCGTGGGTGAGCCCGACGGCGAGCTGCGCGAGGCCCTTCCACAGCAGCCGCTCGTCGTCCGGCGCCGCCTTCCACGCGGCCTCGAGCACGTCGTGGGCGTCGAAGGGCCGGTTGTCGTCGAGGAACGCCTGGGCCCGCGTGAACACCTCGTCGGGGGTGAGGTGCTCGTCCTCCTCGTCGGCGCGCGGGACGCCCGTGGCCCCGTAGGGCAACGGGCGTCCACTGGCGTCGCGGGGCCGCGCGTTGCGCGCCCGGCCCTCGGCGTCCCGGTCCCGTTCGCGATCTGGGGCCATGCCCCGACCCTAGGACGAGGAGCGGGTCTCCTGCTCGGCGCTCCCCGGGCCGGCACCCTCGGCGCTGTCCTGCGTGTCGGCGCTCTTCTCGCCGGACTCGACCTCGGCGCTCTCCTCGGAGTGGCCGCCCTTCCCGTTGCGCGTCGCCATCAGGCTGGTGACCGTCACGACGGCCAGCGTCACGACGATGACGACCAGCGAGAGCCAGGTCGGCACCTCGGGGATCGACGGCGAGATGTCCTCGTGCAGGTAGAGCAGGATCAGCTTGACGCCGATGAAGGCCAGGATGAACGCCAGGCCGTAGGACAGGTGCACGAGGCGGTCGAGCAGCCCGACCAGCAGGAAGTACAGGGCGCGCAGGCCGAGCAGCGCGAAGGCGTTGGCCGTGAACACGATGTACGCGTTCTGCGTGATGCCGAAGATCGCGGGGATCGAGTCGAGCGCGAACACGAGGTCCACCGAGAGGATCACGGCGACGACGATGAACAGCGGGGTGACGCCCCACTTGCCGTTGATCCGGGCGGTGAGCTTGCCGTCGTCCTTGTAGCCCTCGTGGTCGCCGGCGTCCTCGTGCACGGTGACAAACCGGCGGACCAGCTTGACCGCCCGGTTGTCGTGCATGTCCTTCGGCTCCTGGCCGTGCTGCTTGATCAGCGTGTAGGCCGTGTAGAGCAGGAAGCCGCCGAAGATGACGAACACGAAGGCGAAGGCGGAGACGACCGCGGCGCCGATGGCGATGAAGATCGCGCGCATGACCAGGGCGCCGATGACGCCCCAGAGCAGCACCTTCTGCTGGTGGCGCTTGGGTACCGCGAACTGGCCCAGGATCACCGCGAAGATGAACAGGTTGTCGACCGAGAGGCTCTTCTCGACGAGGTAGCCGGCGAAGTACTCGGTGCCGGACTGCGTCCCCATCGTGAACAGCAGGATCACGCCGAAGACCACGGCGACGACGATGTAGATGACCGACCAGAGGGTCGCCTCGCGGAAGCTGACCTCGTGCGGCGACCGCGCGTGCCAGATGTCGATGGCCACGAGCACGGCGATGCCACCGATCGTGGCCGCCCAGACCCAGAAGGGGACCGTCACGCCTGCTCCTCCACCACTCGCCTGCTCGTCCGTTCGGGATTCCGCGCTCGCCAACGGGTGGCTCGGAGCGGGGGTTCCCCGGTGTGACGATACCGACGCCTGCGCGTTTCGTTCCGCGATGTCGGTTTCTCTCACCTCGTCACCCGACCGGGCGGCGCCCGACGGCGTCCCGTGTGTCGCCGCGGGCCGCCGGCGGCGCCGCGCCGAAGGTCGTCGCCGACCGCCGGACCGTCCGGCCGACGGGAGGCAGGCGTGGCCCCGAGCCGGTGGCGGGCCGCGCTCGCGCTCGTCGCGGGCCTCGCGCTCGGCGCCGCGGTGCCCCCGCCCCCGGACGGGCGGGTGCTCGACGAGCTCCTCGTCCCGCGGGGAGCCGCCGCCGACCTGCCCGGCACCACCTACCGCGAGTTCACGACCACGCTGCCCGACCCGCGCGGCGGGCCCCTGCGCGGTGACGTCGTCGAGGTCGACCTCGCCTCCCCCGCGGTGCGGGTCGAGCTGCTGACCCCGCCGGTCGTGCCCGCGGTCGCGACGGTGCCCGAGCTGGCGGCGCGGGCCGGGGCGATCGCCGCGGTCAACGGCGGCTTCTTCGACGAGGGCGCCACCGGGGCACCGGTGGCGGCGGAGATCGTCGACGGTGCGGCGCGCACGTCGGGGGTGCCGGCCGGCCGCCGCCCGGCGCCACCGGGCGAGGGAGCGGACACGGTCGTGGGCCTCGACGACGGGGGCCGGGCGCACCTGGCGCGGGCGCGGTTCCGGGGAGCGCTGGTGGCCGCGGACCGCACGGTGCCGCTCGACGGGCTGGACGGCTACGCGGTGCCCGTGGACGGCGTCGGGGTCTTCGACCCGTCGTGGGGCGACCTGGCGCGCGGCCCGGCGACGTGCGGGTCCGACACCGACCCCGACGTCCCGTGCAGCGCGGACACGCTCGAGGTCCGGGTGGCCCACGGGCAGGTCGTCGCCGTGGGACCGCCGGGCGCCGGGCGCCTGCCGGGCGGGACGGTGGCGCTGGTCGGCCGCGAGCGCGGGGCTGCGGCGCTGCGGGGAGTCGCCGTCGGGACGCGGGTGACCGTCTCCACCGGGTTCGAGGCGGTCGGCTCACCGCCGCTGCGGGTGGCCGTCGGCGCGCTGCCGCTGGCCCGGGGCGGACGCGCCCTGCCCGGGCTGCAGGACACCGAGCGCGCACCACGGACCGCGGTCGGCCTCGCCGAGGACGGCCGGCGGCTGTGGCTGGTCACCGTCGACGGGCGCCAGGACGCGAGCACCGGGGTGACGCTGGCCGAGCTCGCCCGCCTGCTGACCGACCTCGGCGCGCCCGTCGCGGCGTCCCTGGACGGCGGGGGCTCGACGACCATGGTCCGCCGCGGGCGTGACGAGGCCCTCAGGATCGTCAACGACCCCGCCGCCGCCCCCGTGCGCGCCGTGACCGACGCTCTCGCCGTGGTGCCCCGCTGACCTGCAAGCCTGGCGGCCACGCCGGCGTTCACCGTCAGGAAAGCCCCCAGCTCGCTCGGCGCCGTCACGCCACGTGGCGGACAGCCCGGACGAATCCGTCGGCATCCCCGGGAACACACGGCGCCGTCATGGGGTTCAATGAGGCGTCCGGACCGGGCGCCATGTGCCCCCGGGTCTCATTAATAAGAGCCGCCAGGGACGATCGTTCGGCTGAAGCCCTGGTGTGCCACGCGCCGCGAGGCGGCTCATCGCCCGGTCCGGACACCCGACGCAGAACGGCCCCCGCACCCATCGGGTGCGGGGGCCGTCGTCGTCCGGGGGGTGGCTCAGCCGCCGCCCTCGCCCTCGGGCTGCGTGCCCGGGAGCTGCTGGTTGAACTGCTGCCCGCACTGCTCCACGGCCTGCTGCACCGCCGCGGGGTTCGGCTGGTTGGAGGCCTGGGAGAGGCAGTCCTGGAACTGCTGGACCGACGCCCCGCCACCGAAGTTGAGGAACGCGATGCCGGCGACGAACACCAGGATGCTCAGAACGATGTTGAGGAGCAGACTGATGATGCCCAGGACGAGGCCCGTCGTGGCCACGCCCTTGTTGTTGGCCTCGAGCCGCTTGGCCCGGCCCCGGCCGACGACGCCGAGGACGATCGCGACGATGGCGAGGATGCCGCCGACGACCGGCAGCCACCAGCACGTCAGCAGCGCCAGGATGCCGAAGACGAGCGCCGCGATGCCCATGCCGTTGCGCGGCTTGGTCGGGACCGCCGGCTGGCCCCAGCCCGGCGTCTGACCCCCCGGCCCCGCGTAGCTCGGCTCGCCGTACGGCTGCTGCCCGTAGCCACCCTGCTGCCCGTAGCCCGGCTGTCCCTGCTGGCCGTAGCCGTCGCCCGGAGTGCTCACATCGACGTCCTCTCACCCTGGATAGGCCCGGCCCGCGGCCGGGGCGGCCATCGTGCCACCGGTACCCGTTCCGACCGGAGACCACCGAAGGGGGCGATTCGAGCGGGGGGATTTCCTGACGTTGAACGCGGTCGTCCGCCTCCGGCGCGGCAGCTCCGCTTCGCTGCGTGCCGCCGGTGGCCGCCACGCTGACACCACTCCGTGCGTCGCCGCTCAGGCCAGGGACGCGGCGTGGGCGCGGGCCTCGTCCTGGCGGCGCTGCTCGGCGCCCGTCGCGATCGGGGCCCCGATCCACGCCTCCGGGATCCCGAACGCGTCGACCAGCGCGCGGGCGTGGGGGCGCAGCTCCCCGCACAGGCGGTTGACCTCGGCCGTGATCGCCTTCGACCGGGTCGCCGAGATGCGCCCGTGCTCGAGGAACCAGCCCTTGTCCTCCTCGATCAGCGACAGGGCGTAGAGGTCGCAGACCTTGCCCAGCAGGGCGCGCGCGGACGGGTCGGTGCACGCGTCGATCCCGCGCACGAACGCGTCGAGCACCAGGCCGTCGAGGTGGGCCCGCGCCGCGCGCAGGAGGTGGTCCTGCGCGCCGTTGAAGATCGCGAACTGGCGCTCGGGGCTGATCCCCTTGTCGCGCGCGGGGCGCAGGCGGCGCACGAGCCCGTCGAGCGTGTGCTCCTCGCGGTCGTCGAGCAGCTTGACCTGCCACGACCGGTCGCGCACATCCTCCTCGTCGCGGCCCGGCGCCACGGCCCGCAGGCGCTCGGCGAGCTGGCGCAGCGAGGTGCGCTCGGCGACGGTGTCGAGCACCTGGTCGGCGACGAAGCGCACGGTGCCCAGGGTGTCGAGGTGGCCGAAGTCGTCGGCGTAGCCCGAGATCAGGCCCTTGGCGACGAGCTGGAGCAGGACGGTGTTGTCGCCCTCGAACGTCGTGAACACGTCGGTGTCGGCGCGCAGCTGGCCGAGGCGGTTCTCCGACAGGTAGCCCTGCCCGCCGCACGCCTCCCGGCAGGCCTGGATGGTCGCGGTGGCGTGCCAGGTCGAGAGCGCCTTGGTGCCCGCCGCCCGCGACTCCAGCTCGCGCTGACGCTTCTCGTCGACGTCCTCGCCGGCCTCCCGGGCGGTCTGGACGTCGTGGAGCATCTCGACGAGCTCGTTCTGCGCGAACCGCATCGCGTAGGTGCGCGCGAGCCCCGGCAGCAGCTTGCGCTGGTGGGCGAGGTAGTCGAGGACGGTGATCTCCTCGTCGCTGCCCGGTGCCGCGAACTGGCGGCGCGCCTCGCCGTAGCGCACCGCGATCGTCTGGGCCAGCGACGCCGCCCCGACCGCGCTGCCCGACACGCTGACCCGCCCGCGCACGAGCGCGCCGAGCATCGTGAAGAAGCGCCGGTTCTCGCTCTCGATCGAGCTGGAGTACGTGCCGTCCGCGGCGACCGTGCCGTAGCGGTCGAGCAGGTTCTCGCGCGGGACCCGGACGCCGTGGAACGCCAGGCGCCCGTTGTCGACGCCGTTGAGGCCCTCCTTGTGACCGTCGTCGACGATCTCGACGCCGGGCAGCACCTCGCCGTCGTCGCCGCGCAGCGGCACCAGCACCGCGTGCACGCCGTGGCGCTCCGGTGCCTGACCGGCCGGGGCGGACCACAGCTGCACGAACACCGCCGCCATCCGCCCGTCGCGCGCGGCGTTGCCGATGTAGTCCTTCTTCGCGGACTCGGTCGGGGTGTCGATGACGAGCTCGCCGCTCGAGGCGTCGTACGTGGCCGTCGTGTGCACCGACTGCACGTCCGAGCCGTGGCCGGTCTCGGTCATCGCGAAGCAGCCCGGCAGCGAGAGGTCCATGACCCCGGGCAGCCAGCGCGCGTGCTGCTCGGCGTTGCCCAATGCCTGGATCGCCCCGCCGAACAGCCCCCACTGGACCCCGCTCTTCACCTGCAGCGACAGGTCGGCGTAGGCCAGCATCTCGAACGAGACCACCGACCCGCCGATGTCGCCGCGCCCGCCGACCGCGACGGGGAAGCCGTGCACGGCGTGCCCCTCGTCGGCCAGGCGCGCGAGCATCTCCCACACCGCGGCGCGGTGGGACCCGACGTCGGTGGCGGGGTCGACGCGCAGGTCGGCGAAGTCGCGCCGGTCGCGGATCTCGTCCCGCAGCGCGTGCCAGCGGCCGTCGAGGGTCCGCCGGACGGCGGCAACGGTCGCGTCGGAGAGGTCGTACTGGTCGGTAACCGAAGGGGTGGGGGTGTTCACGGGGTCCTCCCGGGGGAGCGGTGCGTGATCGCGGAAGTGCCCCGTCAGGACGCGGACGACGCGGCCGACGGGGTGACGGTGCGGGCGAGACCCGACCAGGCGAGGTCGGCGAGCTGGCCGGCGAGGGTCTCGCGCTCGAGGTCGGGACGGGCGGCGAGCCACTGGTCGCCCGCGGCCCGGACCATGCCGACGAGGGCGTGGCCCCAGGTCTGGGCCGGTGTGGTGTCGCGGTTCTGGCGGCGCAGCTCGGTGGAGATGATCTCCGCGATGTGGTCGCCGATGACCGTGCAGAGGTCGGTGACGGGGTCCTCGCCCTCGGGGCGGTCGAGCTTCGGCGGGCGCATCACGTAGCGGTAGACCTCGGGATCGGCCTCGATGAGCCCGAGGTAGGCGTCGATGCCCGACACCAGCGTCTGGCGGGGGTCCTCGGCGGCGTCGCGCATCGCGCTCTGCAGCTGGCCGACCAGCACGGCCGCCACCCAGTCGCAGACCGCGAGGTAGAGGTCGTTCTTGTCGGCGAAGTGCCGGTACACGACGGTCTTGCTGGTGCGGGCCTGCGCGGCGACCTGGCTCATGCCGACCTCGGCGCCGTGCGCGCGGATCGCCACGATGGTGGCCGCGGTGAGCTCCTGGCGCCGGGCGCGACGGTGCTCGTCCCAGCGGCTGGAGCGCCGGTCGCGCCGCGGGCGGGACGCGTCGCGCTCACCGTCACGCCCGGACTCGGGGTGATGTGCGGAACGACGGCTCACGTTACCGACGGTACCTGATACTTTCGGGTAACTACGGCCGCACGGCGCACGTCACGCCGCCGTGCCCGCCGGGCGGAACCCCGCACCCCTGCAACGACCGGGAGGAATCGTGCCCTCCGCATCATCTGCCCTGCCCCGCCGGGCGGCGATCGTCGGCGCCAACCGCATCCCCTTCGCCCGCTCGAACGGCGCCTACGCGCGGGCCTCCAACCAGGACATGCTCACCGCCGCCCTCGACGGGCTCGTCGCGCGGTTCGGGCTGGCCGGCGAGCGTCTCGGGGAGGTCGCGTCGGGCGCGGTGCTCAAGCACAGCCGCGACTTCAACCTCACCCGCGAGGCCGTGCTCGGCAGCCGGCTCTCGGCCGCGACGCCCACCTACGACCTGCAGCAGGCCTGCGGGACCAGCCTGCAGACGACGCTGCAGGTCGCCAACAAGATCGCCCTCGGGCAGATCGAGAGCGGCGTCGCCTCGGGTGTGGACACCACGAGCGACGCGCCGATCGAGGTCAACGACGACCTGCGCCGGGTGCTGCTCGCCGCCAACCGCGCGAAGTCCACCGCGGGCGTCCTCAGGGCCCTCGCCGGCCTGCGCCCCGGCCAGGTCGTCCCCGAGATCCCGGCCAACCGCGAGCCGCGCACTGGCATGGCCATGGGCGAGCACGCCGCGCAGACCGCCGCCGCGTGGGGCATCAGCCGCACCGCGCAGGACGAGATCACGGTCGCGAGCCACCACAACCTCGCCGCCGCCTACGACCGCGGCTTCTTCGACGACCTGCTGACGCCTTTCCTGGGCGTCACCAAGGACAACAACCTGCGCGCCGACTCGACCCTCGAGGGCCTGGCCAAGCTCAAGCCGGTGTTCAAGCCGGCCGGCTACCCCGACACCGAGGCCACGATGACCGCGGCGAACTCCACGCCGCTCACCGACGGCGCCGCCACCGTCCTGCTCGCCAGCGACGAGTGGGCCGCCGAGCGCAACCTGCCGGTGCTCGCGCACTTCGTCGACGCCGAGACCGCCGCGGTCGACTACGTGCACGGCGACGAGGGCCTGCTCATGGCCCCGACCTACGCGGTGCCGCGGCTGCTCGAGCGCCACGGGCTCACGCTGCAGGACTTCGACTTCTACGAGTTCCACGAGGCCTTCGCCTCGACGATCCTCGCCACGTTCGCCGCGTGGGAGGACCCGATCTTCTGCAAGGAGCGTCTGGGCCTCGACGAGCCGCTGGGCACCTTCGACAAGAGCAAGCTCAACGTCGCGGGGTCGTCGCTGGCCACGGGCCACCCGTTCGCCGCCACCGGCGCCCGCATCGTCCCGACGCTGGCCAAGCTGCTGCACGAGAAGGGCTCCGGTAGGGGTCTCATCTCGATCTGCGCAGCCGGTGGCCAGGGCGTCGTCGCGATCCTGGAGGTCTGATCCGTGAGCAACGACTGGTACTCCGACTTCGTCAACTCCGGCTTCGGCAAGTCGATCGCCGGCACCGTCGGGCTGCCCCCGGTGCCGCGCCTGCGCCGCTACGAGCCCGGGCAGCCGCTGCTGTCGGGCGCGGCGCTGCTCGGGACGGCCACGGCGCACGGGCGCGTCGCGAAGGTCGTGCGCTCGCTGCTGACCGACCTGGGCGTCGAGGTGCACGACGACCCGCAGGCCCCGGTCGGCGGCGGCAGCTCGACCTCCAAGGTCGCCGCCGGGATCGTCGACGCCACCGGGCTGTCCTCGCCCGCCGACCTCGCCGAGATCCAGGCCTTCCTCACCCCGGTGATGCGCCGGGTCGGGCCGTCGGGCCGCATCCTCGTGATCGGCGACGTCCCCGGTGAGGCCACCTCGCCGTCGGTGCGCGCCGCCCGCCGCGCGCTGGAGGGCCTCGTGCGCTCCGCGGCCAAGGAGGCCCGCTACGGGGCGACGGCGAACCTGATCCACGTCGCCGACGGCGCCGAGAACGACATCGAGTCGACGCTGCGGTTCTTCCTGTCCTCGCGCTCGGCGTTCGTCGACGGGCAGCGCCTCGAGGTCGGGACGGTGCCCGGCTTCGCCGGATCGAGCCAGGGGGTCGACTGGGACAAGCCGCTCGCCGGGCGCACCGCCGTCGTCACCGGCGCCGCCCGCGGCATCGGCGCGACGGTCGCGAAGACGCTGCGCCGCGACGGCGCGACGGTGATCTGCGTGGACATCCCGGCGGCCGGCGACGCGCTGGCGCGCACGGCCAACGACGTCGGCGGCAGCGCGCTGCAGCTCGACATCACCGCCGACCACGCGCCGGGCACGCTGCTCGACCACGCGCAGCGCCACGGCGGGCTCGACATCGTCGTGCACAACGCCGGCATCACCCGCGACAAGCTGCTCGCCAACCAGGACCGCGACCGCTGGAACTCGGTCATCGACGTCAACCTCAACGCTCAGCTCGCGATCAACGACGCGCTGCTGGCCTCCGACGTCTTCCACCGCGGCGGGCGCATCGTCACCGTGTCCTCGATGGCCGGGATCGCCGGCAACCGCGGCCAGACCGCCTACGGCGCCTCGAAGGCCGGGGTCATCGGGATGGTCGACGCCACGGCGCCGCTGCTCGTCGAGAAGGACGCGACGATCAACGCCGTCGCGCCGGGCTTCATCGAGACCGCGATGACCGCGGCGATGCCGGTCGGCACCCGCGAGGCGGGGCGACGACTGTCGTCGATGACGCAGGGCGGGCTGCCGGTCGACGTGGCCGAGACGATCGCATGGTTCGCCCAGGGCGCCTCCTACGCCGTCAACGGGCAGGTCCTGCGCGTCGACGGCCAGAACTACCTGGGGGCCTGATGGGGACCGAGACGCTGGACGCGTCCCCGACCCTCGGCGTCCTCTACGGCCGCGCGCTGCTCACGGCGCGGTCGGGCGGTACGACGCTGCCCGACCGCGCCCTCGAGCTCGCCGGAGTGCGGATCGACGCCGACGCGGTCGCCGACTACGACCACGTGTGCGGGTTCTCCGTCGGCGGCGTCGTGCCGCCGACCTATCCGCACATGCTGGCGTTCCCCCTGCAGATGCGGCTGATGACCGACCGCGAGTTCCCCCTGCCCGCGCCGGGCATGGTGCACCTGCGCAACGTCATCACCCAGGCGCGCCCGCCGGAGATCGGCGAGCCGCTGCGCGTCCTCGTGCACGCCGAGCGGCTCGCCGCGCACCCCAAGGGCGCGCAGGTCGACCTCGTCACCGCGGTGACCGACGTCGACGGCGCGGAGATCTGGGGCTCGCGCAGCACCTACTTCGTGCGCGGCGCCCCGGCCCCGGCGGGTGCCGACGACGTGCCCGCGGCGCCCCGCGAGCCCGATCCGCAGGTCGGACGGCTCCCGCACGCGATCTGGCGGATCCCCGGCGACATCGGCCGGCGCTACGCGGCGGTGTCCGGCGACGTCAACCCCATCCACGTCAACGGGCTCGCCGCCAAGGCGTTCGGGATGCCGGGCACCATCGCGCACGGGATGTGGACCAAGGCCGGCGCGCTCGCGGCGCTGGCGGGCCGGCACGGCCCGGCGTTCACCGTCGACGTCGTCTTCAAGGCGCCGGTGCGCGCGCCGTCGACGGTCTACTTCCACACGGCGGCGGCCGATGGCGGCTGGGACGCGAAGCTCGTGAGCCCGAAGGGCCGCGACCACCTGCTCCTGACGCTGCGCGAAGCCTGACGCTCGCCAGCCTGTTGCAGCGAACGCGCTGTTCGCTGCTTCTATGCGCGCGAACTCCCCGTTCGCGTCGACGCCCCCGAGAACGGCCCCGGCACGAACGGGGAGTTTGGCCGCCTAGAAGCAGCGAGATACCCGTTCGCTGCAACAACCCCGGCGAAGCGCGCTACAGGTCGATCGTCTCGCCGCGGCCGACGACGTCGACGCGGTCGCGCCAGCCGCGCCGGTCGACCTCGTCCAGGAACGCCGAGAGCGGCGAGCGGAACACGCTGTAGTCGTCGTAGTGCACCGGCGTCGCGCGCCTCGGCGCGATCGTCTCGAGGACGTCGGCGCCCATCTGACCGTCCATGGTGACGACGAGCCCGCCGGGCAGGGTCGTGCCGCCGAGGTGCAGGACGGCGCGGTCGACCTCGCCGATGTGCTCGCGGATCATGGAGATGCCCTCGAAGGGCAGGGTGTCGCCGGAGAGGTAGATGCGGCGCAGCACCGCGCCCGAGGCATCGGCGAACTCGAGCAGGCTGCCCATCACCGGCGGCAGCAGCCTGGTCAGCGGGCGGGGCGAGTGGCGGCCGGGCAGCGCGGTGACCCGCAGCGTCGCGCCGTCGGGGCGCACGAGCGTGTGCGACTCCCACACCGCCAGCCCCAGCGCGCGCCGGAAGCCCTGGCGCGACTGCAGGGTGCGGGCGGCCTCCGGCGTCGTGACCACGGGGACGGAGCGGTCGAGACCCCGGCGTGCCACCCGGTCCCAGTGGTCGCCGTGCAGGTGCGAGAGCACGACGGCGTCCAGGGCGGGCAGGTCGTCCGGGGTCAGCGCGGGCTCGGTGAGCCGCTTCGACACGAGTCCCTTGCCGAGGTAGGCCCGCTGGCCGCGGTGCAGGAAGTTCGGGTCGGTGAGGACCGTGAACCCCGCGCACCGCAGCAGCGTCGTCGCCGTCCCGATGAAGAACAGCGATGGGTCGGTCACGGCGACAGGACCACCTTGATGCACTCGTCCTGCTTCTTCTGGAAGATCTCGTAGCCGTGCGGCGCGGACTCCAGCGGCAGGCGGTGGGTCTCCAGGTCGTGCACGCCGAGCGGGTCCTCGTCGGTGAGCAGCGGGAGGATCTCCGGGGTCCAGCGCTTCACGTGCGCCTGGCCCATCTGCAGCGAGATGCCCTTGTCGAAGATCTTCAGCATGTTGATCGGGTCGGCGGTGCCGCCGTAGACGCCCGACAGCGAGACGACGCCGGCGCGGCGCACCGCGTCGACGGCCCCGACGAGCGCGGCGGTCCGGTCGACGCCGGCCACCTGCATCAGCGGCGCCGAGATGGCGTCCGGGAGCTTGTTGACCATCTTCTGCGCGAGCTCCGGGATCGCCGAGCCGCCGTGGGCCTCCATGCCGACCGCGTCGATCGCGGAGTCGGTGCCCCGGCCGTCGGTGAGGTCGCGGATGGCCGTGGTGACGTCGTCGACCGTGCCCGCGTCGACCACCTCGATGCCGTGCCGGCGCGCCATCGCGTTGCGCTCGGGCACGCTGTCGACGGCGATGACCCGGTAGCCCCGGTGGCGGGCGATCCGCGAGGCCATCTGCCCGATCGGGCCGAGCCCGAACACCGCGACGCTGCCGCCGTCGGGGACGCGGGCGTACTCGACGGCCTGCCACGCGGTGGGCAGCACGTCGGAGAGGTAGAGGAAGCGCTCGTCGGCCGGGCCGTCGGGGACCTTGATCGGACCGAACTGCGCCTGCGGCACCCGCAGGTACTCGGCCTGGCCGCCCGGGACCTGCCCGTAGAGCTTCGTGAAACCGAAGAGCGAGGCACCCATGCCCTGGGAGCGGTTCTGGGTGGTCTCGCACGCCGCGAACCACTGACGCTCGCACATCCAGCAGTGCCCGCACGAGATGTTGAAGGGCACGACGACGCGATCGCCCACCTTCAGGTCGCCCGCGTCCGAGCCGACCTCCTCGACGATGCCCATCGGCTCGTGGCCGAGGATGTCGCCCTTGTCGAGGAACGGGCCGAGCACCTCGTAGAGGTGCAGGTCCGAGCCGCAGATCGCGGTGCTCGTGACCTTGATGATGGCGTCGGTCGGCGCCTGGATCGTCGGGTCGGGGACGGTCTCGACGCTGACGTCGCCCTGCCCCTGCCAGGTGAGTGCTCGCATGGATTCGGCTGCCCGACGGCGGCGACGGCCGAAACGGACCGTCGGATCGGTCACGCCGTGGAGCTGGGCGTGTTCGACCCGTGTTCACCTCCCCCACCCCGCCGCGACGCCCGGACGTCCTAGCGTCGCGGCGACCACCACACCCGGATACACGCGGAGATTCCGTGCGCCTGCTGCCGCTCGCCGTCCGCCGCCCCCACGGACGCCCGGCCGTCTCGTGCCGCTACCGGTGCGCCGACGCCTGCTCCCGCGAGGCGCCCAACCCCACGGACAGCACGCCGTTCCGCGAGATCGCGGCCGCCGCCCTGAGCCGCCGGCGCGTGCTGCAGGCAGGCCTGGTCGCGGGGATGACCGGAACGCTGGCCGCCTGCGGAATGGGTGGCTCCGGCGGCGCCGCCCCGGCCCCCGGCGCGAGCGCCCCGATGCCCTCCCCGTTCGGCTTCACCGCGGTCGCGCCGAACACCGACGACGCCGTGCGCGTCCCCGCGGGGTTCGCCCAGCAGGTCGTCATCCGCTGGGGCGACCCGGTGCTGCCCGGTGCGCCCGCCTTCGACGCGAACGCGCAGACCGCCGCCGCGCAGGCCCAGCAGTTCGGGTTCAACAACGACTTCCTCGCGCTGCTCGACGTGCCGGGCAGCCCGGGCCGCGCGCTGCTCGTCGCCAACCACGAGTACACGACCGAGCCGTTCATGATCCCGGGCTACAACGGTGACGCGCCGACGCCCGAGCAGGTCGCGATCGGCATGGCGGCGCACGGGATGTCGGTGGTGACGGTCCAGCGCGACCCCGCGTCGGGACGGCTGACACCGGTCATGGACGCGGTCAACCGGCGGATCACTGCGAGCACCCCGATGACGCTGACCGGCCCGGTCGCGGGCGACCCGCTCGTGCGCACGAGCGCCGACCCCGAGGGCCGCACCGTGCTGGGGACGCTGAACAACTGCGCGGGCGGGGTCACGCCGTGGCGCACGGTGCTCACCGGCGAGGAGAACATCGACCAGTACTTCGCGAACGGGGAGGCGGTGGGCGACCCGGCGCTCGCCCGCTACGGCATGGACGGCGGCGCCACCGAGCGCAAGTGGGAGGGCGTCGACCCGCGCTTCGACCTGACCCGGGAGCCGACCGAGGCCAACCGCTTCGGCTGGGTCGTCGAGGTCGACCCGTTCGACCCCGCCTCCACCCCGCGCAAGCACACCGCCCTCGGGCGGTTCAAGCACGAGGGCGCGAACGTGCGGGTCGGTCCCACCGGCACCGTCGCGGTGTACATGGGCGACGACGAGCGCTTCGAGTACCTCTACAAGTTCGTCTCGTCGCGCACCCACCGGGCCGGCGACACCCCGGCCGACCGCGAGTCGAACGCGCGGCTGCTCGACGAGGGCACGCTGTTCGTCGCCCGCTTCTCCCCCGACGCCCCCGGCGGCGGGCCCGACGGCGGCGGCGAGTGGCTGCCGCTCGTGGAGTCCCTGGCCGACGGCACCGGGCGCTCGTTCGTCCCGTCGATGAGCGCGGCGCAGGTGCTCGTGCACACCCGGATGGCCGCCGACACCGTCGGCGCGACCCCGATGGACCGCCCCGAGGACGTCCAGCCGCACCCGACCACGGGCCGCGTCTACGCCGCGCTGACCAACAACGACGAGCGCGGCACCCCGGGCAAGCCCGGGCCCGACGGCGTCAACCCGCGCGGGGAGAACACCAACGGCCAGGTCCTCGAGCTCACCGAGGCCGGCGACGACCCCGGCGCGCGGAGCTTCGCCTGGTCGCTGCTGCTGGTGTGCGGCGACCCCGCGGCCGCCGACACGTACTTCGGCGGCTTCCCGAAGGACCAGGTCTCGCCGATCTCGTGCCCGGACAACATCGCGTTCGACGCCGCCGGCACCCTGTGGATCGCGACCGACGGCAACGCGCTGGGCTCGAACGACGGCCTGTTCGCGGTGCCGCTGGAGGGCCCGCAGCGCGGCCGCGTCCAGCAGTTCCTCACCGTGCCGCGCGGTGCGGAGACCTGCGGGCCGGTGGTCGAGGAGCGGCTGGCGCTGGTGGCGGTGCAGCACCCGGGCGAGTCGGACGACGCGAGCCTCGCGAACCCGATCTCGCACTGGCCCGACGGCGGGACGAGCATCGCCCGTCCCGCCGTGGTGTCGGTCTGGCGCGCCGACGGGGAGGCGCTGACGCGCACGTGAGTGGCCTCCGGCCATCACACCGTGACGATCATCTTCCCGGTGTTCTCGCCGCGGAGCATGCCGCGGAAGGCCTCGACGGCGTTGTCGATGCCCTCCGCCGTGGTCTCGGCGAACTTCACCCGGCCCTGCGCCACCCACGGGGTGACCTCCTCGAGGAACGGGCGCATCCGGTCGATCGAGTCGGTGACGATGAAGCCCTGGATCGACAGGCGCTTCTTGACGATCTGGAAGAGGTTCGCCGGGCCGGGCGTCGGGTCGTCCGCCGTGTCGTTGTAGTGCGCGATCGCCCCGCAGGCCGCGACACGGGCGAAGTCGTTGGCGCACGCGATGGCGGCCTCGAGGTGGTCCGCGCCGACGTTGTCGAAGTAGACGTCGACGCCGTCGGGCATCGCCGCACGGAGCTGGTCGACCACGGGGCCGTCCTTGTAGTTGAACGCCGCGTCGTAGCCGAGCTCGCCGGTCAGCCACGCGACCTTCTCCGCGCTCCCGGCGCTGCCGACCACGCGCGAGGCGCCCTTGAGCTTCGCGAGCTGCCCGACCAGGCTGCCGACCGCGCCGGCCGCCCCGGAGACGAACACGGAGTCGCCCTCGCGGAACGCGGCCTTGTCGAGCAGCCCGACCCAGGCGGTGAGGCCCGGCACGCCGAGCACACCGAGGTAGGCCGTCGGGTCCACGCCCTCGGGCGCGGCCACCTTCTGCACCTGCTTCGCGGGCACGACGCCGTGCGTGCGCCACGCCAGGTTGCTGGTCACGGTGTCCCCGACGGCGACGTCGGCGCTGTTGCTCGCGATCACCTCGCCGACCGCGCGCCCGTCCATCGGCTCGTCCAGCGCGAACGGCGGAACATAACTCGGCACGTCGTTCATGCGCCCGCGCATGTAGGGGTCGACCGAGAACGACCGGTTCGCCACGAGCACCTCACCGTCACCGGGCTCGCCGAGGTCGCGGTCGACGAGGGCGAAGTCGTCGGGCTCGGGCATCCCGTGCGGGCGGCGGACGAGGTGGACCTCGCGGGCGGTGACGGTGGCGGTGCTCATGTGTCCCGCGTGCCCGCGCGAGCGCGTGCCCATGCCGTGATCCGGGTAGCCCCCGAACGTGAGCGCAATGGACTCATGGCCCGCGTCACGACTTGAGTCGCACTCACTCAGGAATGAATGATCCCCGCGCGTTGCTGAGCAGATCAGTGCCGGCACCACCGCCGGCTCGAACTTCGCCAGACCCCCCTGAGGAGCTTCATGACCAGCGCCTTCGGGCCCGGTGGTCCCGGGTCCGGCCCGTTCGACGACTTCCTCGCGAGCTTCCTGGGCGGAGCGTCCCCGCGAGGCGTCCAGCGCATCGACATCACCCAGCTCATGACCGAGCCCGCGCGCCAGCTCGTCGGGGCCGCGGCCCAACAGGCCGCCGAGCGCGGCAACACCGACCTCGACGCGTGGCACCTGCTGCTCGTCGTGACGCAGGTGCCGCCGCTGCGTCAGCTCCTGTCCGGGGCCGGCGCCGACGTCGACGCGCTGCAGCGGACCGCCGACGAGCAGCTGCCCCGCGGCGAGGCGCGCACCGAGCCGCCGTCGCTGACCCCGACGGCCAAGCGCACGCTGCTCGACGCGCACCAAATTTCCCGGGCCCTCGGCTCGAGCTACATCGGCCCCGAGCACATCGTGCTCGCGCTGGCCGCGAACAACGACAGCCCGGTCGGCCGCGCGCTCGGCGCGCAGGGCGTCACCCCGCAGTCGCTGCAGCGGTCCGCCGCGTCCGGCGGCCAGCGCCCCAGCACGGGCGGTGGCCAGGGCGGCTCCGGCGGGCAGGGCAGCGAGAGCGACACCCCGACCGTCGACCAGTTCGGGGTCGACCTGACCGCCAAGGCCCGCAACGGCGAGCTCGACCCGGTCGTCGGGCGTGAGGACGAGGTCGACCAGACCATCGAGGTCCTCTCGCGCCGCACCAAGAACAACCCCGTGCTCATCGGCGAGGCGGGCGTCGGCAAGACCGCGGTCGTCGAGGGCATCGCCCAGCGCATCGTGTCCGGCGACGTCCCCGAGCAGCTCGAGGGCAAGCGCATCGTCCAGCTCGACCTGTCGGGCATGGTCGCGGGCACCCGCTACCGCGGTGACTTCGAGGAGCGGATGACCAAGCTGGTCGCCGAGGTCCGCGAGCACTCCGACGAGCTCATCGTCTTCATCGACGAGCTGCACACCATGGTCGGTGCCGGCGGCTCGTCGGAGGGCGGCATGGACGCCGGCAACATCCTCAAGCCGGCCCTGGCCCGCGGCGAGCTGCACATCGTCGGCGCGACCACGTTGGACGAGTACCGCCAGTCGATCGAGAAGGACGCCGCGCTCGAGCGCCGGTTCCAGCCGGTCCTCGTGCCCGAGCCCTCGGTCGAGGACACGGTCTCGATCCTGCACGGGCTGCGCGACCGGTACGAGGCGCACCACCAGGTGCGGTTCACCGACGAGGCGCTGACGGCGGCCGCGGAGCTCTCCGAGCGCTACGTCACCGACCGGTTCCTGCCCGACAAGGCCATCGACCTCGTCGACCAGGCCGGCGCGCGCAAGCGGCTGCAGGCCAAGGGCCCGCACACCGACTCGCGCGAGCTCGAGCGCAAGCTCGAGTCGCTGACCCGCGACAAGGACCAGGCCGTCGCCGACGAGGACTACGAGCGGGCCGGCGCCCTGCGCGACGAGATCGCGCAGACGCAGCACCAGCTCGAGCAGGCGCGCACCGACCGCCGGTCGGACCACCCGGCCGTGCTCGAGGTGACCGTCGAGGACATCGCCGAGATCGTCGCGCGCTCGACCGGCATCCCGGTCAGCCAGCTCACCGAGACCGAGCGGGACCGCCTGCTCAAGCTCGAGGAGCAGCTCCACGAGCGGGTCGTCGGCCAGGACGACGCGGTCACCGCGATCGCCGAGGCCGTCCGCCGCTCGCGCGCCGGGCTCGACGACCCGAACCGGCCGATCGGCAGCTTCCTGTTCCTCGGCCCGACCGGTGTCGGCAAGACCGAGCTGGCCAAGGCCCTGGCGGCGACGATGTTCGGCGACGAGGACCGCATGGTCCGCGTCGACATGAGCGAGTACTCCGAGCGGCACACCGTCTCGCGGCTCATCGGGTCGCCCCCCGGCTACGTCGGGTACGGCGAGGCCGGTCAGCTCACCGAGGAGATCCGCCGCCGGCCGTACTCGGTGGTCCTGCTCGACGAGATGGAGAAGGCCCACCCCGACGTCTTCAACACGCTGCTCCAGGTGCTGGACGACGGGCGGCTGACCGACTCGCAGGGCCGCACGGTCGACTTCCGGAACACGGTGCTGATCATGACCAGCAACGTGGGCTCGGAGCTGATCACCACGAACACGCAGGCCCTGGGCTTCGCGCCCTCGAGCGTGAACCCCGACCAGTCCCTGCAGGAGCGGCTGATGCCGCGGCTGCGGGAGTCGTTCCGGCCCGAGTTCCTCAACCGGATCGACGAGGTCATCGTCTTCAAGCGGCTCGACGAGGCGCAGCTGCGCCGGATCACCGACCTGATCCTCGACGAGACGCGCGAGCGCCTCGACACCCAGGACATCGGGTTCGCCATCACCGAGGCGGCCGTCGACCGCCTGGCCGAGCTGGGCTTCCAGCCCGAGTTCGGGGCCCGGCCGCTGCGCCGGACGATCCAGCGCCAGGTCGGCAACCGGCTGTCGTCGATGCTGCTCGGCGGCGAGCTGCACGGCGGCCAGACGGTCACCGTCGACGTGGCGGACGGCGAGCTCACGTTCGGGGTCGCCGAGACCCCGACCGGGGCTGCGGCGGTCGCCGCCGGCTGACCCCCGGCCCGCCCGTACTGAGCGAAGGGCACCTTCGATCGGCTAGATCGGCCGGGGGTGCCCTTCGCCAGTGGGCGCGGTTCTGAGCGAAGGGCACCTTCGATCGACTAGATCGATCGGGGGTGCCCTTCGCTCGTCTCGGGGGTACCTGTCGCGGCGAGAGCCGTTCGAGAAGGAGGACCACCCGTGAGCGCGTCCGTGGGCGACCGCATCCGCATGCACTCCAACACCACCGACGTCCCCGACCGCACGGGGACCGTGGTCGGCGTGCTCGGCGACGACGGGCCGCCCTACCGCGTCCGGTTCGACTCCGGCGAGGAGACGATCGTGACGCCCGGCCCCGACGCGACGATCGAGGCGGGCTCGGTGGGCGACAAGCTCGGCCTCGCCGCCGAGCAGGCCGGCGACAAGGCCGCCGAGGTGGCCGGCGCGGCGAAGGCGCAGGCCGAGGGCGCCGCGGGTGCCGCCGCCCGCGTCGTGTCCGATCTCGCCGACGACGTGGCCCAGCGCTTCGAACGCTGATCCGACCCCCACGCACGCCACGACCGGCGACCGCCACTCGGGCCGGGTCGCCGGTCGTGTCGCGCAGCGGTCACTGACCGCCGTGGCCCTGCCCGCTCGAGGAGGACCCGGAGCTCGAACCGCCGGAGCTGCCGGAGCTGCCGGAACTGCCGGAGCCGTTCGACGTGCCCGAGCCCGAGCCCGAGCCGCCCGAGGTGTCCGTCCCCGACTCCGGGGTGGTGCCCGTGCCGGTCGCGGCGTCCGTCCCCGCGGGCGTGGCGGACTCGTCCGCGGGCGCGGCGGGCTCGTCCGCGTCGACCGGGGTGCCGCTCTCCGGGTGCGTCACCGGCGCCGGGTGGGCCGGGTCGGCGGGCTGGTGGGGGGTGTCCGTGGCCGGGTGCCGCGGGTCGACGGTCGTGCCGCCCGGCAGGGTCACCGGCGTGCGGGTGGTCGAGCCGTTGGGGTCGGCGACGGTGCCGTCGGCGCGGGTGATCGAGCCGTCGTGGTTGACGGTCTCGCCGGGCTTCGCGTCGTAGCGGGAGGCGAAGTTGCCGTCCTTGTTCCAGACGTCGACGTGCCCGCCGGTGATCACCGTGGCGGTGCCGTCCCAGTTCCACACGACGCGGGCGTCGGCGTTGGCCGGGGTCAGCGTGCCGTCGGCGTTGATGGTGAAGCCGGGGACGGTGATGGGCCCGCCCTCCGGGGTGTTGACGGTGCCCGGCGGGATGACGATCGCGGCGCGCGGCGTCCCGTTCGCGTTCAGCACCGTGCCGTCGGCCAGGGTGATCGAGCCGTCCGGGCCGCGGTGGGCCCCGTGCGGGAGCGGGAACGCCGGTGAGCGCACCACGCCGTCCGGGCCCACGACCCGGCCGTCGGAGAGCAGGATCGAGCCGTCGTAGGTGAAGCGGCCGGTCAGGGCCGGCGCGGGCGCACCGGGCGCGCCGGGCACACCGGGCCACGGGGAGCCGCCGGCCTCGGGAGCGCCCGGCGAGCCCCCGGCGGCGGCGCCGGCGGGGCCGCCCGCCCCCGCGCCCCCACCCGGCGAGGAGCCCGACGCACCGTCGGCGCCCGACGCGCCTGACCCACCCGGTGCACCCGACTCGTCCGAGGACGCCGACGCGTCCGCCGCGCCGCCCGTCGTCTCGCTGGAGGAGGCGGGCGCGAACGCGCCGGCGATGGTCCCGTCGGGGCTGGTCGCCATGGCCACGAGGGCGCCCAGCCCGAGGCCCGTGCTCACGGCCACCACCGACGCCACGACCATCGTCGCGACCCGGCGGGCCCGCGGCGGCGGTGCCTCCCGGACCGGAGCGCTCCCGTGGCCGTACCCCGGGCCGCCCGCCACCGGGCGCTGGGGGCGGGTCTGGTCGGGGCTGGTGCGCATCGCGGGCTCCTCGGGGGGATCGGGCCGGCCACCGCGGCCGGGCTCCTCGAAGCCTCCGATCTCGCGGGGCCCGCGACGATCGCGTACTCCCTACGATCAGTGGGGGCTGTCCCTACCCCGTCCGATCCGATCACCCGTCTGCCGCTGTCGCCGTCGCGCTGACGGTCACCTAGAGTAGCCATGCCGTGAGTGATCGACCGACGCGGAAGGGACGACCGTGACCGAGCCCTGGGGACAGCCGCCGCCGCCCGGCCCGCCGCCCCCGCCGCCCCCGTTTCCGCCGCCTCCCGGGCCGCCGGTCGAGCAGCACGTCCACCACCATCACCACGAGGAGGAGGACGGCTTCCTCGAGGAGCTCCTCGACCGCGACGACCACCGCCACCGCGCCCACCGCCCCGCGCACGGCGGCGGCGACGTCCTGCGCCAGCGCGTCCGGACCCGCTACGGGCGCACGATGGACGTGGGCGACCTGCTCGCGTGGCTCGACTTCCGCGTCAACGAGCTCCACGCGGCCGTGCTCGAGGGCGAGCGGCACCCGTCGCGGGTCCCCGGGTCGCCGGTGCGGATGTCGGGGCTCGACGCGCTGCTCAACACCGACGCGACGGCGTTCCGCACGCTGACCGAGCTCGGCGCGCGGATGGACCGGATCGAGGAGAAGCTCGACCGGCTGTTGGCGACGGAGTAGCGCTCAGCCCTCGATCTCGAGCGGCTTGCGGTTCACCGACACCCCGCCCATCAGCGCGAGCCCGCTCACGCGCACCCGCGCGCCGTCGGTGGACGTCGGGGCACCGGAGCCGTCCTCGAACGCGCCCATGAACCCGAACCCGTCCTCGATCACGGTGGTGCCCGGGTCGACGGTCACGTCGATACCGCCCATGATCGCGACGGCCTGGATGGTGACCTCGACGCCCGCGGGGACGCCCCGCAGGTCGATGGTGACGCCACCCATGATCGCGATCGCGCCGATCGACAGGCCGGCCTCGTCGAGGCGGGCGTCGCGGAAGTACAGCTCGGCGCCGCCCCAGAACGCGATGACGCGGTGGGTGTGGCCCGGCGTCCAGTCGCCGCGCTTGGTCACCCCGGACAGCACGGCCACCGACGTCGTCGACGGCGGCCGGTCGAGACGGCCGACCGGGCGGCGGGCCGGCGACGCCGACGACCCCGCGGCCGACTCGACGGGCTGGAGGTCCGCGGTGAGGGGCTCGAGGTCGCGTCGGTGGATCGCGGCGTAGACGTCGCGCAGGCGCTCGTCGCCCTCGACCATCGTGAGCCGCCCGTCGGAGACGGCCTGACGGACGACCTCGGCGACCTGCTCGCGGTCAGCGTCGGAGGCCCGCATCGGCGGCGGGGCGGGCACCGCCGGGCGGTGCTCGGGCTCCGGTCCGTCCTGTGCGGGCTCGCTCATGGCCGGGAGGATAGGCCGACGCCCGGATCGGCGGCAGTGATCGCGGCGGGCAGGTCGACGGTGAAGCGGGTGTCCCCCGGCTCGCTCGCGATCCGCAGCTCGCCGCCGTGCTCGGCGACCACCGCCGAGACGATCGAGAGGCCGAGCCCTGTGCTGCCCGTGGTGCGGGCGCGCCCGGTGTCGCCGCGGGCGAAGCGCTCGGCGACGTGGGGCAGCAGGTCGGGCGGGATGCCGGGCCCGTCGTCGGCGACGTCGAGGCGCACGGCACCGTCCACCGTGTGGAGCCCGACCGTGACGCGCGTGCCGGGCGGGGTGTGGGTGCGGGCGTTGGCGAGCAGGTTGGCGACCACCTGGTGCAGCCGCTCGGGGTCGCCGACGACCTCGACCGGCTCGTCACCCAGGTCGAGCGACCAGCGGTGCTCCGGTGCGGCGGCGTGGGCGTCGGTGACGGCGTCGACGACCAGGCGGGTGAGGTCGACGGGCTCGCGGGCCAGCGGCCGCCCGGCGTCGAGGCGCGCGAGCAGCAGCAGGTCCTCCACCAGCGCGGTCATCCGCTGCGTCTGCGAGCCCATGCGCTCGAGCAGGCCCGCGACCTCGGGCGGCAGCTCGCCGGCCCGCCGCGCGGCGAGCTCGTTGTAGCCGCGGATCGCGGCGAGCGGGGTGCGCAGCTCGTGGCTGGCGTCGGCGACGAAGCGCCGCAGCCGGGTCTCGCTGTCCTGGCGGGCCGCGAGCGCGGCGCCGACGTGGCCGAGCATCCGGTTCAGCGCGGCCCCGACCTGGCCGACCTCCGAGCGCGGGTCGGCGTCGGCGTCGGGCACCCGCTCGGCGAGCTCGACCTCGCCCGACGACAGCGGCAGCTCCGAGACGCGCCGGGCCGTGGCCGACACGCGGTGCAGCGGGCGCAGAGTCCGCCGCGTGGTGAACGCGGCCGCGACGGCGGCGAGGACGACGCCGATCCCGAAGATCACCGCCTCGCGGACCACGAGCTCGCCGACGGTGTTCTCGAGCGCGTCGGTCGACAGCCCCACGACGGTGACGGTGCCGTCGTCCCCCCGCGCGGCGGCGAGGCGGAAGCTGCCCAGGCCCTCGAGCTCGAGGGTGCGCGGGGGCTGCCCGGGCGTCGTCGCGATCGCCGGGGCGACCTGCTCGGGCGCCACCGGGCGGCTCGTGCCCGGCCGCCCGAGCAGGACGGCGCGCACGATCCGGCCGTCGTCGACGGTGACCTCGAGGGTGCCGGCGGGGCGGTCGGGACCGCCGCCGACGAAGCCGCCGCCGGCGTCGGGCGGGGGCGGGCGGCGATCGGGGTCGCCCGGCGGCGGGTCGCTGCGGAAGCGGGCGACCTCGGTGACCTGGTCGTCGAGCTGGCGGTAGAGGTAGCCGCGCAGCGAGAGCGCCGCGCCCACCCCGACGACGAGGAAGACGACGGTCAGCAGCAGCACCGTGGACAGGACCAGCCGGTGCTGCAGCGAGCGCACGCGGCTCATCCCGCCGCCGGCTTGAGCACGTAGCCGGCGCCGCGGACGGTGTGGATCATCGATGGGCGCCCGGCGTCGATCTTCTTGCGCAGGTAGGAGATGTAGAGCTCGACGATGTTGGACTGGCCGCCGAAGTCGTAGTTCCACACGCGGTCGAGGATCTGGGCCTTCGACAGCACGCGGCGCGGGTTGCGCATGAGGAAGCGCAGCAGCTCGAACTCGGTCGCCGTGAGCTCGATAAGCGCACCCCCGCGGGTGACCTCGTGGCTGTCCTCGTCGAGGGTCAGGTCGCCGACGGCCAGCGTGGCGTCGCCGCGGACCGCCGTCGCCACCGCCGCGCGCCGCAGCAGCCCGCGCAGGCGGGCGACGACCTCCTCGAGGCTGAACGGCTTGGTCACGTAGTCGTCGCCGCCGGCGGTGATGCCGGCGACCCGGTCCTCGACGGCGTCGCGGGCGGTGAGGAACAGGACGGGCACGTCGGGGCTGTCGGCGCGCAGGCGGCGCAGCACCTCGAAGCCGTCGATGTCGGGGAGCATCACGTCGAGCACGACCACGTCGGGGCGGAACTCGCGGCCCTGCCGGACCGCGCCCAGCCCGTCGCCGGCGCTGCGCACGTCCCAGCCCTCGTAGCGCAGGGCCATCGAGAGCAGCTCGGCGAGGGTCGGCTCGTCGTCGACGACGAGCGCGCGCACCGGTGTGCCGTCGGGTCGGCGCAGGTCGGCACGGGTCGCGGCGTTCATGGGCGTCAGCCTCGCAGCCGCCGGTCGGGCTCCGCTGGGTGCTTCCTGTGCGTCCGCTGTGTGCGCTGCGTCGGTCCGGTCACGGAACGTCCGAACCACCGGGGAGGGGTCATCCGTTGGTGAGGGTGGGGGAACGGCTCCGACCGTCGGCGCTTCCCCGGTCCGGCCGGACGGAGGAGGCGCATGGGTGGAGCCCGGGTGTCTCGCCGGACGCTGCTCGGCGGCGCGGTCGCGCTCACCGGCGCGGCGGTCACCCTCGGGGCGCCCTGGGTGTCCGCCGCGGACGCGCCGGCGGCGATGCCGTACCCGTTCACGCTCGGGGTCGCGTCCGGTGACCCGACGCCCGACGGGATCGTGCTCTGGACCCGCCTCGCCCCCGACCCGCTCGCCCCCGACGGGCGCGGCGGGATGGGCGAGCGGCCCGTGCTCGTGGCCTGGGAGATCGCCGAGGACGAGGGGTTCGTGCGGGTCGTCGCGCGCGGCAGTGCCGTGGCGCGCCCCGAGGACGCGCACGCCGTGCACGTCGAGGTCGCCGGCCTGCGCCCGCGGGCCGACCACTGGTACCGCTTCCGCGCCGGCACCGACATCAGCCCGGTGGGCCGGACCCGCACGGCCCCGGCGCCGGGCACGCGGGTCGAGGAGTTCGCGTTCGCGGCGGCGAGCTGCCAGTGCCGCCAGGACGGCTTCTACGACGCCTGGGCCGCGATGGTGCGCGACGACCTCGACCTGGTCGTGTGGCTCGGCGACTACATCTACGAGAGCCCCGCCGCGAGCGCGATCGGGCGCGGGCACCTCCCCGCCGCCGAGGCGTCCTCGCTCGCCGACTACCGCGTGCGTCACGCCCAGTACAAGACCGACCCCGACCTGCAGGCCGCGCACGCCGCGTTCCCGTGGGCGGTGACCGTCGACGACCACGACGTCGAGAACAACTGGGCCGGGGACGTCTCGCAGGCCGACGGCGAGCCCGACGACGACCCCGCCGTGTTCCGCCGGCGGCGCGCCGACGCCTACCGCGCGTTCTGGGAGCACCTGCCGCTGCGCCGTGCCCAGCGCCCGGTCGGCCCCGACATGCTGCTGCACCGCCGCCTGGCCTTCGGCGACCTCGTCGACCTGCACCTGCTCGACACCCGCCGCTTCCGCAGCGACCAGGACCCCGCGCACCCCCGCGACCCGTCCCGCACCCTGCTCGGTGCCGGGCAGCGCGCGTGGCTGTGGGACGGCCTCGCGCGCCCGGCCGCGCGCTGGACCGTGCTCGCCCAGCAGGTGTTCTTCACCCCGCGCGACCTCGCCGCCGGCCCGGCCGTCGCGCTCGACGAGGACTCGTGGGACGACTGCGCGGCCGAGCGTGACGCCCTGCGCGACCACCTCGTCGCCGCGCGGACGCCCAACCCCGTGATCCTCACCGGCGACGTGCACGCCCACCACGCCGCCGACGTGCTCGCCGACTTCGCCGACCCGGGCTCGCGGACCGTGGCGACCGAGCTGGTGACCTCGTCGATCAGCTCCGGGGGCGACGGGGCGCCGCGGTTCGCGGGTGATGCGGCGTTGCTGGCGGAGAACCCGCACATCCGCGTGCTCGACCGCCGTCGCGGCTACGTGCGCAGCACGGTGACGCCGCGGGAGTGGCGCGCGGACTTCCAGGTCGTCGACCGCGTGTCCGTGCGCGGCGCGCCGCCGCGGACGGCGGCGACGGTCGTGGTCCCGGACGGCGGCGCCCGCGCCTGACCACGTGAGCGAACTTCGGGGCTATAGCCCCGAAGTTCGCTCACATAGCCAGAGTGACCGGGCGGCTGCCGCCCATCCAGCCGGGCAGGTGCAGCATCTTGACGCCGGGGCCGCCGGCCACGATCGGGAGGATCTCCGCGGCGCACGGGCGGCCCCCCAGCGCCGCGGCGCCGCGTTCCCGCAGCGCGGACACCAGGGCGTCGACCTCCGGGAACGTCGGTGCGAGCCGGGTCGCGACCTCGGGCGGGAGGACGACGGCCTGGGTCATCTCGCCGCCCCGGCCGAGGTCGCCCGCGGCGCGGACGGCGCCGGCGAGTGCGTCGGCGAGCGCCTCGAGGACCGCGTCCGGGTCCGGGTAGTCGTCGCGCGGCAGGACCTCGGCGGTGCCGCCGATCGGCAGCACGGTGACGGCGTCGACCGGGGTCGTCCAGGGACCGTCGGGGTCCGCCGCGAGGCAGCACGTGTAGCGGGCGGGCTGGGCGGTGGTCGCCATCGTCGTCTCCCCCGCCCGCACGCCGCCCGCCGTGGCCAGGGTCAGCGCCAGCGCGCGGCCGACCGCGCCGTTGGTGTGCGGGCCGGGACCGAGCATCCCGGTGCGGTGGGTGAGGCCGATCCGGGCGCCGACCGGTCCGGACACGACCACCGCGACCGCCGCCGTCCCGGTCGTCGTCGCGACCCCGAGCAGGTTGAGCTCCGGCGCGAGGCACGCCGTCGCCGCGGCGAGCACGACGGGCAGCGCGGCCGCCGGTGCCCCCGCGATGACGCAGCAGGTCGCGACGAGCCGCGGCGTCAGCGACCCGAACAGCGGCGGCACGAGACCGAGCACGGCGTCCGGGTCGTCGACGCCCTCGAGCGCGGCCGCCACCCGCGACGGGGTCGGCGGCACCACCGGCAGCCCGTCGCCGATCCCCTCGGCGAGCAGCGCCGCGGTCGCCGCGACGACGTCGGTGCCCTCGGGAACGATCACGGCACCGCGCGGGACACCAGCGCCGTCCCGCCGAACGACGGGATCCACGCCGAGTGCTTGCCGGCCCCGCCCGCGACGGCGATGTGCAGGTTCTCCGGGTCGTCGCTGACGGTGTAGTGGTCGCCGTCGGGCTCGACGCCCCATTCGACGAACTGCCGCCGGTTGCCCTCCGAGACCTTCTCCACCGGGATCCGCGCGTGCGCCCAGAGGTGCGCGCGGATCGACGCCGGCGTCCAGCCGTCGCGGTGCAGCGTCGCGGCGTGCTCCGGGCCGAGCAGCAGCAGGTGCGGGCCGCGCACGTAGACGTTGTTCGATCCCGGCTGCGCCATCGTCCCGGCGACGGTCAGCAGGATCTCCGCGCCGGTGGTGCTGCCGTGGTCGTTGACGTTGTGCGGCGGCTCGGCGGCCATCACCGACACGACGCTCTCGTCGGCGGCGAACCCCCGCTGCACCGCCAGCGACGCGAACGGCGAGTCGGCCTCCGCGAAGCAGAACGTGTACTTGGCCGGCGATCCCTGCGTCGAGCGGTCGAGCACGCCCGGCCGTGCACCGCCGACGTGCAGCAGCACCAGCGAGAGCGCCCGCCCGATCACCGCGTTGGCGCGCGTGCCCTGGCCCAGGCAGTTGCCGCCCGAGTTGAGCCCCAGCGTCTCGCGCACCGGGCCCGAGACCAGCACCATCGGCGCGCACGGGTGCGTCGTCGCGAGCGAGCCGTGCAGGTTGTAGGCCTCGTCCTGCACCGCGGCGAGCGCGGCGAGCAGCACCGGCAGGTCCGCCGGGCGGCACCCCGCCATCACCGCGTTCGCCGCGACCGAGCGCGGCGTCGGCGTGACCCCGCGCGGCGGGAGGGGGCCGAGGTCGACGGGCGGCGCGCCCGCCAGCATCGCCGCCACCCGCTCCTCGGTCGGCGGGATCGTCGGCAGCCCGTCGCCCCAGCCGCGCTCCTCGCAGGCCGCCATCCAGGCCCAGGCGTCGTCGACGTCGGGCAGGTCCAGAACATCGCTCACGTCAGCTCCCCCATCGACCGCAGCTCCGCGACCACCCCGGCGTAGGCGGCCTCCTCGCGTCCCGCGAACTCCGCCGGCGACAGCCCGCCGATCGGGTGGTCGATCACGACGAGGCGCGGGTCGGCGCGGCGGGCCTTCGCCTGGGCGGTCACCAGCGGCAGGAACGACGAGGTGACGACGAGGACCGAGCGCACGCCGCGGCGCTCGAGCTCGAGCGAGTCGTGGAGACTCCACGACGAGCACGAGCCTCAATCGCCGATGGCGACGACGGCGAGGCGGTACTGCGCGGCGAGGTGGTCGAGCAGCTCCGGGTCCGCGCCGACCGCCGCGCTCGGCTTCGCCTCCAGCCCGTTGGGCCCGATCCCGTGGTCGTCGGCGAGACGCCGGCCGATGGCCGCGAGCAGGTCGTGGGCGCCGGGCTTGGAGTTCGACAGCCCGCACAGGGCGCCGGCGGGGGTGCCCGCCGCGGCCGCCACCGCGACCGGCTCCGACGGCGACGTCCCCGACGTCGGGTCGACGATGCGCATCAGGCCTCCTCGAGGTGGGTGACAACGGCGAGCCCCGCGCGCAGCCCGTCAGCGGCGGCGGTCAGCAGGGTCCGGTCGGCGCCGGTGACGTCGCCGGCCGGGAACACCGGGGCGTCGCCGGGCAGGCCGTCGAGCAGCTCGGCCCGCGGGTCGGCGTGGGTGTAGACGAAGATCCCCGACGCGTCGAGCACCTCGCCGTCGGCGAGCCGGACGGCGCCGAGCGTCCCCTCCCCCTCGAGCGCCGCCACCGTCGCGGTCCGCCGGTCGACGGCCTCGCCCAGGCGACGCCGGAGCGACGCCGGCCAGGCCGGCGCGGCGCTGACCAGCGTCACCCGCTTCGCGATCCCGGCGAGCTCGAGCGCCTCGCGCGCCGTCCACTCGTCGTCGCCGACGACCACGACCTCGCGCCCGGCGTGCAGCGGCCCGTCGCAGGTTGCGCAGTGCGAGAGCCCGCGGCCCTCCCAGGCCTCGGCGCCGGGGACGTCGAGGCGACCCGGCCGCCGCCCGGTGGCGACGACGACGGCGCGCGCGGTCACCGGCCCCTCCGCTCCCTCGACGGTGAGCGGGTCGGTGCGCAGGCCCGTGACCTCGCCGTAGGCGATCTCCACGCCGCGGTCCACGACGTCGGTGAGCAGCGCGCCCATGAGGTCCGGGCCGGTGGTCGCCTCCCCCGGCCAGTCGGCCAGCGCGCCGAGGTTGATGAGCTGCCCGCCCGGCGCGAGCGCGTCGTGGGCGACGACGCGCAGGTCGCGCTCGGCGCAGGCGCGGGCCGCGGTGAGCCCGGCGATCCCGGCCCCCACGACCACGACGTCCCAGTCGGTGCTCACGTGACCTCCTCGATCCGCCGGCTCACCGGCACACCCTGCACGTGGTTCTGCACGAAGCCGCGGGACTGGTTGCGGCTCGCGTTGCCCGCCAGCACGATCCCGATGTCCCCGGCACGCGGCACCATCGGCACCAGCCGGTCGGGGTCGGTGCCGGCGTAGCGCCCGTCGAGCTCGCCGGCGGCGACGGCGGCGTCGAGGTCGAAGCTCGTCGAGCCGACGTTCCAGGCGCAGGCCTGCAGCTGGCGCACCGGCACCCGCATGTGCTCGGCGAGGTGGCCGCGCAGCGCGTCCTTGTCGACGCCGAACCCCGCGAGCGCCGTCGCCACCGCCGGTCCGAGCACGAGCAGCGGGTGGAACGCGCCGAACTCCAGCCCCGTGTAGGCCCAGGGGCCGATGGCGTTGCCGAAGATCGTCGTCAGCGCCTCGAGGTGGTCGGCCGCGGTCTCGCCGCCCGAGTAGATCGGCGCGCTCACCGCGACGACGCTCTGCACGGTGACGACGCTGTCGGCGTCGTCGAAGCCGCGGTCGGCCCGGAACGACGGCCAGCCGAGGGACCGCACGGCGGCGTCGTCCTCGGCCAGCGCGACGTGCCAGGTCGAGGCGATCGCGCCCTGGTCGGTCTGCCCGGGTGGGATGCGCAGCCCGGCGACGTTGCGCAGGTAGAGGCGCAGGAAGCGCCCGACCGCGGTGTTCGCGCGCCGTCCCACCCGCAGCGCGCCCGTGCCGCTGTGGAAGCCGAGCCGCTCCACCACCGGCCCGGACAGCACGACCAGGGGCTCCCACCCCGGCGTCGAGCCCGCGTCCTGCACCCGGAAGACCGGGTCGGCGGCGCACTCGACGATCGCCAGCAGCACGGGGAGGTCCGGCGGGCGGCAGCCCGCCATCACCCCGTTGACCGCGACGCTGCGCACCGTCGCCTGCCGCTGGTCGGGGGCGAGCACGCCGAGGACCTCGTCGGGATCGCGGCGGGTGTGGTCGAGGAACGCCGCGACCCGCTCCGGGGTGGGCGGCACGATCGGCAGGCCGTCGGTCCACCCGCGGGCCTCGAACAGGTCGGTGATCGCGTCCAGGTCGCCGCGCGCGACGACGTCGGTGGGGCCGTGCTCGGCCTCGTCCTCGACGTCGTCGACAGCCGCAGACCCCGCCACCAGCGCGTCCACCACCGCCGGCGCGACGGTGTCCCGCATCTTCGACCGGAACACCTCGGTCGGGTCGGTGAGGATCACGCCGGGGTAGCTGACGATCGGGACGTGCCCGACGCCCAGCGAGCGCCCGACGGCCCGCCCCATGCCCTCGAACCCCGCGCCGCCGATCGCGACCGCCGGCACCCCGGCGCGCTCGGCGGTGGCCGCTGCCCGCATCACGGCAGGCATGCAGGAGCCTCAAGCACCGACCGCGGCGACCACGAGGTCGACACGGTGAGTGCGCAGGAGCTCCGGCAGGGCCTCGAGGACGCGACGCTCCTCGGCGGCCGAGGCGTGGAAGTTGCCGAACTCCTCCCACCCGACGAACCCGACCTCGCCGTGCCGCTCGCGGGCGACCTCGGAGATCACGTCGAACATCTCCGGGCCGCGGAAGAGCTCGTCCCACAGGTAGGCCACGCGCCGGCCCGCCAGCGACGACGGGCGCTCGTGCTCGGCGACGTCGCCTACGACGCGCGGACCCAGCGGCCCCAGGACCTCGTAGCGAGGCTCGCTCACGGTGCTCCCCCTACTCGTCGGCGGTGATGACGCGACCGGCGCGGTCGCGCAGGAACAGGGCGGCGACGGTGACGATCGCGGCGCCGACGACGGCGATGCCCACCGCGATCCCGTAGCCGGCGCTCGTGGCGACGACGCCGCCGATGATCGTCCCGATGCCCGAGAGGCCGCGGCCGATGTTGTAGGCGGCGGCCGAGCCCAGCGAGCGGATGCGCGTCGGGAACAGCTCGCCGTACCAGACCCCGAAGATGCCGAAGTAGCCCAGGAACAGGCTCGAGGCGAGGTAGAGCCACACGAAGTTGCCGAGCCCCTCGCCGGAGACGGCGAGCGCGAGCATCACCGCGAAGGTCACGGTCTGGAGCGCGGCGAACGCGACGAACACCGGGCGCCGCCCCCAGCGGTCCGACAGCCAGCCGGCGAGGATGAAGCCGACGAACGAGATCGCCGCGGCGACGTAGAGCACGGTGCTCGCGGTGCCGGCGTCGAAGCCGAGGTCGCTCTTGAGCATCGAGGGCATCCAGGCCGTGGCGGTGTAGGGCACCCACTGCGCGCCGAACGCGACGACCAGGCCCACGAGCACGATGGGCAGCGAGTCCTTGGCGACCAGCTGGCGCCACGGCGAGCGGGAGGTCTTGGCGGCGGTGGTGTCGGTGAGCAGGCCCGCGGCCTTGCGGGCCTGCAGCTCCTCCCACTGGCGCGACTCGCGGCAGCCGAAGCGGATCCAGATGCAGGCGAGCGCGGGCAGGACGCCGAGCAGGAACGCGACCCGCCAGTCGACGACGAGCTGGGCGACGAGCACCGCGAGCGCGTACGCCGGCCACAGCGAGGCCTGCACCACGCCGCCGCCGAGCCCGCGGCGCTTCGGCGCCCACGCCTCGTTGAGCCAGGCGAAGCCGACCGCCCACTCGCCGCCGGTCCCGATGCCGGTGAGGATCCGCAGCACGAGGAACACCGCGAAGTTCGGCGCGAAGAAGACCAGGCCGGTGGCGATCGAGTAGATCAGGATCGACCAGATCAGCGTGCGGCGCCGGCCGTAGCGATCGCCGAGCCAGCCGAAGAGCACGCCGCCGATCGCCGACCCGACGAGCTGGCCCGCGATCGCGACGCCGAACACGCCGGCCGAGACGCCGTAGTGGTTCATGATCGCGCCGGCGAGCAGCGTCGGGAGCATGAAGTCGAAGTACTCCATGCCCCAGCCCAGGCAGGCCGCGCCGAGGATGCGCCGCCGTTCGCCGGGGGTGTACTCGGGCGGCTCGGTGCCGGGTGGTGCGGCGGTCCGCGTGCCCGTGCCGGAGGTGTCCGTGCCGGAGGTGTCGGGGCGGTCCTGCTCGGCGGTCATGGGCTCCTCCGCTGCTGACCGCGCGTCGCTGCGCGCGCCGTTCGTGTGGCGGAGGTTAGGTGGGTCACACGACGGAAGTCCAGAGTGGATTGGATACGATCTCGGCTACGGCCGGGGCGGCAGCCCCAGCGCGGCACTGAGGTCGGCGACCGTGTGGTCGCGGTGCGCGTCCATGAGCGCCACCAGCGCACCGGTGTCCCCGCGCCGCAGCGCGGTGATCATCTTGCGGTGCTCGCGGACCACCCGGGCGCGGCCGCCGGAGTCGTAGAGGTGGACGGTCCGGTAGGGCTCGCTGCGCCGCCAGAGCCGGTCGATCTCGTCGACGACGAGGTCGAGGCCCGAGAGCCGGAACATCGCGAAGTGGAACGCCTGGTTGGCCGCGACGATGCCGGCGACGTCGACGTTCTCGACCTGCTCGGTGATCGCCTCGTTGAGGGCGGTGAGCTCGCGCAGCTGGTCGGCGGTCAGGCGCGGGAGAGCGCGGAGGACCTCGGTCTCCAGGGCCCGGCGCATGAGGTAGACCTGCGCGAGCTCGTCGGCGTTGAGGCGCGCGACCGCGTAGCCGACGTGCGGCTCGTGACGCAGGACGCCCTCGGCCTCGAGGGTCTTGAGGGCCTCGCGCACCGGGATGCGGCTGACGCCCAGGCGCGCGGCGAGGGTCTCCTGGCGGACCTGCTGGCCGGGCACCAGCTCGCGCGAGCGCAGCATCCGGCGGATCTCCGTCACCGCGCGCTGCACGCTGGTCGCCCGCCGGGCGGGCTCCGTCTCGGTACCGACCACGCTGCACCTCCCCCGACGCAGGGTACCGGGGCGCTTCCTGCCTTCATTGGATACGAAACGGTGTTCGATCGGTTGTGCGAGGCCGGGGTGCCGACCTAGGTTCGCGGTCGTGAGCACCGACTGGCACCGGGTCCTCGCGCCGCGCTCGGTCGCGCTCATCGGCGCCACCGGCCGCGCCGACAACCCGATGGCGCGCCCGCTGCGCTGGCTCACCGAGCGAGGGTTCGCCGGGCGGGTGCACCCGGTCAACCCCAAGTACGCCGAGCTGGGCGGGGTGCCGTGCGTGTCCTCGCTCGCCGAGGTCCCGGGCGGCGTCGACCTCGCGCTCGCCCTCGTCCCCGCCGAGCGGGCCGCGGCGGCCGTCACCGAGGCGGGGGCGGCCGGCGCGGCCGCGGTCGTCGTCTTCGCCTCCGGGTTCGCCGAGGTCGGCGACGAGGGCCGGGCGCGGCAGGAGGAGCTGGTCGCCGCCGCGCGCGCGTCGGGCACCCGCGTCCTCGGGCCCAACTGCCAGGGTCTCTACGACGCGCGCAGCCGCCTGTTCGCGACGTTCACCGGCGCCGGCGAGCGCCCGCTGACCGGCTCGAGCGGCATCGCGTACGTCGGGCAGAGCGGGGCGATCGGGGGCTCGGTGCTCGACGTGGCCGCCGAGCGCGGGCTCGACCTGTCGGCCTGGGTGAGCACCGGCAACGAGGCCGACGTGTCGCTCACCGAGATCGGGCGCCACCTCGTCGCCGACCCGGAGATCACCGTCCTCACCGTCTACGCCGAGTCGCTGCCCGACCCGGACGACTACGCCGCGCTCGCCGCCGAGGCCCGCGCGCACGGCACCGCGCTCGTCGTGCTGCGCTCGGGGCGCTCCGAGCCCGGGCGGCGCGCCGCGGTCTCGCACACCGGCGCGATGCTCGGCGACGACACCGCGTTCCGCCTGGTCTCGCGCCGGTACGGGGTGGTGCTCGTCGACGACGTCGAGGAGCTGCTCGCCGCGGCCACCATGCTCCGGGGCCGGCGCGGTCCGGCCGGGCGCGCGGTCGGGCTGGTCACGAGCTCCGGCGGCGCCGGCATCCTCGCCGCCGACCGGGCCAGCGACGCGGGGCTCGCCGTGCCCGAGCTGACCACGCAGACCCAGGAGAAGCTCGCGCGGATCGTGCCCCCGTTCGGGGCGGTGGCCAACCCGGTCGACGTCACCGCGCAGCTGTTCAACACCGGCGGCGGGGGCTTCGGCGAGGTCTGCGGGATCGTGCGCGCCGACGCCGAGGTCGACGCCGTGCTCGTGCTGCTCACCATGCTCGTCGGCGAGACCGCGATGGCCCTGGCCCGCGACCTCGCCGCCACCGTCGCCGAGCAGGGCCCCGACGCCCCGCCCGTCGCCGTCGTCTGGATGGCCGGCGAGGACGGCACCGCGCCCGCCCGCGCGCTGCTGCGCGAGGCCGGCATCCCGGTCTTCTCGTCGATCGCGCTCGCGGTCCGGGTGCTCGACGCCGTGGCCGCGCCGCCCGGGGCGGATCCCGCGCCCGTCGAGCCCGCGGCGCCCGTGTCCGGCGACGGCTGGGCCCTGCTCGACGCGCTGGGGGTGCGCCGGCCGCGGTCGGTGCTCGCGACCGACCCGGCCGCCGACGTCGACGCCCTCGGCGGGGTCGCGGTCCTCAAGGCCGCGGGGCTCGCGCACAAGACCGAGACCGGCGGCGTGCGGCTCGGCGTCCGGAGCGAGGACGCGGCCGCGGTGCACGCCGAGCTCTCCGGCCTGCCCGGCGTCACCGGCGTGCTCGTGCAGGAGCAGGTGCCGGCCGGGGTGGAGCTGCTCGTGGCGGTCGACGGCGGGCGCGACGGCTGGCCGCCGGTGCTCACGGTCGGCCACGGCGGCACGGCGACCGAGGTGCACCGCGACGTCGTCCACGCCCTCGCCCCGGTCACCCCCGACACCGCGCGGGCGATGCTGCGCGAGCTCCGGTGCTGGCCGCTGCTCGCGGGCCACCGCGGCGCGCCGGGCGTGGACCTCGACGCCGCCGTCGACGCGATCGTCCGCCTCTCCCGCGCATCCGCCGTGCCCGGGCTCGGCGAACTGGAGGTCAACCCGTTGGTCCTCCTGCCGAGCTCGCATGTCAGCGGCGTGGCGTCGCTGACACCGAACGACAGCAACGCCACGCGCTCGGATCCGCGACACGCCGGGGCAGCGATCGCCGTCGACGTCCTGAGAACGGAGACCTAGATGGGCAGCATCGGGCTCGAGATCGCCGACGGCGTGGCGGTGCTGACCGTCGACGCCCCGGACGTCCGCAACGCGCTGACCCCGGCGATGGGCCGCGAGCTCGCCGACGCGTGCGACACCGTCGACGCCGACCGCTCCGTCGGGGCCGCCGTGATCCGCGGCGCGAACGGCGCCTTCTGCTCCGGCGCCGACCGCCGCACCTGGAATCCCGGCGCCGACCAGGCCGAGGACTCCGCGTTCCGCGACACCGGCGCGGTCTACGGCGCGTTCCGCCGCGTCGGCACCCTCGCGGTCCCGACGATCGCCGCCGTCCGCGGCCCGGCGGTCGGCGCCGGCCTCAACCTCATGCTCGCCACCGACCTGCGCGTCGTCGCCCGCGACGCCCGCCTGCTCGCGGGCTTCCTGCGCATCGGCCTGCACCCCGGCGGCGGCTTCTTCACGATCGCGCACCGCACGGCCGGCCGCGAGGCCACCGCGGCGATGGGCCTGTTCGGCGAGGAGATCGACGGCACCCGCGCCGCGGAGATCGGGCTCGCGTGGCGCGCGGTCGCCGACGAGGACGTCGACGACACCGCCCTCGCGCTCGCCGCCGTCCCGGCGAAGGATCCCGACCTCGCCCGCGAGGCCGCCCGCTCGTTCCGCACCGAGATCGGGCCGCCGGGCCTGCCGTGGGACGCCGCCGTGGAGTTCGAGCGCGCGACGCAGATGTGGAGCCAGCGCCGGAGGGGGACCCAGTGATCTTCGACCCGACCCCGCTGTCGGCCGACGAGGAGGCGCTGCGCGAGGAGGTGCGCGCGTTCCTCGCCGAGACGCTGCCCGACGACTTCCGCCCCGGCCTCGGGCTCGGCGGTCGCCACGACCCCGAGTTCACGCGCACCCTCGCCAAGCGCGGCTGGGTCGGCATGTCGATACCGACCGAGTACGGCGGCGCGGGCGCGAGCACGGTGCGCCGGTTCGTCGTCATCGAGGAGCTGCTGGCCGCCGGCGCCCCCATCGCCGCGCACTGGATCGCCGAGCGCCAGTCCGCGCCCGCGTTCCTGCGCTTCGGCACCGAGGAGCAGCGGCAGTGGTTCCTGCCGCGCATCGCCGCCGGCGAATGCTGGTTCTCCCTCGGCATGAGCGAGCCCGACGCCGGCTCCGACCTCGCGTCGGTGCGCACGACGGCCACGCCGGTCGAGGGGGGTTGGCGGGTGTCGGGCACGAAGGTGTGGACCACGAACGCCCACCTCAACCACTTCGCCGCGATGCTCTGCCGCACCACGCCGCAGGGCGAGGGCGACCGCCACGCCGGGCTCTCCCAGCTCATCGTCGACCTGTCGGACGACGGCGTGCACGTCTCGCCCATCCCCCTGATCGACGGCGAGGAGCACGTCAACGAGGTGGTGCTCGACGGGGTGTTCGTCCCCGACGAGCGGGTGCTCGGCGAGGTCGGGCAGGGCTGGGCGCAGGTCACCGCCGAGCTCGCCCACGAGCGGTCGGGCCCCGACCGCTACCTGTCGATCCTCGGTCTCTACCGCGCGTTCCTCGACGTCCACGGGCGCGATCCCGACGACGTCCGCGCCGCCGCGATCGGCCGCGTCGGCGCCCGGCTGTGGACGATCCGCCAGCTCTCGCTGGCCGTCGCGCGCTCGCTCGACCAGGGCGAGGCGCCGGCGGTGGAGGCGTCGCTGGTCAAGGACATCGGCACGACGTTCGAGCAGCAGGTGGTCGAGACGCTGCGCGACGCGGCGGGCATCGAGATCGACCCCGGAGGCCCGACCATGTTCGACCGGCTGCTCGCCGAGTGCGTGCTCAACGCCCCGACGTGGACGCTGCGCGGCGGCACCACCGAGGTGCTGCGCGGGATCGCGGCCAAGGCCCTGACGCGGGGTGCGCGATGAACGCCGACGTCCGGGAGGCCGTCGCCGACCTGCTCGCCGACCGCGTCACCCCCGAGGTCCTCGAGGCCGCCGAGCGCGACGGCTGGTCGGCCGGGGTGTGGGAGCCGCTGCACGCCGGCGGGTTCACGACGGTCGGCGTCCCCGAGGCCGCCGGGGGCGCGGGCGGCTCGGTCGCCGAGGCGTGCGCGGTGCTCGAGGCCGCCGGGGCCGCGGCCGCGCCGGTGCCCGTCGCGGAGACGGGACTGCTCGCCGGTCGCCTGCTCGCGGCGGCCGGCCTCACGCTGCCGGACGGGCCGCTGACGACGGGGACGGGGTCGGTGACGCTGGCCGACGGCGCCCTGACGGGCCGGCTCGCCCGCGTCCCCTGGGCCTCGGCGTCGGCGCGGATCGCCGTGCTCGCCGACGGGCCCGACGGCTCCGTCGTGGCCGTCGTCGATCCGTCGGACGCCCGCATCGCCGCCGGCCACAACCTCGCCGGCGAGCCCCGCGAGACCGTCGACCTCGACGGCGTCGTCCCCGAGACCACCGCGCCGGCCCCCGCCGACGCCGCCGACCTGCTGGCGAGGAGGAGCGCCCTGGCCCGCGCCGCGCAGATCGCCGGGGCGGCGCGCCGGGTCCTCGAGGTCACCGTCGCCTACACCGGCGAGCGCGTGCAGTTCGGCCGCCCGGTGTCACGCTTCCCGGCCGTCGCCGACCACCTCGTGCGGATCGCGGAGCAGGCCGAGATGGCCGCGATGGCCGCCCGCTCGGCCGCCGTGGGCGCGGGCCCGGACGGCGAGCCGGCCGAGCTGGACGTCGCCGCGGCGGCGGCCGTCGCCTCCGAGGCGGCGGGGCTCGTCGCCGCGGCCGCGCACCAGGCCACCGGGGCGATGGGCGTGACGCGCGAGTTCGCGCTGGGCGTGCTCACCCGGCGGTTGTGGTCGTGGCGCGACGAGTGGGGTGGCGAGCGGGCGTGGTCGACGCGCCTCGGTCACACTCTCGCCGCGGGCGGCCCGGAGCAGCTGTGGCCGACGCTGTCGCGAGGGGTGCGGTGATGGAGGCCGGGAAGGGGAGCCGCACCGAGGACGGGCTGGTCGTCGAGGTCGCCGACCGGGTCGCGACGGTCACCCTCGACCGGCCGGAGCGCCTCAACGCGCTCTCGACGGGCCTGCAGCGGGACCTCGTGGCGGCGTTCGACGGGTTCGCCGACGACCCGGACGTCTGGGTCGTCGTGCTCACGGGCAGCGGGGAGCGGGCGTTCTGCGCCGGGGTCGACCTGCGCGAGATCCGCGAGAACGACGGCGCCTCCGACCGCGGCATCCGCCCGATGGGCGGCGTGTCCCGCAACGTCTTCGAGACCGTGCTCGAGTGCCCCCGCCCGACGATCGCCGCGATCAACGGCTGGGCCCTCGGCGGCGGCTTCGAGCTGGCGCTGGCCTGCGACATCCGCCTGGTCGCCGACCACGCCCGCGTCGGGCTGCCCGAGGCCAGGCGGGGCATGGGCGCGAACTTCGGCGCCCACCTCGTGAGCCGCATGCTCCCGCCCGGCATCGCCTACGAGATCCTCTACACCGGCGACGACATCGCCCCCGCCGACGCCGCCCGCTGGGGCCTGGTCAACCGCGTGGTGCCCGCCGCCGAGCTCGCGCGGGAGGCCGCGGCACTCGCGGCGAAGATCGCCGCCAACGCGCCGCTGACCGTGCGGCGCTACAAGGCGGCGCTGGGCAAGGGCGGCTCGTTGCCCCTGTCGGCGGCGCTGCGCCTCGATGTCGGCCCCGACCCCTACACCAGCGAGGACCGCGTCGAGGGCGTCGCGGCGTTCGTCGAGAAGCGGGACCCGGTCTGGCGGGCGCGCTGAGCCGTGTGACGCGCGTGACGCGCGGCCATCTGCGCAGCGGGTACACGGCTGTGTGGACGTCACCGTGTTCGGCGGCACCGGCAAGATCGGCCGCCTCGTCGTGGAACGCCTGCTCGACGAGGGGCACGAGGTCACCGCGCTCGTGCGCTCGCCCGAGAAGCTGACGATCGACGACCAGGGCGGCACGCAGCGAAGCGGAGCTGCCGCGCCGGAGGCGCGTGGCAGCCTCGAGGTCGTCGTCGCCGAGCTGGACGACGCGCCCGCGATCCGCAAGGTCGTCGACGGCGCCGACGCCGTGATCAGCGCGCTCGGCCCGGCGATCGACCCGTTCCTGCGCAGCGGCCCCCTCACCGAGGCGACGCGCACGATCGTCGCCGCGATGCACGAGTCCGGCGTCCGGCGGCTCATCGCGCTCGGGACCGTCAGCGTCCCCGACCCGCGCGACCGCCCCGGTCTGGTCGAACGGCTCGTCCCGGTCGGCATCGGGCTGCTCATCCCCGGCGCGCTCGAGGAGGTCCAGGGGATCAGCGAGGTCATCTCCACCTCGGGGCTGGACTGGACGCTCGCGCGGATGTTCGCGCCCGTGGACGTCCCGTCCAACGGAACTCTGCGCGCCGGGTTCCTCGGCCGCGACGACATCGGGACGCCGATGGCGCGCACCGACGTCGCCGCCTTCCTCGTCGACCAGCTCACCGACGACCGGTTCGTCGGCGCCGCGCCGGCGATCAGCAACTAGTCGCTCAGCGACCCCGGCGGAAGTCGTCCTCGAGGCTCTCCTCGCGGCGCCGGCTGCGCGCACGCTCCAGCGCCAGCACCGCGAGCCCGTACACCCCGCCGAGGACCAACAGGAAGATCCCGATCCGGACGACGATCTGCTGGACGCCGGTGAGGCCGACGTCCGCGCCCGCCACCAGGGTCAGCAGACCCAGGGCGAACAGGTGGTAGAGGGTGACCAGCAGGTAGTTCAGCGAGGTCGAGAACGACCGGTCGCCGTACACCTCGGCGAGGAAGTCGCGCCCGATCCGGCGCAGCAGCACGCCCACCACCAGCGTGATGACGATGCCGACGACCACCGTCGTCACGAAGCTCGCCGTCGAGACCCCCATCGGTGACCGCCCTCGTCGATCCGGTGCGCGACGGGACCGCCATCGACGTGGGGTCCCGGAGCGCGCGGTGTACCGGTCGGGCTACCCGGGCCCCGGCCGCCACCAACCCGAACGGCCGCTCACGCCTCGCCGTGGTCGGTGTCGGCGTCCTTGGCCGGCCGGCCGCCGGGGACCACGCGGCTCTCCAGCCGCGCCCAGGTCGCGCTCCACTCCGCGAGCGGGACGAGCAGCCGCTGGAGCACCTCGAGCTGCTCGTCGAACGCCGCGAGCTGGCTCTGCATCGCCGCCACCGCGTCGCGCTGCGCCTGGATCGCCGAACGCATCGCCCCGAGCTGGGCCGCCGACATGGCGCCGGGGTGCGTCGCGACCTCCGGCAGCCCGGGCAGCTCGCTCAGCGGCGACGTCGCGGTCCCGGCGGCCTTCACGACGTTCTCCGCGATGCCGCGCAGGCCGGTGACGACGCTCCACAGCGGGTTCTGGCCGCCCGTGGGCTCCGGTGCCTCGCTCATGGACACCGGTTACCCGCGCGTCAGACCTCCGCACCCGTGTAGAACGCGACCGTGCGGTCGGCGCGCGCCTCGGCCTCCCCGCGGTCCATCCCGGATGCGACGCTCGCCTCGGCCCACGCCCGCCCGGCCGCGACGATGAACAGCCGTCCCTCGTCCGACGTCGACCACGCCTCGGCCTGGTCGGGCGTGATCCCGGAGCCCGTGAGGTGCGCCGCGAGCCCGAGCAGCCCGAGATCCCACCCGATCCCGGCGGCCCCCGGACCGAACCGACGCCAGTGGTCGTCGTCGACGTGCGCGATGTGGGTCAGGGTGAAGCGCGCCCCGCCGTCGTCGGGGGTCAGTCGCACCTCGATCCAGCTGACCCCGCCCCCGAACTCCCACGTCGCGTCGAACCCGCTCGGGGGGTCGCAGGCCGTGACGGTGCCGCCGGCGTTGCCCTCGAGCTGGTAGCGCCCGCCGAGGCGCAGCTCGCCGCTGACCGGCAGGAACCAGCGGGCGATGCGGTCGGCCTCGGTGCACGCCGACCAGAGGTCGGCGACGTCGGTGGGGAACGCGCGGCTCAGGGTGACGACCGCCGCCTCGCCGGCCTCGAGGGTGCGAGCGCCGACGACGCGGCGGGTGGCCGCGATCTCGTGCTGGATGTCCATGAGTATCAGTATCGACTGATATTAGTCAGGACTCAAGGAACGCGTCGAGGATCCTGTCGGCCGCCAGCGCCGCCGTGAGCTCGCCCGCCTCGACCTCGCGCTCCAGCTCGCCGCGCAGCTCCTTGACCTGCGGGTGGTCCTGGAGCCGCCCGAGCAGGCGGTCGCGCACCATCTGCCAGGTCCAGTCGACCTGCTGGCGCGCGCGCTTCTGTCTCAGGCCGTCCTCGGCGTCGAGGTGCTCCTGGTGCCGCACGAGCGCCGACCACACGTCGTCGAGCCCGGTCTTCTCGGCCGCGCTGCAGGTCAGGACGGGCACCTTCCACGTCTCGCGCTCCCCCCGCAGCATCGCGAGCGCCTGCTCCAGCTCCCGCGCGGCCCGCTTGGCCTCGCGGGCGTGCGGCCCGTCGGCCTTGTTCACCGCGATGACGTCGGCGATCTCGAGGATGCCTCGCTTGATGCCCTGCAGGGAGTCGCCGGTGCGCGCGAGCGTCAGGAAGAGGAACGAGTCGACCATCTGCGCGACGGTCGTCTCGGACTGCCCGACGCCGACGGTCTCGACGATGACGACGTCGTAGCCGGCCGCCTCCATCACGACCATGGTCTCCCGCGTGGCCTTGGCGACCCCGCCGAGCGTGCCCGCCGTCGGCGACGGGCGGATGAACGCGTCGTCGTCGGTCGCGAGCTCGTTCATCCGCGTCTTGTCGCCGAGGATCGAGCCCCCCGACTTCGTCGAGCTCGGGTCCACGGCCAGCACCGCGACCTTCGAGCCCTGGGCCGTCAACGTCGAGCCCAGAGCACCGATGAACGTCGACTTCCCGACCCCGGGCACCCCGGAGATGCCGATCCGCCGCGCTCCGCCGGCGTGCGGGAGCAGCTCGACGAGCAGCTCCTGGGCGGCCTCGCGGTGGTCGGGACGCGTCGATTCGACGAGCGTGATCGCCCGCCCGATCCAGAGCCGCGAGCCGGACCGGACGCCCTCGACGTACTTCTCCAGGTCGATGTCGCTCACGTCGCCTGCCCGATGAACCCGCACGACACGGTCGGTCATCCTACGGACACGGGTCGACCCCTTCGTCGAGATCGCCGGGCCTCCGCCGCCGCCGCGGTGCACAGCACACCCCGCCGCCATGGCCGGGAGCGGACAGTGGAGGACGACCGTCGGCGACACGGAGGTGCGGCACGTGCCCGGGCAGGGGCTCTCCCCGAACATCCTGGACGGCGTCCTCGTCGTCGTCGCCCTGCTCGCGCTGCTCCGGGGCTGGCGGCAGGGCGCGCTGGTCCAGCTGCTCTCCCTCGGCGGGCTGGTCCTCGGGCTGCTGGCGGGGGCGTGGGCCGCGCCCCGGATCACGGCCTGGTTCCTCGACGACCCGGGCGCCGGCACCGCGCTGCTGAGCCTCGGCCTCCCGCGGCTCCGGGATCCAGGAGCCGTGGAAGCCCGAGGGCACGCCGCGGGGCAGGGTGACCGCGGCGACGGTCCGGGTCACGTCGGTGGCGTCGAGCACGAGCAGCCGGGACGCCGAGCCGTCGGCGCGCGTGGTGATCGTCAGCAGCCAGCCGTCGTCCTCGCTCCGGTCGGCGCGCCCGGCCGGGACGAACACGGCCTCCCCGGCCTTGACGTCGGGCCCGAGCTCGTGGGCGACGGTCGTCCCGGTCGCCAGGTCCATCTTGACGATCGCGTTGGCGGCCGGCGACGACGTGACGCCGTAGCGGTGGCGGGCGGCGCGGCCGACGCGCTCCGGGTCGAGCGTCGGGAACTCCACGGGCCGGTCGTCGAGCGGGCCCTCGGACACGCGGCCGGTGGCGGGGTCGAGCACCCAGCGGTGCATCCGGGCCGCGCCGGTGCCGGCCGCCCGGCCCGCGGGGTCGGCGCCGGCGGCTCCCGCCGCGGCGCGGGCCGCCTCCGGGGCGCCGGGTCGGCCACGTCGCCGACGTCGCGGCGGCGCCCACTGCGCCGCCATGTCCGCGGCGTCGTAGCGGGACCCGTCGACGACGATGCGCCCGTCGGCGTCCTCGTGCGCATTGCCGACGTGGAAGACGTAGCCGGGCTCGATCTCGAACCACCGCACCCGCGCGGCCGGGTCGTCGTGGCGCATCACGCCGAGGCGCGCGCCGTAGGACTCGTCCCAGACGAACGGGAAGCCGGCCCGGATGTGGCGCAGCGAGAACCTCAGCGGGAGGTCCAGCCACACCGTGTGCCGCGCCGTGACCGCGGCGTCGTGCATGAGGGTGGGGCGCCGGACCGAGACCCGTCGGCTCACCACGAGCTCCCCCGCCGCGGAGAGCCGATGGTAGGTCAGGAAGGGCGGCACCGGCGAGTAGCCGTAGAAGTGCAGCTCGCCGGTGACCGGGTCGGCCTTCGGGTGCGCCGTCATCGCCGTGCGCAGCCGCCCCCCGAAGTCGCACGGGCCGACGGTGCCGAGGTCGCGGTCGACCTCGTGGGGCAGGCCCTGCTCGACGAGGGCGAGCAGCTTCCCGCCGTGCTCGATGACGTGGGTGTTGGCCGGCACCGCGGAGAGGTCGACCCCCCGCCAGGTCAGGTAGCGGCGGCCCGCCAGCGCGCCCGTGCGCACCCAGCGGTTGCGGTACCAGAGCGCCCGCCCGCGCGCCAGGCGCACGCCGTGCAGCATCCCGTGGCCCCGGAACCAGTGCCCCGGGTCGGCGCCGGGCAGCGGGTTCGGTCCGTTGCGGACGTAGCGCCCGTCGAGCTCCGGCGGCAACGTGCCCTCGACGGGCAGGTCGACCGCGTCGATCTCGTCGGGCACCGGCGCGTAGTGACCGGACAGGTGGAGAGGGCGGGCGTCCTCGGCGGCGGTCAGGAGAACCTCCGTGCTCGACTCCTCCGAGCCTCCCCCGCGGGGTCCGGGCCTGCCACCCGGGCGCTCAGCCGGCGGTGTGCCCCAGGCGCTCGGTCAGCGTGCCGAGCAGCTGGGTCGCGGCCTCCGCGATCACCGTGCCCGGCCCGAAGATCGCGCTGGCGCCGTTGTCGAGCAGCTCCTGGTGGTCGCCGGGCGGGATGACGCCGCCGGCCACGATGAGGATCTCCTCGGCGCCCGCCTCCGCGAGCTCGTCGCGCAGCGCCGGGACCAGCGACAGGTGCCCGGCCGCCAGCGACGAGACGCCGACGACGTGCACGTCGGCCTCGACGGCCTGGCGCGCGACCTCGGCGGGCGTCTGGAACAGCGGGCCCACGTCGACGTCGAAGCCGAGGTCGGCGAACGCGGTGGCGATGACCTTCTGCCCGCGGTCGTGGCCGTCCTGACCCATCTTCGCGACGAGGATGCGGGGCCGGCGGCCCTCGGCCTCCTCGAACCTCGCGGCCGCGGCGCGCGCCTGCTCGACGGCGGAGTTCTCGCCCACCTCGTCACGGTAGACCCCGGAGATCGTCCGGACGTCCGAGCGGTGCCGGCCGTAGACCTCCTCGAGCGCGTCGGAGATCTCGCCGACGCTGGCCTTGGCCCGGGCGGCGTCGATGGCGAGCTTGAGCAGGTTGCCGTCGAGACCGCTGTCCCGCGTGCCCTCGTCGGCGGCACGGGCGGCGTTCGTCAGCTGCTGCAGCGCCGAGCGGACCGCATCGTCGTCCCGGTTCTCCCGCAGCTCGCGCAGCCGCTCGACCTGCTGGCGCAGCACGTCCTTGTTGTCGACCTTGAGGACGTCGACCTCCTCGCCGGAGGTCAGCGGGTACTTGTTGACGCCGATCAGGGGCTGGCGCCCGGAGTCGATGCGGGCCTGGGTGCGGGCGGCGGCCTCCTCGATGCGCATCTTGGGCAGGCCCTCGTCGATCGCCTGCGCCATGCCGCCGGTGGACTCGACCTCACCGATGTGGGCCCAGGCGCGCTGCGCGAGCTCGCGGGTCAGGCGTTCGACGTACGCCGAACCGCCCCACGGGTCGACGGTGCGCGTGGTGCCCGACTCCTGCTGCAGCAGCAGCTGGGTGTTGCGGGCGATGCGCGCGGAGAAGTCGGTCGGCAGCGCCAGCGCCTCGTCGAGGGCGTTGGTGTGCAGCGACTGGGTGTGGCCCTGGGTCGCGGCCATCGCCTCGACGCAGGTGCGGACGACGTTGTTGTAGACGTCCTGGGCGGTCAGCGACCAGCCGGAGGTCTGGCTGTGCGTGCGCAGCGACAGCGACTTCGGGTTCTGCGCCCCGAACGCGTGCACGAGCTTGGCCCACAGCAGGCGCGCGGCGCGGAGCTTGGCGATCTCCATGAAGTAGTTCATGCCGATGCCCCAGAAGAACGAGAGGCGCGGCGCGAACTTGTCCACGTCGAGGCCGGCGTTGCTCCCGGCCCGCAGGTACTCCACCCCGTCGGCCAGCGTGTACGCCAGCTCCAGGTCGGCCGAGGCCCCGGCCTCCTGGATGTGGTAGCCGGAGATGGAGATCGAGTTGAACTTGGGCATCTTCTCCGAGGTGTAGCTGAAGATGTCCGAGATGATCTGCATCGAGGGCTTGGGGGGATAGATGTAGGTGTTGCGGACCATGAACTCCTTGAGGATGTCGTTCTGGATGGTCCCGGCCAGCTGCTCCGGCGACACCCCCTGCTCCTCGGCGGCGGCGACGTAGAGCGCCATCACCGGCAGCACGGCCCCGTTCATGGTCATCGAGACCGACATGCGGTCCAGCGGGATGCCGTCGAACAGCTGGCGCATGTCGAGGATCGAGTCGATCGACACCCCGGCCATCCCGACGTCGCCGGAGACGCGCGGGTTGTCGGAGTCGTAGCCGCGGTGGGTGGGCAGGTCGAACGCGACCGACAGGCCCTTCTGCCCCGCGGCGAGGTTGCGGCGGTAGAACGCGTTGGACTCCGCCGCGGTCGAGAACCCGGCGTACTGGCGCACGGTCCACGGCTGGGTCACGTACATCGTCGGGTAGGGCCCGCGCAGGTAGGGCGTGACGCCCGGGTAGGTGCGCAGGAAGTCGAGGCCCTCGAGGTCGGCGTCGGTGTAGAGCGGCTTGACCCCGATGCCCTCGGGGGTCTCCCAGACGAGGTCCTCGGCGCCCTTGCCGGTGGCCTCCTCGAGGGCGGCCTCCCAGTCGCCGGACGGGCTCTCGGGCGTGCCGAGCTCGACGTCACCGAAGTTCGGGATGCTCATCGTCAGGCTTCCCCCTGATCTTTGGCTAGGGTGTCGAGCGTGTCGCGGAGGACGGCGGCGGCGTCGCATCCGGCGTAGAGCGTGGCGTCGACGCCCTCGACGTCCTTCTTCCCCGCCAGCAGGATGCGCGTCGCCCCGGCCTCGCGCAGGGCGGCCGCGACGTCGGCGGCGTGCTGGTCGTAGACCTTGTCCGACGACGCGATCACCGCCACCGGGGTGCCGGCCTCGCGGAAGGCGTCCGCGATCTCCTGGGCGTCGGTCCCGCCCGGCCCGTCCACTCCTGCGACGCCGCCGGCGTTCATGAGGTTCGTGGTGAACGACGCGCGGGCGGTGTACTCGGCGAGCGTCCCGATGCTCGCGACGAAGACGGTCGGCCGCTCCCGGGCGGCGTCGGCGCGGTCGCGCAGCTCCTCGAAGACCTGTGCGTAGCGCCGCCGCGGCAGGCCGCCCTCGTGCTCGGCGTCCGGGAGCGGCTCCCGCTGTGGGAGGACCTCCTGCAGGTTCGGGAACTCGCTGACGCCGGTGATCGGGTCCTGGCGGCGCGCGATGCGCGTCGCCCGGCGCTCCCACGTCGCGTCGAGCCTCCCGGCCAGGCTGCCGTCGTCGAGGACGGCCTCGATCCCGCCGTCGCGCTCGATGCGCGTGAACTCCTCCCACGCGGCGTGGGCCAGCGCGTCGGTGAGCGACTCGACGTACCAGGAGCCGCCGGCGGGGTCGATGACGTGCGCGAGGTGCGACTCCTCGAGCAGCAGCGCCTGGGTGTTGCGCGCGAGGCGCCGGGCGGCCTCGTCGGGGCGGCCGAGCTCGCTGTCGAAGGGCAGCACGGTGACCGCGCCGGCCCCGCCGAGCCCGGCGCCGACGGCGGCGACGGTGGTGCGCAGCATGTTCACCCAGGGGTCGCGGCGGGTGACCATCGCCGGGCTCGTGACGGCGTGCTGGTCCATGGCCCGGGACGCCTCGGACGCGCCGCTGACCGCGCCGATGCGCTCCCAGCACCGGCGCGCGGCGCGGAGCTTGGCGAGGGTGGCGAACTGGTCGGCGGTGGCGGCGAAGCGGAACTCGAGGCGGGCGAAGGCCTCGTCGGTGGTGAGCCCTGCGTGCGTCAGGACCCGCAGCGCGTGCACCCCGGCGGCCAGGGCGGCGCCGAGCTCCTGGGCGTCGCTGCCGCCCGCGCGGTGGTAGGGCAGGGCGTCGGCGACGACGGTGCGCAGCTGGGGGTGGCTCTGCGCGGCGGCCCTGCTGTGCTCGACCAGGGCGTCGCGGTAGGCGTCGGTCAGGGCGGCGCCGCCCTGCGTGCGGTCGAGCAGCGGGTCGTAGCCGAGCGACCCGCCGATCGCCCCGGACCCGGCCTGCTCGGCGAGGCGCAGGAGCGCGGCGGCGGCCTCCGGGGTGTCGCGGCCGGCCTCGAGCGCGATCGGCGCGAGGTCGACGAACACGCCCTCGAGCAGCGTCGGCAGGGCGTCGACGGGCGGGCCGCCGGCGTCGCCGAGCACGAGCCAGAGCGACGAGACGCCGTTCTCCAGCTCGGCCATGAGCACGTCGTGGGCGTCGGCCGGGGACGCGTCGCGCGCGAAGGCGTGGCGCTGGCGGACCAGCCAGCCCTCGGCGACCTGACCCTCGGGCCTCGCGCCGCGCACGAACGGCGGCAGGCCCGGCACCCCGGTGGGGACGTCCGGCGCGTCCTCGGCGGCGTAGAGCCCGGCGATGGTGATGTCGTCGTCGGTGACCGTGGCGAGCGCCGCCTCGGCCTCCTCCGGCGAGAGCTCGCGGCCGGACTTCGCCAGCACCCCGGCGACCAGCTCGCGCCACTGCTCGCGCGTCGGGGCCTCGAACTCCCCGGCCAGGGTGAGCTCCTCCGGGGCCTCGTCGTCCAGCTGAGCGGAAGGGTCCAGCTCCGCTGCGCTCCGTGTCCCGCCCGATGTCATGCGCCGGATCGTAGAACGGTCGCTACCGACTGTTTCCTCACCGTGCGACAGGCCACCGGTGCGGGCGAGCGGAATCGTTCGAGATGGGCTGCGCCCACGTGAGTGATATGGGTCATCAGGACGACCCATATCCCTCACCTGGGCGGAGCCCCTCGCATGTGCACCCGCTCGCCCTGGCGCCCGAAGAGCGCGAGGACCTCGACGGGGCCGTCGCCCGTGCTGCCCAGCCAGTGCGGGCGGCGGGTGTCGATCTCGGTGGCCTCGCCGGGACGCAGGACGAGGTCGGCGTCGCCGTTGATCACGCGCAGGCGCCCGGCCAGCACGTACACCCACTCCCAGCCCTGGTGGGTCGGCAGCTCGGCGGGCGGGGTGTCGCGCGTCGGGGCGAAGACGAACTTGTAGGCCGCCGGCTGCCCGGGGCTGCGCGAGAGCCGGTACATCACCGTGTCCTCGGTGCGCGAGACCGGCGCGTCGCGCGCCGGCGCGGCCTCGCGGATCCCGATCAGCTCGTCGATCCCGGTGCCGTAGACGGTGGCGAGCGGGAGCAGCAGCTCGAGGGTGGCGCGCCGCCCTCCGTGCTCGAGCCGCGAGAGGGTGCTGGTGGAGATCCCGGTGCGCGCGGAGAGCTCGGCCAGGCCGAGCCCCTCGCGGCGGCGGCGGGTGGCGAGGCGGGCACCGAGGTCGTCGAGCACGTCGGTCACGTTTGCCATCCTGGCAAGAATCCTCGTCGTCCGTCGACCGCCGTCGCACGCTGGGGCCATGACCGACGAACCCCTCGACGTCCTCGTCCTCGGGGGCGGCGCGGCCGGCCTGTCCGGCGCGCTGACCCTCGCCCGCTCCCGCCGCTCGGTGCTCGTGCTCGACGCCGGCGAGCCCCGCAACGCCCCGGCCGACGGGGTGCACGCGTTCCTCACCCGCGACGGCCTGCCGCCCGCCGAGCTCGTGCGCCTCGGGCGCGCCGAGGTCTCCTCCTACGGCGGCGAGATCCGCTCGGGCACCGCGGTGACCGCGCGCCGCGACGGCGACCTGTTCGCCGTCGACACCGCCGACGGCGACACGCTGCGCGCCCGCCGGCTGCTCGTCGCCACCGGGCTGGTCGACGAGCTGCCCGACCTGCCCGGCGTCCGCGAGCTGTGGGGTCACGACGTGCTGCACTGCCCGTACTGCCACGGCTGGGAGGTCCGCGACCGGGCGGTCGCGGTGCTCGGCACCGGGCCGAACGCCCTGCACCAGGTCAAGCTGTTCTCCCAGCTCACCGACGACCTCGTCTACCTGCGCCACCACGCGCCCGCGCTCACCGTCGAGGAGGCCGAGCAGCTGGCGGCGCTGGACGTCGCCGTCATCGAGGAGGAGGTGACGGGCCTCGAGATCACCGATGGTCGGCTGGTCGGCGCGCGCCTGGCCGACGGACGCGTCGTCGCCCGCCAGGCACTCGTCGTCGGGCCGCGGTTCGTCGCGCGCAGCGGAGTGCTCGAGGATCTCGGTATCGAGGTCCTCGACCACCCCCTCGGCGGGCGCTACGTCGCCCCCGTCGACGCCACCGGGCAGACGGCCGTGCCCGGGGTGTGGGTGGCGGGCAACGTGAGCAACCTGTCCGCCCAGGTCGTGGCGGCGGCCGCCGAGGGCACGCTCGCGGGGGCGCGCATCAACGCCGACCTCGTCGACGAGGACATCGCACGGGCCGTGGCCCGCTACCGGGAGGACGCCGCATGAGCATCCACGACCAGTTCACCGCCGCCTTCTGGGACGAGCGGTACGGGAGCTCCGAGAGGATCTGGAGCGGCGCGCCGAACGACGTGCTGGTGCAGGAGATCGCCGACGTCGCGCCCGGCACGGCGCTCGACGTCGGCAGCGGGGAGGGCGGCGACGCGGTGTGGCTCGCCGCGCGCGGCTGGACGGTGACGGCGATCGACGTCTCGCCCGTCGGGCTCTCCCGCGTCGCGGCGCGCGCGGCGGCCGACGGCGTGGCGGACCGGGTGACGACGACCCCGGTCGACGTCCTGCACGACCCGATCCCCGGCACGCACGACCTCGTCACCGCGCACTTCCTGCAGCTCCCGGCCGACGTGCGTCCCCGCGTCCTCTCGGCGCTCGCCGGGGCCGTCGCGCCGGGCGGGCGGCTGCTGATCGTCGGGCACGACCCTGAGGGCATGCCCGCGGAGTTCGCGGGCCACCACCCGCCGGAGATGTTCGCGACCGCCGACCAGCTGGTGGCCGAGCTCGCCGGCGCGCTGGCCGGCTGGTCGATCGAGGTCGCCGAGCGCCGCGCGCGCACCGGCGTCCAGCCCGACGGGCGCCCCGGCTTCCCCTACGACGCGGTCCTGAGGGCCCGTCGGGCCACGTGAGTGGAATGGGTCGTCCCGACGACCCATTCCACTCACGTGGGCCGCAGGCCCCTCACAGCCGCGCCTTCTGGACCTTGCCCATCGCGTTGCGGGGCAGGGCGTCGACGACGCGGACCTCGCGGGGGCGCTTGTGGGCCGAGAGGCGGTCGGCGACGAAGGCGATGACCTCGTCGGGGTCGATCGGGTCGCCGGTCACCACGACGTGGGCGACGATCCGCTGGCCCAGGTCGTCGTCGGGCTCGCCGACCACCGCCGCCTCGCTGATGCCGACGTGCTCGAGCAGCGCGGTCTCGATCTCGCCCGCGCCGACGCGGTAGCCGCCGGTCTTGATGAGGTCGACCGAGCGCCGGCCGACGATGCGGTGGTAGCCGTCGGCGTCGATCACGGCGGCGTCGCCGGTGCGGAACCAGCCGTCGGCGGTCCAGGTCGCGGACGTCGCCTCGGGCCGCCCGAGGTAGCCGGAGAAGAGGCCGGGGCCCTGGAGCTGCAGCTCGCCGATCGTCTCGCCGTCGTGCGGGAGCAGCTCGCCGTCCGACTCCTCGTCGGTGGAGACGAGCCGTGTCCGCACGCCGGCGACGGGCTGCCCGACCCAGCCGGGCCGGCGCTCGCCGTCGGCCCGGACCGACAGTGTGATCATCGTTTCGCTCATGCCGTAGCGCTCGACCGGCGCCTGGCCGGTGAGCTCGTGCAGCCGCTCGAACACCGGCACGGGCAGCGGCGCACTGCCGGAGACCAGCAGGCGCGCCGGGCGCAGGGCGGCGGCCGACTCCGGGTCGGCGGCGATGCGCGACCAGATCGTCGGCACCCCGAACAGCAGGCTGGCGCCGTGGTCGCGGACGGCGGCGGCGTACGACTCCGGCTTCGGGCGCCCGACGTGCACGAGGCGCGACCCGATCCGCAGCGCGCCGAACACGCCGAGCCCGAGCCCGTGCACGTGGAACAGGGGCAGGCCGTGCGCGAGCGTGTCCTGCGCGGTCCAGTCCCACGCGTCGGCGAGGCCGTCGAGCCCGGCGGCCATCGCGGCGCGGGACAGCAGCACGCCCTTGGGCGCCCCGGTGGTCCCCGAGGTGTAGAGGATCAGCGCCGGGCCGTCGTTCGGCGCCTCCCGGGCGGCGTCCCCGCTGCGCCGGCTGATGTCGACCCGGCGCACCGGCAGCGTGACCTCCGGTGGCCGCTCGCCGATCCACAGCGAGGCCCCCGAGTCGGTGAGCACGTGGCCGCGCTCGCCCGGCCCGGTGTCGGGCGGCACCGGGACGACGGGCACGCCGGCGAGCAGGGCGCCGACCATCGCGACGACGGTCTGCGCGGTCGGCTCGGCGAGCACCGCGACGGGGCCCTCGTTGGGCCGGTCGACGATCTGGTCGGCGACGACGGCCGCCGCGCCGAGCAGTTCGGGACCGGACATCGCGACGTCGCCGACCCGGATCGCCTCGGGGTCGTCGAGTCCCCCGTCGAGCAGCGCAGCGAGCAGCGTCGTCATGGCGCCCATCATGGGCACCGCCTCCCCGCGGCGCGCGCCTACCCCTGCCTCACCAGCCCGTCCACGATCACCGGGAGCTGCCACGCGTGGCGTCCGGCCGACCTAGCCGTCCCGGCGCCGCATCCGCCAGACCGTCACGGCGACGCCGAGGACGAGGTAGACCAGCGCCCGCAGGCTGCTCGAGGCCAGGCCGTCGAGCGGGAGCGGGTCACGCAGGGCGTCCGCGCCCGCGGCCCAGCCCGAGGTCAGCAGCAGCGGCTGGAGCCACTCGAGCGACGGGATCGCGGCCAGCACCCCGAACACGATGAGCCCGCCGAGCACGGCCGCGAGCACCACGAGCGGGTGCTCGGTGAACGCCGAGATCGCCAGCGCCACGGCCGCGACCGCGAGGAGCTGCACGACGGTCCAGCCGGCCACCAGGGCGACCCGGCCGAGCGCCTCGCCGAGCCCGAGCGTCGTGCCGGACAGGGTGATCAGGGTGCCGCCCGGGCCGCCCACGACGACCATGCCGGTGATCACGCCGACGACCGCGACGACCACGACGGCGAGCACCGCGACCGCCAGCACCCCGACGGCCTTCATGACCACCAGCCGGCCCCGACCGACCGGCGCCAGCAGGAGCCCACGCAGCGTGCCGTGAGAGGACTCGCCGGCCAGGGCGTCGGCGGCCGCGGTGGACACCGTCAGCGGCAGCAGCAGCGTCAGCGCGAGCCCCAGCGCGGCGATCGGCAGGACCAGCCCGTTGCCGGCCACCGCCGCCACGAGCCCGGGGCCGTCACCGTCGCCGCCGCCGGGTCCGCCGGTGAGGGCGATGCCCACCCCCAGCGCGACCGGGATCAGCCCCAGCAGGACCAGCAGCACCAGCGTGCGGGGCCGGCGCAGCACCCAGCGGACCTCGGCGGCCGCGAGCCGGCCCAGCGGCGCCGTCGTGCGCGTCGCGACCGTCGTCACGCGTCCTCCTCGGTCAGGCGGGCGAAGAGCTCCTCGAGGTGGGCGCGGCGGCGGTGGACCTCCCACACCGCCACCCCGGCCCCGACGAGCGCCGCGACGATCTCAGGGGCCTCCAGCGAGCCCGGGGGCACGGCCACGCCGCCGTCGGCGCGGTACGACGGCGCCCCGGCCCCGCGCAGCGCGAGGATCGCGTCGTCGACGTCCGGGGTGCTCACCACCAGCCCGCCGGCGTCCGCGTCGAGCAGCGCGCGCAGCTCGCCGGACACCAGCAGCGTCCCGGTCTGCAGCACGGCCACGTGGGTGCACACGGCCTCGACCTCGGCGAGCAGGTGCGACGACAGCAGCACGGTCGCGCCGGCGTCGCGGAGGTCGGCGACGACCCGGCGCACGTCGCGCGTGCCGGCGGGGTCGAGCCCGTTGGTCGGCTCGTCGAGCACCACCAGCCGGCGCGGCACGAGCAGCGCCGCCGCGAGCCCGAGGCGCTGCTTCATGCCCAGCGAGTAGCCGCGGTAGCGCCGGCGGGCGGCGTCGGTGAGCCCGACCCGCTCGAGTGCGGCGTCCACCGGCGCGCGCAGGTCGCCGTCGAGGCGGGGCTCGGCGGCGGCGCAGCGCAGAAGGTTGTCGCGCCCGGACAGGAACGGGTGGAAGCCGGGGCCCTCGACGAGCGCGCCGACGTCGGGCAGCGCCGCCGCCAGGTCGTCGCCGGCGTGCCCGAGGAGCTCCACGGTGCCGGCGGTCGGGCGGGTCAGCCCGAGCAGCATGCGGATCAGGGTGGTCTTGCCCGACCCGTTGGGCCCGAGCATCCCGAGCACGGCGCCGGCGGGGACGTCGAGGTCGACGTCGTCGATCGCGACCGTCGACCCGAACGTCTTGCGCAGCCCGCGGACCCGCGCGGCGACCGCGTCGGTGCCCGACGCGGCCGCCTCCGCCGGCGGGGTGGAGGTCGCCGCCGTCACTGCGCGAGGGCCTCGGTGAGCACCTGCTGCGGCACCGCGCCCGCGGCGATCCGGCCGTCGTCGGTGACGATCACGGTGGCGACCGCCGTGGTGATCACGCGCCCGCTGCCCCACGGGCCGCTGACCGGGGTGCCGATCGCGGAGAGGTCCGGCGCGCCCTCGGGTCGCTGCTGCTCCCCACCCTCGCGCGCGGGGGCCTGCCCGACGACCACGGTGTCCCACCCGTGGCCGACGGTCCGGCGCTCGCCCCCGGGACGGTCCTGCTGCCCGTCGGGCCGCTGCCGGTCCTGCGCGTCGCGCACGGTGGTGCCCGGCGGCGGGGTGAAGGTGAACAGCGCCGGGTCCTGCGGGCCGTAGGTGAGCTCGGAGAAGCCGACCTGCAGCGCCGGCTCGGCCGCGCCCTGCGCGAGCACCGTGAGCTGCAGCGGCAGGCGCGTCTCGGCGTCGACCGCGACGCGGACCTCGCGCAGCAGCGTGCGCTCGGTGGGCTGCGGGGTCAGCACCAGCTGGTAGGCCGCCCGCCCGGCGACCTCGGCGGTGCCGTCGACGGCGACCGTGCTGGTCTGGCGCAGGGTCGCGATGGCCTGGGTGGCCGCCGCGGTGGGGTCCTGCTGGCCGTGGCCCTCCGGCGGGCCCTGCTGGTCGCCGGCGGGCGAGCGCGTCGCGGTGCGGTCGCGCGAGTCGTACGCCCAGCGCGTGGTGCCGTCGGAGACCAGCGTGCGCTCGCCGTCGGGCGACGGGATGGCCACCCGCCCGCGGTCCTCGCCGCCGGACCACACGCGGATCGTCGAGGTGCCGTTCGCGAGCTGCGGCACGCCGGGGACCGCGGGCAGCCCGAGGGCGTTGTCGACCTCGACCTCGCCGGCGAAGGGGCCGCGCTGCGCGGTCATCACCGAGGACACGAGGTCCTCCGGGCTCACCGGCGGCAGCGGCGGCGCCGCGGCGGCACCGGCCGGCGCGACCACGAGCCCCACGCCGACCGCGGCCACCAGCGTCGCCCCGAGCCCTGCCCCGACCCAGCTCCTGCGTCCCATGACCCCATCGTGGCCGCGCCTCGCTGAGACGGTCTCAGCATCGGCCGGCGAGTGACGCCCTACCGTCGGGGGCGTGCCGAGGGTGCTGGTGGTCGACGACGAGCTCGGGGTGCGCGAGGCCCTGACCCGCGGGCTCGTCGCCGAGGGCATGGAGGTGCACGCCGTCGCCGACGGCCCCGCGGGCCTGCGCGAGGCGGCGACCGGCGCCTACGACGCGGTGGTCCTCGACATCATGCTGCCCGGGATGTCGGGCTACCGGGTGCTCGAGACGCTGCGCCGCGACGGGGTCACGACCCCGGTGCTGCTGCTCTCGGCCAAGGACGGCGAGGTCGACCAGGCCGACGGGCTCGACCTCGGCGCCGACGGCTACCTGGTCAAGCCGTTCTCGTTCGTCGTGCTCGTCGCCCAGCTGCGCGCGATGCTGCGCCGCTCGGGCCCCGCGACGGCGCGGGTGGAGCGCGGGGCGCTGCGCCTCGACCCGACGACCCGGGCGGTGACGTGGGAGGGCCGCGACGTGGAGCTCTCGGAGCGCGAGTTCGCCGTGCTGTACGCGCTCGCCGTCCACCCCGTGCTGACGAAGGACGAGCTGCTCACGGCCGTGTGGGGCGGGGGCGGCTCGGCGAGCCGCAACGTCGTCGAGGTCTACGTCGGCTACCTGCGCCGCAAGCTCGCCGCCGTCGGCGCGGACGACCTGGTGCGGACCGAGCGCGGGCGCGGCTACCGCCTGGGGGTCGGGTGAGCTGGTGGGCGCGGCGCTCGCTCCGGACCCGGATCACGCTCGTCGTGGGGGTCGTCGCCGTCACGGCGCTGCTCGCGCTCGGCCGGGTGGCCGGCGGGCTGCTGTTCTCGGCGGCGCTGACCAGCGGGGACGGCGCGCTGGGCGAGCGCGCCGCCGTCGCGGCCGGGGCGGTCGGCGCGGGCACGGCGGTGCCCCCGGGGGTCCGGGTGACCGACGTCGCGGGGACGCCCGTCGACGGCCGCGGGCCGCGCCCGGTGGACGCCGACGCGATCCGCCGGCTCGGGGCCGGCGAGCCGGTGACGGTGCCGGGCGGGCCGGACGGGCCGCAGCGGTGGGTCGCCGTGGCGGTCCCGGCGCCGGACGGGTCGCCGCGGCTGGTCCTCGCGTCGGGCGACCTGGTCGGGGCGGCGGGCCTGTTCGCCGACGCCGCCCGCGGGCTGGCCGTCACCGCCCTGCTCGGGGCGATCGCCGTCGTCGCCGCGACGTGGACCGCGACGCGGCTGGCGCTGCGCCCCGTCGACCGGCTGCGCGCGTCGGCGGCCGCGCTCCCGCCCGGCGAGCGCCTGCCCGTCCCGCCCGCCCGCGACGAGCTCGCCGCCCTCGCCGTCGAGATCAACGAGCTGCTGGCCCGCCGGGACGACGCCGTCGCCCGCCTCGAGCGCTTCACCAGCGAGGCCGCGCACGAGCTGCGCTCCCCCATCGCCGCCCTGCGCGCCCAGGCCGACGTCGCCGTCGCCCACCCCGACCGCGCCTCGGCCGACGAGACCTGGCGCTCGGTGGCGCGCGAGGCCGAACGCCTGTCGGGGCTGGTCGGCGACCTGCTGGCGCTCGCCCGCGCCGACGCCGGCGAGCGGATGCCGGCCCGGCCGGTGGACCTCGTCGACGCGGTGGGCGACGCGTTCGCCCGCCTGCCCGAGGAGCCGACGGTCGCGATGACGCTGTGGGCGCCGATGCCCGTGGCGGTCGCGGCGACGCCCGCCGAGGTGGCGATCGTGCTCGACAACGTGCTCGCCAACGCCCGCCGCCACGCCGCGACCGTGGTGCACGTGTCCGTCGTGCCCGCCGGGCGGTGGGTGCGCCTGCTGGTGGACGACGACGGGCCCGGGATCCCGCCCGACGAGCGCGAGCGGGTCTTCGACCGCTTCACCCGCCTGCAGCCCGACGCCGGCGAGGGCAGCGGGCTGGGCCTGGCGCTCGTCGGCCGCCTGGTCGCCGGACGCCACGGCACGGCGCGGGCCACGACGTCCCCGGACGGCGGTCTGCGCGTGACCGTGCGCTGGCCGGTGGGCTGAGCGCGTGCTCGTCGACGGGGCGGGGTACGAGGTCGCGCGGCGGTTGTCGGAGCGACGGACGCCCTGACTGCCTGCCACGCACCGAGGGACGCCCTCGCCCCCACCCCGGACCCACCCACCCGCAGCCCCGCGCGCCGCACGGGGGCGCCGTTGTCGGGGGTCGCGGGCAGAATCTCCCCCGTCGCGCTTCCCCCGCGGCACCGCCGAGACGGCCCTGCCCGAGGGGAGCCCGCATGTCCTCCGTCGACCACCGCCGCGCCCGCGCGCGCCTGGACGCCGAGACCATCGACCGCGCCGCCGCCGTGCTCCGGCGGCGGGTGGCGATCGGTCGCTACGCCGGCCTCGCCGGCGACTACGCCGGGTTCGAGGTGTGCGCGCTGCTCGAGGCCGTCGCCCACTCCTCGGCCGAGGACCCGCGATCGTCGCGCATCCGCGACGCGGCGCTGCGGGTCGCGCGCGCCGTGCTCGCCGACGAGCCGGGGGCGGGAGGGGCGTCATGAGCCTCCGCGCGCTCGCGACGCCCGTCGGCCACGACCGCGAGGGCGACGCCGGCGACGAGCGCCACCTCGCCGATGAGGGCGATCGAGCCGGGCAGGGCGCCGGCGAGCAGGGCCGCGAACACGAAGCCCCACGCGGTCTCGAGCGCCATCAGCTGGCTGACCAGCACCGGCGAGAGCCGGGCGGCGGCCGCGTGCCACGCCCGCACGGCCAGCCACGACGACACCAGCCCGAGGAAGAGCACGACGAGCAGCGCGCGCACCGGCTCGGCGGGCACGCCCCCGCTCGCGAGCAGCCAGATCGCGATCGGCAGCGCGAGCACGCCCGCGGCCAGGCCCTGGGCGCCCGCGAGCACCGGGCCGAGGTCGGGGCGGGCGGCGAGGAGGCGGTGCGAGTCGAGGCCGTACCAGCTCCACGAGGCGACGGCGACCAGCGCGAGCACCGTGCCGAGCACCGCCGACGCCCCGCCGGGCCCGGGCACGGGGCTCAGGTGCACGAGCACCTGCCCGACGCCGACGAGCACCAGCGCGGGCAGCAGCGCCCGCACACCGGCGACCCCCCGGCGGTTGGAGAGCAGCGCCATCACCACGGGCACCAGCCCGATCGTCGCGACCGCGATGGTCGGGCCGGCGAGGCGCACCGCCACCGCGACCAGGCCGAAGTACAGCAGCGAGCCGGTGACGGCGTGCCCGAAGACGCGCAGCCACGGCACGTCGGCGCGCAGCACCGCGCGCGCCTGGGGCAGCGAGACCGCCCCGAACGCCACGAACCGTCCCATCGCGAGCAGCAGGGCGGGGGCGAGCGGCGCCAGCTCCGGCGCCACGAACACCGCGGCCCACCCCGCGCACGCGAGCGTCATCAGTACCAGTGCCGTCCGTCGCGACATGCCTCCCGCCATGACTCCACGATGCGCGCGCCGGGGCGGGCGATGTCGGGCGATCTCGGACCCCGGGGGCCGCCGAGGCGCACGATGGACCCATGACCGCGCCGAAGCGTGCACGATCCGCCCAGCCCACTCTCGACCGTGTCGACCGTCGCATCCTCGATCACCTCGCCGATCACGGGAGATCGAGCATCGCCGACCTCGCGGAGGCGGTGTCGATCTCCGCGTCGTCGGCGCAGCGGCGGCTGCGGCGCCTCGAGGGCGAGGAGGTCGTGCGCGGCTACCGGGCCGTGCTCGACCCGGAGGCGGTCGACCGCGGGCTGGTGGTGCACCTGGCGGTGACGCTCGTCGACCACACCACCAACACCGTCGGCCGGTTCGAGCGCCACGTCCTCGACCTGTCGGGGCTCGTGAGCTGCCACCACGTCACCGGCGACATCGACTACCTCATCCGGATGGACGTCGCCGACGTCGAGGCGCTCGACGTGCTACTGCGCCGCACGCTCGCCCGGGTGCCGGGCGTCGCGCGGTTCACGACGATGGTGGCGACGTCGGCGGTGGTCGACCGGGTCACGCAGGTCTGACCCCGGCCGATCAGGAGGTGAGCCGGTCCACCTCGCCGAGCAGGTCCGACACCTGCTTGACGACGCTGAACCCGTCGCGCGCGTAGCGGGCCGCCTCCGGACCCTTGGCCTCTTTCCAGCCCTCGTCCAGCGCGCGCGCCACGGCGGCGGCCAGCGAGTCGGCGAGCGCCTGCCGGTCGTCGGTCTCGGGCACGAGCGTGCCGACCGCGTCGGTGACGAAGTCGCGCGGGCCGCCCGAGTCGGCGCCGATGACGGGCGTGCCGCAGGCCATGCACTCGAGGAACACGAGCCCGAACGGCTCGCGGTAGGAGGGGAAGACGCCGACGTCGGCGCAGGCGAAGATCGTGGCGAGCTCGTCCTGCGGACGCGGGCCGAGGAAGTAGGTGCGCTCCAGGCCGAGCTCGGCGGCCAGCTCGTGCATCTTGACCTGCTCCTCGACGGGCCCCGAGCCCGCGACGAGGGTCAGCACGCGCCGCTCGCCGCGCTCGTACTCGGCGGCCGCGCGCAGCAGCGCGTCGAGGCGCTTCCAGTCGGCGAACTTGCCGACGAAGGCGACGACGGCGTCGAACCCGCCCTCGGGCGCGACGGCCTCCGGGGTCCGCCCGCCCCCGGGCGGCGGCTGCGTCGTGACGCCGGCGAGCACCCGCTCGCGGTCGGCGTAGGTCTCCGGCGCCGGGTGGAAGACGTCCTGGTTGTAGCCGTTGTGCGAGAGCACGATCCGCTCGCGCGGGAACTCCGGGAAGACCGACGCGAACGCCTCGATCTGCTCCGACGAGATCGAGGCGACGACGTCGACGCCGTGCTCCGGGCCCGCGGACCAGTCGAAGATCTTCTCGTCCTGCATGAACGGCAGGAAGCGCCACGGGAACTCCGCCGGGTTCTCCCCGCGCTGCTCGTGGACGTACATCTTGAGCTCGGTGCCGTGCGCGAAGTCCAGCAGCGGGATCCGCGGCCGGCCCGCGACGACCCGCGCCCGGACGACGTCGCGCATCACCACGGCGTTCATGAAGGCGTGGTGGGCGATCGCGAGGGAGAACTCGTCGCCGGTCGCGGCCTCGACGTCGTCGATGAACGCGGTGACCTCGGCGGTCAGCCGCGCCCGGTAGGCGGCGACCTCCTCGGGAGGCATGGCGTGCCAGCGGTAGCTGCTGACCGGGGAGATCGACTCGCAGATCGGGATGTCGTGGTCGAGCGCGAACACCCGCACGTCGTCCTCGCCCGGGCGCGTGCGCTGCACCCGCGAGGGATACATCGAGTAGCAGCGCACGCCCGGCAGCTCGTTGTACGCGCGGTGGTGGGCCTCGTGGAGGATCCCCGAGCCGGGGGCGAACTCCCCGTCGCGCTGCCAGTTGTTGGTGCCCAGCTGGAAGATCAGCCGGTCGCCCATGCGGTACCCCCGGGTCTGGAGATCGTCGGGAGCCGCAGCCTAGGGCGCGGCACCTGCTCCCGGCACGAGGGTCCGGACCCCCGCGGGTCCGCCGCGGGACCGCCCCGTCAGGACTGCTCGGCGGCCGCCATCCAGGCGTCGAGGTCGGTCTGGGTGAACTCCTGCCACGGCTCGACGTCCGGGAGCCGGTGGAGCAGGTCGAACGCCTCCGCCACCCGGGGCCCACGCAGCACCGGCGTGTGACACCCCGCGATGACCTCGGCGCCGAGCGAGGAGAAGCGGTCGACGACCGCGCCGAACCTGTCGCTGTCCAGCCACGCCGTCCACGGCGCCACGAGACGGCCGCCGAACAGCTGGCCGTCGCGGAAGTCGCCGTCACCCAGTTCCCCGATCTCCCCCATGGGCGCCGGCAGGTTCGTCGCGAAGGTGTCGACCGACCACAGGACGCTGGTCGCGGGGTCGAAGAGGGCGCGGGTGGTGGGGTTGTCGAACAGCGGCGGGCGCATCGCGACGAGCGTCCGGTCACCGACGTCGACCGTGCCGCCGTCGGTGACGAACCGGCACCGCTCGATCGGTGTCTCCCACTCCTCGGCCATCCGTCCGAGCGAGAACCAGGTGGTCAGCAACGTGGCGTTCGGGCAGGCCGCCAGGACCGGCAGGAGGTTGCCCGCGTGGTCGCGGTCGTCGTGGGTGAGGAACACCCACCGCACGTCGAGCGGGTCCACGATCGACCAGACGGCGTCCAGCCACTGGGCGCGCACGGCCGGGCAGCCGGTGTCGACGAGCACCGGCTCCGCCCCGCGGATCACCATCGAGTTCATGGGGAAGTGCCCCATCGGCGGGGCCTCCAGGACCCACCGGGATCACGAACGTCTCCTCGGCGATCGGGTACGGCTCGAGGATCTCGAAGGTCTCGGTCGTCGTCATGACACCTCCCGGACGAAGCCACCGCGCGGCGCGGGCGTCGCCGCTCCCGGTGAGCGGCGTCCGTGCACGGTGGACCCGCGTGGGGGCGCCCACAGCGGCCCATCGGGTGAGGGCGCGGAAGTTCGGCCGGGAGGTCTACGGAGATCCCCGCGGACGGGGTCCTGCGTACCGGTCGTCGGCGTCGGGAGATCCGCGCGGCGCGGCCGGCGCGCCGTCAGACCGCGCCGAGCGCGAGTCCCCGGTAGTTCTCCGCGAGCGCGCGGCGGGCGGACTCCGAGGACTCGATGTGGTGCAGGTGCGACAGGGCGAGCTGCTCGTCGAACGGGTCGCCGTCGGGGTCGACGTGCAGCATCGTCGTCATCGTCCAGGAGAAGTGCGAGGCCCTCCAGACGCGGCGCAGCACCGTGTCGGAGTAGGCGTCGATCAGGCGCTCGTCCTTGCTCGCGAACCACTCGCCCAGCGCCTCGGCCAGCACCCGCACGTCGGCGACGGCGAGGTTGAGGCCCTTCGCGCCGGTCGGCGGCACGATGTGCGCGGCGTCGCCGGCGAGGAAGAGCCGCCCGTGGCGCATCGGCTCGGTGACCATGCTGCGCATCGGCGTCACCGACTTGTCGGTGATCGGCCCGCGCGCCAGCGTGAACGACCCGTCGTCGAGCGCGAAGCGGGCGGCGAGCTCGTCCCAGATCGCCTCGTCGGCCCACGCCTGCGGGTCGGTGCCGTTGGGCACCTGGATGTAGGCGCGGGTCACCGACGGCGAGCGCATCGAGGCCAGCGCGAACCCGGTCCGCCCGCGCGCGTAGATCAGCTCGTGGGACGAGGGCGCGACGTCGGCGAGGATCCCCAGCCACGAGTACGGGTAGACGCGCTCGAAGCGGCGCACGAGGTGCTCGGGGATCGCGCGGCGCGCCGGCCCGTAGGACCCGTCGGCGCCGACGACGACGTCGGCGCGCAGCTCGTGCTCGGCACCCTGGTGCCGGTAGCGGACGAGCGGCGAGTCGGTCTCGACGTCGGAGACCGAGAGCACCTCGGCGTCGAACACCAGCGGCTCACCCTGCTCCAGGCGGAGCGCGATGAGGTCCTTGGTGACCTCGGTCTGCGCCCAGATCATCACCCGGTGCCCGGTGAGCTCCTGCATGTCGACCCGCACGCTGCGCCCGGCGAAGCGCAGCTCGAAGCCGTCGTGGGGCAGGCCGAGCTCGTCCATCCGCGCGTCGGCGCCCACCTCGCGCAGGGCGTCGACGGTGCCGTGCTCGAGGATGCCGGCGCGCTGGCGGGTCTCGACGCGGTCGCGCGGGCGGGCCTCGAGCACCACGGCGTCCACCCCGCGCAGGCGCAGCAGGTGCGACAGCATCAGCCCGGCCGGGCCGCCCCCGACGATCGCGACCTGGGTGCGGGCGGGCGCCGGGGCGCTCATGCCGGGGTCTCGGTGGCGGCGGCCGGCGGCTGGGCGAGGCCGTGCGTCGACAGGTCGAGGAACACGGTCTCGCCGGGGCCCTGCATGCGGACGTCGAAGCGGTAGCCGGGGCCGGTGAAGCCGCCGTCGGGCACCGCGACGAGCGTGGCCCGGCGCTCCTCGTCGAGGGACGAGAGCAGCGGGTCGGCGGCGTTCGCCTCGACGTGGTTCGGGAAGTAGACGCGGGTGAACAGGTGGTGCAGCAGGCCGCGGGCGAACACGGTGACCGCGAGGTGCGGGGCGTGCGGCGCGCCGGTCGGTGCGGCCGGGCGCAGGGTGCGCAGGTGGTAGTCGCCGGCCCGGTCGGTCGGCACGCGGGCGAACCCGGTGAAGCTGCGCCCGTCGCGGTGCAGGGAGCCGGGCCGGGTGGGCAGGCGTCCGTCGGGGCCGGCCTGCCAGAACTCGAGCAGCGCGTCGGGGACCGGGGCGCCGGCGCCGTCGCGCACGGTGCCGTACAGCGTGATCGCGCCGGGCGTGCCGACGGGGACGACGTCGCCGCCGCCGTCGAAGGGCAGGCCGAACGCGAAGAACGGCCCCACGGTCTGGGAGGGCGTGAGGTCGAGCATCAGTCGCGGTCCTCCGGGGTGGCGTGGGCGCCGTCGAGCACGATGTCCCAGGTGTAGCCCAGCGCCCACTCCGACCGGGTGACGTCGTGGTCGTAGGCCGCGACCAGGCGCTGCTGGGCCTTCTCGTCGGTGACCGACTGGAAGATCGGGTCGAGGCCGAACAGCGGGTCGCCCGGGAAGTACATCTGCGTCACCAGCCGCTGGGTGAACGCGGTGCCGAACAGCGAGAAGTGGATGTGCGCCGGACGCCAGGCGTTGTGGTGGTTGCGCCACGGGTAGGCGCCCGGCTTGATCGTCACGAAGCGGTAGCGGCCGTCGTCGTCGGTGAGGGCGCGCCCGCCGCCGGTGAAGTTCGGGTCGAGGGGCGCCGGGTGCTGGTCGCCCTCGTGGCGGTAGCGCCCGGCCGCGTTGGCCTGCCAGATCTCGACGAGCTGGTCGCGGACCGGACGGCCGTCGCCGTCGAGCACCCGGCCGGTGACGATGATCCGCTCGCCGAGCGGCTCGCCGGCGTGGTGGCGGGTCAGGTCGGCGTCGAGCGGCGCGACGTCCCGCGGGCCGAAGACCGGGGCCGCGAGCTCGGTGAGGCTCGGCGGCGACACCACCAGGGGCTGCCGGGGAGCCCGCAGCGCGGTGCTGCGGTACGGCCCGTAGGCCCGGTCGGGGTGGCCGCCGGGCAGCGGCGGGGCGGCGGCGGCGGCCGCGGCGATCTCGACCGAGACCTCCTGCTGCGTCGCGGGCTGCTGGGGTGCGCTCACCCGCGACAGGGTGCCTTCTCCGCCCGGCGTGCCAGAATCGAGCTTCCGGTGACCGGAAGGAGGCACGGTGAGCCCAGCAGGACCGTCGGTCACCGAGCGCGTGCTCGGCATCCTCTCCGCGTTCGGCCCGGGCGCCGAGGCGCTGACGCTCTCGGGCATCGCCCGCGCGGCGGGGCTGCCGCTCTCGACCGCGCACCGGCTGGTCGGCGAGCTGGCCGCGTGGGGCGCGCTCGAGCGCGGCGAGGACGGGCGCTACCGGATCGGGCTGCGGCTCTGGGAGGTCGGCGCGCTCGCCCCGCGGAGCCTGGGCCTGCGGGAACGCGCGATGCCCTACCTCGAGGACCTCTACGAGGCGACCCGCCAGAACGTGCAGCTCGCGGTGCGCGACGGGCACGAGGTCGTCTACGTCGAACGGCTCGCGCACCCCGAGGCGGTCCGCGTGTTCAGCCGCGTGGGCGGGCGGATGCCCCTGAACGCCACCGGCGTCGGCCAGGTGCTGCTCGCGTTCGCGCCGCCGCCCGTGCAGGAGGAGGTGCTCGCGGGCCCGCTCCCCGCGCTCACCCCGCGCACGATCACCGACCCCCAGGTCCTGCGCCGCACGCTCGCCGCGGTCCGCCGCGAGGGCGTGGCGGTGTGCGACGGGATGGTCGATCTGCTGTCGCTGTCGGTCGCCGCCCCGGTGCGCGGCGAGGACGAGCGGGTCGTGGCGTCGCTGTCGGTCGTCGTGCCCAGCGCGGGCGCGGAGCCACGCATGATCGTCCCCGCGGTGCGGGCCTCGGCGCGCGGGATCTCCCGCGCCCTGGGCGCCCCGTCCGCGCGGCGGCGGCCCGCGGGCGTCGTCACCCCCGTCCCCGGCCTGGCCGCCGACGCGACCTAACCCGGCTCGCCGCGCGCCTTGCGGTGGAGCACCCAGACGAGGTCGACGAGGCAGACCAGCGCGACGGCGCCGAACGCGACGGCGGCCCAGGGCAGGTAGAGCACGACGAGGAAGACGACGACGCCCGCGATCGAGCTCAGCAGCCCGAACGTCGCGAGCACCGCGCGCAGGGTCAGCGCGCTGTAGGTCGGGGCCGCGCCGCCGAAACCGGCGGTCGGGTCGTGGTGGTCGGGCAGTCCGCGCTCGTAGTCCGCGCGGGTGCGTCCGCTCCGGTCGGTCACTCCGGGTCCTCCGTCCGCCGGTGAGCCGTCGGGTTTGCCCGGGGGCCGTGATCGGCGAAACCCGGGGACCACCACGTCCCGGAGGTCTCCCGTGCGCCCGTTCGACGACATCGACCGCCTCGCCCAGTCGCCCGCCCTCGACAAGGTCGCGGCGCCGCTGCGCGACGCCGTCCACAAGGTGCTCAAGCGCCAGGACGTGAAGGACGCGCTGCACGGCGTGTGGCTGGGCCACCCGCTGCACCCGGTGCTCGCCCAGCTCTCGATCGGCAGCTTTGCGTCCGCCGGGATCCTCGACGTGCTGCCCCGCACCCGGCGCCCGGCCACCGCGCTCATCGTCGTCGGTCTGGTCTCGGCGGTGCCGACGGCGGCGGCGGGGTGGGCCGACTACGCCGACGGGCACGAGGAGCAGCAGCGCGTGGGCGTGGTCCACGCGGCGGCGAACGGCGTGATGCTCGCGGGCTATGCGGCGTCGCTGGCGGCCCGGGCGCGGGGACGGAGCCTGCGCGGCGCGCTGTGGGGCTGGGCGGCCCTGGCCGTCGGCACCGCGGGCGCCACGCTGGGCGGCCATATGGCCTACCACCAGGCGATGGGCGCCAACCACGCCGAGGGCTACCCGCACATCGGCCCCGGCGACTGGACCGACGTCGGCACCGTCGCCGAGCTGCCCGAGGGCGAGCCGACACGGCGGATCGTCGGTGACGTCGGCGTGCTCGTCGTCCGGCACGGCGAGGACATCCACGCGCTGGCCGACCGCTGCGCGCACGCCTCGGCGCCGCTGCACGAGGGGCAGGTCACCGACGGCGACGGCCCGCCGTGCGTGGTGTGCCCGTGGCACGGCAGCGTCTTCCGCCTCGAGGACGGTTCGGTGGTGCACGGGCCGGCCACCGCGCCGCAGCCGACCTTCCGGACGCGGGTGCGCGAGGGGCGCCTCGAGCTCGCCGTCACCGGCTACCCGGGCGTGCCCGCGAGTTGAGTCACGAGTGCGGGGTGGCGCGCGTCGGGCACCCCGGGTCGTTCCCGACCACGAAGAGGTGCCCGATGAGCGCGCACGCCCTTGCCGACTTCCCCACCGAGGGGTTCGACCACTTCCGCCAGGCGTTCCGCGACGCCCTCGACGACGGCCCCGCGCACGAGTGCCGCGAGGCCCGCGTGTTTCACGCCGACGACGGCCGCGTCGTCGTCCTGCTGTCCTTCGACGACACCGACGCGCTCGCCCGCTTCCGCGCCGAGATGGAGAAGGACACGGCCTCGGGCGGCGACATGGCCCCGCCGGTGTTCACCGAGCTGAGCGAGGACGACGACCTCGTCACACGGGCGAGCGCATGAGGCCGTCCGCCTGCGTCGTCCGGGTGAGCGCCGAGCGACCGTCGGGCGAATCCCGCCCGGCGGTCGTCCGCCCGTCCGTGCCCGCAGGGTCCCCGCTCCGTCACGCCGTGTCAGGGTGGGACCGCACAGCCTTCAACCTCTGCCTCAACCTCTGGCCGACGAGCCCGTCGCCGAGGACCGCCCGCCCCCTCGGGAGCTTCCCCGCATGACGCCCGGTCCGGCTTCTCCGCCCGCCGACCCGCCTGTCGACCCCGTCGTCGACACCCCCGTCGTCTCCCCCGTCGACTCCGCTCCCGAGCGCCCCACGGCGCCGCAGGGCGACCTCTCCGACCACGAGCGCCACATCGCCCCGCACGTGATGGTCTACGTGTTCGCGTTCGTGCCGTTCCTCGCGCTGATCGCCGCGATCCCGCTGGTGTGGGGCTGGGGGCTGACCTGGCTCGACGTCGGGCTGACCGGCGGCTTCTACGTGCTGACGATGCTCGGCGTCACCGTCGGCTTCCACCGCTACTTCACCCACGGCGCCTTCCGGGCGCGGCGCGGGCTGCGGATCGCCCTGGGCGTCGCGGGCAGCATGGCCGTGCAGGGCCCGATCCGGCACTGGGTGGCCGATCACCGCCGCCACCACCTGTTCGCCGACAAGGAGGGCGACCCGCACTCGCCCTGGGCCTTCGGCACCTCGCCGGCGGCCCTGGTGCGCGGCTTCTGGCACGCGCACATGGGCTGGATCTTCGAGCGCTCGCTGACGAACCAGCAGCGCTTCACCCCGGACCTGCTCGCCGACCCGGACATGCGCTTCGTGCACCGCTCGTTCACGTGGCTGACAGTGGCGAGCCTCGCCGCCCCGCCGCTGATCGGCGGGCTGGTGACGTGGTCGTGGTGGGGCGCGCTGACCGCGTTCTTCTGGGCGAGCCTCGTGCGGGTCGGTCTGACCCACCACGTCGCGTGGTCCACCAACTCGATCTGCCACCTCGTCGGCGAGCGCCCCTGGGGCGCGCGGGACCGGTCGACCAACGTCTGGCTGCTGGCCATCCCGAGCATGGGCGAGTCGTGGCACAACCTGCACCACGCCGACCCGACCTCGGCCCGCCACGGCGTCGGGCGCGGGCAGCTCGACATCTCGGCGCGCACGATCTGGCTGTTCGAGAAGCTCGGCTGGGTCTCGCACGTCAAGTGGCCCACCGAGCGCCGTCTCGGCCGGCTGGCGGCCCGCGCGGCGGCGTCCGGCTAGTAGGCGCGGCGGTACCGCGCGTCGAGGATGCAGTAGAGGCCGAACGCCCCGAGGCCGAGCGAGATCGCGACCAGGGGCGTGACGCCCTGCCAATGGCTCACGAGCGAGCGCAGCGCCTGGTCGAGCCCGCCGACCCGCTCGGGGTCACCGCGCAGCGCCGCGACGGCGAACAGCACCCCCACCGCCCCGAACGCGACGGCGCGGGCGATGTTGCCGACCGCGCCGAGCACCACCCCGGCGTGGTGCGCCCAGGTCGGCAGGTCGTCGACGAGGTCGCCCATGAAGGTGCGGGCGGCCCCGGTGTAGATCATCGAGCCGGCGATGACGAGGACCGTGACCGCGACCGCGCCGACCAGCAGGTTCCCGGCGGGCAGGCTCAGCAGCGACGCCACCAGCTTCTGCGGCCCGGCCCGCCCGTTCGGGGAGCTGCCGAGGACGGTGCGCGCGGCGACGAACGCGACCGCGAGCACCGCGATCGCCTTGGCGGCGGCGCCCACCCGCTTGCGGAAACGCTCGCCGCCGGACACCCAGCGGAACCCGGCGACGGTCGCGGTGATCTGCCAGACCGCGAAGGCCACCAGCCCGGCGACGAACAGCACCAGGACGACCACGCCCGCGACACCGACGGAGGCGACCGCCGAGACCGCGCCCTGCTGGTCGACCTCGGCCGCGTCGCCGAACGCGAGCCGCAGCCCGAGGGCGGCCACGAGCAGGTGCACCGCGCCGTAGGCGACCAGTCCCGCCCGCCCCAGGACCTCCACGAGGCGGCTGGGCGCGTCGCCGCCGCCGTGCACGGTGCGGTCGGCGGCCTCGTGCACGGCGTGCTCGGCGGCCTCCTCGACCGCGTCCACGCCGTGGGAATCGGTGGTCACGGCGGAGGCTTCACCGGTCCCGCCGGTCGGACAAACCCGCTGCGACGGGCTTCACCGGCTCAGAAGTCGGGCCCGTAGTCGGTCGGCACGGCCCCGGCCATCGGCACGCGCTGCAGGTGCACCCGCCGCGAGAAGCGGATCACCGGGCGGATCAGCAGCTCGACGCTGCCGATGACGAAGAACCACGTGCCCACGTAGGTGGTCTCCTCGGAGAAGAACAGGATGCTGCCGATGAGGAACCACAGGCCGACGAGGATGTCGTTGACGATCGACAGCACCTCGTAGCGACGCCGGATCACGAGCTCCTCGCGCCCCAGCTTGTAGACCAGCGGCGGGGCGTGCCCGCTCGGGGTCTCGCCGCCGCTGCCGCCCGCCGGTGCACTCATGGTGCGGAGCCTGCCTCCTCGCGGGCGGCTCGTCAGGTCCGCGCGCCGATCGTGCGCGCGTGGCGCTCCGCGGTGTCGGCGTCCTCGCGGGCGCGGTCGGCCTCGCGGCGGCGGGTGTCGCGCTCGCGGCTCGCCGTGTCCGCGCGCTCCCAGGCGGCCCGCCGGGCCTCCTCGGCGGCGTCGAGCCGGGCGCGCAGGTCGCTGACTCCTGCGTCGGCCTCCTCGGCCTCCTCGCTCGCGGTCTCGGCGGCCTCGGCGGCCTCGCGCGCCTGCTCGGCGAGGGCGTCGGCGCGCTCGCGGGCCTCCCGGGCGGCCTGCTCGGCGCGTTCGCGCTCCTCGCGTTCCCGGCGCTCGCGCTCGGCGCGCTCGCGTTCCTCCTGCTCGGCGCGCTCGCGGTCCTCGCGCTCGCGGGTCTCCTGGTCGTCCCGGATGTCGTCGGTGTCGTCGGTGTCGTCGTCCTCGTCCGCCACCGGTGGGGCGGGGCGGGTCGTGCGCCGGTCGGGACGGACGCGTGTCGGGCGGGCGGGCCGGTCGCGGCGGGCCGACCGGGCCCCCGACGCCGGGCCGCCGAGGGCCGCGCTGATCCCGCCGTCGCCGAGACCGGGGCCCGCCTCCATCCCGCCCGCGAGCTGGCCGCCCGCCAGCGCCCGGGCCGCCGCCGGGTCGGCGAGCGCGGCGCCGATGGTGCGCTCCAGCTCGCGGATCGCGGGGTCGCCGAGGCGCACGGCCTCCTCGCGGGCGATGCGCCGGCCCCGCTCGACCAGCGCGTTGATGAGCCCGTGGCGCTGGCGGGAGAGCTGGCGCAGCGCGTCGCCCTCGAGCTTCTCCTGCGCCTCGCGCAGCGACCCCCCGAGCTCCTCGAGCGCCTCGACCTCCTCGGGGTACTCGCGGGCCAGGCGGTTGGCGACCCACGCGGCCACGGACGGCTTGCGCAGCGCCGCGATCTCCTTGGCGAGGTCGCGGTCGCGGGCACGCACGTCCTTGACCATCGCGTCGCGGACCGGGATGAACTCCTCGCGCCCGATGCCGTAGAGCAGGTCGGCGGCGTCCTCGAGGGAGGTGGGGAGCTCCTCCTCGGTGTCGGTCTCGGTGTCGCTCCCCGGGCTCATCGGTGCACCTCACCGCATCGTCGTGTGTTCCGTCGTCCGCCGATCGTTTCGCGCCCGTGGCGCGGGTGGGAACACCGTGCCCCATGGCGCCTTCTCCGCGCACGCTCGCTCGCCGGGCACGCCGTCAGGTCCTGCGCCCGGCACGGTTGCTCGCCCGCGCCGGGCGGGCGAGCGGCCCCGAACGCGAGGCCGTCATCCAGGCCGCCAAGGCCGCCGGCGCCGCCGGGGCTGCCTGGCTGCTGGCCCGCTGGGTGCTGCACGCCCCACAGCCGTTCCTCGCGCCCTACGCGGCGGTGTTCCTCGTGGTCCAGGTGACGGTGTACCGCTCGGTGCGCGACGCCGGGCAGCAGCTCGCGGTGGTGGCGACGGGCGTGCTGCTCGCGCTCGGGGTGACGGTGCTGACGGGTTCGGTGGTGGTGCTCGGGCTGGTGCTCGTCGTGCTCGTGGGGCTGCTGCTCGGGCGGCTGCGCGTCTTCGGGGAGCACGGGCAGTGGGTCGCGGTGACCGCACTGATCCTCGTGGGGCAGTCCGGCCCGGCGGCGAGCTCGCCGGTGGAGGCGCTCGTGCGCCTCGCCGAGATCGGCGTCGGCGCCGCGGTGGGCGTCGTGGTCAACATGCTGGTGCTGCCGCCGGTGTACCAGCGCGACGCGAGCGCGGCGCTCGCCGGTGTCACCGCGCGCATCGCCGACCTGCTGCGGGGCATGGCCGCCTCGCTGCGGGAGGACCAGGAGGCCCGCTCCGACCTCGCCCACGACTGGCGGCAGCGCGCCCGCGGCCTCGACGGCGAGGCCCGCCGCGCGCGCGACAGCGTCGCCTGGGCCCGCGAGAGCCTGCGCCTCAACCCGCTGCGCCGGCGCCTGCGGACCCCGTCGCCGACCGCGGTCCTCGTGCCCGCCGCCGACGCGGTGGTGGAGGTGGCCGCGCACGTGCACGACCTGTGCGAGGCCGTGGTGGACGCCGCGGAGGAGGCGGCGGAGGACGAGCAGGACCAGGCCGAGCTCGACCCGCTGTTCGTCGGATCGTTCGCCGACCTGCTCGACCACCTGGCCGATGCGCTCGAGGAGATCCGCGACGACCCGGGCGCGCTGTCGCCGCACTCCGACCGCCACCCGCCGGGGTCGGCGGCGCTGGAGCTGATGTCCGCGGTGCACCGCGACGCCACCCAGCGCCTGCCCGGCGCCTCGGGCGAGGTGCGCGCGGGCTGGAGCGTGGAGGGCGCGCTGCTCAACGCCGCCCAGCGCGCGGTCGTCGACCTCACGGGCCGTCGCCCCGGGCGCGATCGCACCGGCGACGGGCCGGAGTGACGTGCGCCGGGTGGCGCCGGGGTGCGGGGTGGTTGTCAGCCTGGCGGCCACGCTGACGTTGAACGTCAGGAAATCCACCACGATCACCCGTCTGGACGGCCCCGAACGTCGGGGGACTCCCCCCGTCGACCTGGTGGTTCTCCCCCTCTCGGTCCGTACCCCTGCTCCGTAGCGTCCCGACCTGTCGTCGCAGGTCGGCGACGGTGGGAGGAGGAGGCCATGCGTCACTGGTGGGCACGGCGGGGGCGGGTGGAGAGCCCGTCGACGGAGCCGCTCGACGGGACGCCCCGGCCGGACGACGCCGACGATCCCGCTCCGCAGCCCGCGCAGGACCGGCGCGGGCCGCCACCCGCCGAGCGCCCGGCGCGACCCCGCCCGCTCCCCGAGGAGCGTCTGCTCCGCGAGCAGCGGCCGCGGCGGTCCCGCCACACCGACCGGAGCCGGCCGTCCGACTGATCGTGGGAGGTTTCCTGACGTTGGACGCCAGCGTGGCCGCCACGCTGGAACACCCCGCACCCCGGCGTGTCGTGCGAGCGGGCGTGTGGCGATCCTGGCCCTGTCGGCGTGCTGAACAGGATCGCCAGCAAAGCCGCACTGCTCGTAGAACGGATCAGGCGCGGGGAGCCACGACGCGGGCGAGGCCGGGCGGGTCGGCCATGCCCGCGGTCGCCGGGCCCTCCAGCACCTCGCCGTCGGGGGCGAAGCGCGAGCCGTGCAGCGGGCAGTCCCAGCTCTGCGCGGCGTCGTTCCACGCCACGATCCCGCCCAGGTGCGGGCACACCGCACCGCGCTCGTGCTCCACGCCGCCGACGCGGCAGCGCGCGATCTTCCCGCGCGTGGTGGTCTCGACGAGTCCCTCGCCCTCGGCCAGCGGGGTGTCGGTGGGCAGGTGCGGGCGCGCCCACCCCGTGGCGAGGTAGCGGCCCACCTCGCCGTTCGCGCGCGCCAGGGTCGGCAGCGCGGAGGCGGTGGGGGCACGGTCGGCGCGCAGCGCGTGCGACCAGGGGTTCGCGCGCCCGACGACGTGGTCGCGCAGCGCCAGCGCGGCCGCGGTCCCGCCGGTCATGCCCCACTTCGCGAAGCCCGTCGCCACGAGGAGGCGCGGCTGCCAGCGCATCGGGCCGACGAACGGCAGGCCGTCCTCGGGCAGGTAGTCCTGCGCCGACCAGCGGTGGGTGATCTCGCGGACCGCGAAGCGCCGGGCGGCCCAGTCGGCGAGGGCCCGCTCGTGCGACGACGTCGGCGTGCTCGCCCCGACGCGGTGCCCGAACCCGCCGGTGAGCAGGCGCCGCTCGCCTTCGATCACCGCGGTCCGCAGCGACACCGTGGGCTCGTCGACCGAGAGGTACATCGCCTCGGGCAGCTCGCCCTCGACCCGCACCGCCTGCGCGTACGAGCGCGACGGTTCCACCCGGGCGAAGTACAGCCCGCGGTCGAGCACCGGGATCCCGGTGGCGAGCACGACCCGCTCGGCCCGGATCTCCCCGTGCTCGGTGCGCACCCGCGGCGCGCCCAGCAGCGAGACGCTGCGCACGCGCGTGTTCTCGTGGATCCGGTGGCCGCCCTCGTGCAGCTCCTGGGCGAGGTCGGCGAGGTAGGGCATGGGGTCGAACTGCGCCTGGTCCGCGAGCGTCACGGCCTCCGAGACCGCGAACGGCAGGCCGACGTCGGTGCCCAGCCCGACGGGCAGCCCGGCCCGGCGCAGCACCGCGGCCTCGCGCCGCACGGCGTCCGCGCCCGCCGAGGAGCGCCCGGACGTCGCGAACGTGACGGCGTCGCGGCGCTCGAGGTCGCAGTCGGCCCGCCGGGCGCGGTCGAGCAGCCAGTCGAACCCGGCGCGGTGCGCCGCGACGTAGGCGTCGACGGTGTCGGCGGAGTGCCGCGCGTCGAGCGTCGCCGTCCGCGTGCCCTGCAACAGCGAGATCTTGGCGGTGGTGTTGCCGCTGGCGACCGCCCCGATCCGCCGGCCCTCCACCAGCGCCACGTGCAGCCCCTCGCGGGCGAGCAGCACCGCCGTCGTCAGCCCGGTGATCCCGCCGCCGATCACCGCGACGTCGACGCGCGCGTCACCGTGCAGCGCCGGGTAGGTGTCGGGCTCCTCGGCGTGCTCGGGGTCGTGCCACGGCGAGAGCTCGTGGGCGGGCAGTGGTGGCGCCATGCCGAGGAGGTGTCCGCCGCGCTCCCCGCACAAACGACACCGGCTGTGGGAGCACTTTCCGGGCCCATAGGCCCGGAAAGTGCTCATGTGGTGGCGCGCGTCCCCGAGTGGTCGACGAGCGCGGCGACGTCGCGGGCGAGCACGTGCAGCTGCGCCGCGAGCTGGGCGTCGCGGTCGGCGAGGCCGCCGGGGCGGGTGGCGGCGAGCTCGTCGGCGATCTCGTGGGTCGGGCGCGGGCCGCCAAGGTCGTCGGCGCGCGGGTCGGGCGCGCCCGGGTCGGCGGCCACCGCGCGCACCGCGGCGGCCAGCTCGTCGACCCCGTCCGCGAGGTGCGCCGGCACCGACGCGCCCGCGGCGCGCACCTCCACCGCCGTGCGCGCCAGCAGCACCGTGCTCGCGTGCACGTACTCGACCCCCGCGAGCCGGCGGCGCAGCACGGCGACCCGCGCCCGCTCCCGCCGACCGCGCACGGTCGTGGACGCCAGGGACCCCGCGGTCTCGCTGGTGTCGAGGAACGTCGCAAGCGGGGCCTGCCCGCCGCGCAGCGCCGTCACGGCGTCCTCGGCCCGCGCCGCCGAGCCCTCCCGCAGGGCCGCGGCCACCTCGCCGAGCGCCTCGGCGGGCCCGCGCAACGCCTCCCGCGCCGCGCCCACGAGCAGCCGCACCGGGCTGGGCGAGACCAGCACCTGGCTGACGACCAGCGCGAGCACCCCGCCGATCACCGCGCTCAGCAGCCGCGTCCACCCGGTCGCGGGCGACGCGAGGCCGACGACGAGCAGCGCGGCGATGCCGGCCTGCAGCAGGGTCAGCGAGTTGATGCTGCCCAGCGCCACGACGAGCATGCCGGCCGCGACGGCCGTGCCGACCTGCAGCCACCCGCTGCCGGTGACGCGCGTGGCGAGCTCGCCGACGGCGACGCCCACGCACACCCCGGCCAGCAGGCGCAGGGCGCGGCGCCCGCGCTTGCCGGGGTCGTCGGTGAGGCAGACGACCGCGGCGATCGGGGCGAAGATCGGCGCGGGCTGCCGGAGCAGGTGCTGGGCGAGCACCCAGGCGACGGTGGCGGTGGTCGCCCGCGAGGGCGATCCGCCACGCTCCCCCGCGCAGACGCGACGCCGCCCGCCCGACCCACGCGGACAGGGCGGGGCGGGCGGGCACCGAGGAGGTCACCGGCGCGGTCAGACCGCCACGAGCTGCTCGTCGGCGGCGGTCTCGCGCTCGATCTGCTCGCGCAGCGCGGCGAGCGTGCGCGAGAGCAGCCGGGAGACGTGCATCTGCGAGATGCACAGCACCGCGGCGATCTCGGCCTGGGTCTTCTCGTGCACGAACCGCAGCGCGAGCATCGTGCGCTCGCGCTCGGGCAGGTCGCGGACCAGGTCGCCGACCAGCGCACGGACCTCGACGCGGTCGAGCTCGCCGTCCATCACGCCGAGGATGTCGACCAGCGCGGAGTCGTCGCCCTCGCCGAGCGACTCGTCGAGCGAGGCCGGCTGGTAGGAGCCGTGGGCGGCGACCGCCTCGGCCACGTCGTCGCGGCTCATGCCGAGGTGCTCGGCGAGCTCGGCGGCCGTCGGGGCCCGGCCGAGCCGCTGCGACATCGCGGCGGTCGCCGAACCGACCGCGACGTAGCGATCTTTGACGCTGCGCGGCGTGCGCACCGACCAGGCCGAGTCACGGAAGTGACGTCGGACCTCACCCATGATCGTCGGGACGGCGTAGGAGAGGAAGTCGCGCTCGCGCCCCGGGTCGAAGCGGTCGAGCGCGTGGAGCAGCCCGAGGGAGGCGACCTGCTCGAGGTCGTCGGTCGGTTCGCCGCGCCGGGCGAACCGTCGTGCGATGTTGCGCGCGACGGGCAGGAAGCCGACGACGAGCTTCTCGCGCACGCGTTCGCGGCGCGGGTCGTCGTCGGACAGGTCGGCGTACTCCTTGAGGAGCGGGACGTACTCGTCGTAATCGCTGCTGCGGCCGGCCATCGGTCACCCCCGTGACGGGGCCCCGGACACCGGACCGTGCTCAGACGGGTCGGGCGGGGGCTCGTGATGTGTGAGCTGACCCGGCTTGTGTCTGAACCGGAGTTCCTTCGCTTTCTGTCTGTGCCCCGTGTCGCCGGATGTCACACCTCTCCGGGCGCCCCGGTGGGTTCAGCGGTGACGCAACCCGTCGACGAGGTCCAGCAGCGCGGCGTCCACGACCTCGTGGTGGGTCTGGTTGACGGCGTGCCCGGCGTCCTCCACCAGCACCAGCCGCGCCCGCGGGCCGAGGGCCTCGGCGATCCGCTGCCCGTGGGCGGCCGGGGTGAGACGGTCGCCGGTGGCCGCGACGACCGTCGTCGGCACCCGCGCCAGCGCCGGCAGCGACTCGGACTCGTCGTGGGCGAGCAGCGACAGCGCGAACGCCGAGCTGACCGGCAGCGGCAGGCTCTCGGTGACCGCCTGCAGGCGGCGCACCTCGTCGTCGGTCGCGTCCGGGGTGAACGCGAGACGCCGCACCAGCCAGCGCCCGACGACGGAGTCGCGCCACGGCAGGGTGTCGGCGATCGGCGCGGCGCGGCGGGCGCCCTCGAGCACCGCGGGCAGCACGCCGGCCCGGCGCGCGGCGGCGTGCAGGACGCCGAGCGGGCCGTCCGAGACGAGCTGACCCGCCGAGGTGGCGACGAGGAACACTCCCGCCACGCGCGTCCCGAACCACTCCGGGTGCTGGCGGGCCAGCGCGAGGACGGTCATCCCTCCCATCGAGTGGCCGCCGAGCACGACGCGCCCGCAGGGGGAGACGGCGTCGACGACGGCGGCGAGGTCCTGCCCGAGCTGGTCGATCGTGGCGTTCGCGGGGTCGCCCCAGCCCGAGCGCCCGTGGCCGCGCTGGTCCCACGTGACGACCCGCGCGCGATGGGCGAGCGCCGCGATCTGCGGGGACCACTCGTCGGAGTCGACGGTGAACCCGTGGCTGAGCACCACGATCGGTCCCTGGTGGCCCCGGATCTCGACGTGCAGCGGCACCCCGTCGGAGGTGCGCACGCCGTGCACGGGACGCGGGCGCGTGGCACCGCCGGTCGCCGCGGACGGCGACGCCGGGGTGGGACCTGCGGGCGCCGGCGCGGGGGTCCGGCCCGGAGGGGCGGACGCCGCGCCGACCCGCTCGGTGGGCAGGACGGCCATGCCCCCAGGATCGGCGTTCCAGGCGCGCTCTCCACCCGCGACGGAGGTGACGTCGACCAAGTGCCCGCGGCACCCGACGGGCGGTGTGACCTGGGTCACGCGGGGGAGGCGCGGGCGCCGCTCACCGACCCGTCAGTGCCGCGCCTCCACTGCGAGCGTCACGGCCGTGGGGTGCGCGGCGTCGTGGAGCACCTCCCGCGGCTGGGGCACGAGCGTGCTGGCCTCTCCGAGCGGGTCGCCGGTGCCGGGGTGGCGGGCGAACCGCGGGTGCGCACCCCCGCTGACCTGCAGCCGGAGCCGGTGCCCGGCGGCGAAGCGGTGCCCGGTGGGCCACAGCTCGACGGTCGCCGCCCGGGTGCCGTCCGCGGCGGTGGCGGGCGCGCCGGGCGAGAGGCGCACGAGGCCGTCGGTGACGTTGACCGAGCGGCCCCGCGGATCGACATCACACACCCGGACGAACACGTCGAGGTGCTCGGTCGCCGCGCGCAGGTGCACGGTCGCCGACACGGGGCCCAGCGCGACGAGGTCCTCGGGCAGCACGTCCGAGGTGAACACGGCCACGTCGGGGCGGGCCTCGAGCGCGGACTGGTCGCGCGGCCCCGACTTCCCGGTGAGGATCGGGCCGCCGACGGCGGGCGTGGGGTCGGCGGGGTCGTAGTCGACCCGGGTGCCGGGCCAGTGCACGGCGCCGCCGGTGCGGTCGGGCGGCGGCTGCACCGACAGCGAGTGGTCGGCGCGCAGGTACCAGGTGCGCCGGGCGGCGTCGGGCGGGGGCCAGTCGGTGAGGTGACGGGTGCCGCCGTCGCCCGAGAGCGTCACGGCGACCGGCGCCTCCTCGGTGGTGGCCGCGGCCACGCCGCCGCTGCCGTGGGTGCCGTCGAAGGCGCGCTCGAACGCGGCGAGGGCCTCGCGCAGCCCGGCGGCCAGGCCCGGTCCCGACGTGTGCACCCACGGGCCGACGACCAGGCGCGGGCGGGCGCCGGCGGCGCGCAGCGCGGCGTGGTCGGCGAGCTGCCAGGGCAGGAAGATGTCCTGCCAGCCGCCCAGCATCGTCACCGCGACGTCGGCGCGGGCGACCTCGGCGACGCCGCGGGTGTAGTCGCGGCGCGCCCAGTAGGCGGAGTCCGGGGCCGACTCGCGCAGCCAGTCCTGGTACCAGTCGACCTCGCCGCCGGTGGCGTGGTGGTCGCCGCTGCGCAGGGGCAGGGCGTCGAGGGCGTCGACGAGGGTCCGGCGCCCGCGCAGCAGCCGCGTCGAGCGCGCGAAGGGGCCGGCGGCCATCGTGCGCATCATCGAGGTCCAGGACAGGGCGTTGTCCAGGGAGAACGCGCCGCCGGCGTAGGTCTGGTCGCGGAACGAGGACGCGGTCACCAGCGTGCCCATCGCGCGCAGCGAGCGGCCCGCGGCCGGCGCGAGCGCCCACTGCGTCAGACCCAGGTAGCTCGGCCCGAGCGTGCCGAGGCGGCCGTCGCACCAGGGCTGGTCGAGCACCCAGGTCACGGTGGCGGCGCCGTCGTCGGCCTCGTCGAACGGCGCGAGCCGGCCCTGCGAGTCCGCGGTGCCGCGCACCGACTGCACCACGACCTGCAGGCCGCGCTCCGCGACGAGGCGCCCGAACACCGTGCCCACCCAGCCCGCGCGGCCGTACGGACTGCGGACGATGACGACCGGTCCGCGGTGCACGCCCGTGGGCCGGTAGAGGTCGTGGCGCAGCACGACGCCGTCGGGCATCGGGACCGCGACGTCGCGGTCGACCGTCACCCGGGGCGTGCGCGGCGCGGGCAGGCGCAGCGCCCGCCGCAGGATCCCGGTCGCGAGGCTCACGCCCGCAGTCTCGCCGATCAGGTCGGGGGCCTCGCCGAGGGGCGCCGCGCGCGGCCCGTCCCACCGCCCGGGCTGGCCCCGCGCGCCGCGAGGGGCGAACCTGCCCTCTCGTGACCCACACCCCGCCCGGCGGCGCCCCCGACGTCGGCGTCCCCGCGGACCTGGCCGCCCGGATGTCGGTGGGCGAGCAGCACGAGTGGCTGACGGCCCACCTGCGCCGCCACCCGGTGAGCCGGCGGACCGCCCTGCGCGGCGGCGCCGGGGTCGTCGCGGCGATGGGGCTGGCGTCGGCGCCGTGGACGCTCGCGGCGTGCGCGCAGGCGGCGCAGGCACCGGTGTCGGTGGTGGGACGGCACCTCGCGTTCGGCGCCGACCCGCAGCGCCAGGTGGCGTTCGCGGGCGAGCTGACCGCGGCGCCGCCGGCCGGGCCGGTGGTCGTCGACCTGGGCCACGACGGCGCGTTCGGCACGACGCTGCCGGTGGAGGTGCGCCGGCTCGTCTCGCAGGTGCCGCAGGCCGACGGCGCGATCCGGGGCAGCGAGCAGTTCTTCGTGCACGCGCGCGCCGACGGCCTCGCGCCGGGCGAGCGCTACCGCTACCGCTTCCGGCTCCCGGACGGATCGACGACCCCGGAGGCGGAGTTCACGACGGCGCCGCCGCCGGGGTCCACCGAGCCGTGGAGCTTCACCGCGTTCGCCGACCAGGGCGTCGACACGGCGCCGCCGAGCGGGCGCGACGAGTACGCGAACGAGTACACGCCCGACGACACCCGGCGGACCATGACGCCCTCGACGGCGCTGGTCGACCGGGTCGCGGCGCAGCGCCCGGCGTTCCACCTGCTCGCGGGCGACATCTGCTACGCCGACCCCTCGGGCCACGGGCTCCCGGAGCGCAGCGACGGCGGCAGCGGGTTCGACAGCTTCGACCCGACGGTGTGGACCACGTACTTCGGGCTGATCGAGCGCAGCGCCGCCTCCACCCCGTGGATGTTCGCCACCGGCAACCACGACATGGAGGCGCTCTACGACGACAACCGCGCCCGCGGCGCGAGCCACGGCTACGGCGGGCACGCGGCGCGCCTGGACCTGCCGGGCAACGGGCCGGCGGGGTGCCCGTCGGTGTACGCGTTCCGCTACGGCACGGTCGGCGTCGTCAGCGTCGACGCCAACGACCTGTCGACGGAGATCCCGACCAACGCCGGCTACTCGGGCGGGCGCCAGACGGCGTGGTTGCGCGACACGCTGACCGCGCTGCGCGCCGACCCGGGCGTCGACTGGGTCGTGCTGTTCTTCCACCACTGCGCGTTCGCGACGTCGCGCGCGCACGCCTCGGACGCCGGGGTGCGCGCGGCGGTCGCGCCGCTGTGCGACGAGTTCGCCGTCGACCTCGTGCTGCAGGGCCACAACCACCAGTACGAGCGCACCGACCCGATCCGGCGCGGCCGCGCGGCCGTGCGCGCACCCGACGGGGCGACCGTGCGCCCGGAGACCGACGGCACGACGTACCTGTGCGTCGGGTCGGGCGGGCGGCCCCGCTACAGCTGGCAGCCCGGCGAGACCGACCGCTATCGCGGCCACCCGGGCCCGGACAGCGGGACGACGGTGGCGAGCTACGTCGCGCTGGGCGAGGACGCGCAGCAGCCCGAGCAGATCGACTGGTCGCAGGCGCGCTACCTCGACTACGCGTACGTCACCGTCGACGTGGCGCCGGGACCGGGCCGCACCACCCTGACCGTCCGCGCGACCACCGACACCGGCCGCGAGATCGACCGCGTCGTGCTGGAGCGCCGGTCCCCCATGTGAGTGCTTTCCGGCCCCATAACGCGGGAGAGCGCTCACATGGGCCGTTCGGACGATCGACTTGTGAAGCGGGCATGATGCCCGGGTGCGCGCTCATCCGGTCCTGGACGTCCTCGCGGCTCGTCGCGCCGAGGGCACCCTGCCGAGCACCCGTACCGACCCCCACCGCGTCGCCCTGGCCGTCGAGGGCGGCGGGAGCCGCGCGACGTACTCCAGCGGCATGGTCCTGGCCCTCGAGGAGCTCGGGCTCGCCGAGTGCTTCGACGCGGTCTACGGCTCCTCGGCGGGCGCGCTCGCGGGCAGCTGGCTGGTCGGCGCGCAGGCCGCGCACTGCTGCGCCGGCTGGTACCGCCCCGGGCTCATGGAGCGCGTCACCCGGCCCGGGCGCGGGCTGCGCGGCCAGCCGGTGGTCGACGTCGAGTACCTGATCAACACGGTCGGCGAGGAGGTCGTGCCGTTCGACTGGCAGCAGGTCCTCGACGCCGACGTCCCCCTGCACCCCATCGCCACCGACGTCGAGACCGGCGAGGCCGTCGACCTCCACGACACCCTCGTCGACAAGGCGTCGCTGCAGCTGGCCCTGCGCGCGAGCGCCGCGGTGCCGGTGCTCGCCGGCCTGCCCGTCGAGATCGACGGCCGGCGCTACGTCGACGCCGCCGTCGCCGAGCCCATCCCGTTCCGCACCGCGCTCGCCCAGGGCGCCACGCACGTGCTCGTGCTGCGCACCCGCCGCGCCGACCAGACCGCCATCGACGTGACCCGCCTCGAGCGCGCCCTGGTGTCGCGGCTGGGCGCGGTGAACGTGCCGGGCCTCGTGCAGGTCATCGGGTCGCGGCTGGAGAACCGCCGCGCCGACGACTCCCGCCTCGCCCACGCCACCGCGTCGCCGGGCGAGGAGCCCTACCTGTTCGAGGTCCGCCCGCCGAGGGGCGCGGACACCATCAACCCGCTCGAGACCGACCCGGACGTCCTGCGTCGCGGCATCGAGACCGGGCGGAGCGCGCTGCGCGAGGCGCTCGACGTGGCGGGCGAGGAGGCGGGCGAGGAGCGCACGATCGCCTGACGAGGAGCGGTTACTGGCTGGTATCTCTCGTCTGGCGAGAGATACCAGCCAGTAACGCGGTCATCCCGTGCCCGGCACCATCCGCAGCGGCAGCCCCGCGACGATCCGGGCGGCGTCGCCCCCGAGCACGCGCAGGTGAGGGGTCGGCGCTCCTGCGTGCAGCGTCAGCACCGCATGGGGCACGAGCGCGTGCCGGACGACGACGGCCCCGTCGACGCCGACGCCCACCCCGACCTCGAGGCGCGACTCCGACGCGGCGTGGCGCCCGGCGGCGTCGGCGCCCGTGGCCGCGGAGCCGAGCAGCGCGGTCGGGACGCCCTGCTCCTCGGCGCCCGCGCACACCTCGCGCACCACCTCGTCCGGGGCGTCGTCGTGCACCGCGACGAGCACCGCGGGCGGCAGTGCCGGATCGTCGGCGCGGTCGATGCGCCCGTGGCAGCCGGGACCGCCCGACGCCGACACCCCGGACAGCGGGCTGGTCACGATGCGACCTTCTCCGGCCCGGCCGCGGTGCCCGCGTGCGCGTCGACCAGCCCGGCGGCCACCGCGTTGCGCGGGCCCTCGGTGCCGTGGACGTTGCCGATGCCGCACACCACGCCGTAGGGCGCGAGGGCGTCGGCGACCATGCCGGGGATCTCGAAGTCCAGCGCCGACCCGCCCAGCAGCACCACCGAGCCGAGCAGGCGCAGCGAGCCCTGCGGCGCCACCTGCACCAGCGCCCGCAGGGCGTTGACGACGAACACCCGCCGCTTCGCCTCCCGACGCACGGCACGCACCGACTCCAGCGAGCCGCGCACCGGTACCGCCGCGAGCCCGTCGGGGGTCACGGTGACGACCTTGGCGAACACGTGCGGGGGCAGCGGCTCGGTGAAGAACTGCACCGTGCCGTCCTCGTGGCGCACGTGGAAGAAGCTCTCGACCTTGGCCAGCGGGTGGCGCTTGACCGACTCGGCGGCCTCGCGGTCCTCCAGGCCCAGCTCGGAGTCGATCAGCTTGGTGACGAGCTCGCCCGCGCCCGCCACGTGCACCGCCGACACCGCGCCGTCGCGGTCGAGCAGCGCCGCGTCGGTGGACCCGCCGCCCATGTCGATGATCGCGATCGGCACCGACGACCCCGGCGTCGTCAGCGCCCCGCGCACCGCCACCTCGCCCTCGACGCCGCCGATGACCGCCTCGCAGCCGAGCTCGTCGGACAGCGCGTCGGCGACGGCCTGCATGCGGCTGCGGCTGGTGCGCACCATCGCCGCGAGCGCGACGGCGTTCTCCTTCGACACCTCGCCGGCGAGCCCGCCGCGGACCGTGGCCGGGACCAGGGTGTCGACGGCGAGCACGTCGCGGATGCGGATCTCCGAGGACGGCTGCCCGGTCACGTCGGTCATCGTGTCGCGCACGGTCGCGAGCATCCCGCCGACGTGCGTGCCCGCCTCGCCGTGCACGTCGGTGAGCGGGGCGACCCGCCCGATCGCCTCCATGATCGCGTCCGCGCCGCCGTCGACATCGACGTCGAGCGTGCGCCCCGTGCCGGTGAGCGTCAGCGTGCCGACCGGGATGCGCCGGTCGGTGACGTCGCCGGCGGGCGTGCGCACGACGACCGCGGACCGGTTGCCCGACAGCGCGCGGGCCACCGGGGAGACCTGGCGGGTCTGCTCGGCGTCCAGGTCGAAGGTCGAGGCGAGCCCGTAGGAGTCCGACAGCGTGCGGATCGTCCGCCCGGGCGGCGCGACCTCCACCGCCGCGAGCATCCCGAGCGGTACCCGGTCGACCGCCGACACCTCGTCGACCACCGGGATGCGCCGGGAGAGCCGGTTGACGACGAGCACCGCGTCGTCACCGTGCATCACCGCGGCGACGACGTCGACGCCATGCCCGAGCGCGCGGTTCAGCGCGCCCGCGACGTCGTCGAAGTCCGCGCCCGCGCCGACCACGACGACCGCGGGCGTGCCCGGCTCGACCTCGCCGAGCGACTCGAGGGTCACCGTCGTGCCGACACCGAGCCCCTCGCCGCCCGGGGTGTCGGGGTTGTGCCCGATCATCGTGGACTCGGTGATGATCGTCTCGGTGATCGTCTCCATGGCGAGGCCGCTGATCACGGGCGTGGCCTCGTTGAGCAGCACCGTCGCCAGCGCGTCCGACGGGCGCCCGGCGGCCTCGAGGGCACGCCGGACGGCCGTGACGGCCCCGGCGGTGTTCGCCGGGGTGCCCTTCACGCCCGTCGTCGCCGTGAGCGACGAGGCGAGGCGCTCGACGCCGTCGCCCACCTCGGCGATGCACGCCTCGGTGGTGGAGTTGCCGATGTCGACGCCGATGACCAGCGACACGCCTGTCCCTTCTCGCTCCCGTGACGACCGCCGGCTCCCGACGAGGAGCGAGGGTCGCCCTCGCTGCGTCCCGCGCAGCGGAGGCGACCCTCGCTCCCCCACGGGACCGCTAGTCGACCTTGGTGATCACCGGTTCGACCTCGACCGCGTTGCGCTCCTTGTCGATGCAGTCGAACTCCTTGAGGTGCAGCAGCGCCGCCTTGGCCTGCCAGCGCGGGCGGGCCATCTGGTCGTTGCGCGTCGGCACCGGTCGGGGCGACTGCCCCTGCGCGTACTGCGCGGCGTTCGCCCCGATCATGCGGAACACCTCGGCGTCGAGCAACGGCGCCTGCGGGAACAGCTCGAGGTTGCTCAGCCGCGCCAGGTCGCGCTGGTGGAGCACCGTGGTGCCGCGCGACAGCACGCCCACCGCGATGCCCGAGCCCGACAGCTTGGCCCCGAAGTGCGCGATCGCCGCCAGGTCCGCGGTCTTGTAGACCTTGATGACCCGGGCCGAGCCGCCGCGCTCCTCGATGCCCGCCAGGAGCTGGCGGATCACCTCGGCGTGCGGCACGTCGACGATCGTCTTGGTGAAGGGGTCGCCGAACGCCGGCGACAGCGCGATGACGACCTCGTCGGGACGGGTGCCGCGCTCGGCGGGCCCGATCTCGTTCAGCGAGAGCGTGCGGACCGACTCGGTCGTGGTCATACGACCTCCTCCTCGGGGTTCTCGGCGGAGGTGACGTGGCGGAGCTTCTTGAGCTCTTCCCACCGCTCGCCGGTCAGGCGGTAGCCGGTGCCGGGGCCGGCGTAGTCGTTGGCGTCGTTGATCGCCGCCCGCGGGACGAAGCCGGCGTCGAGCACGGCGGCGGTCTGCAGCAGGTCGCCGGAGACGCGCTGGCGCAGGACCTTGAGGTAGTTCTCGGCGACGTCGCCGAACCCGGAGCGCTCGAGGTAGCGCACCAGGTCGATGCCGGTGATGCCCCGCTCCATGACGGAGCGGGCGCCCTCGAGATCGGCGAGCACGTCGCGGTCGGGGTAGTCGTCGCTGGAGTCCGCGTAGGTCGCGGCCTCCACCTCCTCGTCGGTGATCGCCGGGAGGTCGAGCTCCGCGAACAGCGCCTGCATGGCGCGGGCGGCCTTGTTGCGGACCTGCAGGATGACGTCCTCGCGCACGTGGCGCAGGCCGCCGTCGACCTGCATGTCGCGCTGGATGACGTTCCAGTCGTCGTAGTCGTCGGTCTCGAGGTTCGAGCCGGCGAACATGTTGTCCTTGTTCGGCACGGCCGAGTACCCGGAGCACACGAAGTCGGTGCCGGGCAGCATCTGCGGCAGCAGCCGGCTGGTGCGGCGCATCGGCGAGTGCGAGAACGACTGGTCGTTGCCCGAGGCGCACTCGAGGTCCATCCAGCTGGCGACGAGGTTCTCCGCCGCCACCGCGCGGATGCCGCCGGGCACCGCGCCGGGCACGCCGATGCACGAGATCGACCCGTTCTGCAGGCCCTGCACCCCCGCACCCTTGGCCATGAGGATGCAGCGGATCTCCAGGTACAGCATGGAGCGGCCCTCGGCGTTGCCCATCTGCACCTCGGAGCCGGTGCCCGAGGTGAAGCGCATCTTGATGCCGCGGGAGGCGTAGGCCGAGGCCAGGAACGCCTTCGACCAGGGCGTGTCGTCGCCGTCGACGAACACCGACTCGGTGCCGTAGATCGAGATCGTCTCGGCGTAGGCGGTGATGCCGCGCATGCCGAGGTCGAGCTCGGTGGCCTCCTCCAGCGCGCACTGGGTGAGCGTGCCGCCGCGCCCGACCTGGCCGCCGACCTGCAGGCCGATCGCCACCAGCGGCGCGTAGCGCACGACGCCCAGGGTGGTCTCGAGCTCGGCGAACCCGCGCACCGCTCCCTCGGCCGCGTCGGCCGCGACCTGGATCGGGTTGTCCTTGGCGCTCGTCGAGTGGGCCTGGTTGGCCGGGGTCCTCCGCGAGCGGGTCTTCTGGATGCCCATCATGATCTCGACGACGTTCATCAGCTTGACGACGTCGAGGATCTTGGCGGGCGTGAGGCCGCGGCCGAGCGCGACCACGTCGGCGCGGGAGGTCCGCGGGTCGACGATCATGCGCGCGATCTCCACCGACTCGGTCGCCATCGCGGCCTCGCAGGTGTCGACGTCGATCGCGTGGTCGGCGATGAACGTGTCCATGAAGTCGAACTGGTCGCGCGTCCGGCCGTCGAGCTCGACGATCCGGCCGTCCTCGACGCGCACGCTGGGCTGCGGGTCGAAGTCGGACTCCATCGCGACGAGGCCCTTCTCGGGCCACTCCTCGACGAAGCCGTCCAGGTTGACCGGACGGGCCTCGAGGATCTCGGTGCGCTTGGACGTCCGGACGGTGCTGTCCGAGCGGGGTGCCACCGCGGTCATCTCAGGCCTCCTCGGCGAGCAGGTTGCGGGCCGCGTAGACCTGCGCGGCCTCGCGGACGAGGGCGGCGCACGTGGTGGCGGAGTAGGTGTCCTCCAGCCGGGACGCGAGCTCCTCGAGCTGGGCCGCGCTCGACGCGTTGGGGCGCAGCGCGTTGTACATGTCGAGCACCTCGGCGTCGGGGATGGCGGTCATCTCCGAGGCGCGGGTGAAGTTGTCGGCGAGCTGGCGCCGGCCGGCCGCGGCGGCCAGCCGGCCCTGCAGCTTCAGGGTGTCCGGGCTGATGCGCAGGTCCTCGGCGGTGATGTCCCCGGCGACGACCGCGTCCATCGTCAGGTCGTCGAGGCTCTTGCCGGTGGGCGTGTGCAACAGGTCCGGGCGGTTGACCGACAGCGGGTAGTCCGCGGCGGTGAGGTCTGTGCTGGTCACGATGTCTTCTCCTTCGCGCCGTCGGTCGAGGTCAGCACGACGTCGGCCGGGGTGGCGGGGTGGCGGGGGTCGGCGTTGACGCCGGCCTCGGCGGACTCGGGCGTCGGGGCCGGCGCCGGCGAGTCGAGCTCGGCGGGCACCTCGAGGCGCTCGATGAGCAGGATGTAGAGGCCGCCGCCGACGAGGGCGCCGATGATCGGCGCGACGATGGGCAGCCACCAGTAGGGCGTGCCGTCGGCGGTGCCCCAGGCGCCGTCGTAGCCGGTGAGCCACTGGGCCAGGCGCGGGCCGAAGTCGCGGGCGGGGTTGATCGCGTAGCCGGCGTTGGTGCCCCAGGCGAAGCCGATGCCCAGCAGCAGGAGGCCGACCATGAGCGGGAGCAGCTGGCCCGCCGCGCCCTGCAGGGTCGCGATCAGCGCGAACAGCACGAACACGAGCAGTGCGGTGCCGACGACCTGGTCGAAGAACGCGGTGCCGACGCCGTGGTTCGGCAGCGTCGAGAAGATCGTCTGCGACGCGGAGGTCAGGCCCGGGTCGACCGCGACGATGCCCGAGTTGTAGACCGCGCGGGTGACCAGCGCGGCGAGGAACGCCCCGAGGAACTGCGCGGCGATGTAGGGCAGGACGCTGCGCCAGGGCAGGTTGCGGTAGACCGCCATGGCGATCGTGACCGCCGGGTTCAGGTGGCCCGCGCCGAGGCGGCCGGCCACGTAGATGCCCATGATCAGACCGGCGACCCAGCCCCAGGTCAGGGTGGCCCAGTCGCCGGCGTCGCCGCCGGACACGACCATCTGCGCCACCGAGGCGGTGCCGAAGATGATCAGAATGAAGGTGCCGGCAAACTCGCCGACGAGCTCGCGGGTGAGGGGTGAGACGGACTGTCCAGCGGGACGGGCCACGGGTGTCTGCTCCTGGCGGGGTGGGTCGGCGAGGGGGTGGAGCCGCGTGCTCAGGACTTGATGGCGGCGGCCGCGGCCTCGGCGACCTGCACGTCCTGCTCCGCCGAGCCCGCGCTGACGCCGACGGCGCCCACCAGCTCGCCGTCGCGGTACACGGGGACGCCCCCGCCGAACACGACCATGCCGCCGGCGGTCTGCTCGAGGCCGTAGAGCTCGGCGCCCGGCTGGACCAGCGACATGAGGGCCGCGGTCGGCGCCTCCATGAGGATCGACGTCGTCGCCTTGCGCTGGGCGATGTCGATGCTCGCGCGGATGGCGCCGTCCTGGCGCGCGAACGCCACCAGGTGCCCGCCGGCGTCGAGGATCGCGACGTTCATCGGCTGGCCGATCTTGTCGGCCTCGGCGAGCCCGGCGTCGAGCATCCGACGGGCGTCGGCGAGGGTCAGTCCGGGCATGCGGGGTCCTCCGACCGTTCGGGGCAGGGAGTGGTCGCCCCGCGCCCGACCGGTCGTTGCGGGGACCGGTCGGGCGGGGCGGCCGGGCGACGGCCCGGCGACGCAGGACGCTAGGTACTCCGATCGGATCCGGGCCACGGGGACTGTCCCCACCCCCGGGGATGGGGGATCTCCCCTACATCGCTCGGCCGCCCGGCTGATGGCGCAGCGCCGTGTCAGCGGAGTGCCGTCGCAGACACTGGACGTCCGTATCGCCACGCGCTCGATCCGGGGCGCGGCGGCCGATCGGACCAGCGGGAGCGGTCGGCGCCCCTTCGGCCGGCGCCCCGCCCCGCCCCGACGGCTAGCGACCCACGACGGAGACGCGGGTCGCGTCCAGGTGCACGCGCAGCCGGAGGCGCGCCTCCTCCGCGTCGCCCGCCCCGAGCGCGGCGACGATCGCCTCGTGCTGGGCGAGGATCGCCCGCGGGCGCGTCGGGCCCTTCTCGAGGGAGCCGAGGTTCATCCGCAGCTGGCGGTCGCGCAGCGAGGCGTAGAGCTCGAGCAGGATCGGGTTGTGCGCGCTCTCGACGAGCGTGATGTGGAACCGGCGGTCGGCCTCGGCGAAGGCCTGCTCGTCCTCGGCGGCGAGCGCCGCGCGCTGGATGTCGAGCACCGCGTGCAGCGCCCCGCTCACCACCGCCCGGTCCTCCTCGGGCGCGGCGCAGAGCTTGGTGAGCGCGTGGCCCTCGACGAGCTCCCGCGCCTCGAGGACGGCCTCCACCTCACTGGGGGACACCGCCACGACGAGTGCGCCGCGCTTGGGGAACAGCCGGAGCAGCCCCTCGGCCTCCAGGCGGAGGAACGCCTCCCGGACCGGGGTCCGGCTCATCGCGAGGGTGTCCGCGACCTGCCCCTCGGTGATCAGGTCGCCGCCCGGCAGCGACCCGTCGAGGATTCGTGACTTCGTGTCGCGGTACGCGCGTTCCTTGGCGGACAGCCCGCTGATCCCCGTCACCGCACCGCCCTTGCCGTCGAGTCCGCGTGACCCTACTCTCACCACATCGATGCATCTTGTATGCATCATGCGTCCGACGTCGAGGAGGACTGCCCGTGACCGTCGCAGCAGCGTGGAACGCGCTCCCGGTGATGCCGGGGACGGTCGCCCCGCCGCCGCGGTCCGGAGACTCCCGCTCCGTCGAGACCGACCCCCTGCTGGGCCGGCTCGCCGACCACCTCGCCACCCTGACCGGCGGCGCCGGCTGGGTGGTGCGCGTCGACCAGGCCGCCGGGTCGTGGACGGTCGTCGCCGGCGTCGGCACCGTGCCCGACGAGGTCGTCGCCCGGATGCTCGCGTCCGGTGACCCGGTGCTCGAGGGGTCGGTCCTCGCGGTGCCCGTGCGACGCGGCCCCCGCATCGTCGGCGCCTGCCTGGCCACCGCCGGGCGCGACGGCGGCTTCTCCGACGCCGACGTCCACCTCGCCGAGCTCTTCGCCGACTACGCCGCCCTCGCGCTCGCCGACAGCGGCGTCCTCGGCGGCCGCACGCTCGAGCAGGCCGTGCGCCAGGAGCTGGACTGGGTGGAGGCCCACGCACCCACCCGCGCGGACCTCGTCACCGTCGGCGCCGGGAGCATCCCCGACGAGATCGCCGACGAGGTCTTCCGGATGACCCAGGAGGCGCTGCTCAACGCCGCGGTGCACGCCGGCGCCGAGTGCGTCCGGGTCGGCGTGCTGCACGGCCCCGGGACGCTGACCGTGCTGGTCGAGGACGACGGGTGCGGGTTCGACACGAACGACCGGCACCAGCACGCCACCGCCGGCGCGCGCCTCGGGCTGCGCGCCATGGCCGCCCGCGCGCGGCGCCTCGACGGCGAGCTGGAGATCGACAGCGCGCCCGGGCACGGCGCCCGGCTGCGCCTCACGCTGCCCTGCTCGTCGGCGCCCCCGCCCGTGCCCGGCCGCACCCGCACCGGCGTGCTCGTCGCCGCGGTCCGCCCGGTGGTGCGGGCGGGCGTCGTGCGCCTGCTGCAGCTCGGGGCGCCCGGGCTGGGGATGGTGTCCGAGGTCGACGGCGCCGACGACCTCGTCGGCACCTGCCGCCTGCTGGGTCCCGACGTGCTGGTCGTCGAGCACGACCTGCTCGGCGACGACCTCGTCGTCATGCTCGACCGGCTCGCGGCGCTGCCGGACCCGCCCGCCGTCGTGCTCCTCGCGGGCGACTGCGCCGACGAGCGCCTGCGCGTCGCCGTCGGCGCGGGGGTGAAGGGCTGCGTCGACCCGGACGCGGACGACACCCGGCTCGTCGCCGTCGTCAGCGCCGCCGGCCGCGGCGAGACGCTGCTGGCCGACGACCAGCTCGAGCGCCTCGCCGCGCCGTCACGCACCGCCGGGGCCTCGGCGATCACCCCGCGCGAGCGCGAGGTGCGCACGCTCGTCGCGCGGGGCTTCACCGACCGCCAGATCGCCCGCGCCCTGACCATCTCGGCGAAGACCGTCGAGAAGCACGTGGGCTCGCTGCTGCGCAAGACCGGCACGCGCAACCGGACGATGCTGGCCGCGCTGTAGCTAGCGGCCCGCGCCGATCTGCGCGCGGGCGATGCCCGCGAGCGCCGCGAAGCCCGAGACCGGCCGGAACGACTCGGCGGCCGCGGTCAGCGCGGTGTACTCGTCCTCGGCGAGGGTGATCTCCGCGGCGGCGCAGTTGCTCTCGAGCTGGGCGACGCTGGACGCGCCGGGGATCGCGACCACGACGGGGTGGTGGATCGTCCACGCCAGCGCGATCTGCGAGGGCGTCGCGTCGTGGGCGTCGGCGACCGCGCGCAGGGTCTCGATCAGCGGGGTGATCCGGCGCAGGCTCTCGGGCAGGAACACCGGGCGCAGCGAGCGGACGAAGTTCTCCGGGCGGTGGTCGGCGTCGTACTTGCCCGAGAGCAGCCCCTGGGCGAGCGGGCTGTAGGCGAGGATCCCGCGCCCGGCGGTGCGGGCGTAGGGCAGCAGGTCGGCGTCCGGCTGGCGGGAGACGAGGCTGTACTCGACCTGGTTCGAGATCACCTGCGTGCCGAGCGCCGTCTCGGCGCCCTGCCAGCGGTCGAGCCCGTAGTTGCTGACGCCGACCTCGTCGACGACGCCCGCGGCCTGCAGCGTCCGCATGCCGGCCATGGTCGTGCCGTCGCCGACGACCGGGTTGGGCTGGTGCACCTGGTACAGGTCGATCTTGCGACGCAGGCGGGCGGCGCTCGACGTGCCGCGCTGCACGACGACCTGGTCGACGGGCAGCACCGGGAAGATCTTGGTGGCGACGACCGTGGTGGCCGGGTCGGCGTCGGCGCGGTCGAGGGCCTCGCCGAGGATGCGCTCGCTGCGCCCGAAGCCGTAGGCCTCGGCGGTGTCGAACACGGTGACGCCGAGCTCGAGGGCGCGGGCCACGATGCGCGAGGCCTCGCTGTCCGGGCCCTGCGCGTAGTCGGCGCCGTAGCCCCACTCGCGGGACCCGAACTGCCAGGTGCCCAGGCCGATCGCGGACCACTTCTTGGCCGTCGGGAGGTCGAGGTAACGCATGCCCTCGTTTCTACCCGCCCGCGAGGACCTGCCCACGGACACGGTCGACGGGGAGATCGAGCAGACACGCGGGCTCGGTCGCGAGCGGGCAGCGCGCCTCCCACCAGCAGACCTGCTCGGTGATCGCGGTCGGCTCCCGGTGCGGGCACTCGGGCAGGCCCTGCAGGTTGGTGCCCTCCTCGAGGCCGTAGCGCGACGCGGCGGTGGGCCCGAAGAGGGCGACGGTGCGCGTGCCGACCGCCGCGGCGAGGCGCACCGGGCCGGTGTCGGGGCCGACGACGACGCCGCCGGCCTCGCCGGCCGCGGCGAACCGGGCGGCGAGGCCGCGCAGGTCGGTGGGCGGGAGCTCGGCGGCGCCGTCGACCGGACCGACCGAGAGCACCGGGCCGGGCAGGCTCGCGGCGAGCGCGGCCCAGCGGCGCGCGGGCCAGCGCTTGACGGCCATGCCGGCGTCGGGGACGAGGACGGTCGGCGTGTCGCGCGAGCGAGCGCGTGGCGTTTCGGACGTTGAGTGTCTGCGACGCCACGCCGCTGACACGAGCGCCTCGCGTCCGGCGCAGCGTTCGTCGTCGGTGAGCACGACGCGCGGCGGCCGGATGCGCTCGGGGATGACGCCCTCGGCGGCGAGGATCCGCTGGTAGCGCTCGCCCACCAACTCGTCGGCCGGCGGGCGGCGCCAGAGGTTCGCGACGGCCCGGGTGCCGCGTGCCGCGGCGTCGGCCTCCACCAGGTCGCCGATGCCCTCGAAGCGTGTCGTCGTCACCACGAGGTCCGGGGCGAGGTCGGCGAGGGCCTGCTCGACCGCGGCGCGCTCGTCGTGCTTCTCGGCCGTCCGCACCGCGGTGACGGCGGGGTCGTGGGCGAGCAGCGGGGCGCCGGGCGCGTGGGTCAGCACGGTGAGCTCGGCGCCCGGGTGCGCCTCGGCCAGCGCGTGGACGCTCGGCAGCACCATGATCAGGTCCCCGAGGCCGCCCAGGAGGTCGATCAGGAGGATCCGGCGCACGCCTGCTCCAGCACCTCGCGGTAGGTCGCCACGTGCGACGCCGCGAGCGCGTCCCAGTCGTGGCCCCGGACCAGCGCGTGCCCGCCGGCCGCGACCCGCCCGCGCAGGTCGTCGTCGTCCAGCAGCCGGCGCAGCCCCTGCTCGAGGACGTCGACGTCGCGCACCTCGGGGGCGACGACCACCGTCTCGCCGTCGACGAGGTCCGGGTCGGCGGGCGCGTCGGAGCGCCGCGTGATCAGCGTCGGCAACCCGTGGTCGAGCGCCGCGAGCAGGGCGCCGCTCTTGAGCGTCGCGCCGGCGGTGAAGGGGAACGCGGCGACGTCGGCGGCCTGCAGCGCGGCGGAGACCTCGGGGGCGGGACGGTGCCCGGTGATCGTCACGCGGTCCTGCGCGCCGGCGGCGGCGACGTGCGCGGTCAGCTCGTCGCGGAAGGCCGCGGCCTCGTCGGCGGGCAGGGCGAGCGAGGTGAACCCGCCGAGGACGAGCAGGTGCAGCGCCGGGTGCTCCCCGGCGAGGCGCGCGACCGCGTCGACGAGGTAGCGCAGCCCCTTCACCGGGTGCACGAAGCCGAAGAACACGACCAGCTCGGCGTCGGCGGGCACGCCGAGCGCGCGGCGGGTGGCGGCGCGGTCGGGGGCGGTCGGGTCGACCTCCACGTTCGGCAGCAGCGGGGCCCGCCCGGCCTCCACCCCGCAGCGCTGCCGCAGCGTCGCCGCGTGGTCGCCGTTGGTCGTCAGCACCGCGGCGCTGCGCGGGACGAGCCGGCCGGTCTCGCGGTCGGCGAGGCGGCGGCGCTCGAGGAACGTCCACACCCCCTCGGGCACCTTCGGCGCGACCGACCACCAGCCGTACTCGTGCAGCGTCGTCACCAGCGGCATCCCCGCGAGGTCGCCGAGCAGCCCGGGCGCGCCGGAGAACCCGAACGCCGACGGGGCGAACTGCACGTGCGCGACGTCGGCGCGGCTCGCCCGCAGGTAGCGCGCGGCGCGCAGCAGCCCGAGCGGGCCGGGGTCGACGGGGACGTCGACGACGTCGACGCCCCGGCGGTCGAGCGCCGCGGCGAGGTGGACCGTGTAGTCGGCGACGCCGTCGTGCGCGGGGTCGGCGCGCCCGTGCACGAGCGCGACGCGGAGGGGTGTCACCGGGCGCCGGTACCCGATCCGCCCCTCACCAGAACCCGACGCGCATCCCCACGGGCCAGTACGCGTCGAGCGGCGGCTCCTGTTCGTTCACCAGGACCTCGAACCAGGTGTAGCCGTACTCGTGCGGGTCGGCGGCGAGGGTGAACACGAAGCGCAGGACGACGTCGCCGCCCTCGGCGCGCGACGCGGGGACCTCGAGCGTCACCAGCTCGAACCCGCCGCGGTGCGGCCCGAACCCGTCGTGCAGCCAGCCGCGCAGGAACCGCAGCGCCCGCGCGACGAGGTCCGCGCGCGCCGCCACCGCCCGCTGCGCCACGGCGAGCCGGCCCTCGTCGGCGAGCACCTCGACGCCGTCCGGGGTCTCCCAGCGCATCAGCCCTCCGCGGCGACGTAGATCGAGCAGGCGTCGAAGACGGCCTCGCGCACCGGGTCGTCGTCGCAGTCGCGGGCCGGGCGCAGGACGGCGTCGCCGGCGCGCAGTCGGGCGAACGCGTCGGCGACCTCGCGCACGTACCGGCCCTCGGCGACCCCGCGGCCGAAGTGCGCCATGAGCACCAGCGCGACGTCGAGCTCGGCGAGCCGCGCGGTGGAGGCCGCGAACGCCGCGAGGTCGGACTCGGGCGCCTGCGCGTAGACCGGACCGGTGTTGACGGTGTCGCCCGCGAACAGCAGGCCGTCGCGCTCGTCGAGGAAGCAGACCGAGTCGGGGGTGTGGCCCGGGGTGTGCAGCACGCGCAGGGTGCGCCCGCCGAGGTCGACGACGTCGCCGTCGACCATCAGGTCGGGCTCGGGGCCGGGCGACGGGTGCCACGTGGCGTCGACGTCGGGCGGCAGCGGGCGCGGGTCGGAGTCGGCGGAGAGGAGGTGGAAGAACTCGTGGTCCAGGGCCCGGTACCGCTGCGCCGCGGCGAGCATCCGGCGGGCGTGGCCGAGGTAGCGGGTGCGGTCGGCGGATTCGGCGCCCGCGCGCAGCTCGGCGACGCCCGCGGGGTGGATCGCGACCCGGTCGAACTCGGCGTCGCCGCCGACGTGGTCGAAGTGCGCGTGGGTGTGCACGACGTCGATCGGCCGGTCGGTGAGCGCCGCCACGGCCGGGCGGATCGGGGCGATCCCGAGCCCGCTGTCGACGAGCACCGCGCGGTCGCGCCCGGCGACCAGCCAGGAGTTGACGTGCCCCGGCTCGGCGACCAGCCACACGTCGCGGGCGACGGGCCGCGTGTGGAACCAGCTCACGGGGGTGAGCCTGCCAGCAGGTCCGGGTACTCGCGGCCGTGCAGGTCGATCTCCGCCACCCCGCCGCGCACCGCCCGGGCCACGGCGACCCGGAGTGGCGCGCGATGCGCCGCATCCTGGTCGTGCGCCCCGACAACGTCGGCGACGTCCTCATGACCGGACCGGTGTTCCGCGCGCTGCGTGCCGCCGCGCCGACGGCGCACCTCGACCTGCTCGCCTCCCCCGCCGGCGCGGCCGCCGCCGCCCTGCTGCCCGAGATCGACGGCGTCGTCACCGCGTCGGTGTCGTGGCAGCAGCTCGACCTCGTGCCGGGCGCGGACCCGGACGCCGCGCTGGTCGACGATCTCGCCGCCAGGGGCTACGACGCCGCGATCGTCCTCACGTCGTTCTCGCAGTCGCCGTGGCCCGCCGCCGAGGTGGTCCGGCGGGCGGGGGTGCCGGTGCGCGCCGGCCTGTCCAAGGAGTTCGGCGGCGGGCTGCTGACGCACTGGGTGCCCTCGCCCCCCGACGAGGAGCACCAGGTCGACCGGATGCTCGGGCTGCTCGCGGCCGTCGGGGTGCCCTCGCGGGGTGCCGCGCTGGCGGTTCGCGTCCCGGACGACGCGGCGACCCCGCTCGCGGTGGTGGGCACGCGCTACGCCGTCGTGGCGCCGGGCGCGAGCTGCCCGTCGCGCCGCTGGCCCGCGGAGCGGTTCGCCGCGGTCGTCCGGGGGCTCGCCGCGGACGGGCTGACGGTGGTGGTCAGCGGCACCGAGCGCGAGCCCGAGCTCGTCGACGCGGTCGCCGGCGACGTGGGTGTGGCGCTGGCGGGCGGGCTCGGGCTCGGGGACCTCGCGGCGCTGCTGGCGGGCGCCGAGGTCGTCGTCGCCAACAACTCCGGCGGCGTGCACCTGGCCGACGCCGTCGGCGCGCCGGTCGTCGAGCTGTTCGCCGGCACCGAGACCGTCGACCAGTACCGGCCCCGCTCCACCCGCGCCGAGGTGCTGACCCGCCCCGTGTCGTGCGCGCCGTGCCGCCAGCTCGTGTGCCCGTTCGGTCAGGAGTGCCTGGCGATCGGTCCCGACGAGGTGCTCGCCGCGGCGCGGCGGCTGCGCACGGTGGCGGTGTGATGGTCGAGCGCACCGACGACGGGCGCTGGATCGTCGTCGACGGACGGAAGTGGCGGGCGACCGATCCGCTGATCCCCGAGGACGAGGCCGCCGTCCTGCGCCGCTGGCTGATGGCCGCCCGGCGGGACGTCGGCACCGCGAAGAAGGCGAGCGACGAGGACGCCGAGAAGGCGGCGCGGGCCCGGGTGCACGCCGCGAAGACCGCGCTGGGCGAGCGGGGCCCGGCCTGGTGGGAGCAGCCGGACGACGACCGCCGGGCGCGCTGGAGCGAGGGGCTGCGCCGCGCCGAGCAGGAGGGGTTTGACGGGGCGGGGTGAACGGGTGCCCAGAGCCCATGACGACACCGCCGATCCAGGGTGACGAGAACCCGAACGACCCGAACCCCGCGAACTCCAGCCAGACGCTCGCCGCCTTCAGCGGCCAGGTGCAGCGCCGTCTCGGGCTGGAGCAGCCGTCCGAGGCCGAGGTGCTCGTGCGCAGCACGCTCAACGAGTTCGGCAAGACGATCTCGAGCGGTCTCGCGCAGGAGCTGACGATCAGCCTGCCGCCGGAGCTCTCGGCCGAGCTGCGCGCCCAGCGACCGAAGGACGACGCCGCCCGCGCGATCGGCAAGGACGCGTTCGTCGACGCGGTCAGCGGGCACGTGACGTCCGTCGACGCCGAGAAGGTCGAGCAGCAGGTCGAGCAGGTCCTGCGCCTGCTGCGCGAGTGGCTGCCCGAGGACCAGGTCGACCGCACCCTCGAGCAGCTCCCCGGCGACCTCGTGGCCCTGATGCGCTGAAGGATGTGAGCGAACTTCGGGGCTATAGCCCCGAAGTTCGCTCACATCGGCGCTACGGCAGCGGGGACCAGTGGACCACCTTGGTGGTGGTCATCTCGTCGAGGAGCTCCGGTCCGTAGCCGAACCCCGTGCCCGACGTGCCGCGGGGCTGGGCGGCGCCGCCCGGGGCGCCGCCGAACACCGCGTTGATCTTCACGGTGCCGACGGGGAGCTCGCGCCACGCCTGCTGGGCGTGGGCCATGTTTCCGGTGAGCACGGTGGCGGCGAGCCCGTGCGGGTCGTCGACCGCCTCGGCGAGGCCCTGCGCGAAGTCCTCGACGACGCGCACCGCCGCCACCGGACCGAACGTCTCCTCGCGCAGGATCGACATCGCCGGGGTCAGCCCGGAGAGCACCGTGGCCGGGTAGAACGCGCCCTCGCCCTCGGGAACGTACCCGCCCGCGTGCACGGTGGCGCCGTCGGCGATCGCGGCGGCGACGTGGCTGTGGACGTGCTCGCGGTGCCGGCGGTCGACCACCGGCCCGAGCGCCTTCTCCCCGGCTGCCGCGGGCCGGTAGACCCAGCGCGCGGCCTCCTCGGCCAGGGCGTCGAGGAACGGCTCGGCCACCGCGGCGGCGACGTAGATGCGCTCGACGGACACGCAGACCTGCCCGCCGTTGGCGTACGACCCGAGTGCCGCCTGCTCGGCGGCCCAGCGCGGGTCGACGTCGGCGTCGACCACCAGCGGGTCGTTGCCGCCGTTCTCGAGCAGGACGTGCGCGCCGGTGCCCGCCGCGGCCTGGCGGATGGCCTGGCCCGCGGCGATCGAGCCCACGTGGGCGATGAGGTCGACGTCGTGGTGCCCGGCGAGCGCCGCCCCGGTCGGCCCGGCCCCGTCGACGATCTCGAGGACGCCCTCGGGCAGGAACGACGCGACGAGCTCGGCGAAGCGGCGCCCGAGGTGCGGGCAGCGCTCGCTGGGCTTGTGCACGACGGTGTTGCCCGTGACGAGCGCCGCGCCGACGAGGCCCGCGGCGACGGCGACCGGGTCGTTCCACGGCGTGATCACCGCGGCGACCCCGCGGGGCTCGGGGACCATGAGGTCGGTCGCCGACCACGACCCCTGCAGCGAGCGGCCGCGATGCACCGGGCCCAGCTCGGCGTACTGCTCCAACGTGCCGGCGGCCGCGAGCACCCCGCCGAGCCCGTCGTCGTAGGGCCGCCCGGTCTCGGTCTCGTTGAGCCGCGCGAGCTCCTCGGCCACGGCCCGCACCGCGCCCGCCGCGTCGCGGACGAGCCCCGCGCGGTCGCCGGCCGGCGTGCGCGCCCAGCCGTCGCGGGCGGCGCGCGCCCGGCCGACGGCCGCGTCGACCTCGTCGGAGCTCGCCGGCCGGACGCGCCCGACGAGCTCGCCGGTGGCCGGGTCGTGGACCTCGATGTCGGTGGCCGTGTCGTCGACGGTGGCTGTGCTCATGGGGCCGGGGGTTCCACCTCGAGCTCCCGGGTACGCATGCTGCTGATCGACGTCGATGTGGGGGAGGACGCGTGACGGGTGCACTCGAGGGCACGACGGCGGTGGTCACCGGCGCGTCGAGCGGGATCGGCGCGGCGACGGCCCGGGCGCTGGCCGGTCAAGGCGCGCGGGTGGCGCTGCTGGCCCGGCGCCGCGACAGGCTCGAAGCCCTCGCCGGCGAGCTCGGCGAGCGCGCGGCGGTGTTCGAGGTCGACGTCACCGACGACGCCGCGGTCGCGACGACCATGGCGGCCGTGGTCCGCGAGCTCGGCGCGATCGACGTGCTCGTCAACGACGCGGGGTACGGCTCGATGGTCCCGGCCCTCGAGGCCGACCTCGCCGAGTGGCGGACCATGGTCGACGTCAACGTCAACGGCGTGCTGCTCACCACCCACGCCGCCCTGCCGCACCTCGTCGAGGCCGCGCAGGGCCCGCGGGGCGTCGCGGACGTCGTGACGATCTCGTCGGTGGCCGGCCGCAAGGTCGCCTCGCCGGGGGCGGGGGTCTACGCCGCGACCAAGCACGCGGTGAACGCGTTCTCCGAGGCGCTGCGCCAGGAGCTGGCCGCCCGCCACGTGCGCGTGGGGCTGGTGGAGCCCGGTCTCGTGCGCAGCGAGATGACCGAGCACAGCGGCGCCGCCGCCGACGCCGAGGAGCGCTTCGCGCTCGGTCTCATGGAGCCCGAGGACATCGCCGACGCCGTGGTCTACATGGTGACCCGCCCGCGGCGCACGGCGGTCAACGAGATGCTCGTGCGACCGACCGAGCAGACGCGTTAGCGAACGAGGGGTGAGACAGCCCGCCGGGTGGCACGCGCCCGGGTAGGTTCCCGGGCCCGGACCGCGGCCGAGGGAGGAGAGCGTGGCCCTCGACCGTCTCGACGATCCCGACCACCCCGTCTACTCCATGGGTCAGGCCGCGGAGCTCCTCGGGGTGACGCCGGCCTTCCTGCGCAGCCTCGACGCGTCGGGGTTGCTCCGTCCGGGCCGGTCGGACGGGGGACACCGGCGCTACTCGCGGCGCCAGCTCGACCGGGTCGTCGAGCTCCGCCGCCTGTCCGAGCAGGGCCACACCCTGGCGAGCGCGGCCGAGATCCTCGACCTGCGCGCCGACCTCGACGGCGAGCGCGCCCGGCACGCGGCCACGACCCGCGAGCGGGACGAGGCCGTCCGGGACCGTGACACCGCCCTCGGGGAGCGTGACACCGCCCGTCGCGAGCGCGATCGCGCCCGCGACGAGAGGGACGGCGCGCGCCGCGCGGGCCACGGTGACGGCGACCAGAACTAGGTGTTGACCCTCCGAAAACCTCTATCTAGAGTTGGAGATATCCGGCTCACAGTGTCGACGCCCTGGGTGACGGGAGGAGGTGTTCGCCGTGCCGGCCGACGTGCTCGATGCCCCTCGGGACGAGGTCGCCGACGCCGGGCCACCCGGCCGTGGCGGGGAGCCGTCCGCGGAGCCCCTGCGCCTGGACCGCGACCCGGACGCCGCGGACCAGGCCGTCGTCGACGCCGAGTTCGTCGCCATCGTCCTGTGCGAGCGTCCCTGGGGTGAGGACCTGCCCTCGCCCTGCCCGCCGCCGCCCGCGGCCGTGACCGGCGCTCGCCGCGATCCTCCGCCGCGCGACCGGCGGGTGCGCCCCGGGCCGCCGGACGGCCCGGTCCCGGCGGTCGGTGCGACCCCTCAGGTCCGGCGACGAGCCGGCCCCGGCCCCCGATCGCCTCCGCCGCGCTCGACCCCGGTCACCGATCCGACGAGGAGGTGAGCACCGAGCGCGGATTCCCTCCGGGAGGTCACCGGACCTCCCGCTCCATCTCCGACCGACTCGGCCCGGGGCCGAGCGGGACGACCGACGAGCGGCCGGACGCCGCGTCGATCGACAGGACAGGGTCGTCCCCGCTCGGCCCCGGGCCCTCGTACGCGCGACGGGAGGACCCGCCATGGGCCTGCAGCGGGTGTGGATCGAGACCCTCGACGGCGGGCTGGTGCGCGCCGATCAGGTCGTCGAGGTCCGCGCGCACCAGACCGCGGCGTTCTCGGGCAAGCCGGCTCGCTGGCTGGTCGACGTCGTGCTGCCGGTCGGGCAGGGCGCCGGCACGGCAGGGCAGTGGAACCTCGGGGCGTGCCACCGCACGCTGGTCCAGACCGCCGACGAGCCCGAGGGCGCCGCGGCCCGGCTGGTCCGCCTGCTGTGGCAGCTCGACGAGAGCGACGCCGCCGGGATCGTCTCCCTCCGGCGGACCCCGGACGGCCTCCACCTCGGGGTCCGACCCTTCGGGTCGTCGGCGCCGCCGATCACGGAGCCGTCCCCGGTCTCCGCTCAGACCTGAGACCCGACGGCGAGCACCAGCACGAACGAGATGAGGTTGAACGTCGCGTGCGCGGCCGCCGGCGGCCAGATGGAGCCGGTGCGCTCGTAGAGCAGCGCGTTCACGACGCCCAGGACGAACGCCGCCGCGAACACCACGTTGAGCCCGTGCGCGAGCGCGAAGACCGCGGCGGTGACCACGACCCCGAACACGCGCCCGACCCGGCGCAGCACGCCGTAGACCAGGCCGCGGAACAGCAGTTCCTCGCCGAGCGGGACGAGGAGCCCACCGATGACGATGACGAGCGCCGCCGCCACGGGCCCGCTGAACAGCGTCAGCGCCTCCTGCGGGTCGGACCGGTCGCCGGTGACCACGACGTAGACGACGATCAGGACCCGCGACACCAGCCACACGAGCACGCCCAGGCCGACGCCGAGCGCGACCCCGCGCAGGGTCGGCCGCACCAGCCCGACGGCCGCCGGCGTGCGGACCCGCAGCACCAGGGCGATCGCCACCGCACCGAACGCCGACGCCGCCGAGACGCCCACCAGCACGGGCGCCGGCGGCGTGCCCTCCGCGAGCAGTCCGACCGCGACGAACAGCGCGAGCTGCAGCGCCACGTAGGAGACCGCGCCGACGACGAGCTCGATCCAGCCGAGCGCCGGCCGCGGGGCGGGGGGCGCGAGGACGGGCTGTTCAGTCACCCCGCGCCTTGCGGGTCTCCCGGTCGTTCGCCTTCTGCACGGCGTCGACGAGCTCGTCCTTGTCCATCGTCGAGCGCCCCTCGACGCCGAGCTGCTGGGCGCGCTCGTAGAGGTGCTCCTTGCTGGCGTTGGCGTCCACGCCCCCGGCGCTCTCGCCGCTCGGGTCCTGCCCGCCACTGCGCGCGCGCGAGTCGGACGGGCCCTTCTCCTCCTTGGGCTCCCAGTGGTCGCCGACCTTCTCGTGCGTGTGCTTCAACGCCGAGTACGCCGTGCGGCTGGCCCGCTCGCCCTTGCCGTAGGTCCCCTCCGCGGATTCCTTGGCCTCGGCGTACGTCTTGCGCGCGCTCTCCGGAGAGCGCTGCAGCGTGGACGGCAGGTCCTCGAAGTCTTCGGGCATGCCCACCGAGTACCCGGTCAGCCCCGCACCCCTACCTCGAGGTCGGCGACGCTCTGCACCACCTGCTGCGGGCGGTACGGGAAACGGTCCATCTCGGCCGGGTCGGTGACACCGGAGAGCACGAGGATCGTGTGCAGCCCGGCCTCCATCCCCGCGACCATGTCGGTGTCCATCCGGTCGCCGATCATCGCGGTCGTCTCGGAGTGCGCGCCGATGGTGTTGAGGCCCGCCCGGATCATCAGCGGATTGGGCTTGCCGACGAAGTACGGGTTGCGCCGCGTCGCGTGCGTGATGAGCGCGGCGACGGACCCGGCGGCGGGCAGCGTCCCTTCCGGCGACGGCCCGGTCGCGTCGGGGTTGGTGACGATGTAGCGCGCGCCGCCCTCGATCAGCCGGATCGCGCGGGTGATCGCCTCGAACGAGTAGGTGCGGGTCTCGCCGATGACGACGTAGTCGGGATCCCGGTCGGTGAGGATGTAGCCGACGTCGTGCAGCGCGGTCGTCAGCCCGGCCTCGCCGACGACGAACGCGCTGCCGCCCGGGCGCTGGTCGACCAGGAACTGCGCGGTGGCGAGCGCGGAGGTCCACAGGTTCTCGGCGGGGATGTCGATGCCGCTCGCGTGCAGGCGGGCCTGCAGGTCGCGCGGTGTGTAGATGGAGTTGTTGGTCAGCACGAGGAAACGCTTGCCGGCCTCGTCGAGCCGGCGGATGAACTCGTCGGCGCCGGGCAGCGCGTTCTCCTCGTGGACGAGCACCCCGTCCATGTCGATGAGGTAGCTCTCGAGCGGGTCGTCGGTGGTCACGCCGCCTCCTGGCGCAGGTGGGTGTCGAAGAACCGCAGGATGCGCCCCCACGCGTCCTCCGCGGACTCCCGGTGCAGGCCGAGCCCGAACACGGCGAGCGGTGCCGGCATCGGCTCGAGGAAGCTGTGGTTCGCGTCCGGGTAGGTGTGCACGTCGTGCTCCACGCCCAGCGCGGTCAGCGCCGCCTCGAGACGCTCGGGGTGCCCGCGCAGCGACGGGTCCCTGCCGCCGAAGCTCGCGACCACCGGGCAGATGCCGGCGAGCGCGCGCTCGGCGTCCTCGGGCACCCGCCCGTAGTTCGGGGCCGCGGCGGCGTAGTCGTGGCGGGCCGCGGAGATCAGCGCGAACCCGCCGCCCTGGCAGAAGCCGATGACGCCGACCCGCCCCGTGCAGTCCTCGCGGCCGGCGAGCCAGGTGCGCGCGGCCTCGATGTCGTCGAAGACGGGGCCCGTGCCGGTCGTCATCGACCTCATCGTCGAGGCGATGCAGCGGGGGCCGCCGCCGCGCGCGGTGTAGAGCGCGGGCGCCACGGACAGGTAGCCCGCCGCGGCCAGGCGCTCGGTGTGCTCGCGCAGGGTGCCGCGCAGGCCGAAGGCGTCCTGCAGGACGACCACGCCCGGGAACGGGCCGTCGCCGACCGGCGGCACGGCCAGGAATGCGGCTTGGTGGCTGCCCGCGGACGCGGGGATGTGCAGGTCGGGCACGGCGACGTCCTCGATGATCTCGGCCGGTGCTGGCGCGCCCGAGCGTGGCAGCATCCCCGAGGCCGTGCGCGACGAGGGAGTGCTGATGAGTGAGCCCGAACGGATCCGGGTCGAGCAGGAGGCCGGGGTGTGCCGGCTGGTGCTGGCGAGCCCGGAGCGCCACAACGCGGTCGACCACGCGTTCGGGCGGCAGTTCCTCGCGGCGCTCACCGGGCCCGCGCGGGAGGCTCGCTGCGTCGAGATCGTCGCCGAGGGCGCGAACTTCTGCGTCGGCGGCGACATCTCCGGCTTCGCCGCCGAGCCCGACCGCAGCCTCACCGAGCTCGCCGACGCGATCCACGCCGGCGAGCGCGCGCTGCTCGACCTCGCGGCGCCGGTCGTCGTCGCCGTCAACGGCTGGGCGGCGGGCATCGGGCTCTCGCTCGCGCTGTGCGGGGACGTCATCCTGCTCGGCGCGGGCGCCCGGCTGCGCCCGGCGTACACCGCGATCGGGCTGACCCCCGACGGCGGCATGACCGCGACGCTGCCGGCGGCGGTCGGGCGGGCGCGGGCCATGGAGATGTTCCTGACCAACAGCCCGATGGGGGCCGCCGAGGCGCTCGGGGCCGGGCTGGCGTCCCGGGTCGTCGACGACGACGCCCTGCGCCTCGCCGCCGACGGCGTCGCCGAGCAGATCGCCGCCGGGCCGCCCGCCGCGCTCGCCGCGACCAAGCGGCTCGTCCGGCAGGCGGGCGGCGTGCTGAGCGACGCGCACCTCGACGCCGAGGCGGCGAGCATCGGTGAGCGCGGGTCCTCCCCCGAGGGGCGCGAGGGCATCGCGGCGTTCCTGGAGAAGCGGGCGCCGGCATGGCCTGCGGCCACGTGAGTGATCCGGGTCGCCCCGACGACCCATTTCACTCACGTGGCCGGAGCCCATGGCGGGTACGCCCGGTCGTATGGACATCAAGTACACCGCCGAGGCCGTGTCGTCGGGCGACGCCCGCAACGGTCACGTGCGCAGCTCGGACGGCGTCATCGACCAGGCCATGACCATGCCGAAGGAGCTCGGCGGGCCGGGTGGGGGCACCAACCCCGAGCAGCTGTTCGCCGCCGGGTACGCCGCGTGCTTCCACCAGGCGCTCAAGCTCGCGGGCGGGCAGTCCGACGTCGACGTGAACTCGACCAGCGTCGAGGCGAGGGTCGGTCTCGGCCCGGACGCCGAGAGCTTCGGGCTGCAGGTGTGGATCACCGCGACGGTGCCGGGCACCGACCAGGAGACCGCGGACCGACTCGTCGCCCGCGCGCACGAGCTCTGCCCGTACTCGAAGGCCACCCGCGGCAACATCGGCGTGGAGGTCACCGCCAAGGTGTGAGGGTGCGTCTCCCCCTCTCCCTGCGTGCCGTGGGCGCCGTCCGCCGTCGTCTCGGCGGGTCGGTGGCCCACCTCGATCCCGCGGACGTCCCCGCCGCCCGGGCCGCCGTGCTGCGTCTGCAGCACGGCGCGCTCGGCCGGGCGATCATCGGGACCCCGCCGCGCGACGTCGTCGTCGAGGAGACGGCGCTGCCGACGGCCGCGGTGCCCGGCGGGCTGACGGTGCGCGTCTACCGGCCGCCGTCGTGCGACGCACCGGCGCCCGTGGTCGTGAACTTCCACGGCGGCGGGTTCGTGCAGGGCGACCTCGACCAGTCCGAGTGGTCCTGCGCGCACGTGGCCCGAGCCGCGTCGGCGGTCGTCGTCTCGGTCGACTACCGGCTGGCGCCCGAGCACCGGTTCCCCGTGCCCGCGCAGGACTGCTACGACGCCGTCGCCGCGCTCGCCGCCGACCCCGGCCGCTTCGGCATCGACCCCGCGCGGCTCGCGGTGATGGGCGACAGCGCCGGCGGCAACCTCGCCACCGTGGTGTGCCTCATGGCCCGCGACCGGCGCCGGGAGGGGCGGGACGCGCCGGCGATCGCCGCGCAGGCGCTCGTCTACCCGGGCGTGGAGATGGTGGACGTGCTGCCCTCGGAGCGCGAGATCCCGGTCGCCCCGATCCTGTCCGCCGCCGACATCCGGGGGTTCCACGCGCTCTACCTCGGCGACGCCGACGGCCGGGTGCCCTACGCCTCGCCGCTGCGCGCCGACCTGGCCGGGCTCCCGCCGGCGCTCGTGCAGACCGCCGACCACGACCCGCTGCGCGACCACGGCGAGCGCTACGTGGAGGCGCTCGACGCCGCCGACGTCCCGGTGCGCCACACCCGCTACCTCGGCGCCGCGCACGGCTACGTCGCCACCGGCGGGCTGACCCCGCGGACCTCCCTGCAGGCGGTCGCCGAGATCGCGGCGTTCCTGCGCGCCATGTGAGCGAACTCCGGGGCCACAGCCCCGGAGCTCGCCCACACAGCAGGGCTACCGTGGAGGCCCGTGACACCTGACCGAGCGACGCCGGCGCGTGCCGCGCTGCTCGGTACCGGCGCCGCGGTCCTCGGCGTCGCGGCGCACGGGGAGGCCGGTGGCGCGGTCGCGGCCGGCCCGGCCGCGCTCGCCGTGGGTGTCGCGATCACGCTCGCCACGGCGGTGCTCGGTGCGCGCCCGCGTCCGGCCGCGCTCCTCGCGACCGTCCTCGCCGGCGGGCAGGTCGCCCTCCACCTCGCGCTGTCCGCCGGCGCCCACGGCCACCACGCCGGCCACGCCGCCCCGGACACCCACGGTCCGGGCATGCTCGTCGCGCACCTGGCGGTCGCCGTCCTCGTCGCCGGCGGCATCGCCCGCGCCGACCGCTCGCTCGCCCGCGCCGCGCGCCGGGCCGTCCGGACCTGGTGGGGCCGGCTGCTCGCCGGACCACCCCCGCGGTCGGCGCACGACCCGGTCCTCCCGCCCCGCCCGGCCCGCGCCAGCCGCGAGCGCCGGGCCGCCGTCACGCTCCACCCGCGCCGGGGTCCCCCGTCGCCGCGCTCCACCGCGACGACTCCCCGACACGGAAGGACCCCTCCATGCCCACATCGCGGACCCCGTCCGCCCGCACCCGCCCGCGCGGCGTCCTCGCCGCGCTCCTGACCGGCCTGCTCGCCCTGTCCGCCCTGCTGTTCACGGCCGGCACGGCGAGCGCCCACGACGTCGTCACCGGCAGCGACCCGGCCGACGGCTCGACCGTCGCCACGGCGCCGACACAGGTGTCGGTGACCTTCAGCGACGAGCCGCAGGGCCAGCTGTCCACGCTCACCGTGGTCGGCCCCGACGGCACCCACCACGAGCAGGGCCAGGCCGCGACGCAGGGCAACGTTGTCTCGGTGCCCGTGGGCCCGCTGCCGCAGGCCGGGACCTACGAGGTCGGCTACCGGATCATCTCGAGCGACGGCCACCCGACCAGCGGCTCGGTCTCGTTCGAGCTGACGACGCCCTCGGCCCCGGCCGGGACCGCGGCCGCCGCGCCCGCGGACCCCGCGGCGCCGTCGGACCACTCGGCCCACGGCGGCCAGCCGACCGCCCCGCCGTCACCGGCCGCCGCGGCCGGTCCCGACGGCGGGAGCGGCGGCGTGCCCGCCTGGGTGTTCGTGGTGATCGCCGTGGTCGTCGTCGGCGGCGCGGTCGCCCTCGTGCTGCGCCGCCGCGCCTAGCACCCCCGGAGAGCCGGACGGGCGAGGGGCACCCCCCTCGGATGCCCCTCGCCCGCCGCGATCAGCCGGGCCGATCCCGCTACTCGACGATCTGCACCCGGTCGTTCGGGTTGAGGTGCTCGAAGAAGCGCTTCGCGTCGTCCGGGCCGAGGCGCACGCAGCCCGCCGACTGGCGGTCGGTGCTGCCGCCGTGGAACGCCCGGCCCTCGTTGTCGAAGAACACCGCGTACGGCATCGGCGAGCCCTCGTACTCCTGGCTCACGTGGTGGCGTTCCTTGCGCTGGATGATGTAGTCACCGGTCGGGGTCTCGTAGCCCTCGGCCCCGTGGCTGTTCTTCACCGGGCCGTAGACGACGTTGCCCTGGCCGTCGAGCAGCCACGCGCGGTTCTCCGAGAGGTCGACGCACGCCTTGATCCGCGCGTCGGTGCACGGCGTCCCGTCGACCCCGCCGGCGTTGCCCGCCGGCGCCGCGAGCGCGACCCCGCCCAGCTGGAGCGCGCCCAGACCGATCGTGGCCACCGAGACCGCGATCCGTCCGGACGACACCCCGCGCTGCGCCCCCCTGCGATGCCTGCCCGCCATCGACGTCCTGCCCCTCGTTCGCGTCCCGCGGCTCCCACACCGCGCGATCCGAGTGGCACAACGACGTAGTGACGGCGGGGTCACGCACCGTTCACGGTGGTCAGGGGCACGTCACCGGAACCGGTTCGGCGCACAACCACAGTGGGTCTGGAGCGTCATGCCCACGGGGCGTACGACGGGACGGGCATTTCACCCACTCGATTCGTCCGCCCGAGCGAAGGCCTCGTAGACTTCATCGCTGAAGAGGATGAACCTCGCCTCGCGCACCGAACTCACGGTGTCCCGCACCGTGGTCACGGCGATCCGCGCCGCGTCGTCGAGCGGCCACCCGTACACGCCGGCCGACACCGCGGGGAACGCGACGGTCCGCGCGCCGACCTCGTCGGCGACCCGCAGCGACTCGCGGTACGCCGAGGCCAGCAGCTCCGAGCGGTCCTGGGATTTCGCGTACACCGGGCCGACGGTGTGGATCACCCACTGCGCGGGGAGCTCGCCGGCCGTGGTCGCGACGGCCTGGCCGGTCGGCAGGCCGTCGGGCAGCGTGGTGCGCCGCAGCTCCCGGCACGCCTCGAGGATCGCCGGCCCGCCCGCGCGGTGGATGGCACCGTCGACGCCCCCGCCGCCGAGGAGCCCCGAGTTCGCGGCGTTGACGACGGCGTCGACCTCGGCCTTCGTGATGTCGCCGCGGTGCAGGGTGATCTCCGGCATGGCCTGCGGGTACCCCGCGCGCGGACCGCCCACGACCGCCCCTGGGACGATCGCGCGGTGAGCGACACGCGCATCTCGGTGACCGACACCCTCGACGCCCCGGTCGAGCGGGTCTTCGCCCTCCTCGCCGACCCGGACCGCCACCCCGACCTCGACGGCAGCGGCACGGTCCACTCCTCGCACACCCACCTGGCGATCACCGAGGTCGGCGACGTGTTCGTCATCGAGATGGACCACCCCGACCGCGGGCGCTACCGCGTGGAGAACCACGTCGTGGTCTACGAGCCGGACCGCGCGCTGGCGTGGAAGCCCGCGGCGGTCGGCAAGCCGCCCTCGGGGCATGTCTGGGGCTGGGAGCTCGAGCCCGACGGCGACGACCGCACCGTCGTGACGCACTACCACGACTGGGCGGAGGTGACGGATCCCGAACTGCTCGCGCGCATCCGCGAGGTCACGCCGGACGAGATGCGCATGACGATCGGGAACCTGGCGGAGGCGCTCGCCTGACCCATGTGAGCACTTTCCGGCGCTATGGGCCCGGAAAGTGCTCACGTAGCGAGGGGCCCCAGGGCCTCGAAGTCCTCGCCCGGCGGGGCCTCGAGGTCGTGGCGGACGCCGTCAGGGCCCGTGAAGCCCAGACGCCAGGCGTGCAGACCCGTGCGCGTCCCCGGGTTCTTCGTGAACAGCGGGTCGCCGACGAGCGCGTGGCCGATCCAGGCGAGGTGCACGCGGATCTGGTGGCGGCGCCCCGTCGTCGGGGTCACCGCCAGCAGCGTGCGGTCGTCGCCGGTGCGCAGGACCTCGAAGGTGGTCGTCGACGGGTAGGTGTCGCCGGGCAGGACGGCGTCGGCGGGTACCGACCACCGGCCGTCCGTACAGGTGATCGCCTCGCGCGGCGCGGCGATGCGCACCCGGTTCTTGCGGCCCACCGACAGCGGGAGCTCGATCGTGCCCCGCTCGGGCAGCCCGGTGCCCGTGGCGACGGCGAGGTAGGTCTTGGCGACGGTGCGGTCGGCGAACTGGCGGGTGAGGTCGCCGTGCGCCTCCAGGCGGCGGGCGAACAGCACGATCCCCGAGGTCACCTTGTCGATGCGGTGCGCGGGCCAGAGCTTCTCGCCGGCGTCGGCGGCGAGGCGGACGAGGTCGGTGTCGTGGCGCTCGCCCATCACCGACCAGCCCGCCGGCTTGTCGAGGACGAGCAGGTCGTCGTCGCGCAGCAGCTCGCGGCCAGCGCGGACCTCGTCCCAGGTGCTCACGCCTCGTCGAGCCCCAGCGCGTCGAGCAGGGTGCGCAGCTTGACCCCGGTCTCGGCGAGCTCGTCGGCCGGGCGCGAGGCGGGCACGATGCCGGCACCGGCCCACAGCCGGACCCGGTCGGCCTGCACCTCGCCGCAGCGCAGCGCCATGACCCACTCGCCGTCGCCGCGCGCGTCGGTCCAGCCGACGGCGCCGGTGTAGAAGCCGCGGTCGAACGGCTCGATCTCGGTGATCGCGGCGTGCGCGGCGGGCCGCGGCACCCCGCAGACCGCGGGCGTCGGGTGCAGCGCCTGCGCGAGGTGCAGCGCCGACGCGTCGGGGTCGGTGGCGCGCGCCCGCACGGTGGTGGACAGGTGCCACAGGGTCGGGGTGCGCACCAGCGACGGCTGGTCGGGCACCTCGAGGTCGTCGACGAGGGGGCGCAGGCGCCGGGCGACGTCGGCGACGACGAGCGCGTGCTCGTGGCGGTCCTTGTCGGAGGCGAGCAGGGCCTCGCCGCGCCGGCGGTCCTCGTCGGGGTCGGGCGAGCGCGCCGCGGATCCCGCGAGGGGGTTCGCGCTCACGGTGCTCCCGCGCCGGGAGAGCAGCAGCTCCGGGCTGGCGCCGAGCAGGGTGCGCGGGGCGCCCGGGTGCTCGGGCGGCAGGTCGACCGCGAACAGGTAGCTGCGCGGGTCGCGGCGGGCGAGCTCGCGCAGCATCGGCACGGGGTCGACCGGCCCGTCGGCGACGACCTCGAGCGCGCGGGCGAGCACGACCTTGTCCAGCCCGCCGGACGCCATCCGCCTCAGCGCCTCGGCGACCATCGCCTCGTAGACGTCCGGGGCGGGGACCGGGTGCGCCGTGGCGGCCACGGGACTGCGGCCCGGGCCGGCGACGAGGACCGCGCCGAGGGGGTCCGCGCGCTCGACGTGCTCGGGGACGACGAGGTGGGCGGGCGCGGCCGGGTCGAAGGGCAGGGCGCCGACGGCCAGCGCGGGGCCGCCGCGCACGTCGCGCAGGTGCGCCAGCACCGCGTCGGCGTCACCGGACGGCAGGCGCGTGCGGGCGCCGCGGGTGAGCAGCGCGCCCTGCGGGCCCGAGAACCAGGAACCGCCGCCCGGCGTCCAGGAGCGGAGCAGCCGCACCGGGTCGGCGACGGCGCCGAGCGGCGCGCGCGTCGCCGGGCTGGTGCTCGTCACTCCCGCTCCCCCTCGTATCGGGCCGCTCGCACGCCATCGTGGTCCACGCGGCGGGACCACGCCTTCCGGGACGTCGCGGACGCGCACCACCCAATGTCCGCCCGCCGTGACGCCCGGTCCAGCGGCGGGGGGCGTGACGCGCCGCACCGTCATACTCTGGGTATGTGACCACCGACCAGGCGGACACCCGCCGCGCGCCGTCACCCCTGCCGCGCTGGCGGGCCGACCTCCGCCTGGGCAGCCGCATCGCCGTGATGCGCGCCGGCGGGCTGGCGCTGGCCCTGCGCGGCGACCCCGTCGCGCGGCTCATGCACCGCCCGTGGCGCCTCGACCCGTACCCGACCTACGCGCGCCTGCGCGCCGACGCCGCGGGGCAGGGCGGCGTCGCCCGCAGCCGCACCGGCATCCGCGCGGTGGCTTCGCACGAGGCGTGCACCGCGGTGCTGCGCGACCGCCGCTTCGGGGTCCGGCTGGCCGACGGGCGGATGCCGTTCGACCCGACCGACGACGCGAGCACCGGCGGGGACCCGACGGACCCCGAGGCCGCCCTGCTCGAGCCGATCGACCTCTCCCTGCTCGGCCTCGACGCGCCCGACCACACGCGGCTGCGGCGCCTCGCGCAGCCGACGTTCGCGCCGCGGCGCCTCGAGCAGTACCGCGAGACCGCCCGCACCGTCACCGGCCGCCTGCTCGACGCCGCCCCCACCGACGGGCCGTTCGACCTGGTCAGCACGCTCGCCGCGCCGCTGCCGATCAGCGTGATCTCCGAGCTGCTCGCGATACCGGACGTCGACACGCCCCGCTTCGCGCAGTGGGGCCGGGTCGTGGGCGCGGCGCTCGACGGGGTGCGATCGGTGCGCCACGCGCACGCGCTCTCCCGCGCCACCGCCGACCTGCGCCTGCTGTTCGCCGACCTCGTCGAGCGCCGCCGCGCCGACCCCGGCGAGGACGTCATCTCCCAGCTCGTGCACGCGCTCGACGAGGAGACCCTCACCCTCGACGAGCTCGTCTCGCTCGCCCAGCTCCTGCTGATCGCCGGGTTCGAGACCACCACCAACCTCGTCGGCAACGCCGTGCGCGCCCTGCACGCGAGCGGGACGTGGGACGACCTGGTCGCCGACCCGGGGCTCGCCGCCGGGGCGATCGAGGAGACCCTGCGCTTCGACCCGCCGGTGCAGCTCACGGCGCGGTTCGCGCACTCCGATGTCGAGCTCGGCGAGCGGACGGTGCGCCGGGACACCGGCGTGCTCGTGCTGCTGGCGAGCGCGGGCCGCGACCCGGCCGTGCACCCCGACCCCGACCGCTTCGACCCGCGCCGCGAGCAGACCGTCGCCCACCTGGCGTTCTCCGGCGGCGCGCACTACTGCCTCGGCGCCGCCCTCGCGCGCATGGAGGGCGAGGTCGCGCTGGAGATGCTCGCGCAGCGCCTGCCCCGCCTGCGCCCGGCCGGGCGGTTCGTGCCCCGCGTCGCGACGGTGCTGCGCGGGCCCCGGCGCTTCGGGGTCCGCGCGGACTGAACCCGCCGCGGCGTTGCCGCGAACGGGTATCTCGTGCGCATAGAAGCAGCGAACGCCACGTTCGCTGCGTCCCTCACCCCGGAGGAACCCCCGTGCCCGAGCTGCCCTCGATCTCCCACGTCGCGCTGTCGGTGACCGACCTCGCGACCAGCCAGCCCTGGTACGAGCGGCTGTTCGGCGTCGAGCCGGCGATGACGCTGTCGGACGGGCCCTTCGAGCGGAAGGTGTTCGCGCTGGCCGGCGGGCAGCTGTTCGGTCTCACCGCGCACGACGGGGCGCGCTCGGGCGACAGGTTCGACGTCGTGGCCCCGGGTCTCGACCACGTCGGCTTCGCGTGCGCCGACCGGCCCGCGGTCGCCGCGTGGCAGACCCACCTCGACCAGATCGGCGTGCCGCACAGCGGCGTCGTCGAGGCCGACTACGGCTGGGCGCTGTCCTTCACCGACCCCGACGGGAACGCGCTGGAGTTCTTCGCGCTCGCCTCCTGACCGCCCCCGGCAGGAGATCGCCGCGCCCACGCGGGCGCGCGCTCGGGCAGGAACCCGATGCCGACCAGGTAGGCCGGCACGACCTGCAGCGCCGGCACCTTCTGCAGCAGCCGCACGGGCAGCGGCAGCCGCCCGACGCCCAGCCCGCCCCCGCGCAGCACGTTGCGCACCACCACGCGGTGCGCGATGCGCTGGGCGGTCTGGGTGGCGACGGTCGGGACGGTGCGCCGGCGCTGCACCCGCGCGGCGGCGGCGTCGACGGCCGCGGGGTCGGGGTCGGCGGCGGCGAGCACCGGGCCGAGCAGGCGCGCGGCCGCCACCGCGTCCTGCACGGCGAGGTTGATGCCGACCCCGCCGACCGGCGACATCGCGTGCGCCGCGTCGCCGATGCAGAGCAGCCCCGGCGCCGCCCACGTCCGCAGCCGGTTCAGCGTGACCCGCAGGAGCTTGACGTCGTCCCAGGTCCGCAGGGCGTCGACCCGGTCGCCGAGCCAGGGTGTCGCTCGGGTCAGTTCGTCGCGCAGCGCCTGCACCGGCCCGCGCCGGGCCTCGGCGTCCGTGCCGCGGGCGATGAGGTAGGCGACCTGGTAGTGGTCGCCCCGGTCGATCATGACGATCATCCGGCCGTCGTCCGAGAGCCGCCCGAGCCCGCCGGCCGGGTCGTCCTCCTCGCGCGGCAGCCGGAACCACCACACGTCCATCGGCACGGCGAAGTCGCGCTGCGGCAGGCCGGAGAGCTCGCGGACCCGGGAGTCACGCCCGTCGCACGCGACGACCAGGTCGGCGGCCAGCTCGTTCCCGTCGCCCCAGCGCACGCCGGTGACGCGGCCGCCGCGCCGCACGAGGTCGGTGACCTCCGCGTCGCGGACCAGCGTGAACGTCGGCTCCTCCTCGCCCGCGGCGGCGAGCATGTCGAGCAGGTGCCACTGCGGGACCATGGCGACGAAGGGATGGGGCACCCCGAGACGACCGAGGCGCGTCAGGTCCCCGATCCGCGCCGGCCCGGCGTCGAGGACGACCTGCACCGTGTCGATCGGCTTCCACGGCAGCGCCGCGAACCGGTCCCAGAGCCCGAGCTCGTCGATGAGGGTCATCGTCGACGGGTGGACGGTGTCGCCGCGGAAGTCGCGCAGGAAGTCCCCGTGCTTCTCCAGCACCGTCACCTCGACGCCGGCCCGCGCGAGCACCAGACCCAGCACGATCCCCGCCGGCCCGCCACCCACCACCGCGCACGTCGTCCGCTGCTGTGTCACGCCCCGAGCATCCCGCGGAACCGGGCGCCCACGACAGCGTCCGATGCACACCCTCCATTCGGCCAGTAATCGGTTGTCGCAGGAGTAGTGCGACAGCCGATCCCCTGCGACACACTGTTCTGCGGCCACCCGTCCGGGTGGACGTGCCCGCATCCGTGGGGGGACCCGTGGAACCCACCGACCTCGTCGCCATGCACATGAGCGACGGGATCGTGAACGCGCCGACGTCGATCGTCTTCGGTGTCGTCGCCGTGCTCGGTCTCGCCGTGTGCGTCGCCCGCGCGCGCCGCGACCTCGACGACCGCACCGCGCCGATGGCCGGTCTGGTGGCGGCGTTCGTGTTCGCGGTCCAGATGCTGAACTTCCCGGTCCTCCCCGGGGTCAGCGGGCACCTGCTCGGCGGCGCGCTCTGCGCGATCCTCGTCGGGCCCTACGTCGGCGCCGTCTGTGTGTCGATCGTCCTGCTGCTGCAGGCGCTGCTCTTCGCCGACGGCGGGCTCTCCGCGCTCGGCACCAACATCACGAACATGGCCCTCATCGGCACGTTCGTCGGCTACGGGGTCGCGGTCGCGATGCGCCGGATCGCCGTGCGCAGCCGCGGCGGGCTGATCGCCACGGCGTTCGTCGCGGCCTGGGTCAACACCGTGGTCGCCTCGCTCGGCTTCGTCCTCGAGTACGCGATCGGCGGCCAGGGCCTCGCGCTCGGCACGGTGTTCGGCCTGATGAGCGGCTTCCACGCGCTGATCGGGATCGGCGAGGGGATCATCACCGCGCTCACCGTCGGCGCCGTCGCCTCGGTGCGCCCCGACCTCGTCTACCTGACGCGGTCCGCCGCGCCGACGCTGACCATCAAGGGAGCGAACGCGTGAAGAAGCTGCCGCTCGCCTTCTACGCCGGCTTCCTCGTCGTCGCCCTGCTGCTGGCCGGGGTCGTGTCCTACGCGGCGAGCAGCAGCCCCGACGGCCTCGACGCGGTGACGCAGACGGGCTGCGAGCTCGACGAGGCCGGCGAGCCCGTCGGCGGGACCTGCATCGCGCAGAACGCCGGTGAGCACGCCACCGCCGCGAGCCCGCTCGCCGACTACACCGTCGGCGGCAGCGAGGGCACGACGGGCGTCGCCGGGGTCGTCGGCGTGCTGGTCACGCTGGTCGTCGCGGGCGGGCTGTTCTGGCTGCTGCGGCGCCGGTCGCGCGACGACACGACGAGCCGGGTCGACTAGGTGGGCGCCGGCCACGCGCACCCGCTGCACCGCCCCGGCGACTCGGTGGTCCACCGGCTGCCGGCGCACGTCAAGATCGTCGTCGCGTTCCTGTTCGTGCTCGCCGTGGTGGCGACGCCGCGCGAGGCGTTCGCGGTCTTCGGGCTGCAGTTCCTGCTGCTCGTCGGCGTGTGGGTCGCCGCGCGCATCCCGCCGGGCTGGCTCGCGACGCGCGCGCTGATCGAGGCGCCGTTCGTGGTGCTCGCGGTCCTGCTGCCGTTCTTCGCCGAGGGGCCGCGCGTCGAGTGGTGGGGCATGTCGCTGTCGGTCGACGGGCTCCTCGCCGGCTGGAACATCCTGGTCAAGGGCACGCTCGGCGTCCTCGTCTCGGTGACCCTCGCGGCCACCACCCCGCTGCGCGACCTCGTCTCCGGGCTCTCGCGGCTGCGGGTGCCCGCGATGGTGTGCGTCATCGCGACGCTGATGCTGCGCTACCTCGAGGTGATCGTGGCCGAGGCCCGGCGGATGCGCCTGGCCCGCATCTCGCGCGGCCACGACCCCCGCTTCGTGTGGCAGCTCGGGGCGACCGTGCGCTCGGTGGGCGCGCTGTTCCTGCGCTCCTACGAGCGCGGCGAGCGCGTGCACCTGGCGATGCTGTCGCGCGGCTACACCGGCGCGATGCCCGCGTTCACCACGGCGTCGGCCTCGACGGCGACCTGGTCGGTGGCGCTGCTCCCCGCCGTCGCCGCGGCGTTGCTGGCGGTGTCCGGATACTGGGCCTGGTGACCGACGGGAGACGAAGCGGAGCGGAGCTCGACCGATGATCGCGAGCCTCGAGGTCTCCGGACTGGCCTTCGCGTACCCCGACGGCCACCAGGCCCTGTTCGGCGTGGACCTGCGCATCGAGCGCGGCGAGCGCGTCGCGCTGCTGGGCCCGAACGGGGCGGGCAAGACGACGCTCGTGCTGCACCTCAACGGCGTGCACCGGGCGGGCGCGGGCCGGGTCGCGGTGGGCGGGCTGGAGGTCACCCGCGAGAACGTCCAGGAGATCCGCCGCCGGGTCGGGATCGTATTCCAGGACCCCGACGACCAGCTGTTCATGCCCACCGTCGCCGACGACGTCGCCTTCGGGCCGGCGAACTTCGGGGTCACCGAGCCCGAGCTGTCGCTGCGGGTCAAGCAGGCGCTCGACGCGGTCGGGATCCCCGAGCTCGCCGACCGTTCGCCCATGCACCTCTCCGGGGGCCAGCGCCGGCGCGCCGCGCTCGCCACGGTGCTCGCCTGCGACCCCGAGATCCTCGTGCTCGACGAGCCGTCGACCCACCTCGACCCGGTCGCCCGCCGGGAGCTCGCCGACGTGCTGCTCGGGCTCGACCGGACGATGCTCATGGTCACCCACGACCTGCCCTACGCCCTGCAGCTCTGCCCGCGCTCGGTGGTGATCGACGGCGGCGTGGTCGTGGCCGACGCCCCGACCCGCGACCTGCTCGCCGACGCCGACTTCCTCGCCGCCCACCGCCTCGAGCTGCCCTTCGGCTTCGCCCTGGGCTGACCGCGTGCCAGGCTCGCCGCATGGACCTCGACGACTTCCGCGAGCGGGCCGCCGGCGAGCACTTCCTGGTCGTGGTGTCGACGGCCCGGGCGGACGGCTCGATCCAGTCGTCGGTGGTCAACGCCGGCGCGATGGACCACCCGCGCCACGGCACCCCGATCGTCGCGCTCGTCGCGGCGGGCGGGTCGGTCAAGCTCGCCAACCTCCGCGCGCGGCCGCACATGACGGTCACCGTTCGGGCCGGCTGGCGCTGGACCACGGTGGAGGGGACCACCGAGATCGCGGGGCCGGACGACCCGCTGACCGGCGTCGACGACGTCCCGGCCCTGCTGCGCGAGGTGTTCACCGCCGCCGGCGGGCGGCACGACGACTGGGTGGAGTACGACGCGACGATGGCGCGCGAGCGCCGGGCCGCGGTGCTCGTGACGCCCTCGCGGATCTACGGGGTCTGAGTCGCCCCGGGGTCCTGCGGCGCGCCGGAGAGCATCGACAGCGTCCGCACGACCTGCCCCTCGACGGCGTCGCGCCCCAGCCCGAGGCCGGTGAGGGTCCCGGCGCCGTCCTCCTGCTCGAGCAGCGCGAGCAGGACGTGCTCGGTGCCGACGTAGTTGTGGCCCAGGCGCAGGGCCTGGCGGAAGGTCAGCTCGAGCGCCTTCTTGGCGGCGCCGTCGAACGGGATGAGCGCGCCGATCTCGTCGGAGCGCGCCGGCAGCTGCTCGACGAGCGTGCGCCGCACCGTCTCGGGCGAGACCCCGAGCTCCTTCATGGTCAGCACCGCGAGCGACTCGGGCTCGTGGAGCAGGCCGAGCGCGAGGTGCGCCGGGGTGATCTCGGCGTTGCCGGCGGAGCGGGCCTCCTCCTGCGACTTCACCACCACGTTGCGGGCGCGCGGGGTGAAGCGACCGAAGCCCTCCTCGAAGTCGATCTCCTCGCCGGAGCCCTTGGGCACGAAGCGCTTCTGGGCGGCCTGCTTGGTGACGCCCATGCGCTTGCCGATGTCGGTCCAGGACGCGCCGGACCGGCGCGCCTGGTCGACGAAGTGGCCGATGAGGTGGTCGGCCACCTCGCCGAGGTGCTCGGCGGCGAGCACGGCGTCCTGGAGCTGTTCGAGGGTGTCGGAGTGCACCGACGTGATCGCGTTGATGAGGTCGTCGAGACGGACCGGGGTCGCGGGCGTGTCTGGCATGCGTCCACCTTAGGTTGACGATAGGTGGATTCGTCAACCCAGAGTGGACGATTGGCGAGGGTGTTGGGAAGTTGGTGCCGACCCGTGTCCTCGGGACACGGGTCGGCTGGAGCTCCGCTCAGGCCGGCGGGATCCAGAACCGGAGCAGCGGGGCGCCCGCGTCCCCGTCGGGCCGCGACGAGGGCCAGCCCGGGTCGAGGACGCCGCCGCAGCGGCGGATCACCTCGAGCGAGCCGGGGTTGTCCTCACGGCACGTGACGAGCACCGGCCCGACGCCGCGGGCGCGGAGAATCTCCAGGCTGCGGCGCAGGATCGCGGTGGCGTAGCCGCGCCGGCGCTCGGCGGGCAGCACGGCGTAGCCGACGTGACCGCCCTCGACGCAGAGCGTGTCGGTGAGCGTGTGACGGATCGACGCCCGCCCGACGACGCGCCCGTCGACCTCGGCGTAGAGGAACGTGCTCGCGACCCGTCCCGGCGGCAGGTCCTCGCCACGGTGCTCGCGGTCGAGCCGGTCGAGGTAGGCCAGCCAGGGCTCGCCGTCGGGGCGCAGCCCGAAGTCGAACCCGTCCGCCGCGAGCGCGGCCTGGGCCGCGCGGGCCACCGGCTCGTCGGAGGGCAGGGGCGCGCGCAGGATGAGCGCCTCGGCGTCGGCCATGGGATCCACCCTGCCCTCGCGTCCTCCCGCGTGCGCGGGTGACCTCCGCTACGACCGGCAGAGGAAGAGCGCGGCGCGCGGGACCATGGAGGTCCCAGCCGAAGGAGACACGCGGTGCCGGCCACGCGCACGGATCAGTCCACCCCCGACCTGGTCGTCCCCCACCACCCCCGGCTCGCCAACCTCCGCGACGTCGGCGGGCTGCCGACGCTCGACGGCGGCCGCACCCGCCCCGGTGTCCTGTGGCGGGGCGACGCCCCGCTCGAGGGCGACGAGACCCGCGGGCCCGGCGGCCTCGCGTGGCCGCCCGGCAGCGTCGTCGACCTGCGCAACCCCACCGAGCTGCCGGCGGTGCACCCGCTGCCCGCCCTCGGCGCCGAGCTGACGTCGCTGCCGCTGATCGCGTCGCTGGCCCCCGCCGCGCAGGCCCGCGGGAAGCGCGGCGAGCTCGACGCCGGCGAGCTCTACCTGCTGCTCGTCGAGACGATCGGCGAGGCGTGGCTGCCCCAGCTGGTCGGCGTCGCCGCGTACGGGCCCGGGCCGCTGTTCGTGCACTGCGCGGCCGGCAAGGACCGCACCGGCGTGGCCGTCGCGCTGCTGCTGCGCGCGGCCGGCGTCGACCGCGCCACCGTGGCCGCCGACTTCGCCGCCACCAACGAGCACCGCGCCGCGCTGCGCGACCGGCTCGTGGCGCAGGGCGCGCTGGACCCGTCGGTCGAGGCGAGCCGGGTCGGCGTCACCCCGGAGCACATCGAGCCCGTGCTCGACCTCCTCGACGACGACCCGCGGGACCCGCTGCGCGACGCCGGCGTGCCCGACGCCGACCTCGACGCCTGGCGCGATCGGCTCGTCGAGGACGCCTGACATCGGCCGTCCGGGGGAACCGGCGGCCGACGCTGTGCCGGGCCACAACGGCGCCGTCGTGATCTCTGTGGGCGGGCACAGTGCCCCGCCGGGGTCGCGGCCCGAAGACTGGACGGCGAGCGGGTCCACTCGGCGGCCCGCAGGCGCCGACCGAGCTCCCGAGGTGACCCGGATATGAACCCGACGACGTGCCCCTGCTGCGGTGTCGTGGTCATGCCCCGCGAGATGTCCTACGACTTCGACGGCGAGACCATCGCCTCGCTGACCCGCGAGGTCGCGTACCTGCGGGCCACCGTCGCCCGCCTGCGCGGCGCCTCCCACGCGCCGGTGCTGCACGCCGCCCCGCAGCCGGTCGAGCGCGAGGCCGTCAGCGCCTGACGCGCGCCCCGTCGGCCCCGTCGGCGGCGGCGCGCAGCCGGGTCACGGCGGTCGTCGGGTCCAGGCCCGGCACCGCCGACCCCGGCCAGCGCACGACGACGCCCTCCACCAGCGTGGCCGCCTCGGCGACCAGCTCGGCCGCCAGCGCCAGGCCCGTGCGCGCCGCGTCCGGGCCGTCGCCGGCCCGCCGCATCGGCTCGACCACCGCGTCGGGCACCACGACGTCGGGCACCTCGTGGCGCAGGTGCTCGGCCTGGGCGTAGCCCGTCAGCGCGCCCACCGACGCCAGCACCGGCACCCTCCGGCCCGCCGCCCCCAGGGCGTCGAGGACCGTCCGCAGCCGCTCGAGCTCGAACACCGGCCGCGTGACGAGGAACTCCGCCCCCGCCTCGACCTTCGCCACGGCCCGCTCGGCCTCGTGCTCGAGGTCGTCGGCGCCCGGCGTGACGCGCGCCCCGAGCCGGAACGCGGTCGCCGCACCGACCTCCACGCCGTCGGCGTCGGAGCCGCGGTTGAGGTCGGCGGCCAGGCGCAGCAGCTCGAGCCCGTCGACCTCCCACACGCCGTCGCCGACGGCCTGCTCGGCGTGCACCGGCGGGTTGCCCGTCTCGCACACCAGCGTCCGGACGCCCAGCGCGTGCAGCCCGAGCAGGTCGGCCTGCAGGGCGAGCAGGCTCGTCTGCCAGCTCGTGACCGTGAGCGCGGTGTCGACGTCGATGCGGTCGTGCAGGTGCACCGCGAGGCCGGTGGTGCTCGTGGTGGCGCGGCGGGCGCGGGGCCGGCTGACCCACAGCACGGACGCGCCTCCCGACACCGCCCGCCGGGCGCGCGCCAGGTGCTCCTCGGGGCCGCCGGCCCCGGCGACCTCGGCGGCGACGAGGAACCCGCGCGACCCCGGGCGCCCGCGCAGCCAGCGGTCGACGGCCCCGCGGCCGGGGCCAGTGACCGGCTCGTCGGGCTCCTCGTCGGGGGCGGGCTCGGGGTCGGGGGCGACGCGCGGCGCGGGCACGACACGCGGGGTGGTCGGCGGGGACCACGCGTCGTGGGTGGTCAGCGCGCGGGCCGCGGCCGCGGTGTGCTCCGGGGTCGTGCCGCAGCAGCCGCCGACGAGCCGCGCGCCGGCCTCGACGTAGCGCAGGACGTAGCGCGCGAAGTGCTCGGCGTCGCCCGCGAACCGCACGCTGCGGTCGGCGACGACGTGGGGCAGGCCGGCGTTCGGCTGGGCGGACAGGGCCGGCCCGCCGGTGGGGCCCATGCGCCGCACGACGTCGAGCAGCCCCTGCGGCCCGAGCGTGCAGTTGGTGCCGACCGCGACCGCGCCGGCGTCGGCCAGGCGCGCCACGACCTCGGCGGGCGACTCCCCCGCCGCGGTCAGCAGGTCGCCGTCCTCGTCGACGAACGTCGCCTGCGCGACGACGGGCAGGTCGGTGACCTCCTGCACCGCGCGGATCGCGGCGAGCAGCTCGCCGGCACGGCTGAACGTCTCGAGCACGATGAGGTCGACGCCGCCCTCGACCAGCGCCTCGACCTGCTCGCGGATCGCGATGGCCGCGCGCGCCTCCTCGACCGGGACCGCGAGCCCCGGCGGTGTCGCGGGCGACACGGAGCCCGCCACCCAGGCCGGGCGCCCGGCGGCGTCGCGCACGTCGGCGGCGAGGCGGGCCCCGGCGAGGTTGATCTCGCGGACGCGGCGGGCCAGGCCGTGGCGCTCGAGGCGGGGCCGCGAGGCGGCGAAGGTGTGGGTCTGCAGGACGTCGGCGCCGGCCGCGAGGTAGCGCTCGTGCAGCGCGGACACCAGCTCGGGGGCGATCACGCACAGCTCGGCGCCGTGCCCCTCGACGAGCCCGCCGCTCGCGCGGGCCAGGGTGCCCATCGCGCCGTCGCCGAGCAGGACGCGGCGCCCGAGCGCCTCGGTGAACGACTCGCTCACGCCTCCATCTCCCCGAGGATCTCCAGTGCCATCTGGGCGGCGAGCCGGTCGCGGTAGGCGTCGAGGTCGAGGCCGGACAGCTCCTCGGCGCGCCGCAGCCGGTAGCCGACGGTGTTCGGGTGGACGTTGAGCACCCGCGCGACGCGCTGCGGGCTGCCGTCCTCGCGGAAGTAGCGCGCGAGGGTGCGCAGCAGCTCGACGGTGCGCTCGGAGCGGTCGGTCGCGAGGCGCCCGAGCACCTCGCGGGCGAAGGTGCGGGCGGCCTCGGGGTCGGGGATCTGCAGCAGCAGGCGGTGCACGCCGAGGTCGTCGAAGCGCAGCACGCGCCCGGCGCGCCCGAGCCGGCGGGCGGCGACGAGGGTGCGGCGCGCCTGGTCGTAGGAGGTCGCGATCTCGGACGCCGCGCGCACGGTGCCGCCGACGGCCACCGTGACCGGCCACAGCGCGTCGGGGTCAGGCACGCGGCCGCGGGCGAGGCGCCGCGCGCAGGTGGCGCCGACCGCGGCCGGGTCGGCGGTCTCGGGCACGACGGCGACGGTCTCGGTGTCGCGCACGACGGTCAGCGCGGACGGGGCGGCGGCGAGCAGGTGCTCCTCCGCCTCGCCGAGCAGGCTCGCCGGCCCCGCGCCGTAGGCGCCGTCGTCGTCGGGCGACACGACCACGACGCGGTGCTCGACGCCCGGGTCGTAACCGACGTGCTCGGCCCACTGGGCGGCCTGGTCGGCGTCGCGGGCACGGTCGAGCAGCAGCCCGGACACGAGGTCGCCGCGCACCTGGCCCGCGGCGGTGGCGAGCACCCGGTCGCGCCCGGCGATGACGCCGACGACCGTCGCGGCGTGCTCGGCGACGAGCAGCAGGACGTCGTCGCCCGCGAGGGCCTCGGGGCGGTCGCGCGCCGCCGTGTCCTCCTCGGCCAGCAGGAACGCGGGCACCTCGCGGCCGAAGAGCACCGGCGCGACGACCTGGACCCGGCGCCCGGGCCCGGGGATGCGCAGGGCCCGGCCGACGGTGGCGGCCATCTCGAGGGTCCGGGGCCACACGGCGCTGCGGGCGTCGGCGCGCACGAGGGCGGCGGCCTCGGCGATGCCCATCCCGGGCGCGGCGGCGGCCAGCACCTCGCCGCCCGGCCCGACGACGGCGGCGAGCACCCCGAGCTCGCCGGCCATCACCGTCGCCACGGCCTGGGTGTCGACCGACGGCGCGGCGACGAGCCCCGAGAGCCGGCGGTAGAGCGCGACGAGTCCGCGCGGGCCCGCGGCGTCGGCGCCCGGGGCGTCGGGCGTCCCCGGACGCGCCCGCAGCTCGCCCCTCGTCACGGCCACATCCTCCCCCGTCGGCGCCGTTCCCGGGGTGCGTGGAGCGATCAGAACCGAGTCGGCACCGATACCCCGGCCCGACCCCGCGCAGCCCGCCTCGTCCGCACGGGCCATGATCGGGGCTCCACACGACCCGGGAGGACCCGTGAGCGACCGCGCTCCCCGCATCGCCGTCGTCTTCTACTCCGCGACCGGCAACGTGGCCGCGCTCGCCGAGTCGCTGGCCGAGGGTGCCCGCGAGGCGGGCGCCGAGACCCGCGTGCGCCCGGTCGCCGAGCGCGCCCCCGCCGAGGCGATCGAGGCCAACCGGCGCTGGAAGGCGTGGGTCGAGGACAACCCGTACGACACGCTCGCCTCGCTCGACGACCTGGAGTGGGCCGACGGCCTGGCGCTCGGGAGCCCGACCCGCTTCGGCAACAGCGCCGAGCAGCTCAAGGCATTCCTCGACACCACCGGCGGGCTGTGGGCGCAGGGCAAGCTCGCGGGCCTCGTCGGGACGTCGTTCACCAGCGCCTCGACCGGCCACGGCGGGCTCGAGGCGACGATCCTGTCGATGAACAACGTGCTCTACCACTGGGGCGCGCTGGTGATGCCGCTCGGCTACGCCGCCGACCCGTCGCTGATGTCGTCGGGCAACCCGTACGGAGCGTCGTGGGTGTCGCGGAAGTCGGCGGCGCCGGACGACGCGGCGCTGCAGGCCGCCCGCGTCCAGGGCACCCGCCTCGCCCAGATCGCCGCCAAGCTGATCGCCTGACCTCCCTATGTGAGTGATTTTCGGGGCTATAGCCCCGAAAATCGCTCACATGCTGGAGGGGTACGCCGAGGCGGCGCAGGCGGTCAGCGGGCTGGTGGCACGGATCCCGGACGACGCATGGGAAGGGCCCGGGCTCGGCGAGTGGGACCTGCGCGCGCTGGTCGGGCACACGAGCCGGGCGTTCGTCACCGTGCTGACCTACCTGGAGCGGCCGGCCGACACCGAGGACATCGACTCGCCCGAGGGGTACTACGCGCTCATCCCGGCGATGACCGGCGAGGGCATCGACCGGGCGGCGGTCGCCCAGCGCGGGCGCGACGCCGGGGCGGCGCTCGGCGACGAGCCGGCGGCAGCGTTCGCGGCGCTCGCACAGCGGGCCGTCGCGGCCGCCCGCGCCGCCGACCCGGACGCGCTGATCTCGTCGATCGCCGGCGGCGTGCGGGTGGCGTCGTACGTGCCCACGCGCACCGTCGAGCTCGTGGTGCACGGCCACGACATCGCCGTGGCCACGGGTCTCGCGGTCGCGTTCACCGAGCACACGGTGACGCAGGTGGCGACGGTGCTCGCGCGCACCGCGGTGCGCCTCGGGCACGGGCCGGCGCTGCTGGACGCGCTCACCGGTCGCGCCCCGCTGCCCCCGGGCTTCTCGGTGGTGTGAGGGGCCTGCGGCCCACGTGAGTGTTCTGGGTCGCCCTGGCGACCCAGAACACTCACGTGCGGAGCATCAGGCGCTCGCGACCAGCTCGTCGAAGCGGCCGGCCAGGTCGAGGTCGCCGGCCGTGACGACCTCGTGGCGCTCGGTGCGGGCGCGCACGGTCAGCGAGGTCGGGGTGCGCTCGACGATCCGCAGGCGCTGGCCGGTCTCGTGCTCGACGGCGCGCAGGCGCTCGAGCAGCAGGTCGAGCTGCTCGGACGGGAGCGAGACGGTGCGCTCGATGCCGGCGCGGTCGCCCGCCCACGCCGTGAGCCGCTGCTGCAGCGTCCGCGCGAGCTCGTCGTCGTCCACCGGCTGCGGGCGGCCCTGCGCGGCCTCGGACGCGGCGTCGGGCGGCTGCGTCGGCCCCGCGCCGAGCAGCGAGGGCGGCAGGATGCGGGTGATCCGGGCGCCGACGTCGCCGTCCTCGGCCTGGAGCTGACCGGTCACGGCGGTCAGCGCGTAGCGGGCGCGCTCGGCGGTCCATCCCGTGCGCCGCGCCACCTCGTCGACGAGCCCCGCCTCGGAGGGGGTGCCGCCGTCGGCCTGACGGTCGACGCCGGACTCCTGCTCCAGCAGGTTCGGCAGGGCGTCCGCGAGCGCGTCGCGGTCGTCGGCGGGCAGGTGCGCGGCCACGGTCGCGAGCACGGCGTCGGCCGCCCGGCGGGCGTCGTCGGTCTGGACGAAGCCACCTCGGGTGGCCACGCCCGCGAGGAACTCCTGGTGTCGCATGATCGGGGCCTACCCGGACGATCGGGACGCGTACCCCCGATCAGCAGAACGCGGAGGGCGTCCCCACCGCACCGGTCCACACGTAGACGAGCAGCACCGCGCGCTCGCCGGTCCACATCCCGTGCGGCTGCCAGGGCGCGTGGTGGATCAGCGTCCCGGCCGGCTCGGGGGCGGGCGCCTCGTCCCGCCCGTGCACCCACCGGATCGTCCCGCCCGGCAGGTAGAACTCCTCGGCCGGGTGGTGGTGCGGCGGGTAGCGCACGCCGGGCCCGAGCAGGACGAGCCCGGCCGCGACGTCCGGCGCCTCGGCGAGCGTCGCGTGCGCGTAGAGGTCGAGGAACGACGCGTCGGGCGGGTCGGCGACGTAGGCGGCGGTCTGGCGCCACGGCACGGTGGTGGCCAGCGGACGCAGGACGTCGGCGAGCTCGGCGTCGACCTCCTCGCCGGCGCGGGCCAGCGCGTCGTCGAGGTGGGCCAGGACGGGCAGCGTCCCCGGCTCGCCGACCTCGGGGCGGTCGGGGAGGCCGTCGAGGACGCCGGCGGGCAGCGTCTCCTCCAGCCGGTGCACCAGCGCCGCGAAGGCCGTCGGGCTCAATCGAGCGCCCGCCGCAGGAACCCCTGGATGCCGATCGCGCCGAAGATCGCGCACGACGCGACGAGCGCGAGCAGGCAGACCCAGCCCGCGAGGTGGGGCACGGCGGGCGTCAGCGCGCCGCGCAGCCCCTCGGAGACGTAGGTGATCGGGTTGAGCGCACAGATCACCTGGAACCAGCGCAGGTTCTCGAGCTGGAGGAACGGGAACTGCGTCGAGCCCGTGAACAGCAGGGGCGTGACGACCAGCGCGAACACCACGTTGATCTTCCGGGGCGACACCAGCGTGCCGAGGACGAGCCCCGCGGCGCCGCCGGACAGCGAGCCGAGCACGAGCAGCAGTGCCGCGAACGGCAGGCCCGACAGCACCCAGTTGACCTCGTCGAGCACGATGTAGCCGACCGGGATCATGACGAGCGAGCCGAACAGGCCCCGCGACGCCCCGAACACGATCTTCTCGACCGCGACCAGACGGGTGGACAGGGGCGCGAGCAGGCGGTCCTCGATCTCCTTGGTGTACGAGAAGTCGATCACCAAGGGGATCGCGGTGGCCTGCACGGCGACGAAGAACGCGTTGAGCGCCAGCAGCCCGGGCAGCAGCAGCTGCGCGTAGCCCGGAGTGACGTAGCCGAGCTGCCCCAGCACCACCCCGAACACGAACAGCAGGAAGAACGGCTGCATCAGCACCTGGCTGATGAAGCTGCCGAACTCCTTGCCGGTGACCGCGATGTCGCGGCCCAGCACCCCGAGGAAGGCGCGTGCCTGGCCCGGGCCCTTCCCGCTCACCACCGTCGGCGCACTCACCGCAGCCCCCTCCCCGTCAGGTCGATGAACACGTCCTCCAGCGTCGGCTCGCCGAGCTCGACCTGGGACACCGTCGCGCCGGCGTCGGCCACGGCGCCCAGCACCGGCGCGAGCGCCGCGCCGGCCTCGCCGTCGGCACGGACCCGCAGCTGCGTGGCGGACTCGTCGGAACGGTCCTCCACCCCGGCGACGCCGCGGACCTCCTTGATGCGCCCCTGCACCGCGGCGACGTCCGCCCCGCTGAGCACGAGGTCGATGGTGGCCTCGCCGGGCAGGCCCGCGACCAGCCCGGACGGCGAGTCGAGCGCGAGCAGCTTCCCGTGGTCGACGATGCCGACCCGGTCGGCGAGCTTGGCCGCCTCGTCCATGTCGTGGGTGGTGAGCACGACCGTGACCCCGGACGCGGCGAGCTCGACGACGCGGTCGTGCACGAACAGCCGCGCCTGCGGGTCGAGCCCCGTGGAGGGTTCGTCGAGGAAGAGCACCTGCGGGGCGTGCATGAGGCCGCGGGCGATGATCAGGCGCTGGGCCTGCCCGCCGGAGAGCTCGTCGGGGTTGGTGGTGGCCTTGTCGAGCAGGCCCATCCGCTCGAGCAGCTCGTCGGCCAGCGCGCGGCGCCGCGCCCGCGGCACCCCGTGGTACGCGGCGTGCCAGACGAGGTTGCCCCGGGCGTCGAGCGAACGGTCGAGGTTGGGCCGCTGGGGGACGACGCCGAGCACCGCCCGGGCACCGACCGGGTCGGCGGCGACGTCGATGCCCGCGACCGTCGCGCGTCCCGCCGTCTTGCGCACCCGCGTGGTGAGGATGCCGACGGTCGTCGTCTTGCCCGCGCCGTTGGGGCCGAGCAGCCCGAACACCTCGCCGCGCCGGACCGCGAAGCTCAGGCCGTCGACCGCGTTGGTCGTGCTGCGGCCGTAGCGCTTGACCAGATCGGCCACCTCGACCGCCGGGGCGGCCTCGTCGGCCTCCGGCCCGCCCGACGGTCGCGTGGTGGTCTGCGTGCTCACCGATGGTCCTCCCCCGTGCGCCGAACCGTTCGGCGGACGCCATCGCGACGCTACGCCGGGGGTCCGACACGGCTCTTGTCGATTTCGGTGCTCGGTGACCGCCGCCATGGCGACCACGATCGGACCTCGAGGAAGGTCGAGGTCAAGACGACGACGGCGGCACCGGCACGTGCACCAGCCGCGGCCCCGGCCCGGCGAACCCGCGGCGCACGGCCGCGCGCAGCTCCTCGACGCTGCCGACGCTCTCGGCCGGGACGCCGTAGGCCTGCGCGAGCGCGAGGTGGTCGATCGCGGGCAGGTCGAGCCCGGGCACCTTCGGCGTCTGCTCGCGCGACGCGAACCACTTGAGGATCGCGTACTCGCGGTTGTCCAGGACGAGCACGGTGACCGGGACCTGCAGCGCCGCCGCGGTCGCGAGCGCCTGCACGGAGTACTGCAGCGAGCCGTCGCCGATCGCGGCGAGCACCGGGCGCGACGGCTCCGCGAGCCCCACGCCGACCGCGGCCGGGAGCCCGAAGCCCAGCCCGCCCGAGGCGGTGAAGTACGAGCTGCCCGGCCGGCTGACGGGCAGGCGCGCCTGCTGCGTGCCGCGGTGCGACGGCGCCTCGCTGACGAGCACGCCGTCCTCGGGCCACTCCTGCGCGAGGACGCTGAACACCTCCTCGGCGCTGAGCCGCCCGTCGCCGCCCGACCGCGGCGCCGCGAGCGCCGCCGGCCGGGGCGCCGCCGCCCGGTCGGACGGGCCCGGGCCGACGCGCTCGAGCAGCGCCCGCAGCGTGAGCGCGGGGTCGGCCACGACCGCGTCGCCCATCGGCGCCCGGGTGGCCTGGTCGGCGTCGGCGGTGACGTGCAGCAGCCGCGTGCCCGCGGGCAGGAAGGGCCCGGGCACGTACGGGTAGTAGCGGAACACCGCGGCGCCGATCACCAGGACGACGTCGAAGGGCTCGAGCGCCTGCGCGAGCGGGGCGATCGCCATCGGCAGCGCGCCCTGGAACTGCGGGTGGTCGGTGGGGAAGCCGACGCGACCCTCGACCGGCGGGGCGAACACGGCGGCGCCCGTGCGCTCGGCGAGCGCGACCGCGTCGTGGAAGCCGCCGGTGGCGTCGACGTCGCCGCCGACGACCAGCGCCGGCGCGCGGGCGCCGTCGAGGGCCAGGGCGAGGGCGTCGAGTCCGACCGGGTCGGGCGCGGCGCGCTGGTGCACCCGGCGGGCGGTGACGAGGTCGGTCGCCTCGGTGGTCGGGTCGAGCTCGGCGGACCAGTCGTCCATCGGGATCGACACGAACACCGGGCCCCACGGCGGGGTGCTCGCGGCGTGGATCGCACGGGCCAGCACGGCGGGGACGTCCTGCGGGCGGGCCGGTTCGAGGGAGAGCTTCACCGTTGGGCGCGGCAGCGTCGTCGCGTCCGGGTTGGTGAGCAGCGCCTCGAGGTTGAGCATGGGCCGGACCTGCTGTCCGGCGGTGACGACCAGCGGCGCGCCGTTGGCGGCCGCGTTGACCAGGGCCCCGATCGCGTTGCCCACGCCGGGCGCGGTGTGCAGGTTGACCAGTGCGGGACGCCCGGTGGCCTGGGCGTAGCCGTCGGCCATGCCCACGACCGCGGCCTCCTGCAGGCCGAGCACGTAGCGGAAGTCGTCGGGGAGCTCGGAGAGCATGGGGAGCTCGGTGGACCCCGGGTTGCCGAACACGGTCGTCATGCCGTGGGCCCGGAACACCTCGAGCGAGGCCTCCCGAACGGTGCGTCCCGTCGCCATCCGCGTGCTCTCCCGTCCGTCGACACCGGTGTCCGACGGACGTGTACCCCTCAGCGGGGACTGTGGAGCCGCGAGATGCGAATGACCACGTCCGGCAGGCCGTCGCCGTCGAACTCGCTGCGCATCTCCTCCGCCCGGATGGTCGCCTCGACGCCCTCGTACGGTCCGTGCGCGTCGAGCTCACCGGTCTCCGGGTCGAACACCAGCACGACGTAACCGTCGCACTCGTCCAGGTCCGCCGCCGCCGCGAGCAGAGCCGCCGATCGATCGTTCAGCACGCTGATCACCTCCACCTCGTGCATCGCCACCATGGGGCCCCGTGTGACACCTCGACGCGAAGTTGGCTCGTTCGGGTCACGAAGACCAGCCGTCGGCGTGTCGAGTCGCCATGCGTTCGGACCTGTTGATCGGGATCGTTCGGCGGGCCCGCCCGCGGATGGATACGGTGCGGTCTCGTGGCCGCTGACGCACCCGTTCCTGCCGGGAATCCGTCGAACGAGGTCGTGCCGTTCGTCCTCGACGTCCCCGAGGAGCAACTCACTGACCTGCGCGAACGCCTCCGCCGCGTCCGACTGCCGGAGCCGGCCACCGATCCCGGGCAGGGCATCGGGCTGGACGCGGTGACCGAGCTGTGCCGCGCGTGGCTCGAGGAGCACGACTGGCGCCGGGTCGAGGACGAGCTCAACCGACACGGTCAGTTCCGCACCGCGATCGATGGTCTCGGCATCCACTTCCTGCACGTTCGGTCACCGCGAAGTGACGCACAGCCACTGCTCGTCACCCACGGGTGGCCCGGGTCCGTGATCGAGTTCCTGGACGTCCTCGACGCCCTGACCGACCCCGGGGACGACACCCTGCCGGCCTTCCACGTGGTCGCGCCGTCGCTGCCCGGCTACGGGTTCAGCGACAAGCCGACCGAGGCCGGCTGGGGCGTCGACCGCATCGCCGACGCCTGGGCCGCGCTGATGTCACGCCTCGGCTACGACCGCTTCCTCGCCCAGGGCGGCGACTGGGGCGCGATGATCACCACGGCGCTCGCCGTCCGTCACCCCGACCGCGTGGCGATGATGCACACGACGATGCCCCGCGCCGCGCGCCCCGAGGGCTTCGACGACGCGCAGCTCGACGAGACCGAGCGGCGCTGGCTCGCCCAGAGCGAGGAGTTCCGCAAGCTCGGGTCGGGCTACTCGGCCCAGCAGCGCACCCGGCCCCAGACGCTGGGCTACGGGCTCGTCGACTCCCCGGCCGGCCAGCTCGCGTGGGTCGCCGAGAAGTTCGTCGCCTGGACCGACGGCGACGGCTTCGGCGGCGTGCCGCGCGACCGCGTGCTCGACAACGCGACGATCTACTGGCTGACCGGGTCCGGGGCGTCGTCGGCGCGCCTGTACTGGGAGAGCTTCGGCGGCGTCGACGTCACTGCGCCCGTCACCGTCCCGAGTGCCGTGTCGTACTTCCCCGCCGAGATGGTCAAGCTGCCCCGCGCCTGGGTCGAGGCGCGCTACACCGACCTGCGGCACTGGAACGCGCTGCCCAGCGGCGGCCACTTCGCCTCGCTCGAGGTCCCCCGCGACTTCGTCGACGAGCTGCGCGCCGCCTTCGCGCACGCGCCGTCCGGGCTCGCCTGAGTCGCAGCGAACGGGCGGTTCGCTGCTTCTACGCGCGCGAAGTCCCCGTTGATCACGGCACGACGACGATCTTGCCGACGTAGCCCGAGGCCGCGAACTCCTCCTGCGCGGCGTGGATGTCGGCGAGGGCGTAGCGGGCGGCGATGCGCGGGCGGACGCGGCCCGCGACCGCGTCGGCGACGAGCTCGGCGAAGTACGCCGGGGTGTGCATCGACGACCCGACCAGGGCGACGTTGTGCAGGTAGAGCCGGCGCAGGTCGAGGTCCACGGTGTGGCCGCCGATCGCCCCGGCGATCACCCAGCGGCCGCCGTCGCGGATGCGGTCGAGCAGGGCGGGCAGCAGCGGCCCGCCGACGACGTCGACGACGGCGTCGAGGGGGCTGCCGGCGGCGTCCGCCACGGCGTCGGCCACCGCCCGCGGCTCCGCGCCGCGCAGCACCACGTCCGCCGCGCCGGCCTCGCGCAGCGCCTCCTCCTTGCCCGGCGCGGTGAGCGCGACGACGCGCGCTCCCCGGGCCGTGGCGAGCTGCACGGCGGCGAGCCCCACGCCGCCGGAGGCTCCCGTCACCAGCACGGTCTCGCCCGCCCCGATCCGGCCGCGCGCGAGCATCCCGGCCGCCGTGCCGTAGGCGACGGGGAGGCAGGCGAGCTCCTCGTCGGTCAGCGGGGAGGCGCCGACGTCGTGGGCGCGCTCGTCGAGGCAGACGACGTACTGCGCGAAGCCGCCGTCGGCCTCGCTGCCGAGCAGCCCGATCGGGCCGGCGTCGGGGCCGTCGCCGTCGTAGAACGCGTTGTCGACGACGACCCTCCGCCCGGACCGCGCCGCGTCGACACCCTCGCCCAGCGCGACGATCTCGCCGGCGATGTCGCCGCCCTGGATGCGCGGGAAGGTGATCGGGCCCCGCCAGCCGGCGAGGGCGTCCGGGTCGCCGGGCAGCCCGTAGGCGCCGCGACGGGTCCAGAGGTCGGTGTTGTTCAGCGCGGCCGCGGTGACGCGCACCAGCACCTCGCCCCGCTCGGGCCGGGGCACCGGCACGGTCCGCAGTTCGAGCGCCTCCGGCCCGCCGTGCCGGGTCAGCACCGCGGCCTGCATCGCGTCCGGGATGGTCGACATGGCTCCTCCGACTTCACAGGTCTGTGAACTCCGGCGACCGCAGAGTATGTTCACAGACCTGTGAAGGCAAGGGAGGTCCGATGACGGCACTGACCCCCGGGGCGCGGCGCATCCTCGACGTCGCCTCGGAGCTCTTCTACGCGCACGGGATCCACGCGGTCGGGGTGGACACGATCGCCGCGGAGTCCGGCGTCACCAAGCGCACGCTCTACGACCGCTTCGGCTCCAAGGACGCGCTCGTCGCGGCGTACCTGGCGGCGCGCGACGAGCGCTGGCGCGCGCGGGTGACCGCGGCGGTCGAGGCGGAGAACGAGCCGGTGCGCCGCGCGCTGGCGCCGTTCGCGGTGCTGGCGGAGTGGGTCTCCGAGGCCCCGTCCCGGGGCTGCGCGTTCGTCAACGCCTTCGCCGAGCTCGACGAGCCCGACCACCCGGCCCGGGCCGTCATCGAGGACGAGAAGCGCTGGCTGCGCGCACTCTTCGCCGCAGAGCTCGCCCGGGCGGGCGTCGCCGACCCGGACGCGCTGGCGCTGCAGCTGCTCGTCCTGCACGAGGGCGCGCTGGTGACCCACGCCGTCGCCGCGGCGCCCGGGGCACCGGCCGCGACGGAGGGTGCGGCGCGGCTGCTGGTGGCGGCCGCGCTCAGCTGAGGCTGTCCACGGGGTCGGCGCGGGTCAGGGCCGGGTCGTCGGCGCGGAAGGTGCGCGCGCGTCCCGGCCCGCTGCTCGCGGTCTCGAAGCGCACGGTGACCCGGCCGTGCCCGCTGCCCTGCACCCAGCCGTGGCCGTGCTCGGGGTGGGCGACGTCGTCGCCGGTGCGCCACTCGCGGCTCGGGGCCGGCTCGGGGTCGCTCTCGGGCTCGGGTGCCGGCGCCGGCGCGGCGACCGGCGCCGGCGTGCCGGGGAACAGCGCCTCCTGCACCGCGGTCGTGAGCCCGGAGAACGACACGCCGACCAGGCGCACGCCGGCGTCGGGGAGGGCGGCGACGGCGAGGCGCTGGGCGGTGTCGGTGAGCGTGGCGAGGTCGGTGGTGGCGTCGGCGTGGGTCTCGGCGCGGCTCGTGGTGCCGAACGAGGCGCTGCGGATCTTCACGCTGACCGTGCGCGCGGCCCGGTGCGAGGCGACCAGGCGGCGGTGGGCGCCCTCGGCCAGCTCGGCGACCGCGGTGCGGACGGCGTCGAGGTTCGACAGGTCCTCGTCGAACGTGGTCTCCGCGCTGACCTGCTTGGCCTCGCCCCGCTCGACCAGCGGGCGGTCGTCGAGCCCGCGGGCCAGGCGGTGCAGCCCGGTGCCGACGGCGGAGCCGAGCAGCCCGGTGACGTCGGTGGCGTCCATGGCGGCCAGCGCGGCGACGGTCTCGACGCCGCTGCGGTGCAGGGTGGCCTCGGCGACCGGCCCGATCCCCCACAGCGCGCGCACCGGCAAGGGGTCGAGCAGCGCCCGCTCGCCGCCCTGGACCACGACGTGGACGCCGTCCGGCTTGGCCAGCCCGGAGGCGATCTTGGCGACCTGCTTGCCCGACCCCGCGCCGACCGACACCGCGAGCCCCGTGACCGCGCGGACCTCCGCCCGCAGCTTCTCGGCGAAGGCGCGCACGTCGTCGGCGTCCGCGTCGGCGAGGGCCTCGGGCTCGGCGAAGGTCTCGTCGTAGGCGATCTGCTCGAGCACCGGCGCCCACGCCCGCACGACGCCGAAGAAGCGCTCGGAGAGCACGCGGTAGAGCGCGGTGCGCGGGGGCAGCGCGGTGGCGTGCGGGCACAGCCGGCGCGCCTGCCCCATCGGCATCGCCGACCGGGCGCCGGACACCTTCGCCTCGCCGCTCGCGCCGGCCACGATCCCGCGCGGGCCGAGGCCGCCGACGAGCACCGGGCGCCCGCGCAGCGTCGGGCGGGTCAGCTGCTCCGCGGACGCGAAGAACGAGTCGAGGTCGAGGTGCAGGACCCAGCGGGGCACGGGTTCAGGATGCCCCGAGCGCCCACAGCTCGTCCGGGCGATGCAGCACCGCCGTGGCCCCGGCCGCGCGCAGGGCGTCCTCGCGCGCCCCGCTCCAGGCCACGCCGACGGGCACGAGGCCGTGCGCGACCGCCGCCGCCATGTCACCGGGGGCGTCGCCCAGCATCGGGGTGCCGGGCGCCGCGACGGTGAGGCCGAGCCCGAGCAGCGCCTCGCCGACCACCGCCTCCTTGCCCTCGAAGCGTCCGTCGACCCCGCGCCCGGCGACGGCGGCGAAGCACCCGCGGAGGCCGAGGTCGTCGAGGACGCGGCGCGCCACCGCGGTGCTCGCCGACGTGGCCACCGCCAGGTCGACCCCGGCGGCGTGCAGCCCCTCGACCAGCGCGACCACCCCGGGCGCCGGGCGCGAGGTGCCGGGGAGCGTCAGCGTGCCGTCGAGGTCGAACACGACGGCGGGGAACGGGGCCACGAATCGTGAGTGTGTCGGGTGGTTGTCCGGCGGGTCCGGTGGGGACCCGCGACCCATGGGTTACGACGTCACGCAGGTACAGAAGTCGCTCGCCGGTTTCGACTACCCGGGCGGCCCCCAAGAGCTGGCCGACCACGCGAGCTCGAACGGCGCCGACCAGCAGCTGGTCGACACCATCAAGGGCCTCGACAAGGACCAGTTCGACGGCCCGAACGCGGTCATGGCGAAGCTCGGCGAGGCCGGTGTCCTCGGCGGCAGCAGCAGCTGAGGGCCCTCACCCGCACGGCGAAACGAACGGCGCCGTCGCTGCTCGCGAGGCAGCGACGGCGCCGTTCTCTCGTCCCTGGCCGCGTCAGCGCGGCAGCGTCGGCAGCCCCCGCTTGACCATGTCCCGGGCACCCTCGAGCGTCCCGTCGCCGACCCAGGTGTTGGGGTCGAGCTGGGAGAGGTTCCAGCCGCCCGGGCGCACGCGGGTGCCGTAGAGGAACGTGTCCTTGTTCTCGACCCACTGGATCTCGTAGTCGATCGGATCGGGTCCGTGCGAGCTCCAGCGCCACGCGGCGCCGGACCCCCGCGACGTCTCGTGGAGCTCGACGCCGTCCACCTCGATGGCCATGCCCACCCCTTCGCGGCCCGGTGAGGGCCGATCGGAGCAGGAATCTACCGGCCGTCCGGCCCTACCAGCACGCCCGCTCAGGCGGCGGTGGCGGGAGCCCACCCCTCCCGGGTGAGAGCACCGACGATGCGCACGGCCTCGCGCCGGTGCGCGTCGGGACGGTGGGCGGTCCAGCTCCACTGCGCGCACTCGGCGTGCAGGAGGTGACAGACGACAGTGATCGCGTGCTCCCGGGCGTCGGCCGGGACGTCGGCGTGCGGTGGACGCGTGCCCGGCCGCATCAGCTGGGCGACGGGCGAGTGAGCGGGTACGGCGCTCATGACGGACCTCCCTGCGGCGGCCGGAGGTCTCCGGCCGGCCCGGGTCGTGCGCAGCGGCGACGTCGACGCGTGACCTGACCCCACCGAGAGTGACCGACGCCGGACCCCCGGCCAACAGCAGGGGGAGCCAGGCCACACGCTCCGGACGGGGACGTTCGCCACAGCGGCGGAGCCGCCGGTCCCGGCATGATGCTCCGCATGGCCACAGCAGAGCAGCCCACGGCCGGGTGGAGCGTCGAGCTCGACACGACCCCGGGGCGCCGCCAGGCGCAGGAGGAGTTCGTCCTGCACCACCCCGACGGCACCGACGAGCGGATCACGCTGCACGACTACGCCCGGGTGTACGCCGTCCCCGGGCTCTACGAGGAGGTCGTGCAGCGCCGCCTCGAGTGCGCGTCACCCGAGACGCTGGCCGCCGCCCTGGTGGAGGCCGCGTCGACCGAGGGACGCGACCCCGCCGAGCTGCGGACCTTCGACCTCGGCGCGGGCAACGGCGTCGTCGGCGACGAGCTGCGCGCGCGGGGCGTCACCGTCGTCGCGGGCGCCGACGGCATCCCGGAGGCCCGCGACGCCGCGCACCGCGACCGGCCCGGGCTCTACCAGCACTATCTCGTCGGCGAGCGCCTCGACGTCGACCAGGTGACGACGATGGTCGGTGAGGAGCGCCTGACCGCCCTCGTCGCGGCCGGCGCGGTCGGCGAGGGCCACGTGCCCGTCGACTCGCTGGCGCAGCTGTGGGACGCGTTCCCGCCCGGGTCGTTCCTCGCGCTGACCCTGGCCGGCGGCGAGAAGGACCACGACATCACCGACGTCGAGGCGATGCTCGAGGCCACCAGCGAGTCCGCGCACCGGACCCGCACGCTCGTGCGGCGCAGCTTCCGCCATCGCCGGAGCATGGCCGGCCACGACCTGACCTATCTGGTCCTGGTCGCCGTCAAGGACTGACTAGCTCGCGCCGCCGCGCACCAGCACCAGCCGCGGCCGGATCGACGGCGGCGTCACCGCGGGGCGGCTCGGCTGCGGGCCGGGCCGCGTCCCGGGGTGCGGGCTGCGCCGCGGACGGCGGGTCCGCCCGCTGCCGACGAGCCCGACGAGCTCGTTGACGAGGTCGTCGGCGAGCTCCTCGGACAGGACGTCCGCGCACGCTCCTCCGATGGCGTAGTCGTCGAGCACGTCCCGACCGTGGCGCCAGGGCGCGCCACCGGCCGGTGCGTCGTCGAGCGCGCCGTGCTCGTCGCTGATCATCGCCGGCGACGTTAGCCCTGGTGACGCCGCGATCTCGCGCTCGATGAGCCCATGGAGTGACCACTCGACCGAGGCGTGATCGAGCCACGCCCCGACTCGGGATCACCTGTCCGGCGGCGTGTCGCGCCCGGCGTGGCGAGTGGCGACCGTGTTCGGCAGGGCGTGACGGATGGGTGCGGCCTGCGTCCGGGTGGGCCACGATGATCCGGTGGAGAATCACACGACGCGACCCCACCACGTCGCCGTCGTCGGTTCCGGGCCGTCGGGGTTCTACGCCGCGGCCGCGTTGCTCGACGCGGAACCCGACGTCCGGGTGGACATGTTCGACCGGCTGGCCACGCCCTGGGGGCTGGTGCGCGCGGGGGTGGCGCCGGACCACCCGAAGATCAAGTCCGTGTCGTCCCAGTACGACAAGACGGCCGCCCGCGAGGGGTTCCGGTTCTTCGGGCACGTCTGTCTCGGCGAGGACATCACCCGCGACGAGCTGCTCGAGCGGTACGACGCGATCATCTACGCGGTCGGCTCGCAGACCGAGCGCCGCCTGGGCATCCCCGGCGAGGACCTGCCCGGCAGCATCGCCTCGGTCGACTTCGTCGGTTGGTACAACGGCCACCCCGACTACGTCGACCTCGCGCCCGCGCTGGACACCGAGCGTGCCGTCGTGATCGGCGCCGGCAACGTCGCTCTCGACGTCGCCCGCATGCTCCTGCTCCCCGAGGCCGACCTGCGCGCCACCGACACCGCCGACCACGCCCTCGACGCCCTCGTCGGCTCGAGCGTGCGCGAGGCGGTGATCTGCGGGCGGCGCGGTCCGCGCGAGGCCGCCTTCACCACCACCGAGCTGCGCGAGCTCACCGACATCGACGATCTCGCCGTCGTCGCGGACCCCGGGCAGGTCCCCGCCGACATCGCCGACGACGACACCCTCCCCAAGGCCACCCGCCGCAACCTGGAGATCCTGCGCGGGTTCGCCGCGCACGAGCCCGACCCGGGCGCGCGCCACCGCATGGAGTTCCGCTTCTACCGCTCGCCGGTGGAGATCCGCGGCGACGGGCGCGTCGAGGAGATCGTGCTGGGCGTCAACCGCCTCGAGACCGGCGAGGACGGCCGCACACGCGCCGTCGACACCGGCGAGCGCGAGACCGTCCCCACCGGCCTGGTGCTGCGCGCGGTGGGCTACCGCGGACTGGCCCTGCCCGGCGTCCCGTTCGACGACGACACCGGCACCGTCCCGCACACCGAGGGCCGCATCGACGGTGACGACCACCGGCGCGAGTACGTCGTCGGGTGGATCAAGCGCGGGCCCAGCGGGATCATCGGCACCAACAAGAAGGACGCCAACGAGACCGTCCGCCACCTGGTCGCCGACCTCGCCGAGCGGGAGCCGGTCGACCGTCCCGCGGACCACGGCGAGTCCGTCGAGACCTGGCTGCGCGACCGCTGCCCCGACCTCGTCGACCAGGCCGGCTGGCAGGCGATCGACGCCCACGAGCGCGGCCGCGGCGAGCCCGACGGGCGCCCGCGCGTCAAGGTCGTCGACCGCGAGGAGCTGCTGAAGCTCTCCCGCCCCTAGTCACGTGAGCGAACTTCGGGGCCATAGCCCCGAAGTTCGCTCACGTGACGGGCACCTCCGTGATCGCGGCCACACCACTCTCGGGCCGGACATGCTGTTACCGCTACCTTGGGTATCACTTACCTCAGGTAACGGTGACCCGAAGTCCGACTTGGAGGAACCATGACGACCGCGGAGCACAGCACGCACCGTGCGGACGTCGCCACACGGCTGCTCGACTCGTCCGACCAGCTCTCCTACGACCCCCTGCAGGAGGTCGACTGGGACGGCGAGCTCGACCCGCGCCACCACGGCGCGTCCCCGGAGTGGAGCACGCTCTTCGGCACCGCCTACTGGGACGAGATGACCGAGGAGCAGCGCGCGGCGCTGACCCGCCAGGAGGCGGCGTCGGTCGCGAGCACCGGCATCTGGTTCGAGATGATCCTGCAGCAGATGATCATCCGGGACTTCTACGCGAAGGACCCGACCGACCCGGCGTTCCAGTGGGCGCTCACCGAGATCGCCGACGAGTGCCGGCACTCGATCATGTTCGCCCGCGGCGCGAAGAAGCTCGGTGCGCCCGCGTACCGGCCGCCGCGCCACGTCATCGAGGGCGGGCGCGTCTTCAAGACACTCGCGAAGGGCGAGGCCGCCTACGCCGCGATTCTCGTGGCCGAGGAGGTCCTCGACGTCATGCAGCGCGACTGGATGCGCGACGACCGCGTCGCCCCGTTCGCGCGCACGATCAACAACATCCACGTGGTCGAGGAGGCGCGCCACATGCGCTTCGCCCGCGAGGAGACCCTCGAGCGCCTGCAGGGTGCGAGCGCGGCGCGGCGGCAGTTCAACGCGCTGGTCGTCGCCTTCGCCGGCTACTTCATCGTCACGAGCATGTGGAGCGGCAAGGTCTACGAGAACGCGGGCCTCGACCCGAAGCGCGCCCGCCGGGAGGCGCGGCGCAACCAGAACCACCGCGCGCTGCTGCGCTCGAGCTGCGCCGGGCTCATGGAGTTCCTCGACTCCGCGGGGCTGCTGACGCGTCCGGCCCGGGCGCTCTACCGCGCCGCGCACGTGCTCTAGGCGCCCGCCGTGCCGTACGCGATCACCCAGCTGTGCTGCACGGACGCCTCGTGCGTCGCGGCCTGCCCGGTCAACTGCATCCACCCGACGCCCGACGAGCCCGACTTCGGGACGACGGACATGCTCTACGTCGACCCGCGGACGTGCATCGACTGCGGGGCGTGCGCCGAGGCGTGCCCGGTCGACGCGGTGCTGCCCGTCGAGACGCTGACCGGCGCGCTCGCCGACTACCCGGCGATCAACGCCGAGTACTTCGCCGGCACCGAGCCCGCCGCCCCGGCGGCGGGCTCGCCGCTGTTCCACGACTGGGGCCCGGTGCGGTTCGACCGGGTGCTGCCGGCCGACTTCCCGCGCCTCGACGTGGCCGTGGTCGGCAGCGGTCCGGCCGGGATGTACACGGTGCAGGACCTGCTGCTGCACACCACGGCGCGCGTGACGCTCTACGACCGGCTGCCGGTCACCGGCGGGCTGGTCAACTTCGGCGTCGCGCCCGACCACGCCGACACCAAGCGGATCGGCGAGTCGTTCTCCCGCTACCTCGGCCACCACCGCCTGCGGCTGCGTCTCGACACCGAGGTGGGCCAGGACGTGGGCGTCGACGAGCTGGCGGCGCGGCACGACGCGGTGATCTACGCGGTGGGCGCGCCGACCGCGCGCGCCCTGGGCGTGCCCGGCGAGGAGCTGGCCGGTCACCTGCCCTCGACCACCGTGGTCGGCTGGTACAACGGCCACCCCGAGATCGACGCTGACGCCGTCCCGCTCGACACCGAACGGGTCGCGGTCGTCGGCACGGGCAACGTCGCGCTCGACATCGCCCGGATCCTCGCCGCCGACCCGTCGACCCTGTCCGGGTCCGCGATCGCCCCCGGCGCCCTCGAGCGGCTGCGGGTGAGCCGGGTGCGCGAGGTGGTGCTGCTCGGGCGCCGCGGCCCGGAGCACGCCGCCTACACCCGCGGCGAGCTGCACGCGCTGCGGCGCCGCGACGACCTCGAGGTGATCGTCGACGACCACGACCCGCGTGTGGCCGCGGCGATCGACGCGGCGGCGCCCGGCGAGCACGCGGCCCTGCTGCAGGGCGTGCCGCGATCCTCCGACGTGCCGGCGGGCGACGGGCGGCGACGGGTCGTCCTGCGCTTCCACGCGCCCACCGAGGCCCTGCTCGGCGACGACCGCGTGACGGCCGTGCGCGCCGGCGGCGCCGACCTGCCGGCGGGGCTCGTGGTGCGCGCGATCGGGCACCGGGGCCGGCCGACCGACGGGCTGCCGTTCGACGAGGCGACCGGGACGATCCCGCACCACGCCGGGCGCGTGGACGGGCGGCCGGGGACCTACGTGGTGGGCTGGATCAAGCGCGGCCCCGGCGGCGGGATCGGCGTCAACCGCCGCGACGCCGCCGAGACCGTGGCGTCGCTGATCGAGGACGGCAAGGACCACGTCATCGGCGCCCGTCCCCGCCGCGCGAACCTCCTGCGCCGCCTGACCTCCATGTGAGCGAACTTCGGGGCTATAGCCCCGAAGTTCGCTCACATACTCCGGTCAGGCCACCGCGATCCGGCACTCGGCGACGGCCTCGGGCGTCGCGAGCACCGTGGAGACGTAGACGCCGACGTGGTGACGGATCTCGGCATCGAGGTCGCCGAGCCGGCGCAGGAACACGCCGCCGACCCCGCGCGTGCGGACGTCGGCGTCGATGTCCTCGGGCCGCACGGGATCGACGTCGATCTCCACCGCGCCCGCGGCCGCGCGACCGGTGAGCCCGACGCGCACCACGAGGTCGACCTCGGCCGGGATGTGCCGCGAGCCCACCACGACGGTGACGTCGAGCTCCACCGGCACGCACACGACGACCCGCGTGAGCCCGTCGCGCCACGCGGTCAGGCGTCCCACCGACCCGTGCGCCGACGCGGTCGCCATGTCGTGCGGGCCGGCCGGCACGGGGCCGAAGGACACCGTGGGCCCGATGAGCCCGGCGATGACGTCGACCGCGCGCTGCGGCGACGCCACGGCCAGGACCGTGTCGAGGTCGAGCCCGTACGCCGCGGCCTCGCGCTCCGCGACGTCCCGGCCCTCCTCGCCGAGGGCCGCCATCAGCCGGCCGTCTCGAGCTCGCCCGCCGACTCCACGGCGAACGGGGGCGTCGACGTCCCCGCGAGCCGGTAGCGGCCCCAGGGGTCGACGTCGGAGAGCTCGCCGTCGGCCGCGCCCACCGGGGTGGTGACGCGCGCCGGGCGCTTCCTCCCGCCCAGTGCCGCGTGCAGCTCCTCGTGGGCCGCGACGCGCCCGTACCAGTGGTACCGGCCGTCGAGGGGTTCGAAGTGACCGACGAGGGTGACCTCGACGGCGTACTCGACGTCGTCGACCACCAGGGTCGCCGGGCCGGTCCAGCCGTCCTCGTCGTGCTCGTGCTGCGTGCCGTCGTGCTCGGGTGCTGCCACCGGCGTCATCGCTCCGGGCTCCTCACTGCTCGACTGGAACTTCCACCGACACGACCGTCGCCCGACGCGGCCGCCGGACCCCGGTCGCTGCCCGCTCGCAGCTGGACCACCTTGTTGATCTCGAGCGGGACGTTGGGGTCGATCGTGACGCCGTGCTGGCGCGCGAAGCCGTCGATGGCCGCCCACACGAGCGTCGTCAGGTACTCGACGACCGACTCGCGGCTCATGGACTGCCGGTCGAGCCACCACTCCGCGGTGTTCTGGACGAAGCCGACGACGCCGTACGCCCAGGGTTCGGCGGGCCCGGAGTCGAGACCGAAGGCGCGCAGGTAGTCGCCGAGCATCGCCGACAGCGCGGTCGCGATGATCTCCTTGTCCTCGCGCACCACGTCGGGGCCGCGGCCGTCGATCGGCGTGTGCCGCGCCAGCACCCAGTACAGGTTCGGGTAGTCGTCGAGCGTCCCGAAGAACGCGTCGATCGACTTGCGGATGCGCGGGAGCGGCGCCTCCTCGCTGTTCAGCGCCGGGATCAGCCGGTCGAGCAGGATCTCCGTGGCGCGCTCGCCCATCGCCTCGACGAGGTCGGCCTTGTCGGAGAAGTGCCGGTAGAGCACCGGCTTGGTGACGCCGGCCTCGACGGCCACCTGCTCGATCCCGAAGTCGGGACCGACGTCGGCGAGCACCCGCATCGCGGCCTCGACGAACTCCGCGCGGCGCTGCGCCCGGTGCTTCTCCCAGCGCGTGCGACGCCCGTCACGCGAGGGGGCGTTCCCGGGGCGGTTCGGCTTGACATCGTCCGGCACGGGTCCGCACGCTACCACTGGTTACAGTTACCAGCGGTAAGACGTACACCGGGTGCGGGTTACCGGATGTACGGGACACACACAGCGGCGACCGGGAGGACACCCAGCCATGAGCGCGCCCACGGCGGAACCGAAGCACGCCGACCGCCACGCGACGGCCGAGCGGCTCCTCAAGTCGTCCGCGAAGAAGTCGTACGACCCCTCGGTCGACATCGACTGGGACGCCCCGCTGCCCGCCGACAAGATCTGGGTGCCGGAGCACCGGGTGTCGCTCTACGGCACCGAGCTCTGGGAGCGGCTGACCCCCGAGCAGCGCGTCGAGCTGGGCAAGCACGAGGCGTGCAGCGTCGCCTCGGTGGGCCTGTGGTTCGAGGTCCTGCTCATGCAGCGCCTGCTCAAGGACTTCTACGCCGAGGACCCGACGACGCCGCGGGCGCAGTACGCGCTCACCGAGGTCGCCGACGAGTGCCGGCACTCGCAGATGTTCGCCCGCATGGTGCGCACCGCGGGCGTCGAGCCCTACGGGCCGCAGGAGAAGATCCGCCAGCTCGGCAAGCTGTTCTCGGTGATCAGCTGGGGCCCGGCGGCCTACGGCGCGATCCTCGTCGCCGAGGAGGTGCTCGACCGGCTGCAGCGCGAGCAGGCGAACGACGAGCACATCCAGCCGCTCATGCGCCAGGTCAACCGCATCCACATCATGGAGGAGGCGCGCCACGTCTCCTTCGCCCGCGACGAGGTCACGCGCGGGATGGCGGAGCTCTCGGGGCCCGAGAAGGCCTACCAGCGCTTCATCATCGCCTACGTCTCGATGTTCGTGGTCCGCAGCCTGATCAATCCGAAGGTCTACGCGTCGGTCGGCATCGACCCCGCCGAGGGCCGCCGCGCCGCGCTGGGGAACCCCCACCACCGGGAGATGATCCGCTGGGCCGGCGAGAAGATCATGCCGTTCCTCGACGAGGCCGGCCTGGTCGGCCGTCCGGGCATGACCTGGTGGCGCCGGTCGTTCCTCCTGGGGGACTGAGGACAGCGGGGACGAGAGGAGCGCGGCGGTGAGGGAACGGGTCGACCGCTTCACGGCGCCCGACGGCACGCGACTGCGCGTGGCCGACTCGGGTGACGGGCCGGGCCCGACGCTCGTGCTGGTGCACGGGTGGTCGCAGGACCTGCGGACCTGGGACCGGGTCGTCGACGACCTGCGCCGCACCGGCGTGACGTCGCGCGTCCTGCGCTACGACCACCGCGGCCACGGCGGCTCCGACAACGCCGCGCCGGGCACCGCGACGATCGGCACCGCCGCCGACGACCTCGCCGCGCTCCTGCGGGAGCGCGTCCCCGACGGCCCGCTCGTGCTCGCCGGCCACTCCATGGGGGGCATGACGCTCATGGCCCTGGCCGAGCGTCATCCCGAGCTGGTGGCACAGCGGGTCGTCGGGGTCGCCTTCGTCGCCACCGCGAGCGACGACATGGACCGCCTCGACCTCGGGCTGCCGGGGCGGCGCGGCCGGCTCGTGGCCCGCGGCGAGCACCTGCTCGTCCCGCTCACCGCCCGGCTCGGCCACCGCGCGCCGGCCGGCGAGATCGGCGACGTCGGGCGGGCGGGGAGCGCGCGTCCACGGGCCCGGGCGGCGGCGCTGTCCGGGGTGGTGCGCGCGCTGGTCTTCGGGCGCCACCCCCGGCGCGCCGATGTCCTCTCGGTCGCCGAGCAGGCGCTGGCCGCGCACCCGCCGAGCGTGGCGGCGTTCCGGTACTCGATCGGCGAGCACCGGCGCCGCGGCGCCCTGGACGCCCTGCGGGGCACGCCGACCGTCGTCCTCGTCGGCGACCACGACCGGCTGTGCCCGCAGCGCCACGCCCGCGCGATCGCGTCGTCGCTGCCGGACGCGCGGATCGTGCTGCTGCCCGGCGCCGGCCACATGATCAACCTGGAGCGGGCGGACGAGGTCGCGGCGCACATCGCCGGGCTGCTGGACGCGCCCGCGCCCGTCACTGACGTGATCCCGCAGGAGGAGACTGCCCGTGTCGGCGTCTGACCAGGTCCACGAGGTCCTCGTCGTCGGGTCCGGCTTCGCCGGGCTGGGTCAGCTGCTCGCGCTGCGCCGCGCCGGGATCACCGACGTCGTGCTGCTCGAGAAGGCCGACTCGCTCGGGGGCACCTGGCGCGACAACACCTATCCCGGCTGCGCGTGCGACATCCCCTCGCACATGTACTCGCTGTCCAGCGACCCCAACCCCGACTGGTCGCGCTCGTACTCGCCACAGCCGGAGATCCGCGCGTACCTCGAGCGGGTCGCCGACGAGCACGACCTGCGCCGCCACGTCCGCTTCGGCCAGGAGCTGACCGGGACGACGTGGGACGAGGAGCGCCGCACGTGGACCGTGCACACCCGCGGCGGACGCGAGTGGACCGCGCGGTTCCTCGTCTTCGGGGTCGGCGCGCTGCACCTGCCGAAGACCCCCGACCTGCCCGGCGCCGCGTCGTTCGCCGGCCCGTCGTTCCACTCCGCCCGGTGGGACCACGACGTGGACCTGCGCGGCAAGAGGGTCGCGGTGATCGGCACCGGGGCCAGCGCGATCCAGTTCGTGCCGCAGATCGCCGGGGTCGCCGCCGAGGTGCAGCTCTACCAGCGCACGCCGGCGTGGGTGCTGCCGAAGGGCGACAGGCCGCTCTCCTCGCGGCGCCGCGCGTTCTTCGCCCGGCACCCGCGGGCGCACCGCGCGTACCGGGCCGCGGTGTACGCGGCACTCGAGTCGCGCGCGGTCGGCTTCCACACGAACCCGGCGCTGCTGCGGCCCGTCGAGTGGCTCGCGACCCAGCACATCAAGGCCTCGATCGACGACCCCGAGCTCGTCGCGAAGCTGACACCGGACTACTCGATCGGCTGCAAGCGGATCCTCGTCTCCAACGACTACTACCCCGCGCTCGCGCGCCCCGACGTCGACGTGATCACGAGCGGGGTGCGGGAGGTGCGCGGGTCGTCGATCGTCGACGGGGACGGCACCGAGCGCGACGTCGACGTGATCATCTACGGCACCGGCTTCCACGTCACCGACGCCTTCGACGGCCTGGAGGTCACCGGCCGTGGAGGGCGCACGCTGCGCGAGGTCTGGGCCGCCGAGGGCATGGCGACGCACCTGGGGATGACGGTCACCGACTTCCCCAACATGTTCTTCCTGCTCGGGCCCAACACCGGACTCGGGCACAACTCGGTGGTGTTCATGATCGAGTGCCAGACGCGCTACGTCGCGCAGGCGATCTCGACGGTGCACGCCACCGGCATGGGCGGGCTTGACGTGCGCGCCGAGGTGCAGCAGCGCTCCAACGCCGCTGTGCAGCGACGCCTGGACAAGGGCATCTGGACGCGCGGCGGGTGCACGAGCTGGTACCTCGACGCGGCCGGGGTGAACCGGACGATCTGGCCGGGCTTCACGGTGCGGTACTGGTGGGAGACGCGGCGCTTCGACCCCACCGACTTCGAGTTCTTCGGCCGCGCGGCCGACGCCGCGGACACCACGGAGGTCCCCGACGCCCCCGCCGCCACGCCCACCCCGATCCCCGCCCCCGTCGGCTGAGCGTGTTGTCAGCGTGGCGGCCACGCTGACGCTCAACGTCAGTTTCTCCACCAGCTCGATGCGGCGGTGATCGTGGCGGCTTTCCTGACGTCCAACGCCAGCGTGGCCGCCAGGCTGGAACACCCCGTCGAACGCCGGGCGGGCGGCACGTCCCTCGAGCACGGTCTGACGGTCACGCCCGCCGGCGCCGGATGAGCCCTTCCTGCACGACGGAGGCCACGAGCACGCCGTCCTGGGTGTAGAAGCGCCCGCTCGCGAGGCCGCGCCCGCCGCCGGCGCTCGGCGACTCCTGGACGTAGAGCAGCCACTCGTCGGCCCGGAACGGGCGGTGGAACCAGACGGCGTGGTCGAGGCTCGCGAGGCTGACCTCGCCGGAGGTCGCGCCCCCGACCACGTGCGGGAACACCGCCGCCTCGAGCAGCGTGAGGTCGCTCGCGTAGGTCAGGACGCAGACATGCAGCAGCCGCCCGCTCGCCGACTCGGGGTCGGGCAGCTCGCCGTCGGCGCGCACCCAGACACGGTTGGTGGGGTCGCGGTCGGCGGTCTCGTCCCAGGGCGAGTGGTCGACGTAGCGCACGTCGAGCGGCCAGGTCAGCGCCCGGCCCGTGGTGGTGAAGGCCGGCTCGTCGCGCGGCACGGGGGGCATGTCACGGCGGGGGAACCCGTCGGGCGCCGGGGTGTCGGGCATCGGGGCCTGGTGCTCCACGCCCTCCTCGGGGCGCTGGAACGACGCCGACATCGTGAAGATCGTTTCGCCGTGCTGGACGGCGGTGACGCGGCGGGTGGTGAAGGAACGCCCGTCGCGGGTGCGGTCGACCTCGTACACGATCGGGGCGAACGGGTCGCCGGGCCGCAGGAAGTACCCGTGGAGCGAGTGCACGTCGCGGTCCTCGTCGACGGTGCGTCCCGCGGCCACCATCGCCTGGCCGGCCACCTGGCCCCCGAAGACCCGCAGCAGCGACTCCCGAGGGCTGCGACCTCGGAAGATGTCGCGCTCGATGCGCTCGAGGTCGAGCACGTCGTCGACGAGCTCCCGCAGCGCCTGCCCCACGTCGCCTCCCGGTCCGGCCCTTGGACCCGGACATCGTCGCGCACGGACGGACCAGCGCGCGCAGGGGCGGACGGTCACCGTTCGCGTGCATGTCCGTCGCCACATCACGCCCCCCGTTCGAGCGGCGAGATCGGCGCTCCGCGCGCACCGAGACAAATCGTTGGGCCGTCCGAGTTTGCCGAGCACCCCGTTCGGGGCACGGGCACGCTGCTCGGTTCGGCCTCCGTAACCACTGTGCGTGACTGATTCCGGCCGTTTCGATTCTCTGCGTAACCGCGCCGTGACCCCCTCGTTGAGACCTGCGACGTCACCCCCGGGGCCGATCAAGCCCGGGGCGGTGACCGCTCGGGGACACACCGTCCGCGTCCCTGCCCGCCGCAGCGGGCGGACCCAACCGGTGGTCCCGCTCCCCCGACAAAGTTCTTCGAGGAGTCCACGTGATCAAGAAGCTGGGTGTCGTGACCGTCGGTGTGGCCGCCGGTCTCATGGTCGCCGCGCCGTTCGCCTCCGCCTCCGAGGGCCACCACGGCCACGACGGTGACCACAAGAGCTCCGGCTCCTGCAACATCAACGGCGGCAACGCCCAGGCCAACGGCGGCATCGAGGGCGACGCCCTCGCGGACGCCCTGGCCCAGGCCCCGGTGGGCGCCAACGCGCTCAACCTGGTCTGCAGCCAGGTCCTGAACGACAACCTCAGCGGCAACTCGGTCGACGTCGACATCGCGGGCGGGGTCCTCCCCGAGCTGCCCATCGGGCTGCCCTCCTGAAGTCCCTGACCGCGGCGGGTCATCGACGAGGTGACCCGCCGTCGGCGGTCGGTCGTGTCGACACGGACCGCCTCGCACTGACACAGCAGTACTGACTCACCCTCTGGGAGATGCGCGTGTTCAAGAAGGTCGGCATGGTCACCGTGGGCATCACGGCAGGTCTGCTCGCGGCGGCGCCGCTCGCGTCGGCCGGCGAGGCCCCGCACGACAGCGACCACAAGCACAGCCACGGTGACCACCACGGTGACCACCACGGCAAGAAGAAGCACGGCGGCGACGACTGCAACATCAACGGCGGCAACGCCCAGGCCAACGGCGGCATCGGTGGCGACGCCGCCGCCAACGCCCTGGCGCAGGCGCCGGTCGGCTCGAACATCGGCAACATCGTCTGCAGCGACATCCTCAACGACAACCTCAGCGGCAACAGCCTCTCGATCAGCGTCCTGGGTGACGACGACGAGGAGGAGACCGCCGACGAGGTGTCCGTCTCCGACGCGGGCGCGGACGCCGGCGAGGGGGCCGGCGAGGACGCCGACGGCGCGGTCTCCCAGGAGACCTTCGCTCTCTGAGCATCGCTCCACCCATGACGGCCCGGCCATCCGATCGGTGGCCGGGCCGTCGTGTTTCCGCAGGTGGATCGCCCGATCGGGGCCGATCGGCCCGTACCGGGTCACAAGAACATCACAAGCTCGTTGGGCCATCCGAGGCGTCGTGCCGCGCTCCTCGAATTCCCGGCGGCACCGCCCGACCATCCCCCGACATCCTCTGGAGTTCCTCGTGCTGAAGAAGCTGGGTCTCGTCACCATCGGCGTCTCCGCGGCCCTCGTGGCCGCCGCGCCGCTCGCGTCCGCCCACGAGTCGTCCGGCGGCGACTGCAACCTCGACACGGAGGCCGGCGACTACGGCGTCGAGCGCTGCAGCACGGTCGGCGAGGGCAACGGCCAGGGCAACCTGCTCAACGGCGTCGAGCTGCCCGCGCCGGACGCCCCCGAGCTGCCCGCGCTGCCGAACCTGGGCGAGCTCCTCGGCGAGCTCCCCGACCTGTCGAACGTGCCGATCCAGATCTGAGGTCGCACCCACGACGACGGGCCCGGTCCACCGCACGGTGGGCCGGGCCCGTTGCTGTGTCCGGGGGTCAGCGCGCGGCGGGCACCGAGGGCTCGGGAGTGTCAGCGGCGTGGCGTCGCTGACGTCCGGTGTCCGTATCGCCACGCGCTCGATCGGGAGCGGCGCCGTCCGGGACGACGACGACCGGGCAGGGGCCGTCGGTCCAGAGGGCGCGGTCGGCGCTCGGCGAGGTCAGCGCGGCGAGCGCGCCACCCCGCGGGCGCCCCACCACGACCGCGCGGGCGTCGAGGCGCCGGGCGACGGCGACGAGCTCGCCGCCCACGCCGTCGTGGCTCCCGACGGGGACGAGGGTCTCGGTGGTCACCGCCCCCCGCGGGCCGAGCGCCTCGCGGGCCGCGGCGACCGAGCGGTCGAGGTCGAGCCCGCCGACGTCGGAGGCGGCCGCGGCGTCGACCAGCGCGCACTCGGGCACGTGCACGACCACCAGCGGGGCGTCGAGCAGCTTCGCGCAGCGCCCGCCGGCCGCCGCGACCGCCGGGGCGTGCGGGGACTCGTCGACGGCGACGAGCACGGGCCGCGGCGCACCGCTCGGGGCCCCCTCCTCGGCAGCGACCACCACCTCGCCGGTCTCCACGCGGCGCAGCAGCCGGTGGGCGGTGGCGAGGACCAGGATGCCGATAGCGACCACGGCCGCCCCCACCCAGAACGGGGTGTCGGGCAGGAACGCCTCCGCGAGGAGCCCGGCGATCCACGGGGCGAGGCCGCCGCCGAGGAAGCGCACGAAGCTGTAGGACGCCGACGCGACGGGCCGTTCCACGGGCGCCACCGACATGACGGCCTGCGTGACCAGGGTGTTGTTCAGCCCGATCATGGCGCCGGCGACGATCACCGCGCCGATGACCACGCCCGGGGTGTCGTTCCAGAAGGCGATGACGCCCAGGTCGACCGCGAGCAGCCCCAGCACGAAGTACAGCACCCGCACCGTGCCGAACCGCCGCTCGAGCGCCGGCGCCACGAACACCGCGAAGATCGCGACGAGCACGCCCCACGCGGTGAACACGGCGCCGAGCTGCAGCTCGTCGAGCCCGCCCATCGAGTACGGCGAGTAGGCGAGCAGCGTGAAGAAGCCCCAGTTGTAGGCGAAGGCCGTGAGCGCGATCGTCGCGAGGCTGCGGTGGCGCAGCGCCTTGAGCGGGTCGAGCAGGCTGATCTTCTTGGCGGGCTTCGGCGTCCTGTCGAGCAGCACCAGGGTCGCGACCAGCGCGATCGCCATGAGCACCGCGACACCGAAGAACGGGGCGCGCCAGCTCACCGACCCGAGCAGGCCGCCGACGAGCGGGCCGAGCGCGATGCCGACGCCGAGCGCGGTCTCGTAGAGGATGATCGCGCCCGCGAAGCCGCCGCTGGCCGACGCGACGATCACCGCGAGCGAGGTCGCGATGAACAGGGCGTTGCCCAGCCCCCAACCGGCCCGGAAGCCGACGATCTCGCCGATCGACCCGGACGCCCCGGCGAGGGCGGCGAACACGACGATGATCGTCAGACCGGTCAGCAGCGTGGCCTTGGCGCCGATCCGGCTGGAGACCCAGCCGGTCACGAGCATCATCACCGCGGTGATCAGCAGGTAGCTGGTGAACAGCAGCGAGACCTGGGCCGGCGACGCCTGCAGCTGCGTGGCCAGGGCGGGGAGGATGGGATCGACCAGGCCGATGCCCATGAAGCTGATGACGCAGGCGAAGGCCACCGCCCAGACGGCCCTCGGCTGCCGGAACGGGCTGGCGGTGTCAGCGCTGTGTGCGGTGCTCACGACTCTCCTCGGGAGGGGTCGGTCCGGGTCAGGCGGGACAGCGCACCGGCGGCGGCCTCGACCGTGGCCCGGTCCTCGGGCCCGAGCTGGTCGAGCAGCGCGGCGAGGCGCGTCGCGCGGCGGGTCCGCCGGGCGAGCAGGACGTCACGACCCGCGTCGGTCAGCGTCACGATCACGGCGCGGCGGTCGGTGGGGTCGTCGCCGCGGATGGCGAGGCCGTCGCGCTCGAGGCGCGTGACCAGCGCGGTCATGCTCGGCTGGGTCACGCCCTCGCGCACGGCGAGGTCGGAGAGCCGCTGCGGCCCGTCGCGGTCGAGCGTGGCGAGCGTCGACGCCGTGGTCAGGCTGAGCTCACGGTCGGCCGTGGAGCGGATCGCCCACGCCGCGAAGGCGTCCAGCGCAGCGGCGGTGGCCAGGCGCGCGTCGGTCGGTGCGGTCACCCGACCGTTGTATCACCTAACTATATTTGTGGTCGATGTGACGCCGGAGTCAGTCGAACGAGAGCACCGAGGACTCCGACGACTCCCCGAACGAGAGCAGGGACGTCGTCCCCGAGACGGTCTGCGTGAGGCCGCCGACCACACCGCCCACGACGCCGCCGAGCAGGCCACCGTTCGACCCGCCGCCGCCGGAGCCGCCCGACCCCCCGGAGCCCGCGTTCCCGGAACCTCCGGAGCCCCCGGAACCACCGGAACCCCCCGAGCCGCGGTCGTCGCCACCACCGGCGTTCCCACCACCACCGGCGCCACCGCCGCCGACCGAGCCGCCTCCGCCGCCGGACGAGCCGCCGGACGAGCTGCCGGCCGAGCGGGCGGTCGTGGCGCGCGCGGGCCCGTCGTCGTCGGCGCTCGCACGGGCGGCGCGGCGCACGGGCGCGGCGTCGCCGCCGCCACCAGGGCGCACGCTGCCGATGGTGCCGCTGCCCGGCGCACCGGCGGCGGGGGTGACGGAGCCGCCGGTGGCGGCGAGGTCGAGCACCTGGACGGGGGCCGGCGGCACGCCGGGACCGAGGGGCAGGGAGGCCACCGGGCCCGCGCCGCCGGGCGCCGGGAGCTCCAGCGGGGCGTCGGAGCTCACGGGGCTCATCACGACCGAGCCGATGCCGATCGCCCCGACCGTGGCGACCAGCGGGAGCGCGCCGAGCGCGACCCGGGCACGCGCCGAGGACGACGCCATCTGGTGCCTGCCCATGCCGGGATCTCCGTCCGTTCGTACGCTCGCGGAGCGCACCTCCGATCGAGTGAGCACTCCTCCGGAACGCCTAACGGGCGTCACGGCGGGAGGTTACGACGGCCGATCACGCGGGCTTGAGTCCCTCGATGAGGTGACGCCCGCACCCGACGAACGGTCCGGGCACGGTCGGGTTGGCCGTGGTGGCCGTCCGGCCACAGACTGGGCGCCCGCCCGGCCGGGTGTCGACGAGGAGGTCACCACCGTGAAGCAGCTCTCGGGTCTGGACTCGGCGTTCCTGGACCTGGAGGACGACCACCAGTTCCTGCACGTCAGCCAGCTGCTGATCCTCGAGCGACCCGACGACGCCGACATCGAGCCCTACCCGGCCTGGCGCCGGCAGCTCGCCGACCGCATCCACCAGCTCGAGCCGCTGCGGCGCCGGCTGGTGCAGGTGCCGTTCGGGCTCGACCACCCGTACTGGATCGCCGACCCCGACTTCGACCTCGACTTCCACGTCCGGCACAGCGCCGTCCCGCCGCCCGGCACCGACGACCAGTTGGACGAGCTGGTCGCCCGGTTGGTCGCCGCCCCGATGGACCGCGCGCACCCGCTCTGGGTCTCGCACGTCATCGAGGGCCTCGCCCCGGCGGAGGAGGGCGGCGCGGACCGGTTCGCGATCCTCACGATGATCCACCACAGCACCATCGACGGCGCCGCCGGCGCCGACCTGCTCGCGCTCATGCTCGACGACGTCCCCGACGCCGAGCCGCCCAGCCACGCCGGCGAGTGGACCTCCGAGGCGCCGCCGTCGACCGCGGGCGTGCTCGCCCGGGCGGCCGCGAACGGGGTGCGCCGGCCGGCGCGCGGGCTGCTGCTCGCCGCCCGCGCCGGGCAGAGCATGGCGCGCGCGAGCCGCAACCCCGCGGTGATCGACCTCGCCGACCGGGTGCGCGGGAGCCTGCGCGGCACGCTCGGCTCGGTGCTCAACGCCGGGCGCGAGCGCGACCCCGACCAGGACCTGCCGCGGCTGCCCCCGCTGGTCACCCCGCCCACCCCGTTCAACGCACCCGTCAGCCGCTACCGGCGCTTCGCGCACCGCGCGCTGCCCCTGGCGGAGGTCAAGGCGGTCGGCAAGGAGGCCGGCGCGACGATCAACGACGTCGTCGTGGCCCTGTGCGGCGGCGGGCTGCGACGCTGGCTGCTCGAGCGCGGCGAGCTGCCCGAGCAGCCGCTGACCGCGATGATCCCGGTGTCGCTGCGCGAGGGCGACGAGGACGAGCCGTGGACCAACCGCGTCTCGGCGACGGTGGCCGCGCTGCCGACCGACGTCGACGACCCGATCGCGCGCCTGCGCGCCGCCCACGATGCGTTGCGCGTCGCCAAGCAGGTGTTCGCCGCGATGCCGGGACAGCTGACGCCCGACGCGGCCGGCCTCGGCGTGCCGGCCACCGTGACCGCGGTGAGCCGGGCCCTGACCCGGTGGGGCTCGGTGGCCCCCGCCCCGTTCAACACCGTCGTCTCCAACGTGCCGGGCCCGCGGGAGCCGCTCTACCTGGGCAGCGCCACGATGACCCACTACATCCCGGTCTCGGCGATCGCCGACCCCGTCGGGCTCAACATCACGGTGCAGAGCTACGTCGACCAGCTCGACATCGGCCTGCTGGCCTGCGCCGAGCTGGTGCCCGACCTGCACGACCTCGCCGACGCCGTCGTCGCCGACTTCGACGCGCTGCGGGACGCGGTGCGGGGCGGCGGGTGAGCGCGGCCTCGCGCGGGCGCGTCCAGGACCTGTGGGAGTCCCGCGGCGGGGCCGGCTTCTACGACCGGCTGGTCGGGGCGGGCGATCGTGTCCGCGACCACGTCCCCGACCTCGCGCTCGGCGGGCTGTTCCGGGACTTCTACGGCGTCGTGTCGCGCCTGGACCTCGTCGGCGGCGAGACCGTGCTCGACCTCGCGTGCGGCCCCGGGACCCTCACCCGCCACCTCGCCGACGCCGTCGGGCCGGACGGGCTGGTGATCGGCGCGGACCTCTCCCCCGCGATGCTCACCCGCGCGGCCCGGGCGCTCACCGCGCCGAACACGGTGGTCGTCCGCGCCGACGCGATGGCGCTGCCGCTGCGCGACGCGTGCCTCGACGCGGTCTGCGCCTCGCTGCTGCTGCACCTCGTGCCCGACCTCGACACCGCGCTGGCGCAGCTCCGGCGGGTGCTGCGTCCCGGCGGTCGCCTCGCGGTCGCGGTGCCCGCCCACGGGCGCGGACCGTTCCGGCTGCTCACCGAGGTGCTGGCCCGCGGCGGTCAGGCGCGGCTGTTCGGTCGCGGCGAGCTCGCCGACGCCCTGGTGCGCCACGGCTTCGTGCGGGTCGCGACGCGGTGGGACGCGGTCATGCAGGTCGTGGACGCGGCCGCCCCCGGAGCAGCGCCCCCGCGAGGGTGACGGCCCCGGCGGTCGCCACCACGACGCCGACCGCGGCCAGCACGTCGCTGGGGCGGTGCCAGCCGGCGAGCATCGTGGCCACGCCGGCGATGCCGGTGACCGCGACGGCGGCCAGCGCGGCGAGCGGCCGGAGCAGGCGCGGCACCACGAGCACGAGCGCGACGCCGAGGGACGCGACGAGGGTGACGTGGCCGCTGGGCAGCGAGTTGGCGTCGTCGTCGCCGGGCCGGACCAGACCCGCCTTGAGCGCCTGGGTCACCAGCTGCGCGCCGAGGACCAGGGCGACGATTGCCACGGCGCGGTCGAGGCGCCTGCGGGCGAGGGCGAGGCCCCCGAGGACGAGCACCGCCAGCGCGACGCTCGGGATGCCGACGAGCTCGAGCAGCCCGAGCGCGTCACGGCGCAGCCCGAGACCCTCGGCGGCGCGCAGCAGGCGGTCGTCGACGGCGCGGCCGGCGGGGTCGAGCACGGCGAGGACGTAGGAGCCGATCACGGTCGCCGTGCCGACCAGGATTGCGAGCACCGCGGCGACCCGCCCCCTCGACGCGCGGCGCCGCGGCGGCGCGTCGAGCAGGGGGACCGTCGGCGCGGCCGCGAGCGGGATCATGCGCTCCACGCTGCGCGCGGGCGGTGTGGCCGGGCTGACGAGGTGCTGTGCGGAGGCTGAGAACAGCCGGGAACGACGACGGCCGGACCCCGCTGGTGCGGGGCCCGGCCGTCCTCGGGTGCCGGAGAGGCCGGCCGCGCTCAGGCGCGGTAGGCCTCCACGGCGTGGCCGTACACGACGATGTTGTCCTCGTAGCTGCGCACGTCGCTGTCGAACTCGCCGCCGCAGGTGATCAGCCGCAGCTCCGGACCCGTCGTGGGGCCGTAGACCTGCACCGTCGGGAAGGCGTCCTTCGACACCTCGTCGACGCGGTCGACCGCGTAGACGACCGTGACGCCGTCGGTGCGCTCGACGAGCACCTGGTCGCCGGCCCGGACGTCGGCGAGGCGGGCGAAGCCGCCGTCGACGCCGCCGTAGTTGACGTGCGAGGCGTAGACGGCCGGGCCGGTCTCGCCGGGTGCCGCGCCGCCGCGGTAGTGGCCGACGGTCGTGGCGTCCCGCGGGACCTCCAGCCGGCGGTCCTCCGTCTGCCCCAGCTCGACGAGCTGCCGGGTGTCGACGCCGATGGAGGGAATCTGCAGCTTCGCGGTCCCGGCGGCGTCGAGCGGCAGCGTGACCTCCGTGCGCTGGACCGGCAGCTCGACGCTGGCCGGGCCGGTGCGGGCGGAGAAGTCACCGGACAGGTAGGCCGCCGCCGCGAGCAGGGCGAGGACGACGAGGACACCGATGGTCGCGCGGGTGGCGGTCGAGGTGCCGGGCTTCTTCTCGTTCGTGACGGCCATGGTGATCAGCCCTGCCGCGCGTAGCGACGGACGAGGACCAGACCGGTGGCACCCAGGCCACCCAGCGCACCCGCGGCGAGCGCGACCTCGGCGGCCGAGGCGCCGGAGCCGGTGCTGCCGTCGCCGGTCGAGACACCGCCCTCGGGGTAGCTGGCGTAGTCGACCTCGTGCTCGTGGACGTTGCGCTCGCAGGCGATGCCGTCGTCGTCACGGTCGAGACGGAACGGGTCCGAGCGGTCCCAGTCGAGGATGGCGTTGGCCTCGTCGAAGGTGACCTCGTCGCAGTCGACGTCGTAGCGGTGCGTCCAGTAGGCGCCCCACCACTCGTGCGAGATGTTCCAGTTGACGATGTTGATCGTGGTGTTGTACTCGATCACGGTCGGGCAGAGGTGCTTGAGCACGTCACGCAGGTGCTCGAGGCAGACGTCCACGTCGGTCGTGTCCAGGCCGCGGCAGAAGCCCTGCAGCTGGCTGCTGAGGTGCTCGAGACCCGTCGTGCCGGCGGGGAACTCGAGCTTCGAGATGGCGTTCAGGCAGGCGTCGTTGACGTTCTCGAACTTGCCGTCCACGGGCTGCGGGATGGTCGGCAGGTTCGGCAGCCCGATCGGGTTGGCGCCGGCGTCGGGGAGGACCTTGTCGACCTCCTCCTGCAGGTCGGGGAGGGCGATCTCGACCTCCTCCTCGGACGGCGGGGTCGTGTCGTTCTCGACCGGCGGGGTCGTGTCGTTCTCGACCGGCGGGGTCGTGTCGTTCTCGACCGGCGGAGTCGTGTCGTTCTCGACCGGCGGAGTCGTGTCGTTCTCGACCGGCGGAGTCGTGTCGTTGTCGACCGGCGGCGTGGTGTCGTTGTCGACCGGCGGCGTGGTGTCGTTGTCGACCGGCGGCGTGGTGTCGTTCTCGACCGGCGGCGTGGTGTCGTTGTCGACCGGCGGGGTCGTGTCGTTCTCGACCGGCGTCGTGTCCTCGTTCTCGATCGCCGTCGCGCCGTCGTCGCAGACCTCGTTGGTCGCGTCCCAGACGCCGTTCTCGGTGGCGCATTCCTCCGCCGTCGCTACGCCGGGGATCTCCGCCGCGAGCGCGAGCCCTGGGGCGATCACCGCCAGTCCCACGCAGCCGGCCAGCACGACCGCGGCGCTGCGGCTGCTCCGTCGACCCCTCATCGCTACTCCCCTTCGAGCGCTGCTGGCCGAGTGCGTTCGGCCGTTCGCTTGACGCTTCGCACGGAGAGTCACCACCGTTACCGGCTCTTGTGGATCTCATGCCCAGAACCGGAGACACCACCCGATCGGTTGACGTGTCGCGCCGACGATGCCGCTCGTGGGCCGTGACCGAACCGTGACCTGAGCAGATGCGACCGGAGCCGGATCTCCGGCCCGCGGGCGAGAGATCCGGTCGGGGACCACGCCCGCCCGGGACCCGATCCTCCGGCCACCACCGGATCGGGAGGAGCTGTTCACGTTCCGTGGCCAGCTGCTCCGTAAGGCACACGTCCGTTCCGGGTAGGGCGTACCCATCGGTAGCGCGCGGCGTTAGGTCGATCGGGGGAGTCGCCGGTCGACGACCCGGACTCATCGGGCGAGCACGGATCGGATCGGGGACATGGTGCACGGGCGTCGACGCGTCGCAGGCGCGCTGATCGGGCTGGTGGCGGCAGGGATGATCGGCACGGCGGGCGTCGCCGTGGCGGACGACGGCGACTCCGGCGGTGCCGGCGGCCTGAGCGACCTCATCGGCGGTGTCGTCGACACCGTCACCGGGATCATCCCGGGGGCGGACGACCTCCCCGAGATCCCCGAGGTGCCGCTCCCGACCGGCACGACCACGACCAGCCCGACGACGAGCTCCTCCGCGCCCCCGTCGCACTCCTACGACCACCACCACGACCACTACCACCCGTGGGTCCCGCCGGTCGTCTACGGACCGGGCAGCACGTACTACCGCTACGTGCCGCCGGTGGTCTCGGTGTACGACCTGGACTGCGCGGACTTCGCCGACTCCTCCGACGCGCAGGTCGTCCTGATCGCCGACCCCTCCGACCCGAACAACCTCGACGGCGACAACGACGGACGCGCCTGCGAGCGCGGCGGCGGCACCCGCCAGCACAACGGCTACCCGGTCGGCGGCATCGCGGCCGGCGACGGCTCCGACAGCGGCCCCACGATCGGCCAGGTGATCGCCCTGGCGTTCCTCGGCATCGGCGCGGGCGCCGCGGTCACCCGGGGCGGGCAGCTCGTGGCCGCCCGCCGGGAGAACAGCTGACGTGGCCGCCCCGGAGGCCCCGCCCGCGGAACCGTCGGAGAAGGGGAGCGTCCTCGAGCGCATGACCGGGCGGCTGACCGCTCTGGTCCTGGCCGTCCTGGTCATCGGGGTGCTCGTCGCGGTGATGAACGGGGACAGCGAGGAGGAGGGCCCGCGCGCGGTCTCGCTGCCGCCGGCGGAGCGCGCGGCGGTGGCCGTCCCGCTCCCCGCCGCGCAGATCACCGGGGTCGACGCCCCGTCGATCGGGCTCGCCAGCGGGGACACGACGAGCCTCGGCCTGCGCGACGACGACTCCCTCGACGTGCCGCGCAGCGCCTCGACGGTCGGCTGGTACGCGAACAGCGCCAGCCCCGGCACGGTCGGGCCCACGGTGCTCGCTGCGCACGTGAACTTCCGCGGCGAGGAGGGCGCCTTCGCCCGGCTCGGGCAGCTGGCGCCGGGCGCGACCGTCGAGGTGCACCGCGACGACGACACCACGGCGGTCTTCGTCGTGGACCGCGTCGAGCAGGTCGCGAAGGACGCGTTCCCCACCGAGGCCGTCTACGCACCGACCTCGGACAGCGAGATCCGGCTGATCACGTGCGGCGGGGTGTTCAACGAGCAGACCCGCAGCTACGAGGACAACGTCGTCGTCTTCGGTCACCTCACCGAGGCCTACCGGCCCCTCTGACGACGATCTCGGCGCGTGACCGCGCGCCGACGTGAACTCGACAGGCCCGGAGGGGCATGCTCGATCGGGTGACCGGCCGCTTCACCGCCTTCGTCCTCGCCCTGCTGGCGATCGGCGTGCTCGTCGCGGTCGTCGGCGGGCAGGGTGACGCGGCGCCGCCGGCCCCCGCGCTCCAGCCCGGCCAGCGGGTGTCGGTGCCCGCGCCGCTGGCGCCCGCCGACATCACCGGCATCGACATCCCGTCGATCGGGCTGTCGACCGAGGACACCACCGACCTCGGCCTGCGCGCCGACAACTCCCTCGACGTCCCCCGCCGCGCCTCCACGGTCGGCTGGTACGAGGGCAGCGCGAGCCCCGGCGCCGTCGGGCCCGCGGTGCTCGCCGCGCACGTCAACCTCCGCGGTGACCACGGGGCGTTCGCCCGGATCGGGCTGATGACGGCCGGCGAGACCGTCGCGGTCCACCGCGACGACGACACCACCGCCGTCTTCACGGTCGACCGCGTCGAGCAGGTCGCCAAGGACGCCTTCCCCACCGACGCCGTCTACGGCCCCACCCCGGACAGCCAGATCCGGCTGATCACCTGCGGCGGCGAGTTCGACCACCGCGAGATCAGCTACGTCGACAACGTCGTCGTCTACGGCCACCTCACCGACGCCTACCGAGAGGGCAGCGCGGAATAGGCGAAGGCCGCGCGAACCCGGGGGGAGGGTCCGCGCGGCCCTCGCGCGCACCGGCGGAGCCGGTCGTGCGGTGGCGCTCAACGACGAGGTGCGCCCAGGTCGTACACGGTGCGCCCCGCGACGTCGATCGGCGTGAAGTTCGTCTGGATCCAGATACGGATCTCACCGCTCGTCCCCCGTGTGCCGGGACCGCCGTTCCGGGGGAGATCGTCATCGTTCGTGCCGCCGCCCCCTTCCACGTAGTAGCGGACCTCGCCCGACGCGACGGCCGCCTGGAACTGCGCGAGTGTCGGCGCGGGGTCGCTGCCCATGAAGCCGCCCATCGCCATCACCGGCACGCCGCTCGCGAGCTGGAGCGACGCGGCGCTCTGCGCGCCGGTCGTGGCCGCCGCCCACCGCGTACCGGCGCCCTGCAGCAGCGCCACGAGCTGCGGTGACGGGGCCTCACCCTCCGGACCACCCGGGCGCGCGCGGCCGTCGGTCCCGCCCGGTCGCTCCCTCCCGCCGCCGGGGCCGGCGCTGACGATCGAGCCCTGGTGCGGGGTCAGCGCGGTCTGGGCGGCGAACGCCGTCGACCCGCCGAGCGCGGCCACCAGCGCGGCGACGACCCCGACCGTCGCCACCCGCCCGACCCGCGCCGGCGCGACGAGCACCGCGACCGCGCCGAGCACGCCGGCGACGAGCAGCACCCAGCGGGCCCAGGGCAGCCAGTCGTGCTGCGTGAGGACGACCGCGCTCCAGGCGGCGGTGCCCGCGACGACGGCGGCGAGCACGACGCGCGCCCATGCGGCGGCCCGGCGTCGCCACAGCACCGACGCGCCGACCGCCGCGGTGAGCGCGATCCCCGGTGCCAGCGCGACCGCGTAGTAGGGGTGGATGATCCCGCTCATCGCGCTGAACACCACCGCGTGCACGAGCGTCCAGGCGCCGCCGAGGACCAGCAGGCCGCGGGTGCGGTCGGTGCGCGGGGCGCCGCGCAGCGCCCAGAGCCCGGCGACGAGCAGCACCAGCGCGGCCGGGAGCAGCCACGACGCCTGGCCCGAGAACTCCGCGGTGAATAGGCGCTCCACGCCCGGCGCGCCGCCGAAGCCACCTCCAGGGCCGCCCGGGCCGCCCGGGCCGCCCGTACCTCTGGGCGGCGGCCCGCCGGCGGGCACGCCGCCCCGTCCGCCGCCCTCGTCGCCCAGGATGCGACCCAGCCCGTTGTAGCCGAGCGCGAGCTCGAGCAGCGAGTTGGTCGTCGAGCCGCCGATGTAGGGCCGTGACGAAGCGGGCCAGAGCTCGACGAGCGCGACGTACCACCCGGCCGACACGATCATCGCCACGCCGCCGGCGAGGAGGTCGCCGATCCGGCGACGCGGAGACGAGGGCGCGACGACGAGGACCGCGAGCACCAGGGCGGGCACGACGAGGAGCACCTGCAGCTGCTTGGTGAGGAAGCCCAGGCCGACGAGCGCCCCGGTGGCCACGAGCCACCACGTGCCGGCCCGGCGGCCGGCGGCGTCGACGGCGCGGGTGGTCGTGTACGCCGCGGCGACCATGGTCAGCACGAGCAGCGCGTCCGGGTTGTCGAACCGGAACATCAGCACGGCCACCGGCGTCGCCGCGAGCAGCGCCCCGGCCGCCAGTGCGGTGCGCGGGCCCGACCAGCGCCGGACCGTCAGGTAGAGCAGGCCGACCGCGGCGACGCCCATGAGGGCCTGCGGGGCGAGCAGCGACCAACTCGAGAACCCGAAGAGCCGCCCGGACAGCGCCATCACCCACAGCGAGGCCGGTGGCTTGTCGACGGTGATCAGGCCGGGGGCGTCGAGCGCGCCGAAGAGCCACGCCGTCCACGACTGCGTCCCGGCCTGGACCGCGGCGGCGTAGAAGGAGTTCGCCCAGCCCGACGCGCCCAGGTTCCACAGGTACGTGACGGCCGTGGCGGCGAGCAGGCCGAGCAGCGCCGGGCGGACCCAGCGCGGGTCCTCGGCGTGCCCGCGCCACGCCCGCCGCAGCCGTGCCGGGGGCGTCATGGACTCGGTGGCGGCGGGCGGGGCGGCGACGACGTCGGGGTCGGTCGCGGTGCTCATCGAGGCTCCGTGTTCATGATCGACGGAAGATTTCGGACGTTCAGCGTCAGCGACGCGCCGCCGCTGACATCTCGACTCACGCCCGCTGGCGGCGCGGGTGGAAGACCCACGCGCGGTAGGCGACGAAGCGCAGGAGGGTCGCGACGAGGTTCGCGACGATCAGCACGGCGAGCTCCACCGCGTGGCTCGCGGCCGGGGCGAGGGCGCCGAGCAGGGCGAGCGAGCCCGACGTCAGCGCCAGCCCGAGACCGAACACGACGAGGCCCTCGACCTGGCTGCGGCCGGCGTGGCGGCGCCCGCGGATACCGAAGGTCAGCCGGCGGTTGGCCGCCGTGTTGGCGACCGCGGTGATCACCAGCGCGAGCAGGTTCGACGGCTGGGGCCCGAGCACGCCCCGGAAGAGCGTGTAGAGCAGCAGGAACGCGAGGGTCGAGAGCACGCCGATCGCGGCGAAGCGCACCATCTGCCCGGTGAGCCCCGGGGTCACGCCGGCCAGCTCGTCCGGCGAGGGTTCCGCGGCCAGCGGCGCGCGGCCGAACTCCTCGCGCAGCGCGGCGACGGGCAGCGCGCCGGTCGCGAGCGCGCGCCCGACGCGGGCGACGCCCTTGAGGTCGGCGACCGCGGTGGCGACGACGTCGACGCGCGAGTCGGGGTCGTCGACCCAGTCGACCGGCACCTCGTGGATCCGCAGCCCCGAACGCTCGGCGAGCACCAGCAGCTCGGTGTCGAAGAACCACCCGGTGTCCTCGACCAGCGGCAGCAGCCGGCGCGCGACGTCCGCCCGGATCGCCTTGAACCCGCACTGCGCGTCGGAGAACCGCGCCCGCAGCGTCCCGCGCAGCAGCACGTTGTAGCAGCGCGAGATCACCTCTCGCTTCACCCCACGCACGACCCGCGAGGCCGGGGCGAGCCGGGAGCCGATGGCGAGGTCGGAGTGCCCCGAGATCAGCGGGGCGACGAGCGGGAGCAGGGCGTTGAGGTCGGTGGAGAGGTCGACGTCGGTGTAGGCCAGCACGGGCGCGTCGGACGCCGCCCAGACCGCGCGCAGCGCGCGGCCACGGCCCTTCTCGGGGAGGTGCACGACGCCGACCTCGGCGAACTCGTCGGCCAGCGCCTCGGCGACCGCCAGCGTGCCGTCGGTGCTGGCGTTGTCGGCGACGGTGATCCGGAACGGGTAGGGGAAGTCCTCGGTGAGGTGGCGGTGCAGCCGCCGGACGCACGGGCCGAGGTCGCGCTCCTCGTCGAACACGGGCACGACGACGTCGAGCACGACGCGCCCGGTCGCCTCGACGTGGGTGGCGGCGGGGGCGCGGAGCGGGATCGCTGCGGTCATGAGCGCAGCGTCGGCGGCGAGCGTGGACGGGTCGTGTGCCGAAGCTGTGGCTGCGCTGTGCGCGGAGCCGGCCTGACCGGTTGTACTTGACAACCACCCGAGATGTCCGATTCAGTACCGGTAGCGAAACGCAATCGGTGAGGAGGCCCGTCGTGCTGGTCGACGTGGACGAGGACGTGACGCTCGGCGTGGAGTCGCTCGGCGACCCGGACGCCCCGGCGCTGCTGCTCATCGCGGGCGGAGGCTGGTCGATGGACTGGTGGGACGACGAGCTGTGCGCCCGCCTCGTCGACCGCGGGCTGCGGGTGATCCGCTACGACCACCGCGACACCGGCGTCTCGACGACGTGGCCCGCCGGCGCGCCCGGCTACACGGGGCGGGACCTGATGACGGACGCGGTCGCGGTGCTCGACGCCCTGGGCGTGGAGCGGGCCCACGTCGCCGGGCTGTCGATGGGCGGCGGGATCGCCCAGCGTCTCGCGCTGGAGTTCCGCGAGCGCGTCGCCGCCCTGACGCTGCTCGCCACCAGCCCGCTCGATCCCGCCGTCGGCGGCGACCTGCCCGGACCGACCCCGGCGATCGAGGCCGTGTTCGCCGGCGAGGGCCCGGAGGTGGCCGACCCGGTCGAGGCGCTCGTCGAGGGCGAGCGGCCCTTCGCCGGGCCAGAGGCGTTCGACGAGGTGCGCACCCGCGCGATCGCCACGCGGGTCGTGGCGCGCAGCCGCGACGTCGCGGCCGCCGGCAACCACTTCATGGTCGAGGCCGGGCCGATGGGACCGACCGACCTCGGCGCGCTGGCCGGACTGCCGACGCTCGTCGTCCACGGCGGTGCCGACCCGCTGTTCCCGCCCGCGCACGGCCGCGCGCTCGCAGCGGCGATCCCGGGCGCCCGCCTGCTCGAGCTCCCCGCGATGGGCCACCAGCTGCCGCCCCGGGACACCTGGGACGAGCTGGTGGACGCCGTGCTGGACCTGCACGCCCACCACTGAGGACGGAGCACATGGCCAAGGTCATCTACTCGGCGACCGCGTCGCTCGACGGCTTCATCGCCGGACCGGGCGGGGACATGTCGTGGCTGACCGAGCACCTCGGCGGCCCGAACGAGGCCGCCGACCGGCTGCTCGCCCGACTCGGCGCGATCCTCGTCGGGCGGGTCACCTACGGCGGCGACGACCCGAACGCGGGCACCGACGCCGAGGGAGCCTTCGGCGGGCAGTACGACGGCCCCGTCGTCGTGCTCACCCACCGTCCCCCGGACCCGGCGCCCGCCGGCGTCGAGTTCGCCACCGACCTGACCACGGCCGTCGAGCGGGCGAAGGCCCTCGCGGGCGAGCGCGACGTCAACGTCCTCGGCGCGGACATCGCCGCCCAGTGCCTCGACGCGGGCCTGCTCGACGAGGTGCTGCTGTTCTTCGCGCCGGTGTTCCTCGGCGACGGCACGCCGGTGTTCCGGCGGTCGGGCGGGCCGCGCGTGCGCCTGGAGCGCCTCCCCGGGGAGACCGAGCACTGGTACCGCGTGGTGCGCCGACCTGCCCCCTGACCTGCACCGACCGGATCGTCCGGTTCCACCGCAGTTCAGGGCGGACTCTCAGCAATCACGCAGGGACGCCGCAGCTCCGGCACAGTCGGGCGCCCGACCCTGGACCGCGTGAGCGACAACGGCCCCACCTCCCCCTCCCACGCCGCGGACCCCTCGGCGCGTCCCGCGGGCGGTACCGGCACGGGCACCCTGCCCTCCGGTCCCGCCGGGGAGCGTCCCGGCGGCTACCCCACGGCACCGCTCGGCTCGGGTCTCCCGGCGGGCGGCCACCCCGGCGCCCCCTGGACCCGCCACGACGTGCCGGGCGCGCCACCCGGTCCTCCGCCGACCACTCCCGGGTACTCGGCACCCCCGCCCGGACCGCCGCGCCGCCGGCGCCCGGTGGCCCTGGTCGCCGGCGCGCTCGCCGCGGTGCTCCTCGCCGGCGGCGTCGGCGGGGCGGTCGGCTACGAGGCCGCGTCGTCGAACGGTGGCGGCACCTCGGTGCTGTCGTCGGCCCCGAGTGCCGGCGGCGCGCCCGCACAGGCCGCCCCGGCGGGGTCGGTGGAGCAGGTCGCCAGCACCGTGCTCCCGAGCGTCGTCCAGCTCGAGGGCCCGTCGGGCGAGGGCTCCGGTGTGATCATCTCCGCCGACGGCCTCATCCTCACCAACGCGCACGTGCTCGAGGCCGGGCAGGCCGCGCAGCAGCAGTCGCCGCTCGGCGGGCTCGAGCAGGCGCCGGAGGGCGGCGCGCCCGGCGCGGCCGCGCAGGGGCTGACCGCCGTGTTCCAGAACGGGAACCGCGCGCCCGTGCAGGTCGTCGGCACCGACCCGAGCGCCGACCTCGCCGTCGTCCGCGCCCAGGGTGTCTCCGGGCTGCGGCCGGCGACGCTCGGCGACTCGTCGCAGCTGCAGGTCGGCCAGGACGTCGTCGCCGTCGGCTCGCCGCTGGGCCTCTCCGGCACTGTCACCACCGGCATCGTCAGCGCGCTGCAGCGCCCGGTCGCGAGCGGCGGCGCGCAGAGCGGTCAGGCGACGGTGCTCGACGCCATCCAGACCGACGCCGCGATCAACCCCGGCAACTCCGGCGGCGCGCTCGTCGACATGCAGGGCCGCGTCGTGGGCATCACCTCGGCCATCGCGTCCCTCGGCGGCCAGTCCTCGGGCGGCCAGCAGGCGCAGTCCGGCTCGATCGGCCTGGGCTTCGCGATCCCGATCGACCAGGCCGCCCGCATCGGCAACGAGCTGGTGACCCAGGGCTTCGCCACCCGCGCCGTGCTCGGCGTCGGGGTCACCCAGGGCCCCGACGGCGCGGTGCTCGGCCAGATCGCCCCGGGCGGTCCGGCGGCGAACGCCGGCCTGACCGAGGGCGACGTCGTCACCCGCGTCGACGATCGCGTCATCCAGGACGCCGACAGCCTCGTCGCCGCGATCCGCTCGCAGCAGCCCGGCGCGCAGGTGACGCTGACCGTCACCTCGCCCGGCGGCCAGCCCCGCGAGGTCCCGGTGACGCTGGGCTCCGAGCGCGCGAGCTGAGCCCGCCCCTCCCCCGACCGACGAACGGCGCTCTCGCTGCTTCGAGAGCGCCGTTCGTGGCGTCGGGGCCCGGTCGAGCACCTACCCCGGGTCGGGCGGGTCAGTTCACGCAGCCGGGCGCGGCGGCGGTGATCGGCGGGGTCGGCGAGACCGGGGGCGCGCTCGCCCGTTCGTCGTCGCGCGAGGAGCTCTCCTCCTCGTCGTCCCACGAGCTCGCGTCGTCCTCGTCCTCCTCGGAGTAGGAGGAGGTCGACGAGGACGACCTCGTGTCGAGGCGGTCGAGGCCCGCGCTGACCGAGGCGTCGGTGGCCCCGGCCGGGGGCGGCGGGGCGAGCGCGGCCAGCGCGGCGGGGTTGCCGGCGTCGGCGGCGATCGCCGTCGCGACGAACGAGCGGACCTCGCGGGGGTCGATCTGCACGGCCGTCCCGTCGTACGGCGTGCTCAGCTCGGTGGAGCCCGTGGGGATCGTGCGGAAGGTGACCGCGCCGGCCGAGAGCCCCTGCAATTGGCGCGCGAAGCCGAGCACGTCCCACCCGGCGTCGAGCGTCACCGACCGCGACACGGCCTCGGTGATGCGCCCGACCGCGAACGGGTCGGCGAGCGTGTTGGCCGACAGCAGCGTCTCGGTGGCGCCGGCGAGGAACACCTGCTGGCGCGCGATGCGGTCGAGGTCGCCGTTCGGCAGCCCGTGGCGCTGGCGCACGAAGGCGAGCGCCTGGGCGCCGCTGACCTCCTGCGGGCCGGCCGGGAGCGCGAGCCCGGAGTAGGAGTCCTGCACCGGCGCGCGCAGGCAGACCGGCACGCCGCCGATCGCGGTGGAGAGGTCCGCGAAGCCGGCGAGGTTGACCGCCGCGAAGTGCGAGATCGGCAGCCCGGTGAGCTGCTGGACCGCGCCGATCGTGGCCCGAGCGCCGGCGGCGCCGGCGGCGCGGACGACGGCGGGGTCGTTCGGCGAGGGCGGCCCGGGCGACTCGGCGGCGAACAGCGCCGTGGTGCCCGTCGGGCCGGTGCCGGTCATGGCGTCGGTGGCCTGCGCGGCGGCCCGCGACCACGCTGAATTGATCTTGTGTCGGCCGAGGCCCTGCCCCAGGTCGACGTAGGAGTCGCGCGGGACCGAGATCGCGGTCGCCCGGCCCCCGCCCGCGGGGACGTGCACGACGGTCAGCGAGTCGGCCGTGCCGCCGCCGGACTCGCCGTCGCCGGCGTTGAGCGCGGCGAGGACGTTCTCGGGCAGCGGGTTGCCCTGCGCGTCGGTGCGGTTGTCGAGACCGACCAGCAGGATGTTCTGCTCGCCCGTCTCCGCGGGCTCGGGGCCGTCGATGACGGCGGCCGCCGGCGTGGATCGATCCAGTGCTCGCAGCTGCGTCCAGCCCACCGCGGAGAGGGCCAGGATGCCCACCGACACCACGCTCACGACGAGACGCGCGAGGAAGCGCAGACGCCGCGAGCGCAGCACGGGACCGATCACGTCCGTAGCGTTCCCCGTTCTCGCGCCCCCGTCACGTCCTCGTGCAGGGCATCTCTGTGATCGTTACCCGTCCGGGGCTTTCCGATCGTCTCCGGAGTCGTCCGTGCGGCGTGCGTGAAGTTCCGCTCGGTGCGCACAAGCGACGCACAACCTCGCCCCACGATCCGGACACGATCGGCCCGCAGTGTCGCCACCATGACGGTCCACGACGGTCTGACGACCGCACTGCGGGTGCCACGGCGCGCACCCGCCCCCGCCCACGCCGCGCCCCGCCGGCTCCGCGCCCTGGTCGCCGGGCGACGCGACGACCCGCGCTGGGTGCGCCCGTCGCTGATCGCCCTGCTCGTCGGCACGGCCGTGCTGTACCTGTGGGACCTCGGCGCCTCGGGCTTCGCCAACACCTACTACGCGGCCGCGGTCCAGGCCGGGACGCAGTCGTGGAAGGCGTGGCTGTTCGGGTCGATGGACGCGTCGAACTTCATCACCGTCGACAAGCCGCCCGCGGCGCTCTGGGTCATGGGGCTCGCCGGGCGGACCTTCGGCTTCTCGAGCTGGTCGCTGCTCGCGCCGCAGGCGCTGATGGGCGTCGCGGCGGTCGGGCTGCTGTACCTGACGGTGCGGCGCTGGTCGGGACCGGGCGCGGGCCTGCTCGCCGGGGCGACGCTCGCGCTGACGCCGGTGGCGGTGCTGATGTTCCGTTTCGACAACCCCGACGCGCTGCTCGTGCTGTGCCTGGTGGCCGCGGCGTACGCGGTCGTGCGGGCGGTGGACGCCGCGGCGACCCGGGCCGGGACGTGGTGGACGGCCGCGGCGGGCGCGCTGATCGGGCTCGGGTTCCTGACGAAGATGATGCAGGCGTTCCTGGTGCTGCCCGCGCTGGCCGCCGTGCTCCTGCTCGCCCCGGCGGCCCCGCTGCGCCGGCGACTGGTCCGGCTCGGCGCGGGCGCGCTGGCCCTCGTGGCGTCGGTGGGCTGGTACGTGCTGCTCGTCGACCTCTGGCCCACCGCCTCCCGCCCCTACATCGGCGGGTCGACGGACAACACGCTGCTCGACCTCGTCCTCGGCTACAACGGGCTCGGTCGCCTCCTCGGCGGCGAGGGCAACGGGGGCGGTGGTGGCGGTGGCGGCGGCACCGGCTTCGGTGGCTCCACGGGCATCGGCCGGATGTTCAACGACGCCTTCGGCGGCCAGATCAGCTGGCTGCTCCCGGCCGCGCTCGTCGCGCTGGTCGCCGGGCTGTGGCTGACCCGCCGGGCCCCGCGCACCGACCGCACCCGCGCCGCGCTCGTGCTCTGGGGCGGCTGGCTGGTCGTCACCGGGCTGGTCTTCAGCTTCATGAGCGGCACGATCCACGCCTACTACGCGGTGGCGCTGGCGCCCGGTCTCGCCGGCGCCCTGGCCGTCGGCGGACGCGAGGTGTGGCGGCGCCGCGGGCACCTCGCCGCCGATCTCACCCTCGGCCTGACCGTCGCCCTCACCGCCGGCTGGAGCGTGGTGCTCCTACGCCGCACGCCGGAGTTCCTGCCCTGGCTGCGCTGGGTCGTCGCGATCGCCGGGATCGTGGCCGCGATCGGTCTCGTGGTGCCGTGGCGACGCCTCGGCGGCCGGGTCGTCCCGGTCGTGCTGCTCGCCGCGCTGCTCGCCGGGGCCGTCGGCGCGACCGCCTCCGCGGTGCAGACCGCGGCCACCGCGCACCAGGGCTCGATCGTCAGCGCCGGCCCGTCGACGGGCGCGGAGACGGGCGGCCCCGGGGGTGGGGCCGCGCCGGCGGGTCCGGGCGGCCCGCCCGGTGGCGGCCAGGTCCCGGACGGCGGCCGGGCCGGCGGACCCGACGAGGCGAGCACGTCGGAGGAGCTCACGGCGCTGCTGACCTCGGCGGGGACGCGCTGGTCGGCGGCCACCGTCTCGGCACAGGGCGCGTCGGGTCTCGAGCTCGCCAGCGGCACGGCGGTGATGGCGATCGGCGGGTTCACCGGATCGGACGCGGCGCCGAGCCTCGCCCAGTTCCAGGCCTACGTCGCCGCCGGGGACATCCACTGGTTCGTGGCCTCGGGCGGCCAGGGCGGCGGGCCGGGCGGGGGCGAGGACAGCGTCGGCGCCCGAATCAGCGAGTGGGTCGCCGCGCACTACACGACCACCACCGTCGGCGGGACCACGGTCTACGACCTGACGCAGCCTGTCGGCTAGGCGCGCCCCGGGGGCCGGTTACTGGCTGGTATCTCTCGCTGAGCGAGGGATACCAGCCAGTAACGCGTGGGACGGGGCGGGCGGAGGGACGGGGCGGGCGGCGGGACGGGGCGAGCGGAGGGACGGGGCGGGGACCCCCGCTGCTCCGGGCTCCCGCGGAGATCACGAGCACCTCGTCCACCCCGTCCGGGCCGTCGAGGTGCACCAGGTACTCCTGATCTCCCACGCCCGACGCGCCGCCCACCGACCACCCGACCGACCACCCCACCGCGCGGAGATCACGAGCACGCCATCGACCCCGGCACCCGCCGACCACGGCCACCAGGTACTCGTGATCACCCGTCAGGCCGCGCGCGGCGCCCCGGTCTCGGCGTCGTCGTCCACGGCGGCCACGTCGAGGGGGTGCGCGATCTCGTCCGGGCCCAGCCGCCCCAGGACGAGCGCCAGCACCCCGAACGCGAGGGGCACCAGCCCCGCGGCGAGGAACACCGGGGTCAGGCCCGCCACCTCGCTCACCGGCCCGGCCAGCGCCATGGAGACGGGCACGAAGGCGAGCGAGACGAAGAAGTCGAGGCTCGTCACGCGCCCGAGCAGGGCCGGGGGGACACGGCGCTGCAGCAGCGTCCCCCAGATCACCTGCGGGGCGCTGAACAGCGCGCCGACGACGAACCCGGCGACGATCATCGGCCAGAGCGTGTCGACGAGCCCGAACACGACCATCGGGACGCAGGCCGCCGTCCACATGACGATCATGGCCGTGAGATACCGGCGCGGCAGCCGCAGCGAGGCGACGAGGATCGAGGCGATCGCCCCGCCCGCCCCGTGCGCGAGGAGCACGAGCGAGTGCCCGCCGGGCCCGCCGCCCGCCCGCTCGATGATCGCGAACGGGACGAGGACCTCGAGCGGCCCGAGCACCACGAGGACCATCGCCGACGCGAACACCAGCGTCACGAGCAGCCACCGCGTCGCGACCATGTAGCGGAAGCCCTCGACCAGGTCGCGGACCACCGCCCCTGCGCCGCGACCGTCGCCGAGGTCGCGCCGCAGGGCCCGCCGGGGCAGCGACAGGGCCGCGACGAGGCCCGCCACGCAGGTCACCGTCGTGGCCCCGAGCGCCGCCGCCGGCGAGTACGCGGCCACGAGCGCGCCCGCGAGCGCCGGCCCCGCGCCCAGCAGGAGCACCGGGCGCACGACGCCCTCGAGCCCGTTCACGGCGAGCAGCTCGTCGGCGTCGACCATGGCCGGCACCAGCGCGGAGTAGGCGGGGAAGAACAGGCCCATCGACAGGCCGATCACCGCGGCCACGAGCACGAGCAGCGTCACCGACAGCGCACCGAGGGCCGAGAGCGCCGCGACCAGGCCGATCGACACCGCGAGCAGCGCCATGACCCCGACGAGGATCCGCTTCTGCGGCACCCGGTCGGCGAGCACGCCGCCGAGCAGCGCGGTGACGATCAGGCCCAGCGCGAGCGCCCCCGACACCAGCGAGAGCTCGAGCGGACCGCCGCCGAGCTCGACCACCTGCCAGACCACGGCGAGCGTCCAGAGGCCCTCGGCGAGCACCGACAGCGCGAGCGCCGCGGCCAGCCGCCGGTAGGCGGACCGGCGCAGCGGACGCAGGGCGCGCATGGGACTCGACCTCCTGATCGGGGTGGGCAGGCGCGACGGTAGGTGCTCGACCGGGGTCGAGGTCCACCCGTTTCCTTGCCCCGCCCGCGCCAGATCGAGTAGACCCACACCCGTGCGCAAGCAGCAGTGGATCGCCGACGTCGGCACGGAGAACGCGGCGTTCCTCGCGACCCGCAGCCGCACGGCCGTCCTCGCCTCCGAGTACCGGCCGCGCGATCTCGGCGACGGGCGCGTCGGCTACGACGAACGCTCCCTCGGCGCCGCCCGCGAGCTCTCCGAGGAGGAGGAGGGCGCGATCACCGACGACGGCGAGGGCCTGCGCGTCTGGGTCGGCGACGACGCGTTCGACCTCGAGGAGCAGGGGTAGGCGCACGACTTTCGTCGGTCCGGCGCCCGACGTCCGGCGCTGACGGGCGCCCCGGCCGGTTCTCTAGCGTCGGGGACCATGAGCGCCCCGCCCACGGTCGCCGCGCCCGACGTCTCCACCCCTGGCCGCCGGATCACCGAGCTCGACGTCCTGCGCGGCTTCGCGCTGTGCGGGATCCTGGTGGTCAACATCCTGCAGCAGCTCGTCGGTCCCCTGTTCCCGCTCGCGATCGACCTGCTCTTCGTCGAGCGCTTCCTGTCCCTGTTCGCGCTGCTGTTCGGGGTCGGCTTCGGACTGTTCCTCGAGCGGGCGGCGGCGCGGACCGCCCGCCCGCGGGTGGCGCTGGCCCGCCGGCTGGGCGTGCTGCTGCTGATCGGGATCGCGCACCAGTTCCTGCAGCCCGGCGAGGCCCTGGTCCCGTACGCCGTGGTCGGGCTGGCGCTCCTGCTGCCGCTGAGCCTCCTGCCCCGGCGGGCGTGCCTGGTCGTCGCCCTCGTCCTGCTCGTCGTCGCGCCGCAGGTCCAGATGGCGTACGGGCTGACCGTGGCGCTCCTCGCGCTCGGCTTCGCCCTGGCCCGGCTCGGCCTGCCCGCCGCGCTCGGCCGCTCCCCGGGGCGGATCGCCGCGGTCCTCGCCCTCGCCGGCGCGCTCGCCCTGGGGTGGGCGCTCGCGCTCACCGCCGGGTGGACACCGCCGCAGGTGAACGTCCTCGGTGGCGGGCTCGGCGGCACGCAGAGCCTGCTGCCGCCGCTGGCCGCGCTGGCGACGGCCGTCGCGTACGCCGCCGCGCTGCTGCTGGTCCTGCGCACCCCGGTGGGCGGGGTCCTCGGGCGCGTCCTCGCCCCGATGGGCCGGATGGCGCTGACCAACTACCTCACCGCGACCGTCCTCTACCTGGCGCTGGGCCCGCTCCTGGGCATCGACTCGTCCGACGACGTCGCCGCGGTCGCCGGCCTGACCGTCGGCATCCTGCTGGTGCAGGCGGTGTGGAGCAGCTGGTGGCTCCGCGCCTTCCGCTACGGGCCCGTCGAGTGGGTGTGGCGGTGCCTGACGTGGTGGCAGGTCGCCCCCCCTGCGCCGGTGACACGGGCCGAGTGATCACGACTACGGTGCCGGTCATGACCCGCCGGGCGTGGGCGTTCGACATCGCGTTCGCGGCGCTCCTCGGCGTGGTCATGACTGCGGTCGTGACGCTGTTCCCGGGCTCGATCACGGGGACGCTCCTCGGGATCGGACGCGTCGGCGCGGTCGTGTGCGTGGTCGTGTCCGCCGTCGTGCTGGCGTTCCGGCGGGTCGCCCCCCTCGCCGTCACGGTCGGCGTCGCGCTGGTCTCGGTGGTCCTGCCCGGCAGCTGGTTCGCCTACGCCGCGCTCTACGCCGCCGGCGCGTACGCCCGCCGGCGCTGGACGCTCTGGCTGCTCGCCCCGCTGGTCGTCGGCCTGTCGTTCGTCGGGCAGCGGGGCTGGGTGGCCCCCCGGTTCAACGACCACGCCTTCCTGCTGTTCGTCGCGTCGCTGGTGACGCTGGCGGGGCTCTACGTCGGCAGCCGCCGCGAGGCGATCGCGGGGGCCGTCGAGCGCGCCGACCGCGCCGAGCGCGAGCAGGAGCTGCTCGCCGAGCAGGCCCGCGCCGACGAGCGCGTCCGCCTCGCCGGCGAGATGCACGACATCGTCACCCACCGGATCAACCTCATGGTCCTGCAGGCCGGCGCCCTGGCCGTGCGCAGCGACGACCCGGCGGTGCACGACGCGGCCGAGGACCTGCGCGGGGCCGGGGTGCAGGCGCTCGCCGAGCTGCGCGACCTCGTCGGCGTGCTGCGCGCGGGCCGCACCGCGGGCTCGGTGGCCGCGGACGTGCCCGCCGCCGAGCTCGACGGGCTGGTCGAGGAGTCGCGGCGCGTCGGCGTCGACGTCGCCCTGGAGGTGACCGGCGACCCGACCGTCCCCGCCCCCACCGTGCGGCGCACCCTGCACCGCGTGGTCCAGGAGGCGCTGACCAACGCCCGCAAGCACGCGCCGGGCGCCGCGGTCCGGGTGGGGGTGCGCCACGAGGACGGGCGGGTGTCCGCGACGATCACCAACGGGCCGGGCGGCGCCGCGCACGACGCGACCGGCGGCGGGGCGGGCCTCGACGGGCTGCGGCGCCGGGTCGGGCTGGTCGGGGGCACCTTCGAGGCCGGCCGCACCGACGACGGCGGCTTCCGCGTGGCGGCCGTCCTGCCCGACGACGTACCGACGGGGGCCGCATGATCCGGGTGCTGGTCGTCGACGACGAGCCGATGGTGTGCACGCACCTGGCCACGATCCTGGCGACCGACGGGATCACCGTCGTCGGCGAGGCCCACGACGGCGCGGAGGCCGTGGAGCAGGTGGTGCGCCACCGACCCGACGTCGTGCTGCTCGACATCCGCATGCCCGGCGTCGACGGGCTGACCGCGCTCGACCACATCGCCGCGCTCGACGACCGCCCGGCGGTGGTCGTGCTGACCACCTTCGACGTCGACACCTACGTGCTGCGCGCACTGGCCGCCGGCGCCGCCGGGTTCCTGCTCAAGTCCACCCCACCCGCCGACCTGCGCCGTCTCGTCGCGGTCGCCGCCGACGGGCACACGGTGCTCTCGCCCGAGGCGGCCCGGCGCCTCGCGGCCGCGTCGAGCCGCGGGGACCGCGCGCGCGAGAGCGCCCGGGAGCGCGTCCGCGGCCTCCCCGAGCGCGAGACCCAGGTGCTCACCGCCCTCGGGGAGGGCCTGTCGAACGCCGCCATCGGCGCCCGCCTGCACCTCTCGGAGGCGACGGTGAAGGGCTACGTCTCGCGGCTGATGGAGAAGCTCGACTGCGACAACCGCACGCAGGCGGGGCTGCTCGCCTTCGCCGCCGGGCTGGTCGGGCTCGACGGCACGTCGGCCGGCTGATCCCGGCCGGGGAGGTCAGGCGACGGGACGGACCGGCCGGTGCCCCTCGGGACGGGCGACGGGCCGCACCGGGCGGGCGACGACGGGCCCGCGGCGCGGCGCCGTGCGCGGGAGGCGCGGCGGGCCGGCCTGGCCGACCGCGCCGACCGGACGGCCCGAGAGGACGGCGGCGAGGACGGCGACGACCTCGCCCAGCGAGTGGTAGCGGCGCTCCGGGAGGCGCTCGAGCATCGTGCGCGTCACGGTGTCGACCCCGTACATCTCGGCGGTGGTGAGCACCTGCCAGCGGTCGGACGGGAAGGCCAGGTCGGCGAGCACGGCGGCGAGCCGGTCGGGGAGGCCCGAGGCCTCCGCGGCGGGCGTGCCGGGCTGTTCGGGGCGAGCAGTCATCGGGATCCTCCGAGCAGGAGCGCAGGGCGCGCAGACGGAGAAGTTCCCCGAACGCTCGTTCGTCAACCCGGGACGTCACCCCTGAGTGCATGACCGTCGGGGTCCGCACGGTCGCCGCGCGCCCGTACCGCCCGGTAACCTGCGCGGCCGTGAGTACCCCGAGCGTGCTGGGCGCGTGGCGCCGCTTCTCCGGTTCGTGGCCGGGTCGCCTGCTGGTCAGCGGGGCCGTGTGGCTGCGCGCCCCGTACTTCCTCACCGCCGCGCCGATGATCCGCGGTCTCGAGCCGGGGCGGGCCGAGGTGTCGCTGCGCAACTGGTGGCTGGTGCACAACCACCTCGGCACCGTGCACGCCATCGCGTCCTGCAACCTCGCCGAGTACGCGATGGGCGTGCTCGCGGAGGCCACGACGCCGGCGACGCACCGCTGGATCCCGCGCGGCATGACCGTCCAGTACCTGGCGAAGGCCGACACCGACCTCCTCGCCGTCGCGACCTTCCCGCAGCCGCCGGCGTTCTCCGCCGAGCGCGAGGACGTCGACGCCGATGTCACGATCACCGACGCCCGCGGGCAGGAGGTCGTGCACGCGACGATCACCCTGCGCGTCAGCCCACGCCCGGCGCGCGTCCCCGCCGCCGCCTGACACCCGAACCGGCCCCTGGCGGGGGCCGTGACGTGCCACCATCCGCGGCGAGATGCCTCCCCCGACGACGACCTCCGACCAGGTCCACGCCTACCGCTTCGGGCTGCGCCGCCTGCAGTCGGCGCTGGTCCGCCGCCAGGCCGTGCCGGGCACCGACCCGCTGCGCTCGCAGCACCGCGCCACGGTGGCCGGGGTGCTGATCGCCGCGCTCGCGCTGGGCGTCGCCGCGGTGTGGGGGCTGCTCGACCGGCCCGCCGACTGGCGCAGCGCCGGCGTCGTGGTGGCCGAGGGGTCCGGCGCGCTCTACGTGGTCGTCCCCGGGCCCGACCGTCTCGTGCCGGTGCCCAACCTGGCGTCGGCGCGCCTCGTGCTCGCCGCGCTGGCCGCGGCCGGCGGGCAGGCCGGGTCGCCGGAGCCCGTCGAGGTCGCCGACGCCGACATCGCCACCGCGCCCCGCGAGCGCGGCGTGGGCATCGTCGACGCCCCGGCGCTGCCGCCGGCGGGCGCGCCTGTCCCGCCGGTGTGGTCGGTGTGCGACACCGGCAGCCCGCAGCCCGGGGTCGCGCGCCCGTGGGAGCAGCCGCGGGTGTGGACCACCGTGCTCGCCGGGTCGGCACCGCCCGCCCGCCCTCTCGACCCGGGCCGCGGCCTGCTGCTGCGCGACCGCTTCGACGGGACCTGGCTCGTCCACGAGGGCGTCCGCTCGCGCCTGGACCTGCGCGACCGCGCGGTGGTGCTCGCCTTCGGGCTCGCCGGCCAGGTCCCGCGCCCGGTGAGCACGAGCCTGCTCAACACGCTCACCGAGGGGCCGCCGATCGTCGCGCCGGAGATCGCCGGGCGCGGCGAGGTGCCCCCGGCGGGGCTCCTCGCGGGCGAGCCGGTGGGCGGGGTCGTGCGCCTCGTCGGGCCCGGCACCCCGGACCGCTGGTACGTCGTGCAGCGCGACGGCGTGCAGGAGGTCCCCGAGGTCGTCGCGCGCCTCGTGCGTCTCGACGACCCCGACCCGGCGCGCGCCGGCGCCCCGGTGCCGATCGTGTCGCCCGGCCAGCTGCGCGCGCTCGCCACCGCCCGGGGGATCGCCGTCGGCGCCTACCCCGACCCGGTGCCCCGCGCCGTGCCGATGGACGAGGCGCCCACCACCTGCGCCGGCGCGCAGGGCGGCGGCCCGGTCCTGCTCACCGTCGGCGCCGAGCCGCCGGCCTCCGCCACCCCGCCGGCCACGCTGGCCCAGGCCGACGGCTCCGGCGACCGCGTGGACGCCGTCGCGCTGCCCGGCGCCGGGGTCGCGGTCCGCGCCGTTCCGGTCGGCCGCGACGACGCCCCCGGCAGCCCGACGGTGATCTCGGGCTCGGGGCTCGCGTCGGCGGTGCCCGACCCGGAGACGGCGGCGGCGCTCGGGCTGGGCGAGGCCTTCCCGCCGGCGCCGGGCGCGATCGTCGGGCTGCTGCCCGCGGGGCCGGTGCTGTCGGTGGCCGCCGCGCTCGAGCCGCTGCCGGGCGGCGGCTGACGTCCTACGGGGCGTCGTCCGTGGTCGTCGTGGTGGTCGTGGGCGGCTGCACCACCGGCGGCGGCACGATCACGGGCGGGCGCACCGTGGTCGTGGTGGTGGTCGTCGTGGTCGTGGTGGTGGTCGTCGTGCGGCGCGGCGTGGTGGTGCGCCGGGTACGCGGCGCCGTGGCCGCCTCGGTCTCGTCGGTGGTGGTGACCTGCGGCGCGACGGGCAGCGGCGGCGGGGGCGGCGCGAGCGTCGCGGACGGCACCGGCGGCAGCGGCGCCTCGTCGGAGAGCACCGCGTAGGCCACAGCGGAGCCGGCGACCAGCAGCGTCGCGGCCGCGGCGGCCACGGCGGCGGCCAGCCGGCGGCGCCGGCGTCCTCCGGGGGAGGCGAGCGGCGAGGCGCCGGTGGGTTCGGGCTCGGGCGGGGCCGCGGCGACGGCCACCGGGCCCGCGCCGTTCAGGATGCCGGTGGGCGCGGTCATGAGCACCGGCGACAGCACGGTCTCGGCGTCCATCCCGACCTCGCGCGAGACCCCGCGCAGGCCGGCGACGACCTCCTCGGCGCTCGGCCGGTCGACCGCGTCGTCCGCGGTCATCGCCGTCAGCAGCGCCTCGAGGCCGGGCGAGAGGCCGGTGGGCACGACGGGGCGGCGGTGCAGGCGGGCCACGGCCGCCTCGAGCGCGTTGCCCGGGTACTCGCGGCGGCCGGTGAGGCACTCGATGAGCACGAGGCCCAGCGCGTAGATGTCGACGGCGCCGTCGATCGGCTCGCCGCGCACCTGTTCCGGGCTGAGGTACGACGCGGTGCCGATCACCATGCCGGCCGCCGTGACGGGCGCGGCGTCGTGGACCGCGGCGATGCCGAAGTCCGAGAGGTGGGCGCGGCCCTCGGCGTCGAGCAGCACGTTGCCGGGCTTGACGTCGCGGTGCACGACGCCCCGGCGGTGCACGTAGGCCAGGGCGTCGGCGAGCGCGGCGCCCAGGGCGACGACGTCGACGACCGGCAGCGGGCCCGAGCGGATGCGCTGCGCCAGCGTGTCGCCCTCGATGAGCTGCATGACGAAGTACGCGCGGCCGTCCTCGTCGCCCACGTCGTAGACGGTGACGAGGCCGGGGTGGGACAGGCCGGCGAGCGTGAGCACCTCGCGGCGGTGGCGGGCCTCCTGGCCCTCCTCGATGTCGCCGATCTTCTCGGCGGGGTCGGCCGGGTCGCCGGGCTCGACGTCGGCGGCGCCGACGGAGCCCGCCGCGTTGAACATCTTGATGGCCACGTCGCGGCCGAGCAGCTCGTCGCGCGCCCGGAACACGTCGGCGGCGCCGCCGCGCCCGATGAGGTCGCCGAGGACGTAGCGCCCGCCCACCATCGCGGGCGGACCGGTCTCGGTGCTCACTGCCCGCCCCCCTCCCGGTGCGCGGTCGCCCCGATCATCCCGTATGACAGGGTCCCTCGTCTGCGTGACGTCCCGGGCGGCGCGTCGCCCGAACGGCGGGTTGCGGGCGGCTGCTCCGGAGAGCCCAACCGCGGCGCGCCGGCGGCTCACACCGCCCGGGCACGCTTCGCCCCGTGTCCGGTGGTTCGGCGCCGACCGCGTCCGCGTTACCCGATCGGGTGGATCATCACGCCGCGTCGAGGCGACCCAGGACCGTCGGCAGCGCGTCGGGATGCACCACGACCAGCGAACGTGTGGCGCGGGTGAGGGCGACGTAGAGGTCGTTGAGCCCCCGCGGTGAGGCGTCCACCACTCCGGCGGGGTCGACGAGCACCACGGCGTCGAACTCGAGGCCCTTCGCGTCGGCGACCTCGGAGACGACGACCTCGGCGGCGAGGTCGACGGTCGGGTCCGCCGCGCCGGTCGGTCCGGCGGCGACGCCCAGGGCCGCGGCCAGCCCGTCCACCCGCTCCCCCGGCGCCAGGACCGCGACGCGCCCGGCCCCCTCGACGTCGACGACCGCCTCGCGCGCCGCGCGGGCCGCCGCCGCGGCGGCCTCGACCAGCCCGGCCTCGTCGGCGGCCACGGCGCGGGGAGCGACGCCGGACTCGCGCACCGACTCCGGCGGGGTCGCCGTGGGGTCGATGGCTGCGAGCACGTCGGCCGCCACCGCCATGATCTCGGCGGGCGTGCGGTAGTTGACCGTCAGCACCTCGCGGCGCCAGCGCGCGGCGACGTAGGGCGAGAGCACCTCGGCCCACGACGACGCCCCGCCGCGCGCGCCGGTCTGGGCCACGTCGCCGACGAGGGTCATCGAACGGCTGGGGCAGCGGCGCATGAGCACGCGCCACGCCATCGGGGAGAGCTCCTGGGCCTCGTCGACGATGACGTGCCCGAAGGTCCACGTCCGGTCGTCGGCGGCCCGCTCGGCGGCCGAGGCGTAGGTGGCCTCCCGGGTGCGGTCGGCCAGCACGCTGGCGTCGACGACGTCGGTGGGACGCAGGAGCTCGGGGTCCCAGTCCTCCTCCATCGCGAGGATCTCGAGCACGCCGGCGGCGTAGGCCTCGTCGGCCTCGCGCTTGCGCTCCTCGGCCTCGCGGGCGGCGGTGTCGTCCTCGCCGAGCAGCTCGGCGACCTCGTCGAGCAGCACCGCGTCCGCCGAGCTCCACCAGGCGCCGTCGAGGAGGTCGGCCGGCGCCGCGTCGCGGGCCAGCAGGTCGCGGTCGGCGCCGGACCAGCCGCGCGTGGCGGCGCGCAGGCGCTGCGGGCTGGTCCAGAGGTCGGCGAGCAGCCGCGGGGGCGTCAGCGTGGGCCACAGCTCGTCGAGCACCGCGCGGAGATCGGGGTCGGCACGCAGCCCGGCGCGCACGTCGGCGAGGTCGCCGCGGTCGAGCAGGTTGCCGCCGCCCTGCACGTCGCGGCCCACCCGGTCGACCTCGCGGCGCGCGAGCTGGTCGACCACCTCGCGCACGAAGGTCCGCTTGGCGTCGTTGTGGGGCCGGCGGGTGCGCCGCGCGCGGGTGCGGGCCTGGGCGACGACATCGCGGTCGACCACCACCGGCTCGCCGTCGACGTGCAGCCGGATCGGCCGGCGCGGCAGCTCCTGGCGGTCCCGCACCGCGGTGGCGAGCACCTTGGCCATGTCCACGTGGCCCTTGAGCGCGGCGGCGGCCGCCGGCTCGTGCCGGTGGGCGGCCAGCCCCGGGTAGAGCTCGCCGACCGTCGAGAGCAGCACGCTCGTCTCGCCCAGCGAGGGCAGGACCTGCTCGATGTAGCGCAGGAACGTCGGGTTGGGCCCGACGACGAGCACGCCGCGGCGGGCCAGCTGGCGCCGGTGGGTGTAGAGCAGGTAGGCCGCCCGGTGCAGCGCGACGGCGGTCTTGCCCGTGCCGGGCCCGCCCTCGACCACGACGACGCCGTTGGCGCTGGAGCGGATGACGCGGTCCTGCTCGCCCTGGATCGTGGCGACGATGTCGCCCATGCGACCGGTGCGCCCGGCCGACAGGGCCGCGAGCAGCACCGCCTCCCCGGTAAGCCCGGTGCGCTGGGTGGCGGTGGCGCCGACCCGGGCGGCTTCCTCGAGGTCGAGGATCTCGTCGTCGACCGCCGTGACCCGCCGGCTGCGCGAGCGGATGTGCCGGCGGCGGCGCACGCCGTCGGGGGACGCGGCGGTGGCGGTGTAGTACGGCCGCGCGGCGGGCGCGCGCCAGTCGACCAGCAGGGGCTCGTAGTCGTGCTGGTCGTCGAGCAGCCCCAGGCGGCCCACGTAGAGCACGTCCTGGTCGAGGCCCTCGATCGGCCCCGGGTCGCCGTCGATCGACGGGGGCGGCGGGCGGTCCGGGTCGAGATCGAGGCGCCCGAAGCACAGGCCCTGCTCGACCGCGGACAGGGTGGCGAGCTGCTCGGAGTACATCTGGGCGGCCGCGTCGCGCTCGGAGACCGCCTGCGGCGTGCCGGTGGTCTCCTCGCGCAGCACGCGGGCGAGCAGCCCGGCGGTCTCCGCGCGGCGCTCGTCGAGCTTGCCGTAGAGCATGCTCACATAGGGCTGCTCGGCGGCCACGGGATCGTCGGCAGGGGCGTGCGCGCCGCGGTCGGTGTCTGCGGCGGACGGAGACGTACGGGTCACGCAGGCCTTCTCCAGCGGACGGTCCGGCTCCTGTCTGCCGGGACGACCCTCCACGGTAGCGCCGTCCCCCGACCGCGCGCCGCCTCCGAGGCCCCCTTCGGCGCCGAGATCATGTCCGGGCGCCGACGACCTCAGGCCGGGACGTTGCGGAACACGTCGTCCGCGCCGGACGTACGCGCCACCCGGCCCTGGGCGGCGAGGACCTCGAGGTGCGCGTCGGTCTCGAGCACCGCGAGCATCCGGTTGAAGGTCTCCATGTCCTCGAGGCGGTGCTCGCGGCGGGTCCAGCGCAGCGCGCCGGCGATCTCTGCGGCGGTCGGCAGCCCCTTGTCCACCGCGGCGGCGATCTCGTCGAGGCGCGTGTCGTGGTGGACGAGCAGCTCGTCGACGCGCTCGTGCACGCTCGGCGCGACGGGCCCGTGCGCCGGCAGCAGCAGGCGGTCGGGCTCGGCGCGCAGCGTCGCGAGCGACGACAGGTACCGGATCAGCGCCCCGGGCCGCGCCGCCGGCTCGAAGCCGATCGAGGGCGTGATGTGGGGCAGGACGTGGTCGCCGGCGTAGAGCATGGCGCCGTCGGCGGTGGTCTCGTCGACGAACACCATGTGCCCGCGCGTGTGGCCCGGCGTCTCGCGGGCGACGAGCGAGCGCCCGCCGGCGCGCAGCTCCTGCCCGTCGGTGAGCCACTCGTCGGGGTCGGCGAAGTCGTCGACCGGCGGCGCCTCCGCGGCGGCCACCCAGGAGCGGATCTCGGCGGAGAGCTCGGGGGCGCCGGCGCGCTCGAGGCCCACGACCTGCGCCTGCAGGCCGGTGTCGCGCCCGCGCACGGTCTCCAGCGACTCGGCCTCGCCGGCCCCGAGCGCCACGCGGGCGCCGTGCGCCCGGCGCAGCGCGACGGCCTGGCTGTAGTGGTCGCGGTGGACGTGGGTGACGAGGAAGCGGCGCACGTCGCCCGGCTCCGCGCCGATCCCGGCGAGCAGGCGCGCCAGGACGTCGCGCGAGGCGTCGATCGACCAGCCGCCGTCGATCAGCGTCAGCTCCCCGTCGGCGCCCGCCTCGGGGGCGAGCACGTAGACGTTGACCGCGCGCAGCGAGTCGTTCGGCAGCGGCAGCGGCAGGCGGTGGACGCCCGGGACGACGGTCTCGAGCTCGGGCCTGGTCCACGCGTGCCGGTCGGAGATCACTCCCCGGAGGATGCCCCTGCCCCGGCGGGCTCCGCCGTGCGGGGGTCCACCGCGGGCGTCTCGGTCTGCTCGCCCGCGGCCCGCCGCGCCCCGGCCACGCCGAAGTGGTCGCCGCCCTTGCGCTTGACGTCGTCGGTGCCCCAGGAGCGGCGGCGGTCGACCGGCACCATCCGCGGGATGTGCTTGCGGCAGTGGATGTAGGCCTCCTCGACGGTGACCTCGACCCACAGCTCGGCGCGCCGCCCCGGCGCGCCCTCCGCCGGGATGCCGGGATGCTCCGCGCGCAGCGCCTCGTCGTCGACGATGCGCGCGGACCCGTTGACGTGCAGCCCGATGAGCTCGTCGGTGAAGTCGAGCATCAGGAGCCCGACGTGCGGGTTCTCGGTGATGTTGCCGAGGCTCGCCATCACCCCGTTGCCGCGGTACTCCGGCCACGCCACGTGCCGGTCGTCGAGGACCTGCAGGAAGCCGGGCGGCCCGGCCCGCAGCGTCGAGTCGCACTCGCCGTGGGCGTCGGACGTCGCCACGAACGCCATGGTCATCCGCGCCACGAAGTCCTGCATGGCGGGCACCAGGCGGTCGCACATCTGGTCGGCGTGGAAGCGCTCGGCCCGCGCGGACGTGCCGAGCGCGTCCTGCAGGACGTGCTCGCCGACGGAACCGGGACGTTCGGGGTGGGGGTCGGGCTGATCGGGCTGGGGGGTGACCCGGTCGCTCATCGACGCCTCTCCGCGGCCCGGGTGGGGCCGCCGTGTCGGGGGGCGGTGTGTCGGGTGGGTCGCGTGGTGCGCGCCCGCCCGGGGTACCGCTGCCTTCGGGGGACGTCCCGATGGAACCCTTTCGTCCGGACGCTGTCGAGGCGCTGTGTCACCCAACCCTCGCTCGGCGCAGTCGTCGTCCGCAGGTCCGTGGGCCGAACAGCCGCAGTTGGCTGTGATGTACATCACTACGTGATACGGCCGAGACCTGGCCGCCGTTCGGCCGTGACCGAGCGGCGACGGCCTGAGCAGCCGTGACGCTCACCGACACCCAGCGTCCGTGCAACGCTCCACCGGGTGACGGGGCTTCCCCCGCGACCTAGTCTCCGAAGCGTCCGTCACCCGTGACAGCTGGTGCCGGACCCGCGCTCGTCCCGCCCGGGCCTGTCCGGCGGGCGCGGCCCCCGACCCCAGCGGCGACAGGCCGAACGCCGACGCACCGGAGCTCCCCACCGGTCACGCGGCACCTGGTTCGCTCCCCCTCGGCCAGGTCGGACGGCGGCGCGACGGAGACCTCGCATGGCACGACACCGTGCGGCGCCCGCGCGAGCGGCAGCGCCCGACCCCGCAGCATCCACCGGCACCGCGGTCCTGACCGGCGGGCACCGCGCCGCCGACCTCGCCGCCGCGCTGCCCCGCCAGGGCATGACCGAGGCGCACCCGTCGGGGCCGCTGCCCCGGGCGGGCGGCCGTTCCCCGCGCCGACCCGCCCGCGACACGACCCTCGACGCGGACACCGCCGCGCTCGACCTCGCGGCCATCGCGCTGGCGGCGGCGAGCGCGGGCCCGCACACCGGGTCGACGGCGCTCCCGCCGACCTCGGGGCCCGCCTCCGGGCCGCTCTCCGGGCCCCTGTCCGGGCCGCTCGCCGCGCCGACGACCGGCGGCACCCCGCGCCCGTCCTACCCGGCGGCCGTCCCGAGCGCCCTCGCGCCGATCACGCCGTCGCACGCGGTCCCGGCCGTCGGGCGCGGTGGCCGTCCCGGCCGGCGGGTGCCGCTGCCGACCCGCACCGCCGGGGCGCTCGCCCTCGTCGGCGCGCTCGCGGGTGGCGGCGTCGCCGTGGTGGGCGGCAACGCCGTCCTCACCGCCGACCCCACCCCGACGACGGGCGAGCTGCGCACCGGCGACGTCGCGAACGCCGCCGAGAGCGCGGCCGCCGCCGCGCAGCTGCCGGGCGAGCAGGGCGGGCGGCACCGCGCCGACGACGGCGGCGGGTACTAGACACCAGAACGAACGACGGGGCGGTCGGAGGTCCGGAACACCGGACCACCGACCGCCCCGTCGTCGTTCGTGCCGGGTGCGGCGGGCTGGATCAGCCGAGCGCGCTGACCAGGGCCTCGCGCTGGCGGGAGCCGAGGCCGGCGACACGCCGGTCCTCGGGGATCCCGGCCTGCTCGAGCACGGCCGACGCCTTCGCCGGGCCGTAGCCGGGCAGGGCGCGGACGAGCTGGGACACCTTGGTCTTGCCGGCGATCGGGTCGCTCTTGCCGCGGTCGAGGACGGCGGGGATCGACTCCTCGCCGCTCTTGATGCCGGCCAGGAGCGCGGAACGGGCCTGCCGGGCCTCGCGGGACTTGGCCTGGGCGGCCTCGCGCTGCTCGGGGGTCAACGTCGGGAGGGCCATCGCGGTGTCTCCCCTCTCTGTGGTGCGGGTTCGTCGCGGAGGGACCACGACGTCGGTCGGACCGGTCGCAAACAGACGGTCACACGGACGGTCGGTCGAACCCGTTCGCCACGCCGCGACGGTGCCGCGATCCGGACGCCCGGGCCGATGGTTGCGGGACGGTACACCCTCCTGACGGATGCCCTGCCCCTGACCTGGGCGGATCACCACTGCGCCCTCCGCAGCACCCCTCCCGGTGACGTCCGGGCGACCCGCATCACCCACGTGCGCCCCAGGCACACCCGGGCGGGCTCAGCGGCGTGGCGACGCGGCGCGGTGCACGACCGCCGGGGGCAGGTTCCGCCAGATCACCGGCGACGTCCCGACCTCGGCGAAGCACTCGCCCAGCTCCTCGCGCAGCGCTCGCGCCGGCGCCGCCCACGCCGTCGGTGCGTACGCGAACTGCACGAACACACCATCGTCGGCCAGCGCCCGCGCCACGACCGGGAGCAGCGAGTCCTCCCGCCCGGGCCGCGTCGCCGACCAGCCCAGGCCGCTCACCACCACCTGCGCCCCGCGGATGCCGCGCAGCGCCAGGATCGCGCCGAGCTCGGCGACGTCCGCGGGCACCACCTCGACGCCGGGGAAGCGCTCGCCCAGGCGGTGGGCGAGCACCGGGTTGATCTCGACGGCGATCTGGCGCCCGCGCCCGGCGAGGCGGTGCGCGAGCAGGCCCGTGAACGCGCCGCTGCCGGCCCCGAGCTCGACCACCACGGGATCCGGGGGCACGGCGCGCAGGGCGGCGTCGGCCATGGCGCGGGCGAGCGCCGTGCCGCTGGGCCACACCGAGGCGGTGGCGACGGGCGCGCGGACGAACTGGGCGGCGAACACGGCCCGGTCGGCCAGGGACGCCTCGCGGGGGCGGCGGTCCTCGTCAGGCGGCACGGGCGAGCTCCGGGACGGTCGGGAGCACCGGGGTGTCTCCGGGCAGGGCGGCGGCGATCGCCGCCGCGGTGCGCCGGGCGAGCGCGCGGCGGGCGCTCGCCCGGGCCGGGCCGGCGGGCACGACGTAGGGGTCGACGACCGCGCAGGCGGTGACGTCGATGTCGATCCCGCGCGCGGTGAGCACGCGCAGCAGCGAGGAGGCGAGCGTGTCGTCGCCGACGAAGGCCGCGGTGGTGTCGAGGGGTGCGGCGGCGGGGAGGTCGCCGCGGCGCCGGTAGCGCAGCGCCACCGGGACCACCGGAGCGCCGGCGTCGCGGGCGGCCTGGAAGGCGGCGGGCCGGAAGGCACCGAGGTCGCGCCCGCACCGCGTGGTGCCCTCCGCGAACACCCCGATCGGCGTGCCGGCCCGCAGCGCGCCGGCGAGGCCCGCGACGGCGCCGGGCAGGTCGCGCAGGCGGTCGCGGTCGAGGAACACCGTGCCCGCGCGCGCCGCCATGAGACCGAGCAGCGGCCACGCGCGGACCTCGGTCTTCGCGAGCATCCGGACCGGGGCGACGGCGTGCAGGGCGAACACGTCGAGCCAGGACACGTGGTTGGCGACGACCAGGGCGCCGGGCGGGGCGACGGGACCCGTGTGCCGCACGCGCACCCCGCACGCCGCGAGCACCGCGGCCGCCCAGAGGCGCTGCACCCCGGCCACCGCGGACGGGCCGAGCAGCGGCACCACGAGCGTCGCGAGCAGGCCCGCGACCAGCACGACCGCGAGCGCCGCGCCCCGCACCGCGAGCCGCAGCGCGCGCAGCGCCCGGGCCGATGCGTGCGACGGCGGCCGCCCCGGCAGGCAGCCCGGGTCGCACGGCGACGTCGGTGACCAGGGGTTCACCCGTCCTCCCCGGCGAGGTAGCGGCGCCACCGGGGGTCGATGGCGGTGTGGTCGAGCAGGACGAACAGGTCGGCGACGCCGAAGTCGGGGTCGAGGGCGGGGACGCCGCCGATCTCGGCGCCGAGGCGCAGGTAGCCGCGCAGCAGCGGCGGCAGGCCGGCGCGGGCGGCCCGGCGGGCGCCGGGGGCCTCGGGCTCGTGGGCGGCGACCGGGGCCTCGCGCCAGGGACGGACCCGGCGGGCGGCCGGCGCCAGGTGCTGCGAGGCGACGAGCGACCAGGCGCCACCGGGCATCGCGCCGTCGGCCGTCAGCGGGACGCTCGCGCAGCCGACGACCCACCGGCGCCCGGAGAGCACCATGTAGCGCAGAATCCCGGCCCAGACCAGCGAGAGCACGACGCCGTGGCGGTGGTCGGGGTGCACGCAGGAGCGCCCGACCTCGACGATCTCGTCGCGCAGCCCGTCCAGGGCGGAGAGGTCGAACTCGGTGTCGGCGTAGAGGCCCCCGGCGGCGCGGGCCCCCGCGGGCGTGAGCATGCGGTAGGTGCCGACGATCTCGCCTCCTGCGTCGTCGCGGACGACGAGGTGGTCGCAGTGGGCGTCGAAGGCGTCGGCGTCGCGGCCCTGCGCGGCGGCCGCGAGGGCGAGCGCGTCGTCGGGGGCGGGGCGGGCGCCCTGCTCGCCGGCGAACACCCGGTGGCGCAACCGTTGGGCGGCGGCGACGTGCCCGGGCTCGCGGGTGAGCAGCAGGCTGTAGCGGCCGGCGGCGGCTCGGGTGGCGCCGGGGGTGGCGCCGACGGCGGCCGGCGCGGGCCCGGTGGGCGGCGCGGCGACGGCCGTCTCCCCGCGCTCGTCCTGGCTCTCGGCGGCGGGTCCGGCGGACCGCGCCAACACCTGGGATGTGGCCATGGGGCGCTGTCTACGGGCCGAGATCGCCCGGCGGCCCACTCCGGCGTGACGGTCGAGTGTGGTCCCGGTGAACTCGTGTGCGCTCCGCGCAGGTGAGCAGCGCACCTCATGCCGCCGGGGTCGTCGCGACGGGGGCGGCCCGGCCGGTCTCGTCGCCGGCGATCACCGCGGCGTAGTGCCCGAGCAGCTCCTCGCACACCGAGGGCCAGGTGCGCCCGGCGACGCGGCGCCGGCCCGCCGCGCCGGCCGCGCGCCGCGTGGCCGGGTCGTCGCGCCACGCGGCGATCCGCCCGGCGATCTCGGCGCCCGCCGTCGGCGAGGACGGGTCGTAGAGCCAGCCCGTGCGACCGGGGTCGACGAGGTCGGCGACGCCGCCCGCGTCGGGGGCGAGCACCGGCAGCCCGGAGGCCTGGGCCTCCTGGACGGCCTGGCAGAACGTCTCGTGCGGGCCGGTGTGCACGAACGCGTCGAAGGAGGCGTAGGCCCGGGCCAGCTCGGCGCCGCCGCGGAAGCCGAGGAACCGGGCCGACGGCAGCAGCTCGGCCAGCCGCGCCCGCGAGGGCCCGTCGCCGACCACCACGACCCGCACGCCGGGCAGGCCCTCGAGGGCGGCGAGCCGCTCGACCTGCTTCTCCGGGGCCAGGCGGCCCACGTACCCGACGAGCAGCTCGCCGTGCGGGGCGAGCTCGGCACGCAGGCCGTCGTCGCGGCGGTCGGGGTGGAAGCGCGTGGTGTCGACCCCGCGGCCCCAGCGGTGCACGCGCGGCACGCCGTGGGACTCCAGCGCGTCCACCGCCCACCGCGACGGCGCGAGCGTGCGCGCGGCCCCGCTGTGCAGGCGCCGGATCCAGCGCCACGCGGCCCGCGCGGTGAGCCCGACGCCGTACGACGACGCGAAGCCGGCGACGTCGGTCTGGTAGACGGCGACCGCCGGGACCTGGAGGCGCCGGGCGACGGTGAGGGCCCGCGCCCCGAGCACGAACGGCGAGGCGAGGTGCACGACGTCGGGCCGGACTCCGTGAGCGCCGCGCGCACCGCCGGGGTCGGCACGCCGACCGGCAGCGAGTCGACGCCGGGCACGTCGAGCGCCGGGACGCGCACCACCGGGACGTGCGGCGCTCCCGGCACCTCGTCCGGCCCCGCCCCGGGGGCGATGACCATGGCCGTGTGGCCGCGGCGCTGCAGGTGGGCGACGACCTGGAGCACGGAGTTGGTCACGCCGTTGACGGCGGGCAGGAACGACTCGGTCACGACGGCGACGCGCACGCCCGCACCGTGGCCGCCCCGGGGGCCCCGTCGGCCGACGACGACGTGTCCCTCGTCCTAACACCGACCCAACACTGCGGGCGGACTCCTTTCGGAGATCCCTGCTGAGGTCACCGACCGTCAGATCGTGTCCGGACGACGTGCCGTCCCCGGCGTGTCCCCGAGGGCGGGACCGGCGTGTCGGACACGGACGGTGGACGAAGGACTATCCGCTGCGCGTGTCGGGGGATCCTGCCGTGTTGACAGCACCGTGGCGCTGTCGGCTACTGAGCAGCGGGATGTCCCATCGGCGACCTCCCCGGTCATCGGACGAAGCCGTTGGGCCACGGACGAACGAGGGGAGGACCTGATGGACGACCACCGCTGGCCGCTCGGTCCTCCCGGTGCCGCGAACTTCGACATCCCGAGCTCCGCGCGCGTCTACGACTTCCTCCTCGGCGGGACCTCGCACGGCGCCGTCGACCGCGTCATGGGCCGTGACCTCGCCCGCGCCGAGCCGCTGGTCGTGTCGGTGGTGCGGGAGAACCGCTCCTTCCTCCGGCGCGCCGTCACATTCCTGGCGCGCGCCGGGATCGACCAGTTCCTCGACCTCGGCTCGGGCATCCCGACGATGGGCAACACCCACGAGGTCGCGCGGCGCGTGAACCCCGACGCCCGGGTCGCCTACGTCGACATCGACCCGGTCGCGGTCGCCCACGGCGAGCTGCTGCTCGGCGAGGCCGCTCCGGGCGTGTCGGTGACGCACGCCGATCTGCGGGACCCCGAGAAGGTCCTCGCCGCGCCGGCGGTCGCGGGGGTGCTCGACTTCGCGCGGCCGGTCGGGGTGCTGATGTTCTCGGTGCTCCAGCACGTCTCCGCCGCCGACGACCCCGCCGACGTCGTCAACGGCTACGTCTCCGAAGTCGCGCCGGGGAGCGCGCTGGCCGTCTCGCACCTCTCCGCCGACGACCCCCGCATCGACATGGACGCGATCCTCGGGCCGACCAGCGCCTACCGCAGTGGCCGGGCCACGACGCGCTCGGCCGCCGAGCTCGCGGCCCTGATCGCGGGCGTCGAGCTCGTCGAGCCCGGCCTGGTCTTCGCCGCGCAGTGGCGACCCGAGGCGCGGCGGCACCGCGGCCCGCTCGCCGAGCCGTGCTGCGGGCACCGCGCGGCGGTCGGGTTCCTCCCCGCCTGACCACCCCGCCACGCCCCGTTCACCTCGGCCTCCGGCCGCGTGGTCGCACCGAACGGAGCAGCGCTGGACGGCCCGTTGCTACTCCGTTCGCCGCCGAACGCGACATGTCGACCACTCACCGCGACAGCGAACCGAGGGCCGGTCACCCCTTGTCACAAAAGGTCTCGGTTCGGTTACGGTCCCCCACCGCGTCGACCCGCTCCCCAGCACCACCCCGGCGACGCACGGGCCGCCCCTGCGGGCCCGTCCACCCACGAGACGAACCGGAGCCCCGATGTCTGGTCGCCACCACCTGCCGTCCGCCCCGTCCCGTCCGCTGCTCAAGGCCGGTGTCGTCGCCGCGGCCGCCGTGACCGGCCCGCTCGCGATCACCGGCACGGCCATGGCGGCGCCCTCGGCGTCGTCGGGCACCTGGGACGAGCTCGCCATGTGCGAGAGCACCCAGAACTGGGAGGCCGACACCGGCAACGGCTTCAAGGGCGGCCTGCAGTTCACCGACTCGACCTGGAGCGAGTTCGGTGGCGAGCAGTACGCCGACTCGCCCGACGAGGCGAGCCGCGAGGAGCAGATCGCCGTGGCCAAGAAGGTCCAGGACGAGCAGGGCTGGAACGCCTGGCCGACCTGCTCGGAGAAGCTCGGCCTGCAGTAGGGGTCGTCAGCCTGGCGGCCACAGGCGGCACGCAGCGCAGCGGAGCTGCCGCGCCGGAGGCACTGGCACTGACGCTCGACGTCAGGAAATCCGCCCGCTCGGCCGACGCCCTGCCACGATGCCCGGTATGCCCGACGCCGACGTCATCGTGGTGGGGGCCGGACTCGCCGGCCTCGTCGCCACCGCCGAGCTCGCCGACGCCGGACGCCGGGTGATCCTGCTCGACCAGGAGCCCGAGGCGTCCCTCGGCGGGCAGGCCTGGTGGTCGTTCGGCGGGCTCTTCCTCGTCGACAGCCCCGAGCAGCGCCGCCTGCGCGTCCGCGACTCGTTCGACCTCGCCTGGTCCGACTGGACCTCCAGCGCCGGCTTCGACCGCGCCGACGAGGACCGGTGGGGCCGCGAGTGGGCCCGCGCCTACGTCGAGTGGGCGGCCGGCGAGAAGCGGCCCTGGTTGCACGCGATGGGCGTGCGCTTCTTCCCCGTCGTCGGCTGGGCCGAGCGGGGCGGCGCCTCGGCCACCGGCCACGGCAACTCGGTACCCCGCTTCCACATCGTGTGGGGCACCGGCCCCGGCATCCTCGAGCCGTTCCTGCGGCGGGTCCACGCCGCGGTCGCCGACGGCCGGGTGACGATCCGCTGCCGGCACCGCGTCGACGCCCTGGAAACCACCGCCGGCGCCGTCACGGGCGTCTCCGGCACGGTGCTCCAGCCCTCCGAGGTCGCGCGCGGCGAGGCGAGCTCGCGGGAGGCCGTCGGCTCCTTCACGCTGAGCGCCGGGAGCGTCGTCGTCACCTCCGGCGGCATCGGCGGCGACCACGACGCCGTGCGCGCCGCCTGGCCCGCACGTCTCGGCCCGCCACCGCGCCAGATGATCTCCGGGGTGCCCGCGCACGTCGACGGGCGGATGATCGGCATCAGCGAGGCCGCCGGCGCGCGCGTGGTCAACCGCGACCGGATGTGGCACTACACCGAGGGGATCGTCAACCACTCCCCGGTCTGGCCGCTGCACGGCATCCGCATCCTGCCCGGCCCGTCGTCGCTGTGGTTCGACGCCGAGGGCCGGCGGCTACCCGCCCCGCTGTGGCCCGGGTTCGACACCCTCGCCACGCTCGAGCACATCGGGCGCACCGGCCACGACCACACCTGGTTCGTGCTCAACCAGCGGATCCTCGAGAAGGAGTTCGCGCTCTCGGGCTCCGAGCAGAACCCGGACTTCACCGGCCGGGACATCCGGCTGACCCTGCAGCGCGTCCGGCCGGGTCCCACCGACCCGGTCGCCGCCTTCCAGCGCTCCGGCGAGGACTTCGTGGCGGCCGACTCGCTCGGTGAGCTGGTCGGGAAGATGAACGCACTCACCCCGGAGCCTCTGCTCGACGCGGCGAACGTCGAGCGCGAGGTCCTCGCCCGCGACGCCGAGCTCGCCAACCCCTACGGCAAGGACGGCCAGCTCGCGGCGATCCGGGCGGCCCGCGGCTACCTCGGCGACCGGCTGGTGCGCGTCGCCCCGCCGCACCGCATCCTCGACCCCGCCGCCGGGCCGCTGGTCGGCGTCAAGCTGCACGTGCTCACCCGCAAGACGCTCGGCGGGCTCTGGACCGACCTCGACGGGCGGGTCCTGGGCGCCGACGGCACCCCGCGGCCCGGGCTCTACGCCGCCGGCGAGGCCGCGGGCTTCGGCGGCGGCGGCGTGCACGGCTACCGCTCGCTGGAGGGCACGTTCCTGGGCGGCTGCCTCTTCTCGGGGCGCCAGGTGGGCCGCGCGCTGTCCTGAGGACGAGCGACACGCCCCGCGGGTGTCTGCACGGGGTGTCTCAGCGTGGCGGCCACGCCGGCGTTGGACGTCAGGAAAGACGCCACGATCAACGCTCGTCCCTCGTCCGGGCGCGCAGGGCACATCCCCGAGGACGAGTGCGGCTGACCCGTCTCAGCGAGGAGCGAGCCCGTTCCGGTACGCCCACACGACCGTCTGCACGCGGTCCCGCGTCCCGATCTTCGTCATGGCCCGGCCGAGGTGCGACTTCACGGTGCTGACCTCCACCACCAGCTCCGCGGCGATCTCGGCGTTCGACAGCCCGCCCGCGAGGAGCCGCACGATCTCGGTCTCCCGCGCGGTGAGGCCCTCCGCGGGCTCCGCCACCGACGGGGACGCCGGCCGCCGCCGGGCGAACTCGGCGATCACCCGCCGCGTGACGGCGTGGTCGACCAGCCCCTCCCCCGCCGCGAGCCGTCGCACGGCGTCGACGAGGTCGTCGGGCTCGGCGTCCTTGAGGACGAAGCCGCTGGCCCCGGCCTCGAGGGCGCCGAAGACGTACTCGTCGAGGTCGAAGGTGGTCACGACGAGCACCGCGGGGACCGGCGGCTCCCCGGCCACGATCTCCCGGGTGGCCGCCAGCCCGTCGCCGCCGGGCATCCGCACGTCCATGCACACGACGTCGGGGGCGAGGCGCCGGACCAGCCGCACCGCCCCCGGGCCGTCGGCGGCCTCGCCGACGACCTCGATGTCGCCGGCGGTCTCGAGGAACATCCTGAAGCCCGCGCGCACGACGCCCTGGTCGTCGACGAGCACGACCCGGATCACGCGGCGTCCCGCGGGAGCTCGAGACGGACCCGCCACCCGCCGTCGGGGCTCGGCCCGACCTCCAGATCGGCCCCGATCAGCTCCGCCCGCTCCCGCATCCCGATCAGACCGAGCCCGCGACCCGGTGCGTCCTCGACCGCCGGCGCGTCCCCGGGGCCGTTGCCGACCTCCAGCACGGTCGCGGTCTCGCCGTGTCGCACGCGCACGGTGACCCGCGCCCCCGGCGCATGGTCGCGGGCGTTCGACAGCGCCTCCTGCGCCACCCGGTAGACGCTGACGTCCGCGACGGGCGAGAGCTCGCGCGGCGCGCCGACGACCTCGAGCCCGACGAGCGGCCCGGCGTCCGCCACCAGCCGCTCCAGCGTCGCGAGCCCGGGCATCGGGGCGCCCTCCTCGGGCACACCACCACCCCGCTCCCGCAGCGCGCCGACCACCAGCCGCAGGTCGTGCAGCGTGGCCCGGCCCTGGGTGCGGATCTCGGTGATCGTGCGCCGGGCGGCGTCGGGGTCACGGTCGACCAGCCGCTCGGCCACCGACGCCTGGACCACCATCGCCGCGAGGTGGTGCGCGGCGATGTCGTGGAGCTCGCGGGCCACCCGGGTGCGCTCGGCGCCGACCGCCGCGTCCGCGCGGGCCCGCTGCGCCTCGAGCGCCTCCGCGGCCCGCCACCGCGCCAGCTCCGCGACGTGCCGGCGCGTCGCGATCCAGCCGCCGACCACCGACGCCGCGAGGTAGGTGATGACCGAGGACGCGAGCTGGGTCAGCACCGCGCCGACGCCGGTCGCCCCCGTCGGCGCGACGAAGGCGACGGCCTCCACCAGCGCGGCCGCCCCGGTGAGGGTCAGCGCGCGACGCGCCGGCAGCCGCGTCCCGCACGTGTAGGCGGCGACCACCGGCGCCGGCCCGCGCAGGCCGGCGGTCGGCAGGACCACGGCCTGCACCACCTGCAGGGCGATCGTCACCGCGAGGCACAGCACCGGGCGGGTCCGCCGGACGACGAGGACGCCGGACTGCAGGACGAGCAGCATCAGCACCGCGGACACCGTGAGCGGGCCGCCGCCCAGCACGACCGCCAGCGCCGGGTCCGCGAGCCCGACCAGCACCACCGCGACCGACACGACCGCCGTGGCGCCCGCGAGCGCGACGTCCCGGCGCCGCGGCGTGGTCAGGCCGAGCCGGGTGAGCACGGCGTCGGCCCGCACCTCGGCCCCGTCCGGCACCGCGTCCTCGTCAGGCGAGGTGTCGGGCGGGGTCATGGGGTCACCGTGCCTTCGTGATCGCCGAGCGGGAGGGATCGTAGGGGTCAGAAGCCGAGGTCCACCGAGAGCAGGTGGTAGACGCTCGCGACGCCCGCCACCGCCGCGAGGGCGAGCAGCACGAGCGTCCGTCCGGTCACCCCGAGCGCGCCGACGCGGCGCCGGACACCGAGGGCCACCGACGCCGCGGCGGGCAGCACGCCGAGGGCGCCCACGGCCTGCAGGGCGACCAGGCCCGCGAGCACGGCCGTCGGGACCTCACCCAGGCCCACGAGCGTGAGGACCACCGCGACCCAGCCGACGAGCGCGACCACCGCGGCACCGGCACCCAGGCGCGTCCCGAGCAGAGCGAGCCGCTCGGCGCGGGGCACGGCCAGGGGGCGGCCGTAGCGCCGGCGCAGGAACGCCCCGGCCGGCCAGGCCAGGAGGGCCGCCAGGAGGACGGCCACGGAGGCGGCGAGCACCGGCAGGACGACGGCGGCGGTGCGCTCGGGCGGGGCCGGGAGCAGCGTGAACGCGCCCTCGACGCCGAGGGCGGCGACCCGCCCGTTCTCCGGGCGCATCGCGACGATCCGCTGGCCGCCGACCTCCTGCCACACCCAGGGCCGGACCTCGCGGTAGACCGCCGGGTGCACGCCCAGGGGGCCGGGCGTGAACAGCAGGGTGCCGTCGGGGCGGGCCGTGGCCGTGACCTGGCCGGTCAGGTTCATGGCGGACAGGAAGGTGGTGAACGGCGCCCGCGCGGCCTCGTAGGTGCCCTGCGCGAGCGCGGCCCGCTCCGCGCTGCCCGGCACCGGGGGCGCCGGGGCACCGCCCGGGAAGTAGCGGTCGGTGAAGCCGTGCAGCACCGCCTCGCGCAGCTCGAGGCTGTCCGCCGCGCCGCGACCGGACCCGTTCATCGTCACGACGATCCCGGTCCGCTCGTCGGGGTAGAGCTGCAGGTGGGAGTGGAAGAACGCGGTGTCGCCGCCGTGGCCGAGGATGCGCCGGCCGTTGCGGCTCTCGTCGAACAGGCCGAGCCCCATCCGCGGGCCCTCGGCGAGCGCGCCGAGCGTGTCCGCGCCCAGGGCGGGCCGCCGCATCAGGTCCTGGCCGGCGGGCGAGAGCAGGGTCGGTGCTCCCAGCTCGGCGAGCAGGAAGCGCGCCATGTCGTCGATCGACGCCGTCAGGGAGCCCGCCGGTGAGGGCCGCACGGTCTCGAACGGCGCCGGCGGGTCGTCGACGGTCGCGGAGGCCTGCGACAGCCGGTCGCGCAGCGGGGCCGGGAGCGGCTGCGCGAACGTCGACGAGCTCATCCCGGCGGGGTCCAGCACGGAGCGCCGGACGTACTCGGCGAACGGCATCCCGCTGACCCGCGCCACGACGTAGCCGGCGAGGCCGTAGCCGTAGTTGGAGTAGGCGGGCGTGGTGCCCGGGGCGAACACCTGCTCGGGCGGATCGGTGGCCAGGTGCTCCCGCAGGTCCTCGGTGTCCTCGCCGAGGGTCACGAGGCCGCGGATGCGCTCCTCGAACCCCGCGGAGTGGGTCAGCAGGTGCCGCATCGTCACGGGCGGCTCGTGGCGCAGCGGCAGCGGGAAGTCGAGGTAGCCGCGGACGTCGGCGTCGAGGTCGATCCGGCCCTGCTCGACGAGCCGGAGCACGGCGACGGCGGTGAAGACCTTGGACACCGACCCCACCCGGAACAGGGTCCGCGCCGGGTCGACGGGCTCCCCGGCGGCCGTGTCGGCGTGTCCGAAGCCGCGGGAGGTCAGCACCTGCCCGTCCCGGACGACGGTCACCGCGGCACCCGCGATGCCGGCGCGCTCGAGCCCGGCGGGGACGACACCGTCGAGCCAGGCGTCCAGGTCTTCTCGGGTGAGGGCGGCCGTGGCGGTGGGCGCGGGGGGTGTCGGCGCGACGGTCGACGCCCCGCCCGCGCACCCCGCGAGCAGGGCCGCGAGGACCAGGACCAGGCCCAGACCTCTCCGTGACGTACTCAGCATGGCGGCGCTCCTCGGACGACGACGCGGTCGTCGAGGACGCTGCCGCCCGACCGGGGCCGGCCACATCGCGCGCAGGTCGGTGATCGCGTCTCCGACCTCCGTCGGAGGCGCCGGGCGCAGGTCGCAGCGGGAGCCGTCGCCCGAGGGACGGTCGGCTAGCGCGCGGCCGCCCGGCGCCGGCGCTGCAGCAGGACCATCGCCACGACGATCACGAGCAGCACCGCGGCCCCGCCGACGAAGCGCCAGCTCGACCCACTGGTCTCGGCGACGGTGATCGTGGCCTCGAGCGGGCGCCCGCCGCAGGTCGCGGTGACCGTCACCGGGCCCGGGGCGGCGTCGGCGGCCACGGTCACCGCGGAGAAGACCGCCCAGGGCTGGTGGCCGTCGGCGTCGCGCTCCCAGGGACCGCCGGTGACGCCGGGTCCCGTGACCGGCGTCGTCGCCGGCTCCTCGCAGGGCATCTGCGCGCGCAGCGACGTCCCGGGGGCGGCCGGGGCGCCGTCGCCGATCACCAGCCCGGGGTCGGCCAGGGCCGTGCCCGCGCCCAGCCAGAGCAGGGCGGCCACCAGCGTCGTGAGCAGCAGGCGCATGGGGTCACCGTGCCACCCGCGCGGTGTCCGGCGGGTCACCGTGACGGCACACGTTCAGGGCGGCTTGCGCCGGGGCAGCCAGCGGTCATGGAGCAACGCACTCTCGGTGGCCAGGGTCTGCGCGTGTCCGCGCTCGGCCTCGGCTGCATGGGCATGACCTTCGCCTACGGCGGTCAGGACGACACCGAGTCGCGCGCGACGATCGAGCGCGCGCTCGAGCTCGGGGTCACCTTCCTCGACACCGCCGACATGTACGGCCCGCACACCAACGAGGAGCTGCTGGGCTCGGTGCTGTCCGGCCGGCGCGACGAGGTCGTCATCGCGACCAAGTTCGGCAACGAGATCGGGCCCGACGGGTTGGGCACCGGGCGCGTCAACGGGCGTCCGGACTACCTGCGCGGCCAGATCGACGGGTCGCTGACCCGGCTCGGCACCGACCACGTCGACCTCTACTACCAGCACCGCGTCGACCCCGACGTGCCGATCGAGGAGACGTGGGGCGCGCTCGGCGAGCTCGTGGCGGCCGGCAAGGTCCGCTACCTCGGCATCTCCGAGGCCGCGCCCGACACCATCCGCCGCGCCCACGCCACGGCGCCGATGAGCGCGGTGCAGACCGAGTACTCGCTGTTCACCCGTGACGTCGAGGACAACGGCGTGCTCGCGACGTGCCGCGAGCTCGGCATCGGCTTCGTGCCGTACAGCCCGATCGGACGCGGCTTCCTGTCCGGCACGATCCGGCGCACCGAGGACCTGCCCGAGGGCGACTGGCGCCGCAACTCCCCGCGGTTCCAGGGCGAGGCGCTGCAGGCGAACCTGCGGGTGCTCGACGAGGTCAACGCGCTGGCCGAGCGCAAGGGCGTCACACCGACCCAGCTGGCGCTGGCGTGGGTGCTGGCGCAGGGCGACGACGTGGTGCCGATCCCCGGCACCAAGCGGCGCCGCTACCTCGAGGAGAACGCCGGCGCGGCCGACGTGACGTTGAGCGCCGAGGAGCTCGAGACGATCGAGAAGGTGGCCCCGGCCGGCGTCGCCAGCGGCGAGCGGTACCCCGCCGCGGCGATGCGGATGCTGCACCACTGAGCCCCATGTGAGCGGACTTCGGGGCTATGACCCCGAAGTTCGCTCACGTACCGGCGGGCTCCTTCGTCGTCAGGGCGAGGCCCGCGCGCAGGGCGGAGGCGGCGTCGAGGACCGCGTCGCGGGCGGTCGGGACGACGCCCGCCATGCCCGCGTAGCCGTGGATCAGCCCGGGGAAGCGGCGCGCCACGACCGGGACGTCGACGTCGCGCAGCGCCGCGACGAGCTCCTCGCCCTCGTCGCGCAGCGGGTCGAACCCGGCCGTCGAGACGTAGCAGGGCGGCATGATCGCGAGGTCGTCGACCTCCAGCAGCCCCGTCGGTCGGATCGGCTCGATACCGTCGGGCAGGTAGTAGCGCTCGAACACCTCGATGTCGACGGTCCGCAGCCCGAAGCCCTCCGCGAAGAGCTCCCGCGACCCGCCGACCCGCCCCGCGTCGGTGACCGGGTAGAGGGCCAGCACGAACGCGGCCGTCTCGTCGGTCCGCCGGGCGAGCTGGTGCGCCGCCGTGAGGGCGAGGTTCGCGCCGGCCGAGTCGCCGCCCGCGGCGACGGTCGTGGCGCGGAACTCGTCGCGGTGGGTGAGGACGTGGTGCAGCGCCGCCGCGGCGTCGGCCAGGCCCGCCGGGAACGGGTTCTCGGGCGCGAGCCGGTACTCGACCGACAGCACGCGCACGCTCGCCTGGTTCGCGAGCACCCGGCACAGCGGCTCGCTCGACGCGATGCTGCCCAGCGCGAACCCGCCGCCGTGGAAGTGCACGAGCAGCGGCGCCGGCCGGTCGCCGATCTCGGCCGGGGTGTAGAGCCGGGCGACCAGCTCGCCGGCCTCGTCACGGCCGGGACCCGCGGGCACCGGCACGCGAACCGGCAGCGTCGTCACCCCCGGCGTCGCCGACCAGGCCAGCCCGGCCGCGCGGTCGGTGGCACGGCGCTGCTCGACCAGCGACGGCTCCTCGCCGCCGGCGATCAGGCCGAGCGTGCGCAGCACCAGCTGGACGTCGAGGTCGAGGGTCTGCCCGTCCCGGACGACGGCCGGGCCGGCCAGCAGCCGGCGGAGGGGACGGGGCAGTGCGATGAGGGCGCGCAGGATGCGCCGGAGGACTCCGAACAGCACCGGCCGAGCCTAGGTGCGGCCCGATCTCGCGTCCCGCACCGTGCCTCACGTGGGGGATTTCCTGACGTCTGACGTGAGCGTGGCCGCCAGGCTGACACCACCCCGTGCGTCAGTCGTCCCGTTCGTCCCGGTCGGCGGGGTAGCGCAGGCGCACGGGGCCGCGGGCGGTCGCGGGGTCGACGACCTCGCCGCGCTGGGTCATCTCGATCCGCCGGTCGTCCACCATGCCGCTCGCGACGCGGCGGGCGTCGGGCATGAGGTCGCGCCAGGCGTCCGGGGCGACGCGGCGCGCGGCCTCCGACGGGCAGATCGTCTTCCCCGTGGCGCGGTGGTCGAGCAGGTCGACGATCGCGTCGGCGAGCGCCTGGTCCGTGTCGGCCACACCACCGGGTACCCGCGGCCCGCACGGGGTACCGACAGGACGTGAGCGAGCCGGTGATCCGCGAGGTGACCATCGACGCCCCCGCGTCCCGGGTGCTCGAGGTGGTCGCCGACCTCGAGAACACCGACCGGTGGGCCAACGAGGCCAAGTCGGCGAAGGTGCAGGCGCACGACGACCAGGGCCGGCCGACGCGCATCGTCGTCACGCTCGGGGCGCTGAAGTTCACCACCGACGCGACGTACGACGTCACCTACGGCGACCACGCCGTGACGCTGACCTGCGTCGACGCGCGTCTCATCCGCGAGAGCACGATCGACTACCGCGCCCACCCCGAGGGTGATGCCCGCACGCGCCTGGTGATGTCCTCGACGATGGAGGTCACCGTGAAGGGCGTGCCGCGGTGGGGCCTCGAGCGGGCCATGGGCTCCAGCGCCGAGAAGAACCTCGCGTCGATCAAGAAGGACGCGGAGGGCTGACGCCACGCCCCTCAGATCACCTTCTCGTCGGCGAGCTCCGCGACAGCGGAGTCGGACAGCCCCAGCTCCGCGTAGACCTCGGCGTTGTGGTGCCCCGGGACCGGCGGCCCGGCCCAGCGCACCTCGCCCGGGGTGTCGGAGAAGACCGGGACGACCCCGGGGCCCAGCACGTCCTCGCCGAAGCGCTCGTCGAAGTGCGGCGCGAGCATCCCGCGGGCGCGGAACTGCGGGTCGGCGACGACCTCGGCCGCCGTGTTGATCGGCCCGCAGATCACGCCGGCCTCGTCGAGCACCCGGCGCACCTCGTCGGCGGGCAGCGACCCCACCCAGTCGCCGACGATCCCGTCGAGCTCGTCCTGGTGCTCGCCGCGCGCGCGGTGGTCGGCGTAGCGCGGGTCGTCGGCGAGCTCGGGGCGCCCCATCGCCCCGCAGAGCCGGCGGAACACCGTGTCCTGGTTGGCCGCGACGACCAGCCACAGCTCGTCGGCCGTGCGGTAGACGTTCGACGGCGCGATGCCCTCGAGCTTGGTGCCGCCGGGCTGGCGCACGCGGCCCAGCTTGTCGTACTCCGGGATGATCGACTCGAGCACCGACAGGCACGCCTCGGTCAGCGCGACGTCGACGACCTGGCCCACGCCGGTCACCGAGCGGTGGTGCAGCGCGGCCAGCACGCCCTGCACCGCGACCATCCCGGCCAGCGAGTCACCCAGCGAGATCGCCTGCCGCGGCGGCGCCTCGCCCGGGTAGCCGTTGATGTAGCGCAGGCCCGACAGCGCCTCGGCGACCGACGCGTAGCCCGGCTTGTCGGCGTACGGACCGGTCTGCCCGTAGCCCGACACCCGCGCGAGCACGAGGCGCGGGTTCACCGCCGAGAGACGGTCCCACCCGAGGTTCCAGCGCTCCAGCGTCCCGGGCCGGAAGTTCTCGACGATGACGTCGGCGCCCTCGACGAGCTGCAGGAACACCTCCTGGCCCCGCTCGGAGCGCAGGTCGAGGGTGATGCAGCGCTTGTTGCGGGCGTGCACGGTCCACCAGAGCCGGTGGCCCTTGTAGGACTCCTGGCCCCAGTCGCGCATGGGGTCCTGGCCGCCCGGCGGCTCGATCTTGACGACGTCGGCGCCGTAGTCGGCGAGCAGGCGCCCGGCGAACGGGCCGGCGACGATCGTGCCCAGCTCGAGCACCCTTACGTCGGCGAGCGGACCGGGCCCGGCCGGCTCCCCTCCGGTCCGCGGCTCGGTCACTCGGCGGCCGCCGGGCTGGTCCGCGCGTACCCGCCCCGGTGGAACACGAGCGGCGGGCTGCCGGGCGCGCCGAGGTCGTGCACCGCGCCGACGACGATGTGGTGGTCGCCGCCGTCGTGCACGGCGTGCAGCGTGCAGTCGATCCACGCCGTGGCCCCGCCGAGGATCGGCGAGCCCAGCCCCGAGGTGGTCCACTCGACGCCCGCGAACTTGTCGCCGCCCGACACCGCGAACGTCGTCGACAGCTCCTCCTGCTCCGCGGAGAGCACGTTGACGACGAAGCGGCCGGTCGCCTCGATCTTCGGCCAGCTCGACGAGGAGCGGCCGGGCAGGATCAGGACCAGCGGCGGGTCGAGGGACAGCGAGGAGAAGGACTGACACGTGAAGCCGGCGGGCCCCTCGGGGGTCGTGCCGGTGACGATGGTGACGCCGCTGGGGAAGTGCCCCAGCACCTGGCGCATCGTCGAGGCGTCGGTGCCCTCGCTCATTCACTGCCTCCCGGATCACGGTGCCACCGCAGACCGTATTGACCCGGCCACGCCCGTGCACCCTCGCCGCCCGGTACATCACAGCGGCCGCCGTCACCGGGCCATCGAGACGCAGCGCATCTCAGTCGTTCTCGATTCGGCGCTTTCTCGTCACGGATGGCCTGTGTCACGCTCGTCGTCGACCGGTCGTCGGGGAGCGGGAGGCAGCCAGATGGAGACGACACGGGTCGTCGTCGCCGGGGCCGGCATCGGCGGCCTGACCCTCGGCATCGCCCTGGCCCGCGCCGGGGTCGCCGTCGACCTCTACGAGCGGGCCGACGAGCTGCGCGAGGTCGGCGCGGCCGTGGCGCTCTCGGCGAACGGGTCGCGCCAGCTCTACCGCCTCGGGGTGGGCGAGGCCCTCGACGCCGTGTCCACCCAGCCCACCGAGCTGATCTACCGCGACGGGCGCACCGGCGCACGGATCGCCGCCCACCCCGGCGGCGCGAGCTACCGCGCGCGCTACGGCGCCCCCTACTGGGGCGTGCACCGCGTCGACCTGCAGCAGACGCTCGCCGCCGCGTTCGTCGCGGCCGCGGGGGCCGGGCACCTGCACCTGGGCCGCGCGGTCGCGGGCGTCGACGCCGAGCGGGGCGCGCTGCTGCTCGCGGACGGCACCGAGGCGGTCGGCGACGTCGTCGTCGGCGCCGACGGGGTCCGCTCGCTGCTGCGCGACGCCGTCACCGGGCCCGGCACCGGCCCGACCTACTCGGGGACCAGCGGCTTCCGGGGCCTCGTGCCGATCGACGCGCTGCCGAGCCTGCCCGACCCCCGGGCCATCCAGTTCTGGGCGGGCCCCGACGCGCACCTGCTGCACTACGCGCTGGGTCGTGACGACGACACCGTCAACTTCCTCGCCGTGCTCTGCGGGCCGCAGACCTGGGAGGGCCCACAGCGCGACGCGCCCGCCGGGGAGCTCCTCGAGGGGTTCGCGGGCTGGCACCCCGCGGTGCGCGAGATGCTCGCCGCGGTGCCGCAGAGCGCGCGCTGGCCCCTGCTCGCCCAGGAGCCGCTGACCCGCTGGACGCGCGGGCGGCTCGCCCTGCTCGGCGACGCCTGCCACGCGATGCTGCCCCACCACGGCCAGGGCGCGAACCAGGCGATCGAGGACGCCGTCGCGCTCGCCCGCCTGCTCACCGAGCACGACCCCGACACCGCGCTCGCCGCCTACCCGCGCGAGCGGCGCGCCCGCACCCGCGCGATCGCCGCCAGCGCCTGGGACACCGGGACGCTGCTCCACCTCGACGACGACCACCCGCGGATCGCCGAGCGCGACAAGCGCTTCGCGGGCTACCTGCCCGACAACGGCTGGGTCCACGACCACGACGCCGCCACCCCCTCGACGGGTCGAGCTCCGCTCCGCTCCGTCTCCCACCCCAGAGGAGCCCTGTCCGCATGACCACCACCAACGACCAGTCGGTCTCCGACGCCGTCACCGCCGGTTCCCACGCCACCGAGTCCGCCCGCGCCGGGCTGTCCAACCTCCGCGAGGGCGCCGGCGGCACCGTCGACCAGCAGCGGGTGGCCACCGTCGTCGGCGCCGCGCTCGAGGGCATCCGCGCGGCGATCCGCGAGAACAAGGTCACCTACGAGGAGTTCGACGCCTTCAAGCGCTGGCTGATCGCGGTCTCCGACACCGGCGAGTGGCCGCTGTTCCTCGACGTCTACCTGGAGTTCGAGGTCGAGAAGGTCGCCGCCGAGAGCCAGCAGGGCTCGATCGGCACGATCCTCGGCCCGTTCTGGCTCGACGGCCAGGCCCAGCTCGACACCCCCGCGACGCTGCCGATGCGCGACGACGAGCCGGGCACGCCGATGATCCTCGCCGGCCAGGTCACCTCCACCGACGGCACGCCGCTGCGCGGGGCCACCGTCGACATCTGGCACACCGACGACGAGGGCTGGTACTCCGGCTTCGCGTCCAAGCCGCCGGCGGGCAACCTGCGCGGCGTCGTGCGCTGCGACGACGAGGGCCGCTTCGAGATCCACACCCGCAAGCCCGCGCCGTACACGATCCCGCTCGACGGCCCGACCGGACAGATGACCCAGGCCGCCGGCTGGAGCCCGTGGCGCCCCGCCCACATCCACCTGCTCGTCGCCGCGCCCGGGCACCGCACGCTGACCAGCCAGCTGTTCTTCACCGGCGACCCCTACCTGGGCAACGACGTCGCGTCGGCCGACAAGCCCGAGCTCACCCTCGATCCCCAGCCGACCGGGAACGGCGACGAGGTGCGCTCCGACCGCGACTTCGTGCTGGAGCCGGGTGACTGACGGGTGGAGACGCGCCAGCTGCGCTACTTCGTCGCGGTCGCCGAGACGCGGCACTTCGGGCGGGCCGCCGAGCGGCTGCACATCGCCCAGTCGCCGCTGTCCCAGGCGATCCGGCAGCTCGAGGCGCAGCTGGGCGCTCCCCTGTTCGAGCGCACGACCCGGCGGGTCGACCTGACCGCCGCCGGCGAGGAGCTGCTGCCCGAGGCCGTGCGCATCCTCGCCTCGCTCGACGCGGCCCGCGACCAGGTGGGCCGCGTCGCGGCGGGCGCGCTCGGGCGGCTGCGCGTGGGCGCGACGGGGCTGGCCACCTACCGGCACGTCCCCGACCTCGTCCGGCGCCTCGCCGCCGAGCTGCCCGGCCTCGAGCTGGCCTTCACCACCGAGCTGCTCACCCCCGCGCTCGAGACCGCGCTCGCCGACCACCGCATCGACCTCGCGGTCCTGCGCCCGCCGGTGAGCGACCCCGGGCTCGCCCACCACGTGCTCGCCCGCGAACGGCTCGTGCTCGCGGTGCCGGCGGACCACCGGCTCGCCGGGGGCCCGGTCCGGCTCGTCGACCTCGCCGACGAGGACTTCGTCGTCTACGCCGCGGCGGGCTCCGTGGTGGGCGAGGCGGCGGCGCGGGCGTGCCGGGCGGCGGGGTTCACGCCGCGCAGCACCCACCACGCCGACCAGACCTCGATCGTCCTCGCGCTCGTCGCCGCCGGCGTCGGCGTCGCCCTGCTGCCGTCGTCGGTGCTCGCCGTCGCCGTCGAGGGCGTGCGCTACGTGGAGCTCGACGACCACGCGTCCGTCACCACCGACGTCGCCCTGGCCTGGCGGCGCGACGACCCGCAACCGGCCCTGGCGCGCGCGCTCGCCGTCCTGTGCCGACCCGACCCCCGGAGCGTCCCCGCATGAAGATCACCAACGTTGAGGCGATCCCGCTCGCCGTCCCGTTCCGGCGGCCCTTCGCCTTCGCGAGCGGGCAGGCCACCGCCGCCGACCACGTCCTCGTGCGGATCACCACCGACGACGGGCTGGTCGGGTACGGCGAGGCCCCGCCCCGGCCCTACACCTACGGCGAGACCGCCGCGTCGATCGTCGCCGTCGTGCGCGACCTGTTCGCCCCGGTGCTCGTCGGCGCCGACCCGTTCGCCCGCGAGCGCCTGCGCGCCGACCTCGCCCGCACCGTCGCCAACAACGCGGCCAAGGGCGCCGTCGACGTGGCGCTCTGGGACCTCGTGGGCCAGGCCTGCGGGCAGCCCGTGCACGTGCTGCTCGGGCACGCCGCCGACGACGTCGCGGTCGCCCACATGATCGGGCTCGGCACGCCGTCGGAGATGGTCGCCGACGCCGTGGAGATGAACGACCGGTACGGCGTCGAGGCGTTCAAGGTCAAGGTCGGCCGCGACCTCGCCCACGACCTGGCCGCGGTGCGCGAGCTGCGCCGCGAGCTCGGGGACTCCGTCGAGCTCTACGCCGACGCCAACCGCGGCTGGGACGCCGACACCGCGATCGTCGCCGCCCGCCGGCTCGCGGACTTCCACGTCACCTCGCTCGAGGAGCCCAACCCCGCCGACGACGTGCTCGGCCGGCGCCGGATCGTGCGCGAGAGCCCGATCCCGATCGTCGGCGACGAGTCGACGATCACCCTCGGCGGTGTCGCCCGCTCGCTGCTCGACGGCGACTCCCAGGCCACCAGCGTCAAGGTCGCGCGCACCGGGTTCACCGAGTCCGCCAAGATCGTCGGGCTGTGCGAGGGCCTGGGCGTCGCGACGATGGTCGGCAACCAGATCGACGGCATGCTCGGCACCGTCGCGTCCACCGCGCTCGCCTGCGGGCTGCGGTCACTCGCCCGCCACCCCGTCGAGGTCACCAACTTCCTGCTGATGACCGACGACGTCCTCACCGAGCCCCCGACGATCGTCGACGGCCGTGCCGCCGCCCGCCAGGGACCGGGCCTGGGTGTCACGATCGACCCCGACAAGCTCGCCCACTACCGCACCGACCGCTAGGCCGGTCGGCGCAGAAGAAATGTCAGCGGCGGCGCGTCGCTGACACTGAACGTCCGTCACGCCACGCGCTCGATGCGACTGATCGGAGCACATCGTGCAGTTCCTCGTCCGCATGGACGTCCGCCTCCCCCACGACATGCCCGCGGACGTCGCCGACGACCTCCGCGCCCGGGAGAAGGCCCGCGCCCACGAGATCCAGCGCGCCGGCAAGTGGCCGGAGCTCTGGCGCGTCGTCGGGCAGTACGCGAACTACAGCCGCTTCGACGTCGACTCCGCCGACGAGCTCCACCAGCTGCTCACCAGCCTGCCGCTGTTCCCGTACATGCAGGTCGAGGTCACCGCGCTCACCGTGCACCCTTCGAAGCTCGAGTCCTGATGAACGGAAGCACCGGGTTCACCGACCCCCGCCGCCGGGCAGGGTGAGGGCGTGAAGCTCCACCACGCCGCCGAGGGTCCCGCCGACGGGCCGCCGCTGGTCCTGCTGTGCTCGCTGGGCAGCACGATCGACATGTGGGCGCCGCAGCGCGCCGAGCTGGCCGACGAGTTCCGGGTGATCTCGCTCGACACCCGCGGCCACGGCGGCTCCCCGGTGCCCGACGGGCCGTACCGCGTCGAGGACCTCGCGGGCGACGTCCTCGAGACCCTCGACGGACTCGGCGTCCCGCGGGCCTCCTTCGCCGGCGTCTCGCTCGGCGGGGCGATCGCGCAGTGGATCGGCCTGCACGCCCCCGAGCGCGCCGCCTCGCTGGCGATGCTGTGCACCGCGGCCCGCTTCCCCAACGCCGACACCTTCCGCGAGCGCGCGACGACCGTCCGCGCGCAGGGCACGGCGGCCATCGCCGACGCCGTCGTCGCGCGGTGGTTCACCGAGGACTTCGCCGACGCGGAGCCCGACATCGTCGCCCGGATGCGCGACCAGATCGCCTCCACGCCGGCCGAGGGCTACGCGGGGTGCGCCGAGGCGGTCGCCGCGTGGGACGTCGTCGACGAGCTCGGGAGCATCGACGTGCCGACGCTGGTGGTCAGCGGCATCGAGGACCCGGCGACCCCGCCCGAGCACCAGCAGCTGCTCGCCGACGGCATCCCGGGCGCGCGCCTCGAGACCGTCACCAACGCCGCGCACCTCGCCTCGTTCCAACGCCCCGAGATCGTGACCCCGCTGCTGCGCGAGCACGCGAAGGGAGCCTCGTGAGCATCGACAAGACCGTGGCGTCCGCCGACGAGGCGGTCGCCGACATCACCGACGGCGCCTCGCTGGCGGTCGGCGGGTTCGGCCTGTCCGGCGTGCCGATCGTGCTCATCGACGCGCTCTCGCGCGGCACGGCGACCGACCTGCACGTCGCGTCGAACAACTGCGGCACCGACGGCTGGGGCCTGGGCATCCTGCTCGAGCAGCACCGCATCGCCCGCGTCGTCGCCTCCTACATCGGCGAGAACAAGGAGTTCGGCCGCCAGTACCTCGCCGGCGAGCTGGAGGTCGAGCTGACCCCGCAGGGCACGCTCGCCGAGCGCCTGCGCGCCGCCGGCTCGGGGATCCCGGCCTTCTACACCCCCGCCGGGGTCGGCACCTGGGTCGCCGACGGCGAGATGCCCTGGCGCTACCACCCCGACGGGTCGGTCGCGGTCACCTCGCCGCCCAAGGAGGTCCGCGAGTTCGAGATCGACGGCGTGCGCACGCCCTTCGTGCTCGAGGAGTCCCTGGTCTGCGACTTCGGCCTGGTCCGCGCGGCCAAGGGCGACCGGCACGGCAACCTCGTCTTCCACCGCTCCGCGCGGAACTTCAACCCGCTCGCGGCGATGGCCGGACGCACCACGATCGCCGAGGTGGAACAGCTCGTCGAGCCCGGCGAGATCGACCCCGACGACGTCCACGTGCCCGGCATCTTCGTCCACCGCGTGGTCGAGCTGACCGGCGAGCAGGTCACCACCAAGCACATCGAGAAGCGCACCACCCGGGAGACGACGTGAGCCTCACCCGCGAGCAGATGGCCGCCCGCGCCGCGCGCGAGCTCACCAACGGCTCGTACGTCAACCTCGGCATCGGGCTGCCCACCCTCATCCCGAACCACCTGCCCGAGGGCGTCGACGTGCTGCTGCACTCGGAGAACGGGCTGCTCGGCGTCGGCCCCTACCCGACCGAGGACGAGGTCGACCCCGACCTCATCAACGCCGGCAAGGAGACCGTCACCGTCCGCGAGGGCGCCTCGTTCTTCGACTCCGCGCTCTCGTTCGGCATGATCCGCGGCGGGAAGGTCGACACCGCCGTGCTCGGGGCGATGCAGGTCGCGGTCACCGGGGACATCGCCAACTGGGCCGTGCCGGGCGCGATGGTCAAGGGCATGGGCGGCGCGATGGACCTCGTCCACGGCGCGCGCCGGGTGCTCGTCGTCATGGAGCACGTCACCAAGAAGGGCGCGGCCAAGCTCGTCGAGTCGTGCTCGCTGCCCCTGACCGGACGCGGCGTCGTGTCCCGCGTCATCACCGACCTCGCCGTCATCGACGTGACCCCCAGCGGCTTCGTCCTGCGCGAGCTCGCCCCCGGCGTCACCGCCGAGGAGGTGCGCGAGCAGACCGGCGCGCCGCTGGCCGACGCGGAGGACCTCACCGAGATCGCCGCCTGACGTTTGTCCGTCGACCGAGCGCGACGGACCGGCAGCGCACGGATCGCGGCGGCGCCGTTGTCGCCGGGCCGGGCCGGGCGCATAGTGACGGCCTCCCGACGGGGCGTCCACCACCTCCGACCCGCTCCGACGGCCGATTACATGATCACCAACAGCGATCTGTCAGTGGTCCCCCAGGGCGCGGCGCGCACCCTGCTCGACGTCGCGGGCGCCGACACCTGCGAGCGCGTGGCCCATCGGCTCAGCACCGGCTCGCTCGACCGCATCCGGCGGGTGGTGCTGCGGCTGCTGGCGCGGGCCAGCGTCTCCGACCCCGCCACGCGCACCGCACTCCAGGCCGAGGCCGACGAGCTCGACGCCGCCGTCCGGGCCGCGCGCGACATCATCTTCTCGTCGGCGGGCCCGGCCGAGCTCACCGAGCCACGGTGCACGCCCGCCGAACCCCCCGTCGAGACCGCACTGCTCGACGGCACCGGGACGATCGTCTGGGTCGACGAGGCCTGGGACGCGTTCTGCACGGCCAACGGCGGCGACCCCGCGTCCTCGGGCGTCGGGCGGTCCTACCTCGCGCTGTGCGACGCCGCGGCCGCCACCGACGGGCACAGCGCCGCCGTCGCCGCGGCCATCCGGTCGGCGCTGGCCGGCGACCTGCCCGCGCCGACGCGCGTCGAGGTGCCGTGCCACGCGCCGACGCGGCCGCGCTTCTTCGACGTGCTGATCTCGTCGCGCCGCGACGACCACGGCCGCGTCCTCGGCGCGACCGTCACGCTCTCGGAGGTCGTCCCCGCGGCCGTTTAGCCGCGGGCGCGCGCCACCACGTCCTCGAGCGCCTCGGGGTTGCGCAGCGCGTCCTTGCTGACGGCCTTCTCGGGCGCGGTGCCCGCGAGGATCCGCTTGACCGGCACCTCGGACTTCTTGCCGTTCAGCGTGCGCGGGATGTCCTCGACGACGAGGAACCGGTCGGGTACGTGGCGCGGGGAGAGCTGGGAGCGCAGGGCCTTCTTGAGCTGCCCCTCGACGTCGTCGAACGCCACGCCCTGCCCCAGCACCACGAAGCACAGCAGCTCGCCGCCGTCGCGGGCGCCCTCGAGGCCCGAGGTGTCGATGACCAGCGAGTCGAGGACCTCGTCGAAGGACTCGACGACCTCGTAGAACTCGGCGGTGCCCATCCGCACCCCGCCGCGGTTGAGCGTCGAGTCGCTGCGGCCGCGGATGATGCACGAGCCGCGCGGGGTGATGCTGATCCAGTCGCCGTGGCGCCAGATGCCGGGGTAGTCCTCGAAGTACGACTCGTGCATCCGGGCGCCGTCGGGGTCGTTCCACAGCGTCACCGGCATCGAGGGCATCGGGCGGGTGATCACCAGCTCGCCGACCTCGTCGATCACGGGGTTGCCCTGCGGGTCGTACGACTCGACCGAGGCGCCGAGCGCCCGGCACGAGATCTCCCCGCGCCACACCGGCACGGTCGGCGCGACGCCGACGAACGCGGCGCAGACGTCGGTGCCGCCGGACACCGAGGCGATCTGGACCTGCTCGCCGACGGCGTCGCGGACCCAGTCGAAGCCCTCGGAGGACAGCGGCGAACCGGTGGAGCCGACCGACCGGATCGCCGAGAGGTCGAAGGCGTCGCGCGGGCGCAGGCCGGCCTTGAGACACGACTGCACGAACGACGCCGACGTCCCGAACACCGTCACGCCCTCGTCGGCGGCCATGCGCCAGAGCACGTCGAGGTCGGGGTGGCCCGGGCTGCCGTCGTAGGCGACCACCGTCGAGCCCACGAGCAGCCCGGAGATGAGCAGGTTCCACATCATCCAGCCGGTGGTGGTGAACCACGTGAACCGGTCGCCGGGACCGAGGTCGTGCTGGAGGGTCAGCGACTTGAGGTGCTCGACGACGATCCCGCCGTGCGAGTGCACGATCCCCTTGGGCAGCCCGGTGGTGCCCGAGGAGTAGAGGATCCACAGGGGGTGCTCGAACGGCACCGGGTCGACGGCGAGCGGGGCGTCGCCGTCCTCGGTGAACCGCGCCCAGGCCACGACGTCGTCCGCGTCGGACCACGAGGCGACGTAGTCGATCCCGACCACCGCGCGCAGGGTCGGCAGCTGCTCGCGCAGCGAGGCGACCGTGCCGCGGATGTCGTAGGACTTGCCGTTGTAGAGGTAGCCGTCGACGGCGACGAGCACCGACGGCTCGATCTGGGCGAAGCGGTCGACGACGGCGCGCGCCCCGAAGTCCGGCGAGCACGACGACCACGTGGCGCCGAGCGAGGCGGCGGCGAGGAAGGCGACGAGGGTCTCGACGGTGTTCGGGGACAGGGCGACGACCCGGTCGCCGCGGCCGACACCGAGCGCGACCAGCCCGGCCCGGGCGCGGGCGACGTCGGCGCGCAGCTCGCCGTAGGTGCGGGCGACCCGGCGCCCGTCCTCGCGCACGGCGACGATCGCCGGGTCGGCGTCGGCGCCGCCCTCGGCCGGCCACAGCGCGTGCTCGGCGTAGTTCAGCGTCGAGCCCGGGAACCACTCCGCGCCCGGCATCTCCTCGGACCCGAGGACCTCGCGCGGCGCGTCGTGGAAGCGCACGCCGAGGAAGTCGACGGCGCTGCCCCAGAAGGCCCGCAGGTCCGACGTCGACCACTGCCAGAGCTGGTCGTACGTGTCGACGGTCACCCCGTGCTCCCGGGCCACCTGCTGCGCGAACGCCGTGATCCGCGCGTCCCGCACCGTCTTCTCGTCGGGTCGCCAGAGGATCTCGGGCTCGGCACTGGTCGGCTCGGGGCTCATGCCCCCGTTCTATCCCTCAGCGGGCGGTGAGCACCAGCATCCGCGCCTCGACGCCGACCCCTGCCCGGTAGGGCGAGCGCTCCGCGGACACCAGCTCCACCGTGCCCGCGTCGGCGAGGCGGTCGACCTCCGCGCGGTACCCGCCGGACTCCCACACGTCGTCGAGCACCGTCGCGACGATCCAGCCCTGCGGACGGGTCACGCGCGCGAACTCGGCGAGCACCGCCGGCCCGACGTGACCGTGGGTGAGCGTACCGACGCAGACGACGACGTCGTAGGCGTCCGCCTCGGTGGGCAGCGCGCGGGTGAGGTCCACGGGCTGCAGCGAGCGGTAGGCGCCGGTGGCCCGGGCCTGCTCGAGCATGCCCTCGCTGACGTCCATCCCGTCGATCACCCGGACCCCGCGCTCGGCGAGCGCCGCGCCGACGAGCCCGGTGCCGCAGCCGGCGTCGAGCACCGTGACGTCCGGGCCCGCGACACGCACGACTGTCTCGGCGGCGAGCCCCGGCGCGACGTAGCCCTGGCTCTCGCCGGCCAGGTCGGCGTCGTACCGCGCCGCCCACTCGTCGTAGAGCGCGCGGGCGTCGTCGGGCCCGCCGAGGCGGTACGCCCGCTCGACGTACGGGTTGTCGCCGGACGGGGTCGTGGGCTCGTCGGTCATGGGGCCGAGTGTCGTACGTGAGCGAACTTCGGGGCTATGGCACCGAAGTCCGCTCACATAGGATGAGCACGTGCAGAACCTCTTCCGCCGACGCTGACACCCGGCCCCGCGCAGGTCGCGGGTCCCCCGCGGGTTCGGCGCCCGGGTCGTCGCCGTCGAGGCGCTCGGCCAGTTCGTGCCGCTGTACCCGCTCTACGCGCTGCTCTTCGCCGAGCACGGCCTGTCCGACGCGGCGATCTCGGCGCTGTTCGCGCTGTGGTCGGTGACCACGCTGGTCTTCGAGGTGCCGTCGGGCGCCTGGGCCGACGTGACCTCGCGGCGCCGGATGCTCGCGGCCTCGGGCGTGCTGTCGGGCGCCGCGTTCGCGCTGTGGGTCCTGGTCCCGAGCACCCCGGTGTTCGCGGCCGGGTTCGTGCTCTGGGGCGTCGGGATCGCCCTCGGGTCCGGCACGCTCGAGGCGCTGACCTACGACGAGCTCGCCCGCCGCGACGCGACCGAGCACTACGCCACGCTCATAGGCCGCGCCCGCGCCGGCTACCTCGCCGCCACGCTCGGCGCGACCGCGCTCGCCGCGCCGCTGGTGACCGTCGGGGGTTGGGTCTTGCCCGGGCTGGTCGGGGCCGGCGCGTCCCTGGCCGGCGCGGCCCTCGCGCTCACGCTGCCCGAGCAGGAGCGCCCGCGACGGGCGTCCGGGACCACGCGCCACGCCCTGGCCGACTGGTGGGCGACGCTGCGCGAGGGCGTCGGCGAGGTCTCGCGGACCGCGCTGCTGCGCCGCGCCGTCGTCGTCACCGCCCTGCTCACCGGCCTCCTCGCGATCGACGAGTACCTGCCCCTGCTCGCCGCCGCGCACGGGGCGACGCCGGCGGTGGCGGCGCTCGCGCTGGCCGGGGTGGGCGTCGCGGAGTCGGCGTGCGCCGCGCTCGCCGGCCGCGTCGCGCGGGCCCGCGGCCCGGTGCTCGGCGGGCTGCTGGGCCTCGCCGCGGTGGCGGTCGGCACCGGGGCCCTGCTGCCGCTCGGTCCCGGGTTCGCGCTGCTGGGCGCGGGGTGGGGCGTGCTCCAGATGCTCCTGGTCGTGGTCGAGACCCGGGTGCAGGACGCCGTGGCCGGCGACGCCCGCGCCACGGTGACCTCGATGGCCGGGCTTGGCTCGGAGGCGGTCGCGCTCGGGGTGCTCGCCGCCGTCGGCGCGGGGTCGGTGTGGTTCGCGCTCCCGGTGCTGGTCGCCGCCCTGACCGTCCCGTTCCTGGTCGTTGCGGTACTGGTGGGACGACAGTGACCGTCCGGGTCTGGCCGAACCCGGACGGTGCCTGCCATATTCGTCGGACCCGAAAGCGACGAAAGGGGCCCGGTATGCGCATCGCGGACCTGCTCGCACGGAAGGGGACGGCGGTCCTGACCGTCCCGCCCGACGCCCCGATCTCCCAGCTGCTCGCCGTGCTCGCCGAGCGCAACGTCGGCGCCGCCGTCGTCTGCGCCGACGACCGCCTCGTCGGGATCGTCTCCGAGCGCGACGTGGTGCGCCATCTCCACCAGCGCGGCGCCGGGCTCCTCACCGCGCCGGTCGGCGACATCATGACGACGGTCGTGGCGACGTGCCGGCCCGCCGACGACATCCAGACCCTGAGCCGCACGATGACCGAGCGGCGCATCCGCCACATCCCGGTGGTCGACGACCAGGAGCGGCTGGCCGGGATCATCAGCATCGGCGACGTGGTCAAGAGCCGCATCGACCAGCTCGAGGAGCACCGCGACCAGCTCGAGGCGTACATCTCCCGATAGGCGCCGATTCGCTCCCGACCCACCGGGTACGCCGGGCCCCATGGAGACCACGAGGCTGGGCAAGACGGAACTGCAGGTGTCGCGCATCGCCTTCGGGACCTGGCAGGTCTCGGGCGAGTGGGGTTCCTACGACGCCGACCAGGCGCAGCGCGCGATCCGCCACGCGCTCGATCTCGGCGTGAACTTCTTCGACACCGCCCAGGCCTACGGCTTCGGCCAGTCCGAGGAGGTCCTGGCGAACGCGCTGCGCGGCGAGCTGGACCGCGACCGGGACTCGGTCGTCATCGCCACCAAGGGCGGCATCAACCCGGGCACCGACCGCCCCCGCGACTCGCGCCGCGAGTGGCTGCGCTCGGGCGTGGAGTCGTCGCTGAAGGCCATGAAGATCGACCACATCGACCTCTACCAGGTGCACTGGCCCGACACGGACACGCCGTTCGCCGACACCGCGGGCTACCTGCAGGAGCTGGTGGACGAGGGCAAGATCCGCCATGTGGGCGTGTCCAACTACGACGCCGAGCAGATGGCCGCGTTCGACACCCGGCGGCCGGTGGAGACGCTGCAGCCGCCCTACCACCTCTTCCGCCGCCACATCGAGGACGGCGTCCTGCCCTACGTGCGCGAGCACGACATCGGGACGCTGGTCTACAGCCCGCTCGGCTCCGGGCTGCTGACCGGGACGATGGACGAGAGCACGACCTTCGAGGACTCCGACTGGCGCTCGCAGGCCTCGGCGTTCCGGGGCGAGAAGTTCCGGCAGAACCTCGAGGTGATCGAGCGGCTGAAGTCGTTCGCGGCCGACAAGGGCTGCGAGGTCTCCCAGCTCGCGATCGCGTGGGTGCTCGCGCAGGACGGCATCGACGTCGCGATCGTGGGTGCCCGCTCCGAGCGCAACATCGAGCGCTCGCTGGCCGCGGTCGACGTGCGCCTGAGCGCCGACGACCTCGCCGAGATCGAGAAGATCACCGCCGACGGCGTGCAGGTCACCGGCGCCGCACCCGAGGGCGTCGCCTGACGGAGCGGATCGAGCACCGAACGTGGTCCTTGTCCAGGATCACGCGGTCGCTCTATCGTACGGGTCCCGCCCGAAGGAGGCCCGATGACCGCGTCCACCGCCACCACCGTCACGAACATCGGCGTCGCCATGTTCACCGTCGCCGACCAGGACGCGGCCATCGCGTTCTACACCGGCACGCTCGGCTGGGAGCTGCGCGGTGACACCCGCTTCGGCGAGGACGGCAGCGACCGGTGGGTCGAGGTCGCACCGCCGGGCTCCACGGCGCGGCTCGCGCTGAACCCGCCCATGGGGGGCGAGCCCGGCGGTGGCGGCATCGGCGTCGAGACCGCGGACCTGCGCGCCGAGCACGCGCGGCTGCGGGACGCCGGTGTCGACCTCGAGGACATCATGGAGGCGCCGGGCGCGCCGCTGCTGTTCATGCTGCGCGACCCCGATGGCAACCACATCGCGGTCGTGCAGACGTAGGTCAGCAGAGTTCAGCCTCCACCACGTCGGCGGCCCGCGTCGCGCCGCCCCCGCGTCGGATCGCGTCGCGCTGCGCGGCCAGGCGCGCGGCGACGTCGTCCGACGCGGTCAGCGCGAGCAGGGCCTCCCGCAGCGCCGCCGGGGTCGCGTCCCCGGTCGCGACCGTGCGCGCGACACCCAGCGCCTCGAGCAGGGCGGCGTTGCCGAACTGGTCGACGCCCTGCGGGATCGTGATCATCGGTACACCCTGGTAGAGCCCCTCGGAGCACCCGCCCATCCCGGCGTGGGTGACGAACGCGCTCGCGCGCGCGAGCACGCCCAGCTGGGGGACCCAGCGGTGTGCCGTGACGTTCGTCGGCAGCTCGCCCAGCGCGTCAAGGGCCACGTGCGGGCCGATCGCGAGCACCACGTCCCACCCCAGGGGCGCGAACGCCTTGACGCAGGCGCGGAAGGTGTCGGGCCGGTCGTGGTAGGCCGACCCGAACGACACGAGCACCAGCGGGCGCTGCGGGGCGGGCCACCACTCCTGCGCGGCGCGACGGTCGAGGTCCGGCCCGACAAAGGTGTAGACGGACTCGTCGACCCGGTCCGCGAACGGCTGCAGCGCCCGCGGGATCTCGACGATCGAGCGCCGGGGCCGGCCGACGAGCCGCTCGGGGTCGTCGTCGATGCCGAGCTCGGCGAGCCACGCCGCGAACCGCGCCAGGTAGGCCCGGTAGCCCGGGGTGTCCCGGAACGCCAGGTCGTCGGCGAGGTCGGTCTCGTAGCCGTCCCACGCGACCAGCGCCGGCGAGAGCTGGACGACGGGGATGCCGAAGCGGCGGGCCAGCACGATCGCGGGGTAGCCGCCGATGTCGTGCAGGGCGATGTCGGGGACGTCGTCGCCCAGCGCGTCGGCGATCTGCGGCAGGGCCTGCACCGCCTCGTCGAGGAACAGCGCGGTCCCGGCCACCGGGTCGGTCGGCCACTGCTCGCCGCGGGACTGGTCGGGCAGGACCGAGGTGTGGACCAGCGGCGTCGCGCCGGTCGCCGCGACCGTCTCGGCGAACGCGGCCGGGATCGCGTAGGTGACCCGGTGGCCGCGCGCGACGAGCTCGGCGATCAGCGGGAGGTGGGGGTTGGTGTGGCCGTGCGCGGCGACGCCGACCATGAGGACGTGGGCCATGGTGGTCTCCAGGAGCGGGGCGGACGAGGGCAGCGGGGAGTGCGGTCGGCTCTCGTCAGCCGTGGAGCTGCTGGATCACGGCGCGGACGCTAACCCGCGCGGAGCAGCGCGGCGAGCGCATTTCTCCGCGAGCGCGTGGCGATACGGACACTGGGTGTCAGCGACGGCACGCCGCTGACACGGGGATGGTCCGTTCAGTCGCCGTCCGGCAGGGCGAACTGGATGCGGTCGATCGACTCGGCGATCGGGGCGAAGAGCTCGCGCCGGATGCGGTTGTGCTCCGGGTCGGCGTCGTAGATGCGGTAGGCGTCCTCGGACACGAAGTCGGCGGTGAGGGCGAAGTGCGCGTTGCCCTCGCGCAGTCCGCGGTCCCGGCCCCCGACCAGCCGGAACTCGACGCCCTCGACGGTCAGGTCGCGCAGGGCCTGGATCGCCGCCTCCACCTGCTCGGCCGGCACGCCCTCGCGGACACGGCCCACCACCACGTTGCGGATCATCGCCCGATCCTCGCGGACCCCTACGGCAGGCGCTGCCCGGTCTCGGCGTCGAACACGTGCAGGGCCTCGGGGTTCGGGCGCACCGCGATGGGGTCGCCGAAGCGGACGCCCACCCGGCCCGGGCCCCGCACGACGATCGTGGTCCCGGTGTCCTCGGCGAGGTGGGCGTAGAGGTAGGACTCGCTGCCGAGCTCCTCGACGACGTCCACCACGGCCTTGACCACCGAGCCCGCGTCCGCGTCGTTGCTCTCGAGCACCCAGTCCTCGGGCCGGATGCCGACGGTCAGCCTGTCGCGCGAGCCCGCGGCGTCGGAGACGTCGCGCGGCAGCGGGACCTCGACCCCGCCGAGCGTGACCCCGCTCGACGAGCGCGGCAGGTCGAGCAGGTTCATGGCCGGCGAGCCGATGAACCCGGCGACGAAGGAGTTGATCGGCTTGTCGTACAGCTCCGGGGGCGTCGCGTACTGCTGCAGCTTGCCGTCGGCCAGGACGGCGACCTTGTCGCCCATCGTCATGGCCTCGACCTGGTCGTGGGTGACGTAGACGGTCGAGACCTCGAGGCGGTTCTGCATCTCGGCGATCTGGGCGCGGGTCTGTACGCGCATCTTCGCGTCGAGGTTGGACAGCGGCTCGTCCATGAGGAAGACCTGCGGTTCGCGCACGATCGCGCGGCCCATCGCGACGCGCTGGCGCTGCCCGCCCGACAGCGCCTTGGGCTTGCGGTCGAGGTACTCGGTGAGCCCGAGCATGTCGGCGGCCTGGCGCACCCGCTGCGCGCGCTCCTCCTTCTCCATCCCGCGCATCTTGAGCGGGAAGGCCATGTTCTCCGCCACCGTCTTGGACGGGTAGAGCGCGTAGTTCTGGAACACCATCGCGATGTCGCGGTCCTTGGACGGCACGTCGACGACGTCGCGCCCGTCGATGCGCACCGAGCCCGCGTCGATCGGCTCGAGGCCCGCGAGCATCCGCAGCGCCGTCGACTTGCCCGACCCCGAGGGCCCGACGAGGACGACGAGGTCGCCGTCGGCGACCGTCAGGTCGAGGCTGTCGACGGCCGGCTTCGCTCCAGGTGTGTAGATGCGCGAGGCCTTGTCGAACACCACTTCAGCCATGGATCGTGCACTCCCTACTTGACCGCGCCGAACGACAGGCCCTGCACCAGCTTGTTCTGCGCCACCCACCCGGCGATGACCACGGGGAGCGCGGCCAGGGTCGCCGCCGCGGAGAGCTGGGCCCAGTACAGGCCCTCCGAGGTGATGAACCCGACCAGGAAGACCGGCATGGTGCCGGCGTTGGCCGCGGTCAGGTTGACCGCGAAGAAGAACTCGTTCCACGCGAAGATCACGCAGATCAGTGCGGTGGCGAAGATGCCGGGCGAGATGATCGGCAGCACGATCTCGCGCAGCGTGCGCCACAGCGGGGCGCCGTCGATGCTCGCCTGCTCCAGCAGCTCACCGGGGACCTCGAGGAAGAACGACCGCATCATCCACACCGCGATGGGCAGGTTCATGCCGGTGTAGAGGACGACCAGGGTCCAGATGTTGTCGAGCATGCCGATCTGGTTGACCACGACGTAGATCGGCACGATCACCGCGACCACCGGCAGCATCTTCGTGGAGATGAAGAAGAACAGGACGTCCTGCGTCTTCTTCACCGGGCGAAGCGAGACCGCGAACGCGGCCGGGATCCCCAGGAGCAGCACGAGCAGGGTGGAGAAGACCGTGGCGATCACCGAGTTCACCAGGTAGGGCCCGACGCCGGCGGAGAAGACACCCTCGTACTGCTCCAGCGTCGGCTCGAAGATGATCTTCGGCGTGGTGGTGTAGGCGTCGGTCTCCTGCTTGAACGAGGTCAGCACCATCCAGAAGACCGGGAAGAAGAACGCGATGCCCACGACCCAGGCGACGACGCCCAGCCACACGGTGGCGGCGCTGCGCTTCTGACGACGGGGCTCGGGCGGCGCCGCGGGCTCCTGCGTGTCGGGTGGAGTGCTGGTCGTGACCGCCATCAGGCCGCCTCCTGCTCGCCACTGAACGACTTGAAGATCAGGCGCAGCGCGAAGTTCGCCGCGATGAGGGTCAGGATCACCACGACCACGCCCATCGCCGCCGACTGGCCGATGTCGAAGCCCAGGAACGCCCGCTGGTAGATGTAGAAGGGCAGGTTCGCGCTGGCCACGCCCGGACCGCCCTGGGTCATCATGTAGACCTGGTCGAAGATGTTGACCAGGTAGATCGTGCCGAGCACGACACCGAGCTCGATGAACCGCCGCAGGTGCGGCAGCGTCAGCTCCCGGAACGTCGACCACGCGCTCGCCCCGTCGACCCGCGCCGCCTCGAGCTGGTCGGTCGGCATGCTCTGCAGGCCCGCGAGCAGCAGCAGCATCATGAACGGCGTCCACTGCCAGATCAGCGCGGCCATCACCGACGCCAGCGGGTACGTGCTGATCCACTCCGTGCCCGCACCCCCGAACGGCCGCAGCACGAAGTTGATCAGACCCAGCGTCGGGTCGAGCAGCACCGTCTTCCACAGCAGCGCCGCCGCGACCGGCGTGATGAGGAACGGCGTGATGAGCAGCGTGCGCACGATGCCGCGGCCGGCGAACTGCCGGTTGAGCAGCAGCGCCAGCAGCAGGCCCAGGACCACGGCGATCAGCACCGAGCCGAGCGTCATGACCACGGTGTTGAGCGCGACCGTCCGGAACTGGCTGTCGGCGAAGACGTCGCCGTAGTTCGCGAACCAGACGAACTCCTGCGACCCCGGCCGGACGAGGTTCCACGACTGCAGCGAGTAGTAGAGCGTCAGGATGAACGGGATCTGCGTGACGATGATCGTGAAGACCAGCGCCGGGAGCAGGGGTCCGCGGCGGCGCCACCCCTCGGCACGGTCGATCGCCGCCTGGCCGCCGGCCTTCTCGGGCGCGGCGGGGCGTTCTTCCAGGGTTGCTGTCATCGCTGGTAGCTCTCCCCCACCGTCTCGGCGTAGTTCTGCGACTGCTCCAGGGCCTCGTCGACGGTGATCTGTCCGGCGATGGCCGCGCTGACCTGCTGGCTGACCCGGGTGCCGAGGTCCTGGAACTCGGGGATGCGGACGAACTGCACGCCCTGGTAGGGCACCGGCTGCACGGTCGGCTGCTGGGGGTTGGCCCGCTGGAGACCGTCCAGGATCAGCGGCGCGTAGGCGTTCGCGACCTGCTGGTACTCGGGGATCCGGTAGGTCGACTGGCGGGACCCGGGCGGGATCGAGGTCCACCCGATCTCGGGATCGTTGCCGGCCCGCTGGATGTACTGCTGGTCGGTCATCCAGGACATGAACCGCCAGGCGGCGTCCTTGCGCGGGGAGGTCTGCGGGATGCCCAGCGACCAGGAGTAGAGCCAGCCCGAGGACGGCGTCGCCACGACCGGCGCCGGGGCGTAGCCGATGCGGCCGGCGACGGTGGACTCCGCGGGGTCCTCGACGGTGCCGGCGGCCGACGTGGCGTCGTACCACATGGCGACCTGGCCCTGGCCGAACTGCGTGGCGCACTCGGAGAAGCCGGACTGCGAGGCGCCGGGCTGGCCGTGGGTGCGCACGAGGTCGACGTAGAACTGCACGGCCTGCCGCACCTCGGGCGAGGTCAGCTGCGCGTTCCACTGCGGGTCGAACCAGCGCCCGCCGAAGGTGTTGATCACGGTGTCGAGCGGGGCCATGACCTCGCCCCAGCCGGGCTTGCCGCGCAGGCAGATGCCGCGCTGCTGGCCGGGGCCCTGGTCGAGCCGCGCCGCGAACTCGGCGATCTGCGGCCACGTCGGCTGGGCGGGCATCTGGATGCCGGCCTGCTCGAAGAGGTCCCGGCGGTACATGAGGAACGACGACTCGCCGTAGAACGGCACCGAGTACATCCGGCCCTCGTACGACAGCGAGTCGCGCACCGTGGGGATGAAGTCCGCGCGGTCGTAGCCCGGCGTCGCGGCGATGTAGGGCTCGAGGTCGGTGAGCCAGCCGTTCTGCGCCCACTGCGGCGTCTCGTAGTTCGAGATCATGACGATGTCGAACTCGCCGCCGCCGGTCGCCACCGACGCGGTGATCTTGGCGCGGGCCTCGTTCTCCGACAGCGAGACGAAGCGCAGCCGGATGCCCGGGTTCTCCGCCTCGAACTGCGGCGCGAGCGAGATCGCGTCCTCCATCTGCGGGTTGGACACGATGGCGACCGTGACGGTCTCGACGCCCTCCGCGCTCCCGAGCGCCCCGGCGCCGGAGCACCCGGCCAGGAGCCCGAGCGTCGCCACCACCGCTCCGAGTACCGCCGGCAGTCGGGTCCGTCCCCGTCGCGCCGCGCCCCGCATCGCGCCTCCTGCCCCGTGGCCGCCGGTGGTCCGCCGGTGGTCGTGACGTGGGCCACTGACGGTGGAGTGACCGTAAAGCTGCGCTCAGTGAGAGGCAAGCGCTTAACCGCATCAGTTCCACGGGAGGGCGCAGGCGGGGTACAACTCTCCGGTGGACGGGCGGGCGCCGGCGGCGCCCGCCGGAGGACGGGAGCCGGGCATGGTCACGATGGCCGATGTCGCGCGGATGGCCGGTGTCTCCACCGCGACGGTCTCGCACGTCCTCAACGGCACGCGACCGGTGCGTGCGCGGACCCGGGAGCTCGTCCTCTCCGCGGTCGCGGCAACCCACTACACGCCGAACACCGTGGCCCGCTCGCTCGCGACCGCGCGCACCACGACGATGGGCCTGGTCCTCTCGGCGATCTCCAACCCGTACTTCGGCGAGCTGCTCAGCGCCGCCGAGACCGCGGCCGCGGCGGCCGGCTACACGCTGCTGCTGGTCGACCCGCACGAGGACCCGGACTACGAGCTGACCGTCGTCACGCGCCTGCACCACCACCGCGTCGACGGCATGGTGCTCGCGCCGTCGGCGCGCCCGGAGGCGGCGCTCGCCTACCTCGCGCGCCACGAGGTCCCGACGGTGCTGCTCGACCGGCTGATCGACCCGGCCCACGACCAGGTCGGCACCGAGAACCGCGAGGCCACCGCGGCGCTGACCAGCCACCTCGCCGAGCACGGGCACACGCGGATCGGGCTGGTCACCGGGCTGGCCGGGCTCGCCACCACCACCGAGCGCCGCGACGGGCACCGCGACGCCCTCGCCGCGTGCGGGCTGCGCGTCGACCCCGAGCTCGAGGTCGGCGGATCGTCGGCCACCGAGACCGCGCGGGTGGCGGTGCACCAGCTGCTGGCCCTGGACGACCCGCCGACCGCGATCGTCGCCGCGAACAACAGCATGACCATCGGGGTGATGCAGGCGCTGCGCGAGGCCGGGCTGCGCGTCCCGCGCGACGTCGCCGTCGCCGCGTTCGACGACTTCGCCTGGGCGGAGCTGTTCTCGCCGCGCCTGACCGTCGTCGCCCAGCCGTTCCGCGAGATCGCGACGACGGCCGTCGAGCTGCTCCTGCGGCGGATCGCCGACCCGGGCACGCCGCCGGCGACCCGGCGGATCGCGCCGGCGGTGCGGATCCGGGAGTCGTGCGGCTGCCCGCCCTAGGTGAGCGCGGCGAGGTTGTCGAGCGACCGGGTCAGGTGCTCCTCGCCGAACGGCGGGAACGCGATGTGCTCGCGCAGGAACGCCGGGACCGCCGACCAGTCGTAGGTCAGCGTCACCCGGCAGCCGGCACCGTCGGACTCGAGGTCGTAGCGCCACGTCCAGCCGCCGAACCCGAGCTCGCCGTCGGGGCCGTACTGCCCGGGCTGCCAGGCGAGGGCCCGCGGCGGCTCGAAGACCTCGACGCGGTTGTGCATCCGGTAGTCGCCGTCGGGGTGGTTGCTGTGGAACATCCCCATCCCGAAGACCTGTCCGACGCCGGTGATCTCGTCCCGGTCGAGCGGCTCGCGCACCCAGCCGGTGCCGTCGATCGCCGCGTGGTGCGCGGGATCGGTGAGGACCGCGAAGACCGTCTCGGCCGGGGCGTCGATGTGCCGGGTCACGCCCATGACCTCCGTCGTCGTGCTCATCGCCCGTCTCCCGTCGCTCGTGGATGGTCCTCGAACGATATCGCGCAGTAGCGTCGAAGGACAGAGCGGGGCGGGCCGACACGTGGGCGACCCTGATCGCGGGGATACTGCGGGCATGGCGCGTTCTGCGACGTACGTGGCCGGGGTCGACTCCTCGACCCAGGCGACCAAGGTCCTCGTGGTCGACCCCGCGGACGGGAGCGTGGTCCGCGAGGCCCGGCGCCCCCATCCCGACGGGACGGAGGTCGACCCGCGGGCCTGGTGGGACGCGCTGGCCGGCGCGCTCGGCGAGGTCGGCACCGACGACGTCGCGGCGATCGGGGTGGCCGGCCAGCAGCACGGGATGGTGCTGCTCGACGAGTCCGGGCAGCCCGTGCGCGACGCCCTGCTGTGGAACGACACGCGCTCGGCGCCCGACGCGCGGGCGCTGATCGACGAGCTCGGCGGGGCGGCGGCGTGGGCCGAGGCGGTCGGCACGGTCCCGGTCGCCAGCATCACCGCCACCAAGCTGCGCTGGACGTCGCGGGCGGAGCCGGACACCGCCGCGCGGGCGCGCTCGGTGATGCTGCCGCACGACTGGCTGACCTGGCGCCTCGCCGGCGCGCCGGACGAGCCCACCACCGACCGGGGCGACGCCTCGGGCACCGGCTACTGGTCGACGGTCACCGGCGAGTACCGCCACGACCTGCTCGAGATGGCGTTCGGGCGGAGCCTCTCGGTGCCGCGGGTGGCCTCTCCCGGTGAGGTCGTGGGGCGGACACCGGACGGGCTCGCCGTGTCGGCCGGGACGGGCGACAACGCCGGCGCCGCGCTGGCGATCGGGCCGGCGGCGGGCGAGGTCGTCATCTCGATCGGCACCTCGGGCGCGGTGTTCACGGGCCACGACCAGCCCTCCACCGACGCGTCCGGGCTGGTCGCGGGCTTCGCCGACGCGCGCGGGGGCTACCTGCCGCTGGTCTGCACACTCAACGCGGCCCGGGTGCTCGGGGCCGGGGCGGGCCTGCTGGGCGTGGACCCCGAGGGGTTCGACGAGCTCGCGCGGGCGGCGTCCCCCGGAGCGGGCGGCCTGGTGCTCCTGCCCTACCTCGACGGCGAGCGGACCCCCGACCGCCCCGACGCCCAGGGCCGCTACGTGGGGCTGACCACCACCAACGCGACCCGCGAGAACCTGGCGCGCGCGACCGTCGAGGGCATGCTGTGCGGGCTCGCCGACGCCGTCGACGCGCTGGTCGAGCAGGGCGTGCCGGTGCGCCGGGCGCTGCTGATCGGCGGCGGCTCGCGCTCGGGCGCGGTGGCCGACCTCGCCCCCGACATCCTCGGCCTGCCCGTGGAGGTGCTCTCGCCGCAGGAGTACGTGGCCCTCGGCGCCGCCCGCCAGGCCGCCTGGGCGCTGCACGGCGAGGAGCCGGGCTGGACGGTAGCGCGCGAGACCACCCGCGAGGTCACCGACAGCTCCATCTCCGGCGAGGTCCGCGCGCGCTACGCCGACGTCCGCGACGGCCGCGCCCGCTAGAGGTCGGCGTTCGCGTGGTGCCGGGTGTTCCAGCGTGGCGGCCACGCTGGCGTTGAACGTCAGGAAAGCCCCCATCTCGGTGCGAGCGATGCGGCTTTGCTGGCGTCTCGTGCCAGGATCGCCACAGGCTCGATGACGCGACACGCCGGGCCCGGACACGACGACGCCCGCGGGACCGGGTGGTCCCGCGGGCGTCATCGACGGGACCCGCGTCAGGCGGCGCGGTCCTCGGAGGCCTCGCCTGCCTCGGGAGCGGAGTCCGCGGACTCGGTGCTCTCCGTGTTCTCCGGAGCCGGCACGCCGTCGATGGCGATGCGGCGGGCGCCGGGCTCGACGGGCTCGGCGTGGGCGCCGACGACCCGCAGGGTCAGCACCCCGGCGTCGTAGGACGCGGTGACCGCGTCGGCGTCGACGTGCTGTGGCAGCGTGAAGCTCCGGCGGAACGAGCCGCGCCGGCTCTCGCGCCAGCCCTCCCCGGACTGCTCGTCGCGGCGCTCGCCGCGGACGACCAGGCGGTGGCCGTCGACGTCGACGGCGACGTCCTTCGCGACGTCCACACCCGGCAGCTCGAGGCGGACGACGGCGTCGTCGCCGTCGCGCACCACGTCGGTGGTCGGCGCGTAGAAGGCCTGACGGCGGCTCGGCGCCGGGCGGCGGAACAGGGCGTCGGCGACGGCGAACGGATCGACGAAGCGCGGGCCCCAGGGGACGAGAGTGCTCATGGTGGTTCCTCCTCGGGTGACGAAGGCGGCCCGTCCTTGCGGGCCTTCGACTCATGCAACATGAGTCATCTCGACTCAATTCCCGGGACATGGCAAATTCCGTCGTCCGTCGACCTGGGGGATTTCCTGACGTTGGACGTCAGCGTGGCCGCCACGCTGAGACACCCCGTGCCTCGAGCAGGCGGCGGAGCCCCCGCCGGCGTCGGGGCAGGGTGCCGTCGGCGCGGAGGGCGGCGACGAACGCGTCGGCGTCGGCGCGCATCGACGTGCCGACGCGGCGTGGGTGCGCGGCGATCCACGCGTCGAGCCGGGGCCCGACGTCGTCGCCGAGCGCCGCGTGCACGTCGGCGGGCAGGAGGCGCGCCAGGACCCGGCGGCGCTTGGCGCGCAGCGCGTCGGCCTCGAGCGCGACGCGCGCCGGGTCGACGCCGTCCGGGGCGGGGCCGCCGGCGACGAGGGCGGCGAGAAGCTCCGCCTGCCGCCGGGCGAGATCGTCGCGGCTCACGGGGGTGAGTGCACCGCCCGCAGCGCCGCGAGCTCGGCGGCCAGCTCGTCGTCGGGCGGGTAGCGGTCGTCGCGCTCGAGCAGCACGGCCGGCGGGCGGTGCCGCGCGCACAGCGCCGCGAGCAGGTCGAGCACCGGCTCGGTCAGCGCGTGGGCGTGGGTGTCGTGGTAGACGCCGTCGCGCTCGACCCCGCCCGCCGCGTGCACGTACGCGACCCGCTCGAGCGGCAGCTCGTCGAGCACCCGCTCGGGGTCCTGCCCGAGGTTCACCGCGCTCGCGTACAGGTTGGCGACGTCGAGCAGCAGCCAGGCGCCGGTCCGCGCGCAGAGCTCGGCGAGGAACGCGCCCTCGCCCATCTCCGCGTCCGGCCAGGCGAGCAGCGGCGCGATGTTCTCCAGCGCCAGCGGCACCCCGAGCGTCGCCTGCGCGGCGCGCACGTTGTCGACGACGACGTCGAGCGCCTCGCGCGTGCGCGGCACCGGCAGCAGGTGCCCCGACTCGAGCCCGCCGGCCCGCACGAAGGCGACGTGGTCGCTCGCGAGCGGCGCGCCGAGGGCGTCGGCGACGGCCGCGAGGTGCTCGACGCGGTCGTGGCGCAGCGGTTCGGCGCCGCCGAGCGAGAGCGACACCGCGTGCGGCAGCACCGGCATCCCGCGGGCCCGCAGCGCCACCAGCGACGCGGGCAGCTCGTCGGCGTGGAGGTCCTCGGCGACCGCCTCGACGAAGTCGACACCCGCCATCCGCTCGACGGTGAGGTCGATCTCGCGGCGCCAGCCGATGCCGACGCCGCGCGGTCCGGCCGTCAGGACGCTCACGGGCAATCCCCGCCGCCGCGTCGCGGCGCGCGGGCGGCCCACCCCACGGCGGCGAGGGCCGCCAGGGAGACCCCGAGGAACGCGACGCCGAGGACGTCAGGCACCGCTCATCCCCCGCACCCGCCACCGCCGCCGCAGCCGCCCCCACCGCCGCAGGACGAGCCGGAGCCGCACGACGACCCGCCGTCGGAGCCGCCACCGTCCCAGCCGCCCCCGCCCCCGCCCGCCGCCGGCGCGGCGAGCAGGCCCGCGAGCTGGGCGTCGGGGTACATCGCGAACCCGCCGACCGCGACCAGGCCCGCGACGCCGAGCGTCCCCGTCGCGACGGGACCCCACGCCCGGTCGGTCGCGAAGGTGGGGCGATACGTCGTCGCCCGGGCCGCGGCCAGGGTGGCCCGGCCCTTCGGCGTGGGGCGGCGGGTGGGGAGCAGGTTGACCGCGATCGCGACGACGACCGTGAGCACCAGCAGGACCACCAGCAGGACCACGGGGGCGCTGCGCGCGATCCCGGCGGCGAGCCGCGCCAGCCCCAGCACCCCGACGACGCCGACCGCGACCAGCGCGATGTGCTTGCGGCGCCGGACGGCGGCCGGGTCGTGGAGCAGCCCGCGGCCCTGCGCCGCCGCCTCGAGGTCGCGGAACACCGGCGCGCCGCGCATCCGCATGACCGTCCCCGCCGGCGTGACGCCGGTGGGCGACGCGGCCACCGCGTCCACGACGGCCTCGTCGAGCTCGCCGATCGCCGGCCGCCCGGTCGGCGTCAGGTGGCGGTCACGCCCGACGCGCAGCACCCCGCCCTCGACGAGCCGGGCGATCGCGGCCTGCACGAGCCGGACCGGGCCGCCCGCCATCACGGCGAGGTCCTCGACGGTCGCGTCCGGCGCGGGCGCCTCGCCCCCGTCGCGGGCCACGCGGCGGTCGAGCGCCCGCAGCCCGAGCGGCGCGGTCAGGCCCGCGGCGAGGAGGAGCAGGACGTAGATGCCGAGGAACGCCGGGCCGGGGATGCCCCACGTGTCTCCCACGACGACCTCCGGGCGCGACGCACGTGATCGCGCACGGTCGTGCGCACCCGCGATCTTTCGGCGTCACGACCGCGCACAGCAAGCGTGGCCACCCGTTCGGCCCAGCAATCAGCTACACACGGTGAGAACGGGTCAGCGTCGACCGCGACCGCGTCCCGCGCCGGAGCGCGCCGAGTGGGCGGCCGCGGAGTGCTGCGGCGCCGCCGGGGCACCACCGCCCGCCGCGGGCCGACGCCGCGCGCCACCCGAGGAGGACGAGGACGTCGAGTAGGTCGGGGCCTGCTCGCCCCCCGAGCGACCGCCGCCACCGCGGCGGCGCGGACGACCGCTGCCGCCACCGGCGGCACCCTGGTCACCGCCACCCCCACGACCGCCGGCACCACGACCACGGCCACCAGCACCGGACCCACCACCGGACCCACCACCGGACCCGCCGCCGGAGCGCCGGCCACGACCGGACCCGCCCGACGACCCGCCCGCGGGCTGGGGCGCCGGCTTGCGCGACGCGGATTCGGGCCCGTTCTCCGGGTCGACACGGGGGGCGGGGTCGCCGACGAGCTCGGTGATCTCGTGCGCGCCCGGCCCGACGGTCGCGGTGCGCGGCGTGATGCCGGCCTTGCGCGTCATCGAGGCGACCTCGGAGCGCTCGGCCGGCGCCACGAGGGTGACGACGTCCCCGGCCGACCCGGCACGCGCGGTGCGCCCGGAGCGGTGGGTGTACGCCTTGTGCTCGGCGGGCGGGTCGACGTGCACGACCAGCCCGACGTCGTCGACGTGGATGCCGCGCGCCGCGATGTCGGTGGCCACGAGCACGCGCACGTCCCCGGCGGCGAAACCGCCGAGGTTGCGGTCGCGGGCGGGCTGGGACAGGTTGCCGTGCAGCTCGGTGGCCGGGATCCCGGCCGCGGTGAGCTGGCGGGAGAGCTTGCGCGCGGCGTGCTTGGTGCGGGTGAACAGCATGCTGCGCCCGCGACCGGCGGCCAGCTCCTGGACCACGGCCGCCCGGTGCGCGGGGTCGACGGTGAACACGTGGTGGGTCATGTCCGGCACCGGCTCGGACGCGGTGTCGACGCTGTGGGTCACCGGATCGTGCAGGAACTCCCGCACCAGCCGGTCGACCTCGCCGTCGAGCGTCGCGGAGAACAGCAGCCGCTGCCCGTCGCGGGGCGTGCGGCGCAGCAGCCGCCGCACGGCGGGCAGGAAGCCGAGGTCGCTCATGTGGTCGGCCTCGTCGAGCACGGTGACCTCGACGCGGTCGAGGTCGACGAGACCCTGGCCGATCAGGTCCTCGAGGCGCCCGGGGCAGGCGATGAGCAGGTCGACGCCCTGGCGCAGCGCCTCGGCCTGGCGGCCCTGGCCGACGCCGCCGTACACGACGGTCTGGCGCAGGCCCAGGGCCTCGGCGATCGGGGCCAGCGCGTCACGGACCTGGCTGGCGAGCTCGCGCGTGGGCAGCAGCACGAGGGCGCGCGGGCGCTTCGAGACGGTACGGCCGCCGGTGAGGCGCGCGAGCAGCGGCAGCCCGAAGGCCAGCGTCTTGCCGCTGCCGGTGCGGCCGCGGCCCAGCACGTCGCGCCCGGACAGCGCGTCCGGGATCGCGGCCGCCTGGATCGGGGTGGGGTCGGTGATCCCGCGGGCGGCCAGCTCGTCGACGACGGCGGGCGGGAACCCGAGGTCGGAGAACGGTGCCGCGGAACGGGGAGCAGACGTCGTCGAGATGTCGGAGACCTCTCCAGAGGGGGAACGAGGGGCCGCGAGCGTCGGCCCGTCCGTCGTGGAGGGGGACCGCGTGTGTGCGGTGTGCTGACGACCCACGGGCGCCGGTGCGGCGCCCTGTGCGTCCCCAGTCTCCCAGAGATCGTCGGTCCGGGTGCGACCCCGGGGGGTGTCGGTCGTCTCCGGCCGCACGGGCACCCCAGACTGGGACCATGATCGACGATCGGTGGTGGCGCTGGGTCGACCGGCTCGACGCGCGGGGCTGGCACGCGCGGGCGGTGCTGCGTCCGCCGGCGGGCGAGGACGTGATCGCCGCGGCCGGCGAGGTCGTCGGCGGGCTCCCCGACGAGCTCGCCGCGCTCTACCGCCTGGCGGACGGGCAGATTCCGTCGCGCGAGGTGTCGGGGCCCGCGACCAATCTGTTCCCCGGGCACGAGTTCCTCTCGCTCGCAGGCGCGCGCCGGGCGTGGCAGGGCTGGGCGGACATCCGCCGCGACCACCGGCCGGAGGACTTCGACGACGTGATCACCGTGCGCGGCGACGATCCCGTGCACCGCGTCTACACGCGGGCGCCGTGGTGGCCGCTGGCCGAGGACGGCGGCGGCAACCACCTCATGGTCGACCTCGAACCGCCGCCCGGCGGCACGCTCGGCCAGGTGCTGGTCGCGGGCCCGGACGAGGACGAGCGCCGGGTGCTCGCGCCCACCCTCGCGGCCTACCTGCAGGCCCTGCTCGACGCCGAGCTCGACGACCCCGAGCCGGGGGCGATGGGCGAGGGCTTCGCCTGGTGGGACGCGCCGCACCTGCGCTGAGCGGGGTCACCAGTCGCCGAACAGGCCCCCGCCGTCGAACCCGCCGCCGTCGAACCCCGGGTCCATGCCGGGGTCCATCCCGGGGTCCATCCCGGGGTCCATGCCGGGGTCCATGCCGGGGTCCATCCCGCCGGCCATGTCGCCGGCCATGGCGTCGCCGCCCACCGCGGCCGCCCCGAAGCCGGAGAACAGCGCGCTCGCGACCATCATCCCGCCGACGGCGCCCACGCCGCCGAGCAGCATCGGGCGCCACCACGGCTCGGAGTACCAGCCGGCGGGCACGGGGCGACCGCCGACCATGCCGCCCGGGTAGTAGTGGTTGTTCTGCGCGGAGGGCTGCGGCGAGCCGGTGACGCTGCGGCCCTCGACGTCGACCGACTGCTCGGCGTCCAGCGCGCCGGCCCGGGAACGCTCGGCGGAGTCCGGGAGCTCCGGGCCCGGGTCCATGCCCATGGCCGTGCGGGCGGCGCGCACGTAGTAGAGGCCCTCGAGCGCGGTGTCGGTGACCAGGCGGTACTGCGGCGCGCTGGTCGCCTGCTCGAGCTGGGAGCCGGCGGCGGTGTAGCGCTCGGCGGCGTCCGCGAGCGCCTGTTTCGACGGGTCGTCGGAGCCGGTCAGGTTCAGCACCTGGCCCCCGAGGCGTTCGTACCAGCGGCGGGCCTCGGCCTCGGCGTCCCCGAGCTGGTTCTGGGCGGTGGTGCCCCGGCCGCGCCCGCGCGTGGCCACGAGGGCGATCAGACCGCCGACGACGAGCAGGATGAGCAGGATCTCCACGGTCACCACTGTCCGCCCGGCTCCTGAGGAGCGGCTGTGAAGAGGCTGGGACGCCGCCGGGCTCGTCGATGGTGAGGGGCGCCCCTCGCCCGTCTATCCGACCGAAGGTGCCCTTCGCTCAGGAGCCGGCCGCGCGACGTGGCGCCGGTACCGCTCGCCGGAGATCACGGGCACCTGGTGCACGTCGGGCCGGTGCTCGAGGTCGATGACGTGCTCGTGATCCTCCGGGGTCGCCGGCGGCGCCGTGACGCGCGCGTTTCGTTCCGGCGAGGGGCGCCCCTCGCCCGTCTATCCGACCGAAGGTGCCCTTCGCTCGGAACTCCACGGGCCGCTCAGGACCGCCGCATGGGCACGTGCGGGATGCCGTCCTCGTCGTAGCCCGGGCCGTCGACGGCGAAGCCGAACCGTTCGTAGAACCCCTGCGCCCGCACCTGCGCCCCGAGCACGACCGGGCCCTCGATCCCGGCGAGCACCGCGCGGACCAGCGCCGCCCCGGCGCCGGTGCCGCGGTGCTCGGGCGCGGTGACGATGCGCCCGAGCCGCACGACGCCGTCGCCCTCGTCGAGCACGCGCAGATACGCGGTGATCTCGCCGGCCGGTCCGCGGGTCCACACGTGCTCGGCGACGGCGTCGAGGCCGTCGAGCTCCTGGAACGCGCAGTCCTGCTCGACCACGAACACCCGCACGCGCAGGGCGAGCAGGTCGTAGAGGTCGCCGGCGGTCAGCTCGTCGAACCGCGCCCGCCGCACGGTCAGTCGAAGCCCACGACGGCGCCCTGGGCCGCCGAGCCGACCAGGCGCGCGTACTTGCCGAGCACGCCGCTGCGGTGCTTCGGCGGCGGCGTCGTCCAGCCCTCGCGCCGCGTCGCGAGCTCCTCGTCGGAGATCAGCAGGTCGAGGGTGCGGGCGGCGAGGTCGAGCCGGATGCGGTCGCCGTCGCGGACGAACGCGATCGGGCCGCCGTGGTCGGCCTCGGGGGCGACGTGGCCGACGCAGAGCCCGGTCGTACCGCCCGAGAAGCGGCCGTCGGTGAGCAGCAGGACGTCCTTGCCCAGTCCCGCGCCCTTGATCGCGCCGGTGACCGCGAGCATCTCGCGCATCCCGGGGCCGCCGCGCGGGCCCTCGTTGCGGATGACGACGACGTCGCCGGGCTGCAGGCCGTCCGGGCCGGACGACTCGACGGCCGCCATCGCCCCCTGCTCGCCGTCGAACACCCGCGCGGTGCCCTCGAAGGAGGCGGTGTCGAAGCCCGCCGACTTGACCACCGCGCCGTCGGGGGCCAGCGAGCCGCGCAGGATCGTCAGCCCGCCGGTGGGGTGGATGGGGTTCGACAGCGGGCGCAGGATCTCGCCGTCGAGGCCCTCGGGGCGCAGCTCCTCGAGGTTCTCCGCGACCGTCCGCCCGGTGACCGTGAGGCAGTCGCCGTGGACCAGCCCGGCGTCGAGCAGCGCCTTCATGACCACCGGGACGCCGCCGACGCGGTCGACCGTGTTCATCATCCAGCGCCCGAACGGCTTCACGTCCGCGAGGTGCGGGACCTTGTCGCCGATGCGGTTGAAGTCGTCGAGCTCGAGCCCGACGCCGGCCTCCCGGGCGATCGCCAGCAGGTGCAGCACGGCGTTGGTCGAGCCGCCGAACGCCATGATGATCGCGATGGCGTTCTCGAACGCCTCGCGGGTCATGATGTCGCGGGCGGTGTGGCCGCGGGAGAGCATGCCGACCACGGCCTCGCCGGAGGCGCGGGCGAAGCCGTCGCGGCGGCGGTCGGCCGACGGCGGCGACGACGAGCCCGGCAGCGCCATCCCCATCGCCTCGGCGGCGCAGGCCATGGTGTTGGCGGTGTACATCCCGCCGCAGGCGCCCTCACCCGGGCAGATCGCGCGCTCGATCTCGTCGACCTTCTCGCGGCTGATCAGCCCGCGGGCACACGCGCCGACGGCCTCGAAGGCGTCGATGATCGACACCTCCTTGCCGTCCACGGTGCCCGGCATGATCGAGCCGGCGTAGAGGAACACCGACGCGAGGTCGAGGCGCGCGGCCGCCATGAGCATCCCGGGCAGCGACTTGTCGCAGCCCGCGAGCGTGACCGTGCCGTCGAGGCGCTCGGCGGACACCACCGTCTCCACCGAGTCGGCGATGACCTCGCGGCTGACCAGCGAGTAGTGCATGCCCTCGTGGCCCATCGAGATCCCGTCGGACACCGAGATCGTGCCGAACTCCATGGGGAAGCCGCCGGCGCGGTGCACGCCCTCCTTGGCCGCGGTGGCCAGGCGGTCCAGCGACAGGTTGCACGGGGTGATCTCGTTCCACGACGACGCGACGCCGATCTGCGGCTTGGCGAAGTCGTCGTCGCGCATCCCGACCGCCCGCAACATGCCGCGGGCGGCGGCGCGCTCCATCCCGTCGGTGACGTCACGGCTGCGGGGCTTCAGGTCGGCCATGAGGCGAAGGTAACGCTTGTCGACCTCCCGGGCCGGGGGCAGACTCGCGCGCATGACCGGGGAGACGCTCGAGCCGTTCTGGCCGAGCCGTCGCGACGACGCCTTCGACGAGCGCTGTCGCCGGGACACCTGAGCACCCCCGTCACGGCGGGTGCCCCTCTGCGTGCCCCGACCGCGACCCTGCTCTGGAGTCCAGCACCGTGACCCTCGCCCCGCCCCGTGTGGTCGTCCTCGACCCTGTCGACCACGGTCTCGTCACCCCCGCAGGCGGGTCCCGCGACCTCGACGCCCTGCTCGACCGGGCCCGCGCCGCCGAGACGGACGGGGGCGCGGTCGTCGTCGTGCCGTCCGGCGCGCCGGACGCGCCGGCGCGCCACCACTGGCCCGCCACCGCGCAGGCGCTGGCGGTGCTGCTCGCGACGACGTCGGTGCAGGTCGCCGTGGGCGTCGTGCCCGCGGCGTGGGAGCCCGACGCGATCGCCCGCTTCGCCCGCAGCGCCACCGGCCTCGCCGGCGACCGGCTGATCGTGCAGGTGCGCGGCGCCAGCGCCGAGGCCTTCGCCGGGGCCCTGACCGCCCGCTGGGACGGGCCGGTCGTCGTGGGCGACGGGGACCTCGGCGCGCACGCCTGACCTCGGCGTCCGGCGAGACGCCGGTCACAGCACCCCGCAATAGTTGACGTCTCAACCGACAGTGCTAGGCTCTGCCTTGAAAGTTGATGCTTCAAGTCCCACGGAGGACACCATGACCGAGACCGCCGCGCCGACCCTCGAGCTCGCGGGCTCGTACCAGATCGACCCCGCCCACACGCGGATCGGCTTCACCGCCCGCCACGCGATGGTCACCAAGGTCCGCGGCACGTTCGGCGAGTTCCGCGGCACCGCCACGATCGGCGAGGACCCGGCCCGCTCGGGCGTCGAGATCGTCATCGCCGCCAACAGCCTGAACACCGGCCAGGAGCAGCGCGACGGCCACGTCCAGGGCGACGACTTCCTCGCCGTGAACGTCTACCCCGAGATCACCTTCCGGTCGACCTCGGTGGAGCAGGACGGCGACACCTACAACATCACCGGCGACCTCACGATCCGCGACATCACGAAGTCCGTGACCGTCCCGTTCGAGTTCACCGGCCTCGCCAAGGACCCCTTCGGCAACGTCCGCGCCGGCTTCGAGGGCGCCACCACGATCAACCGCAAGGAGTGGGGCATCACCTTCAACGCCGCGCTCGAGACCGGCGGCGTGCTCGTCTCCGAGAAGATCGGCCTCGAGTTCGACGTCTCGGCGGTCAAGCAGGCCTGACGCCGCGCACCCCGCACCGACAACGGCCCGCGCCCCCACCGGGGGACGCGGGCCGTCGTGCGTACGGGCCGGGCTCAGAGCACCGCGTCGAGCAGCTCCCCGACCGGGCCCTCGGCGCCGGAGTCGGCCTCCGAGCCGGACCCCGGGTCCCCGCCGGAGTCCCCACCGGAGCCGCTGTCCGCGTCGCCGCTCGAGTCGCCGTCGGCGTCGGCGTCGGACCGGTCCCTGCCGGAGTCCCCGGCGTCGTCGCGGTCGGCGTCGTCCGACCCCGAGGCGCTCTCGTCGTCCTGCTCGGTGCTGTCGTGACGGTCCTCGGCGCGGTCCTCCGAGCGCTGCTCGGCACGCTGCTCCGACCGGCTCCCGGACCGGTCCTCGGCGCGCTCGCCGACGCCGGACGACGTCGCGCGCATCCCCGGGGACGAGGCGCCGCCCCCACCGGCGCCGCTCTTGGCGGCGGCCGCCGCCGGGGAGTCGCCGCCCGCCTCGACGGGGGCGGCGGGGACCACGAGCGTGTACGCCGGGGACGCGGGGGCCGGGTGGAACAGCGCCGGGCGCCCGACCGCGTCACCGGCGATGGCGGCCGAGGCGTCGCCGCCGGTGACGCCCACGCCGGTGCCGAGCGCCCCGCCGAGGACCACGGCGCCGACGCAGGCGGCGAGCACCGCGCGTCGCGGACGGCTCGAGGCGACCCGGCGGGCCCGGACGCGGCCCGGCGCGGGGGCCCGTCGCGGCGCGTGCGCCGCGAGGCCGTCCCGCAGCCGCTCGCGGGCGGCGACGTCGGCGGCGTCGGCGACCAGCGCGCGCACGGCCGCGACGACGTCGGCGGACGGCGCGGGGACGACCGGGAGCGGGCCCGTCGCCGCGAGGACGGCGACCCCGGCCAGCGCGGTGACGTCGTCGTCCGCCGAGGCGCCGGCGCGGGCCGGGGCGCCGTCGCCGGTCCAGCGCGGGCCGAGCGCGGGATCGAGCAGCACGGCATCGGGTCCGACACCGCCGTGGACGACGCCGCGGCGGTGCAGGCGCCCCAGCCCGGCCGCGAGGCGGGCGACGAGGACGGCGGCCCACGCCGGGTCGCACGGGGTGCTCGCGGCGTCGAGGCTGCCGTCGCGGGCGAGCGGCATGACGACGAAGGGGCCGTCGGCGCCGTCGGGGGCGCCGTCGAGGACCTCCATCGCCCGGCCCGGCCCCAGGCGCTCGCGCAGCAGCGCGTCGCGCTCCCAGCGCTCCCGCCCGTCGGGGCCGGGGAACGTCTTGACCGCGACGTCGCGCTGCAGCAGGACGTCGTGCGCGCGGTGCACCCGGCCGGCGGTGCCCCCGAGACGCTCGTGGAGGCGATAACGATCGGCCGTCACCGGTGGGGACGTACGCACCACACGGGCTCCTTCGGCGAGAGGACGGAACGGGGCGCCGCGGCGGGTGCAGCGAGGTCGCTTACCACCCGTCCGTGGGCCGCACACCTGACGCGTCACGACACGTACGTCGATCGGCGTAGCCAGGTTCGGCAGTGTTCCCGGGTTCACCCCCGATGTCCCGGTGACCAGCCCCGATGACGCTGAAAGGTGTGACCACCAAGCACTGGCGCCACCTGCTCGTGTGGCTGCACGTGATCAGTTCCACGGCCTGGATGAGCGGGGCCGCCGCCCTCGCGATCCTGCTGGGCCTCTCGCGCAGCGACCCGGCCGCCGCCCGCGCGACCGTCGGCGCGGCCCGTCACCTCGACGTGTTCCTGCTCGCCGTCGCCGCCAACGCCTCGACGACCACCGGGTTCGTGCTCGCGTGGACCACGGCGTGGGGCCTGGTGCACCACTGGTGGATCGTGGCCAAGGCGACGATCACGCTCACGCAGCTCGCGGTCGGGATCGCGATCCTCTCGCCGGTGCTCGACGAGCTCGCCGCGGGCGGCACGCCGGCGCCCGCGGCACAGGTGGCGGGCGCCGCGGTGATGGCGTCGGCGGTGGCCTTCCAGGCGTGGCTGTCGGTGGCCAAGCCCTGGTCGCGGACGCCGGTGGCGCGCCGCGACCGGGCGCGGGGCCGGGCGCGGCTCCCGCAGGCCGGGGCGCCGCTGGTGGCCGCCGGGGTCGTCGCCCCGCTCGGCGACGTGGCGCTCACCGCCGTGCTCGGCTTCCCGGCGCCGCTGCTCGAGGTCGTCGTCCTCCTCGTCGTGGGGGTCGCCCGGCGGCGCGCCCTCAGGCATCCCATGGGCTCCAGGGTCAAGCTGCAGATGCCTGACGGTGGGCCCATGCGGTGGTCTCGTCGTAGGGAGTTCGGGTCTTGAGGCAGCCGTGCAGTATGCCCACGAGGCGGTTGCCGAG
>NZ_JBHSKG010000001.1:615846-778236 GCF_042657905.1 Actinomycetospora rhizophila | reverse complement strand
CCTGCTCACGACCGGCGGGCGCACGATCTGAGGCTAGAGCTCACAGCCCTGTCGGCCAGAGTGCTGACCCGCCGGCCGCTACCAGCGCCGAGCCTTCCATGCGAACCCGGCACCCCCCATTAGTCGGCCTGCTCCGCCGAGCACCACCACGTCGTCCGGCCGCCGACGGTGCCCCGCTCCATCGGCGCGCCGCAGCGCGGGCACGTCTCGTCCTTGGCGCGGTGCGGGATCACCTCGCCCGTGTGCACCCCGCCCTTCGTGATCGCGTCGCGGGTGGCGCGGCGCAGGGTGCGGCGCAGGGCGTCGAGCTCGTCGACCGAGAGCTCGCCCGCCGGGCGCGACGGCGAGAGCTTCGCCTCCCACAGGGTCTCGTCGGCGAGCAGGTTGCCGACGCCGGCGAGCACCGACTGGTCGAGCAGCTTCGCCTTGATCGCCACGACGCCCCTGCCGACGCGCGCCCGGAACTCGTCGCGGGTGATCTCGGCGGCGTCCGGGCCGAGCGCGTCGACGTCGGGCTCGAGGTGCACGCGCCCGAGGCGGCGCTTGTCGAACAGCCGCAGCTCGCCGCCGTCCTCGAACGTCATCCGGAAGCGGTCCCACTCCGGCTTGTCCGGCCGCTCGCCGGCCTTCTTCGGCATGCCGCCGACGTGCGGGTCGCCGCCGGCGTAGAGGCTCTCGGCGTCCCCGGACGGGCCCGTGACGAAGATGCGCCCGCCCATGCCGAGGTGGATGCCCAGGTGCGGGCCGTCGGCGCCGTCGGCGGTGACGGTGTCGCACCACATGGTCTTGCCACGCCGGTGGGCGACGGTGAGCCGCCCGCCCTTGAGCGCGTGGTCGATCTCGCCGGGCCCGTGCGGGCGGCAGACGAACTCGTCGGTGTCGTCGATGCTCGCGATCACCCGGTCCAGCGCCTTCTCGACGACCTGGCGGGCGTTCTCGACCTCGGGGAGCTCGGGCACGCGACCTATTCTGCGGCGTGGCAGCGTGGGCAGCGTGCTGAGTCCCGCCGCCATGCTCGCCGTCGCCCTCGAGGAGGCCCGCGCCGGTGCGGCAGCGGGCGGTGTGCCCGTCGGCGCGGCGCTGTTCGGCGCCGACGGCGAGGTCCTCGGACGCGGCCACAACAGGCGGATCCAGGACGGTGATCCCGCCACCCACGGCGAGACGGCCGCGTTCCGCGCCGCCGGACGCCGCCCGCACTACCGCGACACGACGATGGTCACGACCCTCTCGCCGTGCTGGTTCTGCGCGGGCCTGATCCGCCAGTTCCGCATCCCGCGGCTGATCGTCGGGGAGGCGGAGAACTTCGGCGGGCAGCACGCGTGGCTCGCCGACCAGGGCGTCGAGGTGTCGGTGCTCGACGACCCGGCCTGCGCGGCACTCATGGCGGCCTTCGCCGCCGAGCACCCCGAGGCGTGGCTGGAGGACATCGGCGGGCCCGAGTAGAAGATTCTCCCGGGAGCGTGTCGAAAGCGGTCACCGCCGTTCGACCTCTGGGCAGAACCGCCCCACAGGCACCGACCCGGAGGTCACCATGTCCGTCATCACCGCTCCCGCCGCCACCACCCGCATCCCGTCCACCGTGCGGGCTCGGGGACTCGCCGTCGTCGGGGCCGGCGCCGCGGCGCTCGCGGGCTGGACGGTCGGCGCGCTGCTCGGCGCCGACTACTGGATCACCGACGTGCAGGGCACCGCCCGCGTCGACATCTCCGCCGCCGTCGTCAGCACGATCGTCGTCGCGCTGCTCGGCTGGGCGCTCCTCGCGGTCCTCGAGCGGGTCGCCACCTGGGGTCGCACCGCCTGGACCTGGCTCGCCGTCGGCGTGCTGGCCGTCTCGATGACGCCGATCGGCCTGGTCGAGGCGACCGCGTCCACGCGGATCGGCCTGATGATCGCCCACCTCGCCGTCGCCGCCGTCCTCATCCCGGCGTTCACCCGGGTGCGCTGACGAGCAGGTGAGCACCATGGAGTGCTCTGGCACTCCATGGTGCTCACCTGCGCGGAGCGCACACCTCGGTCACGCACGCGGCGACCGGGCCGTGCGGGTCGGCGGCGACCGCGCCGAGCTCGTCGGGCACCCCGAGACCGCGCAGCAGCGTGCGGCAGAACTCGGCGGCGACGTCCTCGGGGCGCAGCCGGCCCGCCGGGTCGAACCAGGTCCACATCCAGTGCAGCGAGCCGAACATCTGCAGGCTTCGCAGCCGGGCGTCGCCGGGGACGAACACCCCCGCCTCCTCGCCCTCGCGCAGCGCCGCGATCACGAGGTCGCGGTACGCGTCGCGCTGCGCGCGCGCCGTCTCCATGCCCGGCTCGTCGGTGAGGCGCACGACCTCGCGCTGGAACGCGACGGTGGTGGCCGGCTCGAGGGTGGAGTAGCGCACGCCGGCGTGGACGAACGCGGCGATGCGCTGCTCGGGGGCCGGGAGCCGGGCGAGGAACGCGTGCGCCTCGTCGAGACGCCGGCCCATGTAGCGCTCCTGGACCTCGGCGAGCATCCGGTCCTTGGTGCCGAAGTGGTGGACGATCGTGCCCTTGCTCATCCCCAGCTCGGCGGCGACGTCACCGAAGTTCGCGCGGTCGTAGCCGCGCTCGGCGACGTGACGGGTGAAGGTCGCCAGGATCTCGTCGCGCCGCCCGCCGCGGGGACGACCCGGGGCCACCACCGGTCCGGCCACGACACCCCCTTGAAAACTGACCGCACGTACGGGCAGAGTAGCGCAGGTCACGACGGAGTGGGGCGGAACGGAGGCCGGCGATGGACGGTGGGATCGCCGACTGGATCGCCCGGCGGGCGCGGCGCCGGCCGGGGCACACGGCCCTCGTCGACGTCGCCACCGGCGCCCGCCACGACTACGCCACGCTCGACCGTCGGGTCGGGGCGCGGGCCGCCGCCCTGGCCGCGCTCGGCGTCGGGGTCGGGGCGCGGGTGGCCCTGCTCGGCGAGAACTCCGCCGCCTACCTGGAGTGGCTCTTCGGCGCGGCGCGGATCGGCGCGGTGGCCGTGCCGGTGAACCACCGGCTCGCGCCGGCCGAGGTCGCGCACGTGCTGGGCGACTCCGGGGCGACGGTGCTCGTGCGCTCGACGGCGTTCGCGACCCTCGCGGACGCGTCGCTGGCGGCGCTCACCGGACCCGCGCCGGCGGTCGTGGAGCTCGGCGCCGAGCCGGGCACGGACACCGTCGCGGCGCACCCCGCCGCGGGCGACGACCCCTGCGTGATCATGTATACCTCGGGCACCACGGGCGTCCCCAAGGGCGCGGTGCTCACGCACGACAACATGCTGTGGAACGCGATCAACATGGTCACCGCGGGCCCCGGCATCGGCGGCGCGGACGTGACGATCGCGGCGGCGCCCCTGTTCCACATCGGTGCGCTCGGGCTCTCCGCGCTCCCCCTGCTCTACGCCGGCGGCACGGTGGTGGTCGTCCCGGCGTTCGACCCGGCGGCGTTCGCCGCCCTCCTCGCCGCCGAGGGCGTCACCACGCAGTTCCTCGTGCCCGCGATGTGGGCGGCGCTGACCCGGCTGCCCTCGCTGCCGGACCTGCCGGACCTGCGCTGGGCGATCTCGGGCGGGGCGCCGTGCCCGGTCACCGTCATCGAGCACTTCACCGGCCTGGGCTGGACGTTCACCGAGGGCTTCGGGATGACCGAGCTCTCCCCCGCCGCGCTCTTCCTCGACGCCGCCGACGTGCTCACCCACGCGGGGTCGGTGGGGCGCCCGTTCCTGCACGTCGACGCGCGGCTGGTGGCGCCGAACGGGGAGGACGTCGGCGTCGGCGAGGTCGGTGAGCTGGTGCTGCGCGGCCCGACGGTGTTCGCCGGCTACTGGAACCGCCCGGAGGCCACGGCCGAGGTGCTCCGCAATGGGTGGTTCCACTCCGGCGACCTGGGCGTGCGCGACGCCGAGGGCTTCGTGACGCTCGTCGACCGCAAGAAGGACATGATCATCACGGGCGGCGAGAACGTCTACCCGGTCGAGGTCGAGCAGGTCCTGCACCGCCACCCGGCGGTCGCCGACGTCGCGGTCGTCGGCGTCGGGGACGCGCAGTGGGGCGAGACGGTGCTGGCGGTCGTGGTGGCCGCGGGCCCGCTGGACCCCGACGACGTGATCGCCTTCGCCCGCGAGCGCATCGCGCACTTCAAGGCGCCGCGGCGCGTCGAGGTCGTCGAGGAACTGCCGCGCAACGCCACCGGCAAGCTGCTCAAGCGGGTCCTGCGCGAGCAGTTCGCCGGGCAGGCCGAGGCGGTCCGCCGGTGACGCGCACGCCTCCCGTCCCGAGCGAAGGGCACCTTCGGTCGGGTAGATCGAGCGAAGGGCACCTTCGCTCGGAAACGGTCAGCGCCCACGACGCGTGGTCGACGCCCGAGCGCCGGGCGCTGCGCGAGCTGGTCGCCGACTTCACCGCCCGCGAGATCGTGCCCCACCTCGACCGCTGGGAGGACGAGGGCGAGCTCCCGCGCGCGCTGCACGAGCGCGCCGGGGCGCTGGGCCTGCTCGAGCTGGGGTTCCCGGCCGCCGCCGGCGGCGTCGGCGAGCACCTCGACGCCTGCCTCGTCGCCGAGCAGCTGATCCTCTCCGGCGGGTCGAGCGGGGTCTGCGCGGGCCTGTTCACCCACGGGATCGGCGTCCCGCACATCGCCGCCGCCGGCGACCCCGACCAGATCGCGCGCTTCGTGGCGCCGGCCCTCGCCGGGCGGATCATCACCGCGCTGGGGATCACCGAGCCCGACGCCGGCTCCGACGTCGCGGCGCTGACCACCCGCGCGCGGCGGGACGGCGACGACTACGTCGTCGACGGCGCGAAGACGTTCATCACCTCGGGGACGCGCGCGGACATCGTCACCACCGCCGTGCGCACCGACGGCGAGGGCCACCGGGGCATCTCGCTGCTGGTGATCGAGACCGACCGGCCCGGGGTGTCGCGCTCGCGGCTGCGCAAGATGGGCTGGCACTGCAGCGACACCGCGGAGCTGCGCTTCGACGGGGTGCGCGTCCCGGCGGCGAACCTCGTCGGCGCCGAGGGCACCGGCTTCCGCCAGATCATGGTCAACTTCGCGGCCGAGCGGCTGTCGATGGCCGTGCAGGCGTACGCGACCGCGCAGCGCTGCGTGGACCTCACCGTCGACTGGGCGCGGTCACGGCGGACGTTCGGTGCGCCGCTCGCCCAGCGCCAGGTCGTCCGCCACCAGATCGCCGAGATGGCGCGCGAGGCGACGGTGGCGCGGACGTACGTGCGGGACGTGATGGCGCGCTGGCAGGCGGGGGCCGACGTCGTCACCGAGGTCGCCATGGCCAAGAACACCGCGGTCGCGGCGTGCGACGCCGTCGTCGACCGCGCCGTCCAGCTGCACGGAGGGATGGGCTACATGCACGGCGTGGAGGTCGAGCGCCACTACCGCGACGCGCGGATCCTCGGGATCGGCGGCGGGGCGACCGAGATCATGAACGAGGTCGTGGCGGGGCGCCTGGGGCTGGAGGCATGAGCGCCCCCTCCGTCGAGTCGTTGCTGGACGACCTGGACGCCGAGCGCGCGGCGGTGATGGCGATCGTGCGGGAGCTCCCGCGGGCGTCGTGGACGCTGCCGACGCGCGCCGAGCCGTGGACGGTGCGCGACCAGATCGCCCACCTCGGCTGGTTCGACGGGGCGTTCGCGCGGGCGATCTCGACGCCGGCGGAGTTCGAGGCGGAGCGCGACGCGGTCACCGACATCGCGGGCTACGTCGACCGGACGCTGGGCGAGGTCCCCGAGGTCGGGCCCGCGGCGCTCGCGTACTGGCAGGACGCGGCGCGGGCGTTCGACCGCGCGGCGCGCGCCTGCGACCCGTCGGCCCGCCTGCCCTGGTACGGGCCGTCGATGTCGCTGCGCTCGGCGATCACCAGCCGGATCATGGAGACCTGGGCGCACGGCGGCGACGTCGCCGACGCCGTCGGGGCGCGCCTCGCGCCGACCGACCGGCTGCGCCACGTCGCCGACATCGCCGTCCGCGCCCGGGCGCAGGGCTACCGCGTGCGGGGCCGGGACGTCCCCGAGGTCCCCGTCCGCGTCGAGCTCACCGGCCCGTCGGGCGAGACGTGGCGATGGGGCGAGCCCCACGTGAGTGATCTGGGTCGTCAGGACGACCCAGATCACTCACGTGGCGAAGCCATCACCGGCGATGCCGAGGAGTTCTGCCTCGTGCTGGTGCGCCGGCGCCACGTCGACGACACCGCGCTGCAGGTCACCGGGGACGCCGCGCGCGAGTGGATGGAGCTCGGCCAGGCGTTCGCGGGGGCGCCGGGGAAGGACCCGGTGCGGGCATGACCCTCGACGTCTCCCCCGCCGCCGTCCTGGGCTCGCGGCTCGACCCGTCCTCCCCGGAGTCCGCCGCCGACCGCGCGGCGATGCTCGACGCGCTGGCCGGCGTCGACGAGATCGCCGCGACGGTGCTCGCCGCCGGCGGGGCCAAGTACGTCGACCGCCACCACGAGCGCGGCAAGCTGACCGCCCGCGAGCGCGTCGACCTGCTCCTCGACCCCGACGCCGCGTTCCTCGAGATCGGCGCGCTGGCCGGGGCGCACGAGCCCGACCTGACGACGCCCGGCGCGGGGCTGGTGGTCGGCATCGGGGCCGTCAGCGGCGTCGAGTGCATGGTCGTCGCGAACGAGCCGACGGTGAAGGGCGGCTCGATCACCCCGATCGGCGTCACCAAGCAGCTGCGCGCCCTCGAGATCGCCGAGCGCAACCGGCTGCCGGTGGTCGCGCTCGTCGAGTCCGGCGGCGCCGACCTGCCGCGCCAGGCCGACCTGTTCGTGCCCGGCGGGCGCACGTTCCGCGAGATGACGCGGCTCTCGGCGGCGGGCATCCCGACGATCGCCGTCGTCTTCGGCTCCTCGACCGCCGGCGGCGCCTACATGCCGGGGATGAGCGAGTACACGGTGTTCGTCCGCGGCCAGGCGACGGTGTACCTGGGCGGGCCGCCGCTGGTGAAGATGGCGATCAACGAGGACGTCGACGACGAGACGCTCGGCGGCGCGGAGATGCACGCGCGCGAGTCGGGCCTCGCCGACCACCTCGCCGCCGACGAGCGCGACGCCCTGCGCCTCGGGCGCCGGATCGTCGCCGACCTGGGCTGGCGCAAGGCCGGGCCCGGGCCGTCGCTGCCCGCCGATCCCCCGCGGTTCGACGCCGAGGAGCTGCTCGCGTGCGCCGCGTCGGACGCGAAGCGCAGCGTCGAGGTGCGCGACGTGCTGGCCCGCGTGCTCGACGGCTCGCGGTTCGACGAGCACAAGCCGCTCTACGGCACGACGCTCGTCTGCGGCTGGGGCTCGATCGGCGGCTTCCCGGTCGGCGTGCTCGCGAACAACGGGATCCTGTTCTCCGAGGAGTCGCAGAAGGGCGCGCAGTTCGTCCAGCTCGCGAACGCCCGGTCGATCCCGCTGCTGTTCGTCCAGAACATCACCGGGTTCATGGTCGGCTCGGCCTACGAGCGCGGCGGGATCATCAAGGACGGCGCGAAGCTGATCAACGCGGTGTCGAACAGCGAGGTCCCGCACCTGACGCTCATGGTCGGCGCGTCCTACGGCGCCGGGAACTACGGCATGTCCGGGCGCGCCTACGACCCGCGCTTCGTGTTCACCTGGCCCAACCACCGCATCGCGGTGATGGGCGGCACGCAGCTCGCGGGCGTGATGTCGATGGTGCAGCGGCGGTCGGCGGAGCGGGCGGGGCGTGAGTACTCCGAGGAGGCCGACGCCGCCACGAAGAAGGCCATCGAGGACGCCGTCGAGGCGCAGTCGAACGCCGTCTACGCCTCGGGGCGGATGTGGGACGACGGCGTCATCGACCCCCGCGACACCCGCACCGTGCTGGGCCTGGCGCTGTCCGCGGTCCACTCGGCCCCGATCGCCGGCGCGACCCGCTTCGCGCCGTTCCGGATGTGAGGACATGATCAGCACGCTGCTCGTGGCCAACCGCGGGGAGATCGCCCGGCGGGTGATCCGCGCGGCGCGCACGCTGGGCGTCCGCACGGTCGCGATCTACTCCGAGCCCGACGCCGACGCCCCGCACGTCGCCGAGGCCGACCGGGCCGTCGCCCTGCGCGGGTCGACGAGCGCCGAGACGTACCTCGACGCCGAGCAGGTCCTCGCCGCCGCGCGGGCCACCGGTGCCGACGCCGTGCACCCCGGCTACGGCTTCCTGTCGGAGAACGCGTCCTTCGCGCGCGCCTGCGCCGGCGCCGGGCTGACGTGGGTCGGGCCTGACCCGGCGTCGATCGAGGCGATGGGCGTCAAGCACACCGCCAAGGCCCTTGCGCGCGAGGCCGGGGTGCCGACGCTGCCCGACGCGCTGCTCTCCGGTGACGACCCGGAGGAGTGGACGCGCGCCGGCGAGCACGTCGGCTTCCCGCTGCTGGTCAAGGCCAGCGCGGGCGGCGGGGGCAGCGGGATGCGGGAGGTCCGCGCGCCCGACGCCCTCGCCGACGCCGTCCGCTCCGCCCGCGCCGAGGCCGCCCGCAGCTTCGGCGACGACACCGTCTTCCTCGAGCGCCTCCTGGACGCCCCGCGCCACATCGAGATCCAGGTCCTCGGCGACGCGCACGGGCACGTGGTGCACCTCGGCGAGCGCGAGTGCTCGATCCAGCGCCGGCACCAGAAGGTCGTCGAGGAGGCGCCGTCGCCGGCCGTGTCGCCGGAGTTGCGCGAGCGGATGGGCGCCACGGCCGTCGCGCTCGCGGAGAAGCTGGGCTACGTCGGCGCCGGGACGGTGGAGTTCCTGCTCGACGAGGACCGGTTCTTCTTCCTCGAGATGAACACCCGGCTGCAGGTGGAGCACCCCGTCACCGAGGAGGTCCACGGCGTCGACCTCGTCGCGCTGCAGGTGAGCATCGCCGACGGGGAGCCCCTGCCGTTCGCGCAGGCCGACGTGCGGCCCCGGGGACACGCGATCGAGGTGCGCCTCTACGCCGAGGACCCGGCGCACGACGACCGTCCGAGCCCCGGCACCCTGCACCGCTACCGCCATACTTCTTCCGGCGACGACGCCCTGCGCTGGGAGGACGCCCTCGGCGACCACGGCGAGGTCAGCGCCTTCTACGACCCCATGATCGCCAAGGTGATCGCCCACGCCCCGACGCGCACGGCGGCCGCGCGCAAGCTCGCCGCCGGGCTGGCGCAGGCCGACATCCACGGCCCGGCCACCAACCGCGACCTGCTCGTCGCCGTCCTGCGCGACCCCGACTTCCTCGCCGGCGAGACCCGCACCGACTTCCTCGAGCGCCACGCCGACCTGCGCACCCCGCCGCCCGCGACCCCGCGCGTCGTGCACCTCGCGGCGGCCGTGGCGTGCACCTCGGCGGCGCGCCGGGAGCACGACCCCCTCGCGCACCTCGCCCCACCCGGCTGGCGCCTGCTCCGTGGCGCCCCGAGGCCCGCGGTCACCTGGGAGGGACCCGACGGCGAGGTCGTCCCCGCCCTCGGGGGCGTCGGCCTGCGCGACGTCACCCCGGACGGCGCGCGGGTCACCCTCGACGGCGTCGAGTACCGCTGCCGCGTCGCCCACCACGCCGGCGTCGCGTACGTCGACGACGGCGAGGGCCACAGCGCGTGGCGCGAGGTCCCGCGCCTGCCCGCCCCCGACGCCGCCGCGGGCGGGGCCGGGCCGGTCAGCGAGGTCCCGGGCACCGTCGTCGAGGTGCTGGTGCGCGAGGGCGAGCACGTCGTCGCCGGGCAGAAGCTCGTCGTGCTCGAGGCCATGAAGATGGAGCACCCCGCCCTCGCCGCCGCCGACGGTGTCGTCGAGACCGTGCACGTCGCCGTCGGCCAGTACGTCGAGGCGCACGCCACGCTCGTCACGCTGGGAGCACACGAGTGATCGCCGTCGCCAACATCTCCGGCTTCTACGGCGACCGGCTCGCCGCGGCCCGCGAGATCGTCGACGCGCATCTCGAGGGCCGCGTCCACGTCGACGTCCTCACCGGCGACTGGCTCGCCGAGCTGACCATGGGCCTGCTCGCCAAGCAGCGCGAGCGCGGCAAGGGCGGCTGGGCGTCGACGTTCGTGCGCCAGATGCAGGACGTGCTCGCCGACTGCCTCGACGCCGGCATCCTCGTCGTCGCCAACGCCGGCGGGCTCGACCCGGCGGGCTGCGCGGCCGAGATCGCGGCGATCGACGACCGCGCGCGGGTCGCGTGGGTCGGCGGCGACGACGTCACCGACGTCGTCGTCGGGCTGCCCGCCGAGCAGACCGCGCACCTCGAGACCGGCGAGCCGATCCCGGAGAAGCCGCTGGTCGCGAACGCCTACCTCGGGTGCCGCGGGATCGTGTCCGCGCTCGAGGCCGGGGCGAACGTCGTCGTCACCGGGCGGGTCACCGACGCCGCGGTGGTCGTCGGGCCCGCGGCGTGGCGCCACGGGTGGGGGGCGGGCGACCTCGACGCGCTGGCCGGCGCGGTCGTCGCCGGGCACGTCATCGAGTGCGGCGCGCAGGCCACCGGCGGCAACTTCTCGTTCGCCGGCGAGCTCCCCGGCACCGAGCACGTGGGGCTCCCGGTCGCCGAGATCGCGGTCGACGGCTCCGCGGTGATCACCAAGGCGGCGGGGACGGGCGGGGCGGTCACCGTGGAGACGGTGACCGCGCAGCTGCTCTACGAGGTCGACGGGCCGCGCTACCTCACGCCCGACGTCAGCGCGCGGCTCGACACCGTCACGCTGTCCCAGGACGCCCCCGACCGCGTCCGCATCACCGGCACGCGGGGCGAGGCGCCGCCGGACACGGTCAAGGTCGGCGCGATCGTGCCCGCGGGCTGGCACAACGAGATGACCTTCGTGCTCACCGGCCTCGACGTCGAGGCCAAGGCGGAGCACGCGCTCGCCGCGCTGTGGGCCGGCGTGCCGGGCGGGCGCGACGCCTTCGACCGCGTCGAGACCCGGCTGCTGCGCGCCGACGTCCCCGATCCCCGACGGTTGACCGACGCCGTCTCCCTGCTCACCGTGGCTGTCGCCGGGAGCCGGGAGGCCTGCGCGCGGCTCTCCCGCGCCGCCGTCGAGACCGCGCTCGCCGGCTACCCCGGCTTCTTCGCCACCACCCCGCCGGGCCCGGGCAGCGCCGCGAGCGTGTTCTGGCCGATCCTGCTGCCGGCCGCCGACCTGCCCCAGCTCGTCGGCCTCGCCGACCGGACGTGGACGGTGCCGCCGCCCGCCGTCGAGCCGAGCGAACGGGGACTTCGCGCGCCTAGAAGCAGCGAACAGCGCGTTCGCTCCGACAGCACGGTGCACGCACCCCTGGGCCGTCTGGTCGGCGCGCGCTCCGGCGACAAGGGCGGCAACGCGACGCTCGGGCTCTGGGCCCGCGACGACGACGCGTACGCGTGGTTGAGCAGCTGGTGGGACGACGAGCACGTCGCGTGGCTGCTCGGCGAGGACGCCGCCGGGTGCACCAGGCGGCTCTGGGCGTTCCCGGCGCTGCGCGCGGTGGGCGTCACCGTCGTCGGGTTCCTGGGGCGCGGGGTCGCCGACAACCTCGCGCTCGACCCGCAGGCGAAGGGGCTCGGCGAGTTCGTCCGGGCCCGTCACGTGGACATCCCCGAGGAGCTGCTGCGATGAAGGTCGACGCCACCGTGGTCACCGGTGGGCTCAGCGCGTTCGCCGACGACGCCGTCACCGCGGAGACGGCGGGCTACGACGCCGTGTGGGCGTCCGAGACCCAGCACGACCCGGCCGTGATGATCACGCTCGCGGCCACCCGCACCGAGCGGATCACCCTCGGCACGGCGATCACCGTCGCGTTCGCCCGCACCCCGATGACGACCGCGATGACCGCCAACGACCTGCACGAGGTCACCGGCGGGCGCTACATCCTCGGGCTGGGCACGCAGATCAAGCCGCACGTCACCAAGCGCTTCTCGATGCCGTGGTCGCGGCCCGCCGACCGCATGCACGAGTACATCCGCGCCGTCCGCGCGATCTGGGACGCCTGGGCCACCGGGGAGCGCCTCGACTTCCGCGGTGAGTTCTACACGCACACGCTCATGACGCCGTTCTTCTCGCCCGGCCCGAACCCGTACGGGAACCCCCCCATCCACCTCGCCGGCGTCGGCCCGCGGATGACGGCGGTGGCGGGCGAGGTCGCCGACGGGTTCATGGCGCACGCCTTCTCCACCGAGCGCTACCTGCACGAGGTGACGCTGCCGTCGCTGCGCGAGGGCTTCGAGCGCGGCGGCAAGGACGGCACCGGCTTCGAGTTCTCGGCGACCGCGCTGATCGCGACCGGGAACACCGAGGAGGAGTTCGCCGCGTCGATCAAGGACGTGCGCCGCCAGGTGGCGTTCTACGGGTCGACGCCCGCGTACCACCCGGTGCTCGAGCTGCACGGCTGGGGCGATCTGGCCCGCGAGCTCAACACGCTCTCGAAGCGGGGCGAGTGGGACGCGATGGGCGAGGCGGTCGACGACGAGGTCCTGCACACGATCGCGATCGTCGCCGAGCCCGACCAGGTCGGCCCCGCGCTGGAGGCCCGGTTCGGCGGCGTCGCCCAGCGCATCCCGCTCTACGCGCCGTCCGGGTCGCAGACCGACCGCTGGGGTCCGGCGCTCCGCCATCTGCAGGGAGACGCAGCGCAGCGGAGCTCGACCCGTCGAGGAGGAGTGAAGTAGTGGTCGCGTTCACCGAGGAGCACCAGGCGTTCCGCAAGACCGTGCGGACGTTCGTGGAGCGGGAGATCGACCCCTACGTCGACCAGTGGGAACGCGACGAGCGGATGCCCACCCACGAGCTGTTCGCCAAGCTCGGCGAGCTGGGCTTCCTGGGCCTCGAGTACGACCCGGCCTACGGGGGCGGCGGCGCCGACCACCTGTTCGCGGTGGTGCTGGCCGAGGAGATCGGGCGCGCGGACGCCGCCGGGGTGGGCATGGCGATCGCCGTGCAGACCGACATGGCGACCCCGTCGCTGCACCGCTTCGGGTCCGAGGAGCTCAAGCAGCGCTACCTGGCCCCGGCGATCCGCGGCGAGATGGTGACCGCGATCGCGGTCAGCGAGCCCGACGCCGGTTCGGACGTGGCCGGGCTGCGCACCCGGGCCGTCCGCGACGGGGACCACTGGGTGATCCACGGCTCGAAGCTCTACATCACCAACGGGGTCCAGGCCGACTGGCTGTGCCTGCTCGCGCGCACGTCCGACGAGGGTGGCGCGCGGGGGATGTCGCAGATCATCGTGCCCACGGACACGCCCGGGGTGTCGGTGTCCCGGACGCTCGACAAGCTGGGCAACCGCTGCTCGGACACCGCGGAGCTGTCGTTCGACGGGGCGCGGGTGCCGGTCGCCAACACGATCGGCCGCGAGGGCCGCGGCTTCCAGCAGCAGATGGCGCAGTTCCAGAACGAGCGGATGGTGGCCTGCTACGGCCGCGTCGCCGCCTGCGAGCGGGCATTGGACCGCACCGCCGCCTACCTCCGGCAGCGCGAGGCCTTCGGCGGCCCGCTGATCCAGAACCAGTACCTGAGCTACCAGCTCGCCGAGCTCTACGCCCGCGTCGACATGTGCCGGCACTACAACTACGCGTGCGCCGAGGCGTACATGCGCGGCGAGGACACCTCACGGTTCGCGACGATCGCCAAGCTCGCGATCGGGCGGCTCTGCGAGGACGTCGCCCGCACGTGCCTGCAGTACCACGGCGGCCTGGGCTACATCGAGGAGACGTGGACCGCGCGGTTCCTGCGCGACATGCGGATCACCTCGATCGGCGGCGGCGCCGACGAGGTGATGCTCCAGGTGATCGCCAAGATGCACGGCATGTAGGTCCGTTCGGCCGATGTGAGCGATTTTCGGGGCTATAGCCCCGAAAATCGCTCACATGGGGATCGAGGTGCGGCCGCTGCCGCCGGAGCAGGCGGTGACGCTGCTGACCGAGCCGGAGGCGTTCGCGGAACGGTTCGGGCTCACGCTCGTCGAGGGCTACCTCGCGTTCCCCGAGGCCCTCGAGCCCACCGTCACCGCGCTCGAGGGCGGCGTGGACCCGCGGTGGTTCGCGCACCTCATCGTCGAGGGCACCGAGGTCGTGGGGCTCGGCGGGTTCACCGGCCCGCCGACCGACGGCGAGGTCGAGATCGGCTACTCGGTCGCCCCGTCGTGCCAGGGGCGCGGGGTGGCGACGGCGGCGGTCGGGCTGTGGCTGGAGCGGGCGGCGCGCGGCGGGGTCCGGCGCGTCCGGGCGCACACGCGGCCCGAGGAGAACGCCTCGGTCCACGTGCTGCGCCGCCACGGCTTCGTGCGCGACGGCGAGGTCGCCGACCCGGACGAGGGGACCGTCTGGCGCTGGATCCGGGACCTCCCGTGATCCCCTACGGTGACGCCGTGACCGTGCCGACCTCCGTCCAGCGCTCCTTCCAGCTCTGGATCGCCGCCGTCGTCGTGGGCGTGCTCGGCAGCGTGTTCTCCCTCGCGACGTCGGCGACCGTGCCGAACGGCTACCTCGCCGCGGGCGGCATCGTCGGGGTGGTCATCGGGCTGCTGTTCCTGGCCGCGCTGGTGTACCTCGCCCTGCGGATGCGCGGGGGCGAGAACTGGGCACGCGTGGCGCTCAGCGTGCTCGGCGGGGTCTCCGCGGTGTTCACCGTCATCGGCGTGCTGCTCACCGCCGGTCTGGGCGTGAGCCTCGGCGCGATCTCGACGATCGTGAGCCTCGTCCAGGCCGCGCTCATCGTCGCCGCGATCCTGTTCTCCTTCCAGGCGCCGGCGAACGCGTACTTCCGCTGAGCTCCCCTCAGGCAGGCCCCTCACGCATGGTCGACCGTCGACGCGCCCGCGCAGTGCGCACAGCAGTAGAACCGCCCGTCGACCTGGTGGCCGTGGCCGATGATCGTCACCCCGCAGTGCTCGCACCGCGGCGCCATCTTGTGGATCGCGCACTCGAAGCTGTCGAACGTGTGCGACGCCCCTTGCGCGCGGATCTCGAACGCCATCTCGTAGTCGTTGCCACAGGTCTCGCAGACGGCCATGTGATGCCTCCTTCGTCGGATGCGGATCGGGGAGGCCTTCCCAGCCATGCGCATCCGGCAACCCTTCGCGGGACGCCTCGGTGCGGTAGAACGTGGTGGTGGCAGGAGAGGACCGTCCCTGGGGCTTCCGCACGCGCGCGGTGCACGCCGGCGCCGTGCCCGACAGCGCGACCGGGGCCCGCGCCGTACCGATCTACCAGTCGACGAGCTTCGTCTTCGAGGACACCGCCGACGCCGCGAACCTGTTCGCGCTCCAGAAGTACGGCAACATCTACAGCCGGATCGCGAACCCCACCGTCGCGGTGCTCGAGGAGCGGCTCGCGAGCCTGGAGGGCGCCCTCGGGGCCGTCGCGACGGCGTCCGGGCAGGCCGCCGAGTTCCTGACGTTCGCCACGCTGGCGGGCGCCGGCGACCACATCGTCGCCTCGGCCGCCCTCTACGGCGGCACGGTCACCCAGCTCGACGTGACCCTGCGCCGCTTCGGCGTCGACACGACGTTCGTCTCCGGCGACGACCCGGACGCCTTCCGCGCCGCGATCACCGACCGCACGCGGTTCGTGTTCGCCGAGATCGTCGCGAACCCGTCGGGCGAGGTGACCGACGTGGCCGCGCTCGCCGAGGTCGCCCACGAGCGCGGGCTCCCGCTGATCATCGACTCGACGATGGCGACGCCCTACCTGTGCCGGCCGATGGAGCACGGCGCGGACATCGTCATCCACTCGGCGACGAAGTTCCTCGGCGGCCACGGCACGACCATCGGCGGGGTGATCCTCGAGTCGGGCCGGTTCGACTGGGGCAACGGCAACTTCCCGCAGATGACCGAGCCGATCCCGTCGTACGGCGGGCTGACGTGGTGGGGCAACTTCCAGGAGTACGGCTTCCTCACCAAGATCCGCTCCGAGCAGCTCCGCGACATCGGGGCGACGCTGTCGGCGCACTCGGCGTTCCTGCTGCTCCAGGGCATCGAGACGCTGCCGCAGCGCATGGACGACCACGTCGCCAACGCCCAGCGCGTCGCCGAGTGGCTCGAGGCCGACGACCGGGTCGCCTGGGTCAGCTACGCGGGCCTGCCCGGCCATCCCCACCACGAGCGGGCGCGGCGCTACCTGCCGAAGGGCCCGGGCGCGGTGTTCAGCTTCGGGGTGCGCGGGAGCTCCGGCAGGGAGGACGCGGCGCGCGCCGCCGGGCGGAGATTCATCGAGTCGGTCCAGATGTGCAGCCACCTCGCCAACATCGGCGACGCCCGCACGCTCGTGCTGCACCCCGCCTCGACCACCCACCAGCAGCTCACCGCCGACCAGCTGCGCGAGGGCGGCGTGCGTCCCGACCTCATCCGCATCAGCGTCGGCATCGAGGACCCCGAGGACATCCTCTGGGACCTCGACCAGGCCCTCACGGCAGCGACCAAGGGAGAGGCGACCACGTGACCTGGACCCCGCCGTCGGCGCAGGAGCGCCAGGCGATCCTGCGCAAGACCCACAGCGTCGCGATGGTCGGCGCCTCGCCCAACCCGGCGCGGGCGTCGAACTTCGTCGCGACCTACCTGCTCTCCACCGACTACGACCTGTACTTCGTCAACCCGAACGCGAGCGAGATCCTCGGGCACCCCGTCTACCCATCGCTCGACGCGCTGCCGGTGGCGCCCGACCTCGTCGACGTCTTCCGCCGCCCCGAGGACCTCCCCGACGTGCTCGACGCGACGATCGCCGCCGGGGCGTCGACGTTCTGGCTGCAGTTCGGGCTCTACGACGAGGCGCTGGCCGAGCGCGCGGAGGCGGCCGGGCTCGCCGTGGTCATGGACCGCTGTCTCAAGGTCGAGCACGCCCGCTTCCACGGCGGCCTGCACCTGGCCGGGTTCGACACCGGGGTGATCAGCTCGCGCAGGCGCTGATCACCCGCGGCGGCGCCGCACCTCGGTCGCGAGCACGGCGGCCTGCACCCGGCGCTCCAGGCCCAGCTTGGCGAGCAGCCGCGTGATGTGGTTCTTGACGGTCTTCTCGGCGAGGAACAACCGCTCGCCGATCTGCCGGTTGGTCAGCCCCTCGCCGATGAGCTCGAGCACCGCGTGCTCCTGCGGGGTCAGGTCGGCGGTCGGGTCCGGCGCCTCGGGCGGGGTGCGCAGCGTGGCCATCAGCACGGCCGCGGCGCGGTGGTCGAGCAGCGAGCGCCCGGACCCGACGTCGCGCACCGCGGCGGCGATGTCGCTGCCCCGCACGTCCTTGATGACGTAGCCCGCGGCGCCGGCGAGCACCGCGTCGAGGATCGCCTGCTCGTCGGTGAACGACGTGAGCATGAGGCACGCCAGTTCCGGCCGGCGCGAGCGCAGCTCCCGGCACAGCTCGACCCCGTTGCCGTCGGGCAGGCGCACGTCGAGCACCGCGACGTCGGGGCGGACCGCGTCGACGCGGACGAGCGCCTCGGCGACCGTGCCCGCCTCTCCGACGACCTCGAGGTCGGGCTCGTCGGACAAGAGACCGGCCACGCCCCGGCGGACCACCTCGTGGTCGTCGACGAGGAAGACACGGATCACGCCCGCGAGCGTAGGCGCCGTGAGGCGATCAGGGACCGAGGTCCCCTCCACGGGGGACCTCGGGGACCTGACCGGGACCCCCTCGCCGCACCGAGGCTGGACGCCGTCACCCCACCACGAGGCGAGCGAGGCGAACGGTGTCGGCACTGGATGCGGCGCGATGGCAGTTCGGGATCACGACGGTCTACCACTTCTTCTTCGTCCCGCTGGCGATCGGGCTGTCGCTGCTCGTGGCCGTCATGCAGACGGCATGGCACCGCACGGGCGCCGAGCACTGGCTGCGGGCGACCAAGTTCTTCGGCAAGCTGTTCCTGATCAACTTCGCGATGGGCGTCGTCACCGGCATCGTCCAGGAGTTCCAGTTCGGGATGAACTGGAGCGACTACAGCCGCTTCGTCGGCGACGTGTTCGGCGCCCCGCTGGCGATCGAGGGCCTCGTCGCGTTCTTCCTCGAGTCGACGTTCCTCGGCCTCTGGATCTTCGGGTGGGACCGGCTGTCGCGCCGCGTGCACCTGGCCTGCATCTGGCTGGCCGCGATCGGCACCGTGCTCTCGGCGTACTTCATCCTCGCCGCGAACTCCTGGATGCAGCACCCCGTGGGGTTCCGGTTCAACCCCGGGACGGGGCGGGCCGAGCTCACCGACTTCGCCGCCGTGCTGACGCAGGACACGGCCCTGGTGACCTTCGCGCACACGCTGACGGCGGCGCTCGTCGTCGCCGGCGCGGCCGTGATGGGCATCAGCGTCTGGTTCCTGGCGCGGCGGAGGGAGGACGCCCTCTTCCGGCCGGCGATGCGCCTCGGCGCGTGGACGGTGATCGTCGCGAGCGTCGCCGTGGTGGTCAGCGGCGACGTCCAGGCCAAGATCATGACCGAGCAGCAGCCGATGAAGATGGCCGCCGCCGAGGCGCTCTACGCGACCAGCGCGCCCGCGTCGTTCTCGCTGTTCACCATCGGCAGCCTCGACGGCTCCCAGGAACTGTGGAGCGTGCGTGTGCCCGGCGTGCTCTCGTACATGGCGACCGGCTCGGTCGACGGCACCGTCGAGGGCATCAACGACGTGCAGCGCGACGAGCAGGCGCGCTACGGGCCCGGCGACTACCGGCCGATGGTCCCGGTGACCTACTGGACGTTCCGTTTCATGATCGGGTTCGGGGCGCTGGCGGGACTGGTGGCGGTCGGCGCGCTGTGGTTCGGGCGCAAGGACCGGGTGCCGAGGCGCTGGTTCGCCCGCGTCGCCCTGCTGTCGATGGCGCTGCCGCTGCTCGCGAACTCCATGGGTTGGATCTTCACCGAGATGGGCCGCCAGCCCTGGGTCGTGTACGGGCAGCTGCGCACCGCCGACGGGGTCTCGCCGTCGGTGGGCCTCGGGTCCGTGCTCACCTCGCTGATCGTCTTCACGCTGCTCTACGGCGGCCTGGCGGTGATCGAGGCCTGGCTGCTCGTGCGCACGATCCGGTCCGGCCCGGCGCCCGCCCCACCCCCGGAAGCGGTGTCCCCCCGCGAGGACGCCGACCGCCCCTTCGCCGTGGCCTACTGAGAGGCTGGAGATGCAGCTCACCGACGTCTGGTTCGTGCTCATCGCGATCCTGTGGACCGGTTACTTCGTCCTCGAGGGGTTCGACTTCGGCGTGGGCGCGCTGCTGCGCGTCCTCGGCCGGGACGACACCGACCGCCGCGTCATGATCAATACGATCGGCCCGCTCTGGGACGGCAACGAGGTGTGGCTCATCGTCGCCGGCGGCGCGACGTTCGCGGCGTTCCCCGAGTGGTACGCGACGCTGTTCTCCGGGTTCTACCTCGCGCTGCTGCTGATCCTGGTCGCGCTCATCGGGCGCGGCGTCGCGTTCGAGTACCGCGGCAAGGTCGACACGGTGCGCTGGCGCCGGAACTGGGACCGGGTGATCGTCGTGTGCTCCGTGCTGCCGGCGCTCTTGTGGGGCGTGGCGTTCGGCAACATCGTCGGCGGGGTCCCGCTCGACGCCGAGCACGAGTTCGTCGGGAGCTTCCTCGACCTGCTCAACCCCTACGCGCTGCTCGGCGGCCTGACGACCCTGCTGCTGTTCGTCCTGCACGGCGCGGTCTTCCTGTCGCTGAAGACCGACGGCGACATCCGCACCCGCGCCCGCACGCTCGCCGTGCGGATCGGGGCCGGGGCGGTACCGGTGGCTGCCGCCTTCCTCCTGTGGACCTGGCTCGACCACGGCGCCGGGGTCGTGACGCTGGTGCTCGCGCTGGTCGCCGCGGGCGCGCTGGTCAGCGGCCTCCTGGCCACCCGCGCCGGCCGCGAGGGCTGGGGCTTCGCGCTGACCGCCGCGACGATCGTCGCGGCCACCGCGTTCCTGTTCACCGCGCTGTACCCGTTCGTGCTGCCCTCCACGATCGACCCCGCCTTCGGCCTGACGACGACCAACGCCGCCTCCACGCCGTACACGCTGACGATCATGACCTGGGTCGCCGCGGTGATGACCCCGATCGTGCTCTGCTACCAGGGCTGGACGTACTGGGTGTTCCGCCAGCGGATCTCCCGCTCGCACATCCCGGCGCCGGTGCCGAGCGCGCCGGTCGAGGAGCAGGTGTGAAGCCCCTGGACCCGCGCCTGCTGCGCCACGTCGCGCCGATGCGCCGGCACGTGGTGCTCTGCGCCGTGGTCGGGATCGCCACCGCGGCCCTGGTCGTCGTCCAGGCCGACCTGCTCGCGACGGCGGTGAGCCGCGGGTTCCTCGGCGGCGAGGCCCTGGCCGCGCTGGGCGGGGTGCTCGCGGCGCTGCTCGCGGTGGTCGCCGGGCGGGCGCTGCTCGCGGGCGCCGGGGAGGCCGCGGGCGCGCGGGCCGCGGCGTCGGTCGTCGCCGGGCTGCGGGGGCGGCTCGTCGCGAAGGCCCTCGAGCTCGGACCGGACGACCCGCGCCTGCCCACCCCGAGCCGGCTGGCGACGCTCGCGACGCACGGCGTCGAGGGCCTCGACGGCTACGTCCGCCGCTACCTGCCGACCCTGCTCGTGGCCGCGGTGGTGCCGCTCGCGGTCGGCGTGCGGATCCTCGGGGCTGACTGGGTCTCCGCAGTCATCGTGGCCGCCACCGTCCCCCTGATCCCGATCTTCATGATCCTCATCGGCTCGTACACCCAGCAGGCCGTGCAGCGCCGGTGGCGCACGCTCGCCGTGCTCGGGCACCACTTCCTCGACCTCGTCGCGGGCCTCGACGTGCTCGTCGCGTTCGGCCGCGCCCGGCGCCAGACCGGCCGGATGCGGGAGATCGCCGAGCGCCACCGCGCGGCGACCATGGCGACGCTGCGGGTCGCGTTCCTGTCCGCGCTCGCGCTCGAGCTGCTGGCGACGCTGTCGGTCGCGCTGGTCGCGGTGGCGGTCGGCCTGCGCCTGGTCCACGGCGAGCTCGACCTGCACACCGCACTGCTGGTGATCATCCTGGCGCCGGAGGTCTACCTGCCGCTGCGCGCGGTGGGCGCCCGGTTCCACGACAGCCTCGACGGGCTCACCGCCGCGCAGGAGGCGTTCGCGGTCCTCGAGCTCGCGCCGCTCGACGCGGGCGAGCGCCGTCCCGCCCCCGACCCGCGCAGCCTGCCGCTGCGCGTCCGGGAGGCCGGGGTCGCCGGGCGCGGCGGCGACCCCGTCCTCACCGGGTTCTCCCTCACCCTCGCGCCCGGCGAGGTGCTCGGGATCGCCGGCGCGAGCGGGGCCGGCAAGACCACCCTGCTCGACCTGCTGCGCGGCGCCCGCCGGCCCGACAGCGGGCGGGTGGAGGTCGGCGGCGTCGACCTCGCCGACGTCGACCCGGCGTCCTGGCGCGACCGCGTGGCCTGGGTGCCGCAGCGACCGGTGCTGCTCGCGGGCACGGTGGCATCCAACCTGCGGCTCGGGGCGCCGTCGGCGTCCCGGGCCGACCTCGCCGCGGCCGCGAGCGCGGCCGCGCTCGACGTGCCGCTCGACACCGCGGTCTCCGACGGCGGCGCGGGCCTCTCGACGGGCCAGCGCCGCCGGGTCGCGCTGGCCCGCGCGCTGCTCGCGGACCGCCCGCTGCTGCTGCTCGACGAGCCGACCGAGGGCGTCGACGCGGACACCGAGCGCGCGGTCCTCGCGGCCCTGCCCGGGGCGCTGGCCGGGCGCAGCGCGGTGGTCGTCAGCCACCGCGCGGCGGTGCTGGAGCTCTGCGACCGGGTGGTGACGGTGCCGCACCGGGCGTGCGCGGCGGCGCCGGCCGCCCCGGTCGCCTCGCCGGGCGCCGTCCGCCGCGCCCCCGTCCCGACGCCGACCATGGCCGACCTGGCCACCCCGCCGTCGTCGGTGGGCACCGCGCACTGGCTCGCCCGCCTGCTGCGCCCGCGCGCCGGACGCTGGGCGCTCGCGGTCGCGCTCGGCGCGGGCGCGGTGGCGTCGGGGATCGCGCTGACCGGCACATCGGCGTGGCTGATCTCCACCGCCGCACTGCACCCGCCGGTGCTCACGCTGATGGTCGCGATCGTGGCGGTGCGCACGTTCGGCCTGGCCCGCGGCGTGCTGCGCTACGGCGAGCAGCTCGTCGCCCACGACGCGGCCCTGCGTCTCGGCGCCGACCTGCGGGTGCGGCTGTGGGGTGCGCTCGTGCGCCTCGGGCCCGCGGCCACGGCCCGGCGCCGGCGCGGGGACCTGCTCGCCCGGCTCGTCGGCGACGTCGAGGCGGCCGAGGACGTCGTCGTGCGGGTCGCGCTGCCCGCCGCCCGCGCGACGCTGGTGGGTGTCGCCGCGGCCACCGCGCTCGCCCTGGTGCTGCCCGCCGCGGGGCTCGCGCTCGCGGCCGGGCTGCTCGTCGCCGGGGTGGCCGCGCCCGCCCTCGCGCTGTGGGCCGTCCGCCGGGCCGCCGCGCGCACCGCGGGGCTGCGCGGCGAGGTCCTCGCGGCCACCACCGAGACGCTCGAGGCCGCCGGGGAGATCGTCGCCTTCTCCGCGGGCGCGGACCGGCGCCGCGCGCTGGCCGCCGTCGACGACCGCCTCACCGCCGTGGCCCGCCGCGCCGCGTTCTCGGGCGGCCTCGGCGCCGGGCTCGGGGTGCTCGCGCTGGGCGCCACCGCGGTGGCCACGACCGCGCTGGGCCTGGCCGCCCTCGCCTCCGGGGGGCTCGCGGGCCCCGCACTCGCGGTCCTCGCGCTGGTCCCGCTGGCGTGCTCCGACGTCGTCGCGGGCCTGCCCGAGGCGGCGACCCGGCTGGCGACGGCCGGCCCCGCGCTGCGCCGGCTCGTGGAGCTGGAGACGGCGTCGGCGCCGGTCGTGGAGCCGGCCGCGCCCGCCCGGTTGGGCGCCGGGGACCGGCTCGGCGCCGCGGACCTCGCCGTCCGGTGGCCGGGCGCGGTGACCGACGCGGTGCACGGCGTCGACCTCGACCTCGCGCCGGGCGAGCGGCTCGTCGTCGCCGGGCCGTCCGGGGCCGGCAAGAGCACGCTGCTCGCGGCGCTCGCGCGTACCCTGTCGGCGCGGTCCGGGCGGGCGAGCGTCGACGGCGTCGACATCGCCCGCTACGAGGGCGACGACGTGCGCTCGCGGCAGGCGTGGTGCGGGCCGGCGAGCCACCTGTTCGACTCCACGCTGCGCGAGAACCTGCTGCTCGCCCGGCCCGACGCGAGCGACGACGACCTCGTCGAGGCGCTGCGCCGGGCGCGCCTCGGGGGCTGGCTCGCCGAGCTGCCCGCGGGGCTCGACACCCCGCTCGGCGCGCACGGCGGCGCCGTGTCCGGCGGGGAGCGCCAGCGTCTCGGAGTGGCCCGCGTGCTGCTGGCCGACCGCCCGGTGCTCGTGCTCGACGAGCCGGCCGCGCACCTCGACCCCGCCACCGCCGACGCGCTGTGCGCCGACCTCCTCGCCGCCGGCGCGGACCGCACGGTGCTCGTCGTCAGCCACCGGCCCGGCGAGTTCCCCGGCGTGCCGGTGCTGCGGCTCGACGCCCGCGAGCGGGTGGTCGCGTGACCACCGCGCTGAGCCCGCAGGCCGTGCGCGACGTGCTCGCGGCCGGGGCGCGGGCGCCCTCGGGGCACAACACCCAGCCCTGGATCCTGCGCGCCGACGGCCCGGACGGGTTCGAGGTGCGCGGCGACCCGGACCGCACGCTGCCGGTGACCGACCCCGACCACCGCGCGCTGCGACTCGCCTGCGGGGCCGCGCTCGCCGGGATGCGCCTGGCGCTGCGGGCCCGGGAGCTCCGCACCCACGTGCGCCTGCTGCCCGACCCCGAGGACCCGTGGTCGTTCGCCCGCCTGCGCGCGGGCAGCCCGCTGCCGTGCAGCCCCGCCGAGCGGGCGCTGGCGGCCGCGATCGGGCACCGCCACTCCCACCGGCGGGCGTTCGGCGAGGGTGAGGTCCGGCCGGGGCTGCGTGCCGAGCTGCGGCGCGCCGCCGAGGCCGAGCGCAGCTGGCTGTACTGGATCGAGACGCCCGTGGAGCGGGACGCGGTGGCCGGCCTCGTCGCCGAGGCCGCACATGCGCAGGACGCGGACCCGGCGTGGCGCGCCGAGCAGGAGGCGTGGACCGGGCGGGGCGAGGGCGCGCTCGACGGCGTCCCGGCCGCCGGGCCACGACCGCCGCGCGACGACCCCTGGCGCGTCCGGGACCTCACCGGCGGGGCGGGCGACCCCGACCGTCCCGACCGGCACGCGGCGATCGGCGTGCTCGCCACCGCCCACGACCTGCCGCTGGCCCATCTGCAGGCCGGGCAGGCGCTGCAGCGGGTCCTGCTCACCGCGACCGTGCACGGCCTCGGCGCGTCGTTCGTGGCGCCGCCGGTGGAGGTGCCCTCGACCCGCGCGGCGCTGCGCGTGCTGCTCGGCGGCGCGCTGTGGCCGCAGGCGGTGCTGCGCCTGGGCCCGAAGGCCGGCGACGACGTCCCGAGCCCGCGCCGCCCCGTGTGAGCACTTTCCGGGCCCATGGGCCCGGAAAGTGCTCACATGGGCAGGGGGACCCGCCAGACGAGACGCGTGCCCGGGCCCTCGCCGCGGCCCGAGACGGTGAGGTCGCCGCCGTGCGCGCGGGCGCGCCGCTCCAGGTTCAGCAGCCCCGAGAGCGCCACCGCCTCCGGCATCCCGCGCCCGTCGTCGCTGACGTCCACCACCAGCTCGTCGCCCACCGACACCGTCACCACGACCCCGCCCGCACCCGCGTGGCGCACGGCGTTGCTGACGCCCTCGCGGACCACGGCCTCGACCTGGTCGGCGAGGTCGTCGGGCACGACGTCCACCGGCCCCGTCACGCGCACCACCGGCGTCAGCGCGCCGTGCGCGGTCAGCTCGGTGACCGCCGCCCGGATGCGCCCGCCGAGCCCTGGGCGGCCGGCGGGGTCGGCGTGCAGGTCGAAGATGCTGGTGCGGATCTCGCGCACGACCTGGTCGAGCTGGTCGACGGCGTCGGCGATCCGCTCGGCGACGTCGGTGCGGGCCGCGCGCCGCTGGGCGCTCTGCAGGCCCAGGCCCACCGCGAAGAGGCGCTGGATGACGTGGTCGTGCAGGTCGGCGGCGATGCGGTCGCGGTCGGCGAGGACGTCGAGCTCGCGCTCGGCGCGCCGGCTCGCGGCCAGGGCGAGGGCCAGCGCGGCCTGGTCGGCGAACGCCGCGACGACGGGGAGCTGCTCGGCGTCGAACTCCGGCGCCCCGGGCTCCCGGCCCGCCACGAGCAGGCCGGAGACGTCGTCGCCGGCGCGCAGCGGCACCACCAGCGAGGGGCCCAGGGCGGCGTCCGGGAACGTCAGCAACGGTTCCCGCCGGGGCGCGCGGGAGGCCGCGACCGCCTCGAGCGGGGTGTCGGCCGTGGCGAGTCGCCGGCCGGGCGGGAACGCGTCCTCGCCGCCCACCGAGGCCGTCACCGTCATCGTCGCCTCGTCGACGGGCTCCACGATCAGCGCGCACCCGGCGTCGGTGAGCTCGCCGGCGCGCTGGGCGACGAGCGCGAGCGCCTCGGCCGCGTGCGTGCCGCGCAGGAGCTCGGTGGTGATCTCCCCGGTGGCCTCGAGCCAGCGCTCCCGGCGCTGCGCCTCGTGCATGAGGGTCGCGGTGCGCCCGTAGAGCCGGGCGTTGTCGATCGCGACGCCCGCCGCGGTGGCCAGCGCAGCCACGACGGCCTCGTCGTCCTCGGTGAACGGGCCGTCCCGCTTCTCGGTGAGGTAGAGGTTGCCGAACACCTCGCCGCGCACCCGCACCGGGACGCCGAGGAACGAGCCCATCGGCGGGTGGTGCGGCGGGAAGCCGACGGACGCGGGGTGCGCGGCGAGGTCGTCGAGCCGCAGCGGGCGCGGGTCGACGATCAGCCGGCCGAGCAGACCCTCGCCGTGGGGCAGCCGGCCGATCCGCTCGCGCGCCGCCTCGTCGATGCCGACGTGGACGAAGCGGGCCAGCGAGCGGCGGTCGGCGGCGAGCACCCCGAGCGCGCCGTAGCGGGCGTCGACGAGGTCGACCGCGGCCTCCACGACCCGGCGCAGCGTCGCGTCGAGGTCCAGGCCCGAGGCGACGGCGAGCACCGCGTCGAGCAGGCCCTCGGTGCGGTCACGCGTGCGCCCGAGCGCCTCCATCCGCGTGGCGACCTCGTCGAGCAGCTCGCGCAGCGCGAGCCGCGACGGGTCGGTGCGCGCCGCGGCCTCCGCCGCCGGGTCCCACCCGCTGCTCATGCCGCCATCGTGACGCAGCCGCCCACGGCGGGCGTCAGGAGGACGGGGGTCCCTAGCGCGCCGAGGGCGCGAACGACCAGGCCGCGACGACGACGGCGCCGATCGTGAGCACCATCGCCCCGGGGATGTGCACCGACAGCGGTCCGTGGCTGCCGACGTACGCCTGCACGAAGGTCAGCGCGAACACCACGGCGGCGAGCACCGTCGGCCACAGCGCCGCGCCCGCGCGCCACAGCACCGCCGCGGCGATCACGGTCAGCCCGGCCACGACGTGCAGCACGATCGCCCCGGTCGCGTGCAGGCCCTCGGCCGCCTCGCCGCCCGGCTGGCCGACGAACCCGCCGGCGGTGACGAACTGGAACAGCAGCGCCAGGACGGTCAGCGAGGCGGCGACCCGCAGGCCGGTCAGGACGGCGGGCGCCGCGGTGGTGCGCCCGGGCGCGGTGTGGGACACGGGTCCTCCGTGGTGGTGGTGCGGTCATGTCCCCACCGATCCGACCACGTCGGCGGCGATCCCGCCTCACCACGCCGCGAGGCGCTCCGTCACTCCGTCGAGCCGGGTGAGGGCCTGGCCGAGCTGCCCCAGCTCCGCGCGCCCCTCGCGCAGGACCTGCAGCGCGAGCTCGGGCGGGAGCCCCGGGAACGGGGTGTGCCGGGTCCCGATCGCCGTGCCGACCCCCTCGGCCGCGGCGACCAGCGGGCGCCGCAGGGCCTCGGCGGTGTCGCCGGCGCGCACGGTCGGGGACACCGCGCCGACGAGGTCGGAGACCCCGGCCGCCTCGGCGATCGACGCGATCTCGCGGGCGAGCTGGGTGGCGGCCTCGCGGTCGACGGCGTCCTCGGCGGGCGCGTGGTGGCGCCCCGCCCGGATCGTCACGTCGCCGCTCGGCGAGCGCCGGACGGTCGCGGTCGCGCCGCCCGGAGGTGTCGGCACCGCGAACCCGACCGGGGTCAGCGGGGGCGTCGGGCCCGCCGGGGGCCGCCGGCCCTGGTCGCGGACCCGCGGGGGGAGGCGGACGTGCTGGGTGGCGCTCACCGACCCCGGGACGGTGGACAGCGCCCCGAGCACGACGACCGCCTTCGGGTCGTCGCGCATCCCGGGCACGTGCCCGAGCAGCTCGGCGAGCAGCGCGCTGATCCGCGGGGTCCGGCTGGTGCTGCCGGTGAGGTAGACGTCGACGAGGCCGTCGGGGGTGGTCCCGGCGCGCGCGACGGTGTCCTGCAGCTCGGCGACGCTGCGCGCGAGCAGCGGCTCGACGGCCTTCTCGTACTCCCGGCGCGTCACGCGGATCTCGTCGTCGTAGCCGGCGACCCACAGGTTCACCGCGGGCAGCCGGGAGAGCGCCTCCTTGGCCTGCGTGATGTCGCGGCGCAGCAGGGTGCGGTGGCGCTCGGCGACCCGGCCCTCGGCCTCCCACAGCGCGTTCCAGGTGTCGGGGTCGAGCGCCTCGGCGTGCTCGGCGAGGATCTCCATGAAGGCGGCGTCGAGGTCCTCGCCGCCGAGGGCCACGTCCCCGCCGGGCGAGCCGGCGAGCTCGAACCCGTCGCGGCGACGGCGCAGGACGGCGGTGTCGAAGGTGCCGCCGCCGAAGTCGTAGACGCCGATCATGCCGCCGTCGGGCACGGCCTCCCCGGTGCGCACGTAGTGGTGCGCGGCGGCCACCGGTTCCGCGACGAGGTCGGGCTCGCCCAGCCCGGCGCGCTCGGCGGCCTCGGTGAGCCGGCGCAGCTCGGTGCCGCCCGCCTGCCAGCGGGCGGGGTGGGTCAGGACGACCCGCGACGGGCGCTGCCCCGAGCAGCGGCGCGTGGCCTCCCCGGCGACGCGGGCGAGCACCGCGGCGACGAGGTCGACCGTCGTCACCGTCCGCGTGCCCAGCAGCACCTGCTCGGAGGCCACCAGGGCGCGCTTGGGCACCCGCTCGGTGCGGTCGGGCGCCATCGCCGCCTCGTTGACCGCGTCGCGGCCGGTGAGGATCGTGCCGTCGTCGTCGAGGCAGACCAGCGAGGGCACGTACTTCGACCCGTCGATCTCCAGGACCTCGGTGCGGCCGCGCACGAGCGTGGCCGCCGTCGTGAACGAGGTCCCGAAGTCGATCGCGAGGTCCCAGCCGGTCACACCGTGCCGCCGTCCCAGCCGGCGTCCCAGTCGTGCACCTCGTGCCCGGCCCCGTCGTCGACGGCCGGGTCGGCGGGGTCGTGGACGTCGTGCCCCGGGTCCGCGGCCCAGGCGTCGTCGGCGGGGTCGTCCGGGGCCGGGTCCTCGCCGACGGGGTCGTCGGCGGCGTCGTCGGCGACATCGCCCCCGGTGACGACGGCGAGCATGTGCTCCCACACGCTGTCGGGCAGCGCGCCGTCGTCGACGGCGAGCGCCGAGGTCAGCAGGCCCTGGTCGTCGGGCGAGAGCACGGTGTCGGGGTCGGTGTCGGGGTAGCGGGACATGTCCAGCCAGTGGTCCAGGCCCTGACCCCCGGCCTCCTGCGGCGCGGTCACGGCGACTCCTTCCGTTCCGACAGCCGGGCGGCCAGCGCCTCGGCGGTCTCCCTCAGCTCGTTGCGCTTCTTCAGCCGCGCGTCGACCTCGGCCTTGCGGCGGGCCAGCGCGCTCTTCTCGCTCGCCAGGTTCTTCTCGTGCTCGGCCAGGCTCGCGGTGAGCCGGTCCTTCTCCGCCGCGAGCGCCGTGGTGATCTGCCGGCCGAGCACCTCGCGGGCGCCGGCGACGGCCTGCGCGACCACCGGCGGGATCTCGTTGTTCAGGCGGGTGGCCACCTCGCCGAGGTAGCGGCGGGCGTCCTCGCGGCTCCGCGCGCCCCGCTCCTTGCTCCAGCGCCGCCAGGAGAAGAACCCGACGGCGCCGATGCCCGCGAGGATGCCGATGGGCGGCGCGACCACCAGCGCCACGAGGTGACCGAGCCCCATCCCGAGGCCCGCAGCCATGATCCCCTGCTCGGCGAAGCTCGTGCTGCCCTGGCCGCGCGCGGCCTCCGGGAGCTGCGCGAGCCGCTCGGGGGCGTCCGGGACGACGCCGGCGAGGTCCACCTCGACGCCCTCGAGGTCGGCGAGCAGCGCCTCGCCGAGCGCGGTGAGCTCGCGGCGCAGCAGGGTGTCGAGCTCGATCCACAGCGCCTGCGCGCGGGGCGGCAGGTCGGTAGCCACGGCGTCGAAGACCTTGCTGGACCCGGTGGCGATCTGGTCGCCGACCTCCTTGCGCAGGTCCTCGAGACGGCGGGCGAGCTCGGTGCGCATGCGCTGCTCGAGGCGCGCGGAGCGCTCGCCGAGCGTCTGGCGCCAGGTGGCGTTCTGGCCCTGCAGCGCGGTCAGCGCCTCCTTCTCGCGCTTCACCGAGGCCGCGAACTCCGGGCTCAGCGACAGCGACAGCGCGTGCCGCACCTGCAGCGCGGACAGGCGCTTGGCCAGCGCCGCGCTCTGGTGCGCGAGGCTCGCGAGCCGCAGCCCGTCGGCGTTCTGCGCCAGGCCCGCGAGGTGGTCGGACAGCGGGTCCATCCCGCTCGCCGCGCGCTCCTGCGCGGCCTCCTCGGGCTCGCCGTCGGCCTCGGCGGCGATCGCGTCGGCGGCAGCGCGGCTCGACACCCCGAACCACGGGGCGCCGGCGTAGCGCGGGGCGTGCTGCGCGATCAGCTCGACGTTGCGCGCCCGCACCTCCTCCCACGCCGGGAACAGGTCGATCTTGGTGAGCGCGAAGGCCACGGTCGTGATGCGCTCGGTGGCCTTCTCGAGGAACGCGAGCTCCGAGGCGGTGATCTCGCTCGACCCGTCGAGCACGAACACCAGGGCGTCGGCGCGGTCGAGGGTCGCGAGGGTCAGCGCGGCGTGGCCGGCGACCAGCCCGCCCACCCCGGGGGTGTCGATGAGCTCGAGCCCACCGGCCAGCAGGGGCGCGGGCACGCGGACCCGGACCTGGCTGACGTCCTCGTGCTCGGGGGCGCGCGCCCCGGGGTCGAGCGCGGCGTACTCGGCGAGCGCGTCGAGCGGCACCTCGCGCCCCTCGCTCCCGCCGCCCTCGACGACGGTGACGCCGTCCGGGCCGTGGGACACGATCACGTGCACGCAGGTGGCGACGTCGGCGTCGACGGGCAGCAGGCCCGGGCGCCCGATCAGCGCGTTGATCAGCGAGCTCTTGCCGCGCTTCTTCTCCCCCACGACGACGACGGCGGCGCTGCCCCGGGCGAGGCGGGCGACGTCGCCGTCGAGCGCCTCGGCGGCGGCGGTCTCGTCGTCCTCGACCGCGACCGCGCGCACCTGCGCCACCAGCGCCAGGACCTCGTCGGTCAGCGGGTGCGTGCTCATCGGTCGTCTCCGGGGTCGGGGGTGGTGTCGGGGGTGGTCTCGAGGGCGTAGACGACGACCTCGGGCCGGCGCAGGACGCGTCCGTGGTCGAGGTAGCCGGTGCGTTCGGTGCTCGCGACCGTACGGTCGCGGGCGGGGTCGGCGGTCGGTTCGCGGTCGACGGCGTCGTGGTGGGCGCCGTCGAAGGTCAGGCCGTCGGGCTCGATCGGGACCACCCCGACGTCGGCGAGGCCGCGGTGCAGGCGGGCCCGGAGTCCGGGTCCGTCGGCGCGCAGCCGGTCGGCGAGGTCGATGCACAGCTCGACCAGCGCCGCCCGCTCGGCGCCCGGGGCGGCCATCGAGATCAGAAGCCGGCGGGGTCGTGGGCGGTGGTGTCGGCCTGGCCGTCGCGGTCGGTGTCGACCGCGGCGGTGTCGTAGTCCCCGTCGCCGTCGGTGTCGAGCACCATCGTGTCGTAGTAGCCGTCGGCGTCGGTGTCGACGATGCCGGTCTCGAAGGACCCGTCGTGGTCGGTGTCGGCCACCGAGGTGTCGAGCACGCCGTCGCCGTCGGTGTCGGTGGTGACCAGGTCGACGCGGCCGGCGTCGTCGGTCTCGTAGGTGCCGATCATGGTTCCGGAGGCGTCGTACACGCCGCCGTCCGCGCTGAAGTACATGTCACCGGTGGTGTCGGTGCCGCTCATCCCACGCCTCCCCGGGCGGGCCCACCGCCGTCGGCGGGCCGTTCGCGTCTGTGACGACGCGAGGGGGCGGAGATGTTCCGGGAACCCCCGGAATTCTTCAGCCGAGGGCGGCGCGGGCGGCCGCCGCCAGGGTCCCGACGGTCCCGGTGCGCTCCGCGGGGGTCTTGGCCAGCGCGCCGGCGATGACCGCGTCGAACGCCGCGGGCACGCCCGGCCGCGCCTCCGAGGGCCGCGGGATCGGGCCCTCGAGGTGACCGCGCATCCGCTCGGGCAGGCTGCGCCCCGGGTAGGGCCGGGCGCCGGTGAGGCACGTGAAGAGCACGCAGCCCAGCGCGTAGACGTCCTCGCGGTGGTCGGTCGCGCCGCCGCGGAAGCGCTCGGGCGCGGTGTGGTCGAGCGAGAGCCCGTTGCGGGAGACCAGCCCGAAGTCGCCGACGCGCAGCTCGGTGGCGCCCACATCGGCGAAGAGCAGGTTGGCCGGCTTGACGTTGCGGTGCGCGAGCCCACGCGCGTGGGCGGCGGCCAGGGCCCGCGCCGCCTGCTCGACGACACCGACCGCGCGGGCGGGGTCGAGGACCTCCTCGCGGTGCAGCACGGCGCCGAGGTCCGGGCCCGCGAGCAGGGGCGTCGCGACGAAGAGGCGCCCGCCGGTCTCGCCGAAGTCGAGCACCGGCAGGACGTGGGGCTCGCGCAGCGTCCGCGCGACGCCGCACGAGCGGTCGAAGCGGGCGCGGTACTCGCGGTCGGCGGTGTCGGGGGCGAGCAGCTTGAGGGCGACGACGCGGTCGTGGGCGGTGTCGTGGGCGCGCACGACCTCGCCCGAGCGCCCGCGGTGGACGAGGTCCTGCACCACGTAGGGCCCGAGGACGGCCCTGGGCGGACCGGCGCGGGGCGGCACCCCCACCGCGACCTCCCCTCCCGATGGTCGAGCTCTGCTCCGCGTCGTCTCCTGCCGGACGATCGTCATCAGCTCGGTGTCCGAGCCTGCCAGGTCGGCGGCGTCGGCGCGGCCGTTCTTCCTCCGGCGGCGAACAGCATGTGCTCGCACAGCTCGCGGGCGGTGCGCACGTGGCGCTGCAGTACCCGCGACGGGCGGGCCTCGAGCCGGCGCCACGCCGGGATCTGGGCGGTGGCCGCGGCGGCGATCGCGTCGGCGCCGGCGTCGGCGGGGAGCCCGAGGCGGCGGGCGTCGTCGGCCCCGGTCGCGAGGTCGCGCAGGCGCGCGACGTCCTCGTCGCCCAGGCGCATCCGGCCGTTCTCGAGGTCGACGAGCGCGGCGGCCAGGTCCACCTGGCGCAGCGCGGGCTCGAGGCGCAGCCGGTCGAGCTCGGACTGCAGCGTGCGCAGGGCGCGCCGGTCGACCTCGTCGGGGGCCTCCCACAGGTGCTCGAGCGCGGCGATGCCCGCGCTCGCGCGCAGCCGGTCGGCGCCGGCGACGAACACCGTCTCGATCCGCTCCAGCACCGCCTCGACGCCCGAGCGCAGCGCGAACCCCTCGAGCAGCGCGGGTGTCGAGCGCCGGCCCTCGTCGAGCAGCTCCAGCCCGACTCGGACCCCGTGCAGCCCGAGCAGGTCGAGCAGCCGCTCGCGCTCGTCCTCGGCGAGCGGGGCCTCGGCCCAGCCGCGGAAGCGCTGCACGGTGCGCAGCTTGCGGAGCACTCCGGCGCGGTCGGCCTCGGCGAGCGTGCGCAGCGCGCGGGCGTCGGTCTCGGAGAAGTCGGGACCGCGCGCGGTCTCGGCGAGCAGCCCGGCGACAGGGACGACGTCGGAGAGCACCGCGCGCAGCTCCTGGGCGTAGCGGTCGGCGACGCGGCGCGCCGTGGGCCAGGGGTCGTCCTCGCCGGAGAGGGTGTCGATGCGGGACAGGACGCCGAGCATGTTCGCCGCGCCGAGGCGCAGCCCGCCGGCCCACCCGCGGACCGCGTCGATGGCCTCGACGTCGCGCTCGCCGGGGTGGGGCATGAGGTAGACGACGGCGTCGGCGTCGCCCAGCGCCGCGAGCGAGTCCGGGTCGAGCTTCGACAGCGAGTCCATGCCCGGGGTGTCGATCAGGGTGTACCGGGTGAGCGCGTCGTTGGGCGTCTCGACGGTGAGGTGGGAGATCTCCTCCCCGGGGGTGCTCACGGTCGCGCCGACCCCGCCCGGCCCCAGCGGCAGGAGGCGGTCGGTGCCGTCGCGGTGGTGCACGCGGACGCGGGCCTGGTGGCCGTGGCGGAACCAGGTCACCAGCCGCGTGGTCTCGGTGGCCCCGGTGGCCGCGAGCCGTTCCTGCAGCAGCGCGTTGGCCAGCGTCGACTTGCCGGCGTTCATCCGGCCGCCGACGGCCACGCGGATGCGGGGCTCGGACAGCCGCGTCACCAGCGCGTCGAGGCGGTCGCGCAGCTCGGGGGTGCGCAGGCGGTCGCGCGTGTCCGCGCAGAGGGCGACGAGCCGGGTGGTGACGGGCCCGACCGGGCTGCCCGTGCCGGCGGCCTGCACGTGGGGCGCCGGAGGAGCACCACGGGCCGACGCTCGGGGCGGCGGATCACCGGTCATGCCGTACGGGCAGGGTCCGTCAGCAGCTCGACCAGCGCCTGGCGGCCCCGGGAGAGCTGGGACTTGACGGTCTGGACGGGGATGTCGCGCAGCTCGGCGATCTCGGTGTACGACAGATCGCAGATCTCGCGCAGGACCACGACCGCACGGTACTGCGGGGGCAGCTGGGCCAGCGCGCGGTCGACGTCCATGCGGGCGATGACACCGCCGTCGGCGCCGCGCACCGGGGTCGGCTCGGGCACGGTCTCGGCGGGCTCGGGGGTGCGCTTGCGGCGGCGGACCTCGTCGATCGCGGCGTTGGTGGCCACGCGGTAGAGCCAGGTGCCGACCGCCGACCGGCCGTCGAACTCCCCGAGCCGCTTCCAGGCGATGATCATCGTCTCCTGGAGGGCCTCCTGGGCGTCCTGGTCGTGGCAGGTCACGCGGCGGCACACCGCGTAGAGGCGGGCACGGTGGCGCGTCATGAGCTCCGCGAAGGCGGCCTGGTCGCCGCCGGCGGCGAGCACCGCGAGCTCGGTGTCGGGCCGTCCGTCCGCCACGCTCACCACCCCTGCGTCTCGTCGTCGTCGGCGTCACCCCGGGTGACCGGAACGCCGTGATCTCGGGCAAGAGGTTACGTTCTGTCGACGAAGACAGCCAACCGAGTCACTCGAACAGTCTAGTATCGGTTTCGCTCCGTGACCAGAACCGTCGGGAACAGCCTGGTCCGCGCCTGCGCTGACAATGGAGGTGCGGGACCACCAGTGAGCGTGGTCCCGTCGTGGTCCCGTGTCCTCGGGACACGGTCCCCCACCCCGACCCAGGAGGAGTCCGCCCGGTGCCCGCTGCCACCGACCCCGCGACCGTCGCGGACGGGGATCTCGCCGCGCGCGTCGCCGCGCTCGGGCTCGCGGACGCCCACCGGCTGCGGCGCCGCATCGCCGGCGCCGAGCGCATCGGCGACGCCGGCAAGCGGGCGGGCACGCTCGACACGATCGCCGGCGACGTCGCCGCCGCCGAGGAGCGCCTGGCCCGCCGCCGCGCGTCGGTCCCGGCCGTCACCTACCCCGAGGCCCTGCCGATCACCGACCGCGTCGGCGACATCCGCGCGGCGCTCGAGTCCCACCAGGTCGTCGTCGTCGCGGGCGAGACCGGGTCGGGCAAGACCACGCAGCTCCCGAAGATCGCGCTCGAGCTGGGCCGCGGCGTGCTCGGCACGATCGGGCACACCCAGCCGCGGCGCATCGCCGCGCGGACGGTGGCCGAGCGCGTCGCCGAGGAGCTCGGCACGACGGGCACCGACACCGTCGGCTACCAGGTCCGGTTCACCAGCCGGGCGAGCGACGACACGTTGGTCAAGCTGATGACCGACGGGATCCTGCTCGCCGAGATCCAGCAGGACCGGCTCCTGCGCCGCTACGACACACTGATCATCGACGAGGCGCACGAACGCAGCCTCAACATCGACTTCCTGCTCGGCTACCTCGCCCAGCTCCTGCCGCGCCGCCCCGACCTCAAGGTCGTCATCACCTCGGCGACGATCGACCCCGAGCGCTTCAGCAGGCACTTCGGCGACGCCCCGGTCATCGAGGTGTCCGGCCGGACCTACCCCGTCGAGATCCGCTACCGCCCCCTGGTCGACGAGGAGGGCGACCAGCGCGACCAGGTCGAGGGCATCGTCGACGCGGTCGACGAGCTGCGCCGCGAGGGCCCGGACGGCGACGTCCTCGTCTTCCTCTCCGGCGAGCGGGAGATCCGCGACGCGGCCGACGCGCTGCGCGAGCACGCCGACCAGGCGCACGTCGAGGACCTCGACGTCCTGCCCCTCTACGCCCGCCTGTCGGCCGCGGAGCAGCACCGCGTGTTCGAGCCCGCGCGGGGCGGACGGCGGCGCGTGGTGCTCGCGACCAACGTCGCCGAGACCTCGCTGACCGTGCCGGGCATCCGCTACGTCGTCGACCCCGGCCTCGCGCGCATCTCGCGGTACTCGCGGCGCACCAAGGTCCAGCGGCTGCCGATCGAGCCGATCTCGCAGGCCTCGGCCACCCAACGGGCCGGGCGCTGCGGGCGCGTCGCCGACGGCATCTGCATCCGGCTGTACGCGCAGGACGACTTCGACGCGCGCCCCGAGTTCACCGACCCCGAGATCCAGCGCACCAACCTCGCGTCGGTGATCCTGCAGATGGCGGGCGCCAAGCTCGGGCCCGTCGAGGACTTCCCGTTCGTCGACCCGCCCGAGCGGCTCGCGGTCCGCGACGGCGTCCGGCTGCTGACCGAGCTCGGCGCGCTGGTCGACGGCGACGCGACGCGCCTGTCGGACATCGGCCGGCGGCTCGCGCGCCTGCCCGTCGACCCGCGCATCGCGCGCATGGTGCTGGCGGCCGACGAGCTGGGCTGCCTGCACGAGGTCACGGTGATCGCCGCGGGCCTGTCCGCGCAGGACCCCCGGGAGCGCCCGGCGGAGAAGACCGAGGAGGCCGACGCCGCGCACGCGCGGTTCACCGACCCGCGCTCGGACTTCCTGTCGTGGGTGCACCTGTGGGAGCACATCCGCGCGGGCCGCCGGGAGCTGTCGTCGAACCAGTTCCGCAAGCGCTGCCAGGCGGAGTTCCTCAACCACCTGCGCATCCGCGAGTGGCAGGACCTGGCCGCGCAGCTGCGCCAGCTCGGCGACGAGCTCGGGCTCACGCGCAACGAGCCGGGCGCGGAGATGACCAAGGAGCTGGGCCGGCGCATCCACCAGGCGATGCTCACCGGGCTGCTCTCCCAGATCGGGCTCGCCCAGGAGCCGCCGAAGGACCCGAAGACCGGGAAGCCCCGCAAGCGCGCCCTGGTCGAGTACGAGGGCTCGCGCGGTGCCCGGTTCGCGATCTGGCCCGGCTCGACGCTGGCCCGGCGCCCGCCGACGATGGTGATGGCCGCCGAACTGGTCGAGACCTCGCGGCTCTGGGCGCGCACGGTCGCGGGCGTCGACCCGGCGTGGGTCGAGGAGGCCGCGGGCGAGCTCGTCACGCGCACCCACTCCGAGCCGCGCTGGTCGAAGCGGCGCGGCACCGCCGTCGCCACCGAGCGGGTGTCGCTGTTCGGGGTGCCGCTCGCGATGGACCGCACCGTCGACTACGCGCGCATCGACCGCGAGGTGGCCCGCGACCTGTTCGTGCGGCACGCGCTGGTGCTGGGCGAGTGGAACACCCGCCACGCGTTCGTCGCCCGCAACCGCGAGCGGCTCGAGCAGGTGGCCGAGATGGAGCGCCGTGCGCGCCGCGAGCTCGTCGTCGACGAGGACACGATCCTCGCGTTCTACGACGCGCGGGTGCCCGCCGACGTCGTCTCGGTGCGCCACTTCGACCGGTGGTGGCAGAAGGCGTCCCGGCGCGACCCGCACCTGCTCGACCTCGACCCCGAGGCGCTGCTGGCGGGCGAGGCACCGACCGCCGAGCAGTACCCCGACACCTGGACCTCGGGCGGGCTGACGCTGCCGCTGTCGTACGCGTTCGAGCCGGGCGCCGAGAGCGACGGCGTGACGGTGAGCGTGCCGCTGGCGGTGCTCGGGCAGGTGCGCGCCGAGGACCTCGCGTGGCAGGTGCCCGGGCTGCGCGAGGAGATGCTCACCGCGCTGGTGCGCTCGCTGCCCAAGAACCTGCGGCGCTCGCTGGTGCCCGCGCCGGACTCCGCGCGCGCCCTGCTCGCCCGGTTGGCGCACGACGGGAAGCCCGCGCCCGACCAGCCGCTGCTGCCCGCCCTGTCGGAGGCGGTCCGGCGGCTCTCCGGGCTCGACGTACCCATCGACGCCTGGAACGTCGCGGGGCTCCCGTCGCACCTGCGGCTGACCTTCCGGGTGACCGACGACGAGGGCGGGACCGTGGCGGAGGGCCCCGACCTCGGGGCGCTGCGCCGCCGGCACGCCGCGGCGACGCGGGCGGCGGTGGCGGCCGTCGCCGACGGCGCCGAGCGTCGGGGCCTCACCTCGTTCGCCGAGGTGGGCGAGCTGCCCAGGACCCGCGAGCAGCGGCGTGCCGGCGGCACGGTGACCGCGCACCTGGGGCTGGTGGACACCGGGCGCGCCGTCGACATCCGGGTGTTCGACTCCGCCTTCGAGGCCCGCGACGCGATGCGGGCGGGCACCCGGCGGCTGCTGCGGCTGGCGATCACCTCGCCGGCGCGCTCGCTGGTGCGCTCGCTGGACAACCGCGCCGTGCTGCGCCTGCGCGGGGCGATGACGACCGGCGGCTACCGGGACGTCGACGCGCTCGCCGAGGACTGCGTGGACACCGCGATCGACGCCCTCGTCGCGACCGGCGGCGGCCCGGCGTGGGACCCGGCGGCGTTCGAGCGGCTGCGCGCCCACGTCGCCGCGCGCCTGCCCGCCGCGGCGGCCGAGGTGCTCTCCCGCGCCGAGACCGTGCTCGGCGAGGCCGGCCAGGTGGAGCTGGCGGTCCAGGAGCTCGCGCAACGCCCAGGGGGCCTTCTCACCGACGCCCTCGACGACGTCCGGGGCCAGCTGCAGGTGCTCGTCGGCGACCGCTTCGTCGCCCGCACCCCGGTGGCGCGCCTGCCCGACGTGGCGCGCTACCTGCGGGCCGCGCGCCGTCGCCTGGAGAAGCTCCCGACCGCCCCCGTGCGCGACGCCGAGGCGACCGCGGAGGCGCACCGGGTCGAGGCGGCCTACCGTGCCCAGCGCACCCGCGCCGCCGCCGAGCCGCGCAGCTTCGACCGCGACGCCTACGACGCCGTGGCCTGGATGCTGCAAGAGCAGCGCGTGAGCCTGTTCGCCCAGGACGTCGGCACCCCGGGCCCCGTGTCCGAGCAGCGCATCACGAAGGCCCTCGCCAAGCTCACGTGAGCGGAATTCCCGGCCATAGCCGGGAATTCCGCTCACATGCGGCGGGGCGGGCCCTGGTGGAGGGCCCAGGCGATGAGGGCCACGGGGGCGACGACGAGGACGGCCGTGGCGACCGCGGCGAGCACGAGGACGCCGGGGACGACCAGCAGGGCCACGCCGACGACCGCGAGGAGCGCCACGAGGAACCACGGCGCCCAGGTCGCGCGCCGGCGCGGGCGGCGGGCCGGACCGCCGCCCATCCGGTCCACGAAGGCCGGGTCCGCGTCGGTCTCGCACGCCGCGATCCGGGCGAGCATCTCCTGTTCACGGCGGGTGAGAGGGCGTTCCATGGCAGACCTCAGGGGTGCGCGCCGGCCTCGTCACCGGACCCCGAAGAGCATGCCCCGGATCCCCGCGCGGCGCACCCACCGAGCGGGAGAGAGGATGCGCGCCCGTGGTGAGCGATGCCGAGGAGGCGCTGGTCCAGGAACAGCTCGAGCAGCTGCTCGAGCACCACGCGGACGAGCACGAGGAAGACATCGTCTCGATCGCCCTGCCGGCCGCCGAGGGCGAGGAGGATGTCTTCGGACTGGCCGGGACGTCGGTCGACGGCACCCAGTGGACCGTCGGCGACTGCGAGTTCCGGTTCCCCCTGCAGTCGATCTCGAAGGTCGTCACCTACGCCCTCGCGCTCGAGGACAACGGCCGCGAGACGACCCTGCGCCACGTCGGCGTCGAACCCTCCGGCGACCCGTTCAACTCGATCACCTTCGACGACGAGCACCAGCGCCCGCACAACCCGATGGTCAACGCGGGCGCGCTCGTCGCGGCCTACCTCGTGCACGGCGACACTGCCGACGAGAAGGTCGAGCGGATCCTCGCGCGGATGCGGGCGTTCAGCGGCGTGGCCGACCTCGAGGTCGACCAGGAGCTGCTCGCCGACCAGCTGGCCTCGGCCGACCGCAACCTCGCGATCAGCTATCTCATGCGCTCGCTGGGCATGCTCACCGGGGACATCGAGGAGAACCTGCGCGTCTACCTGTCGATGTGCTCGGTGCGGGTCACCACCTGCGAGCTCTCGGCGATCGGCGCCACGCTCGCCAACGGCGGGCTCAACCCGCTGACCGGCGCGCGGGCCCTGAGCAGCGGCCACGTCCGCGACGTCGTCAGCGTGATGATGACCTGCGGCATGTACGACGCCGTCGGCGAGTGGGCCACCGACGTCGGCATCCCGGCGAAGAGCGGGGTGTCGGGCGGGATCGTCGCGGTGATGCCCGGACGCCTCGGGCTGGCGACGTTCTCGCCGGGCCTCGACGAGCACGGCAACTCGGTGCGCGGCCAGGCGGTGTTCCGCGAGCTGTCCCTGCGCTACGGGCTGCACATGTTCGCCTCGCCCGACCAGACCCGCTTCGGGCGGCTGCGCCGGACCGGAGGTCCTCGCCTGACCCGGGCGTGACACGGCAGGATGTCGATCGTGGTCGCCCTCGGGGAACAGGAACTCGTCCGCGCGCAGCTCAACGAGCTCCACGAGAAGTACCAGGCGTTCGGCGAGGAGCAGGTCGTCAGCTACTACCCGGAGGACGCCCCGGAGGAGCAGCGCCACCTCTTCGGGCTGGCCGGCACCAACGTCGACGGCACCCAGTGGCAGGCCGGCGACTGCTCGGTGCCGTTCCCGCTGCACTCGGTGTCGAAGGTGTTCACCTACGGGCTCGCCCTGGAGGACAACGGCGCGGACGCCACCCTCGCCCGCGTCGGGGTCGAGCCCTCGGGCGACCCGTTCAACTCGATCACCTTCGACGAGGTCCACCACCGGCCCCACAACCCGATGATCAACTCGGGCGCGCTGGTCGCGGCGAGCCTCGTCCGGGGCCGCGACGTCGACGAGAAGGTCGACCGCATCCTCGAGCGCTACCGGGCGTACTCCGGCAACCCGGCGCTCGCCGTCGACCAGCGCATCCTGCGCGCGCAGCTGCGCAGCAACGACCGCAACCTCGGGATCTGCTACGTGATGCGCTCGCTGGGCATGATCACCGGTGACGTCGACGAGGTCGTCGAGACCTACCTGTCGGCCTGCTCGATCACGGTCACCGCGGCCGACCTGTCCGTCATGGGCGCCACGCTGGCCAAGGGCGGGATCAACCCGATGACCGGCGAGCGGGCCGTCCCGCGCGAGTACGTCCGCGACATCGTCAGCGTGATGATGACCTGCGGGATGTACGACGCCGCGGGCCAGTGGGCCAACGAGGTCGGCATCCCGGCCAAGAGCGGGGTCTCGGGCGACATCGTCTGCGTCCTGCCGCGCTACTTCGGCTTCGGCGTCTACTCGCCGGGCCTGGACGTGCACGGCAACTCGGTGCGCGGGGTCGCGCTGTGCCGCGAGCTGTCCGAGACCTTCGGCCTGCACGTGTTCGCCGACCCCGCCGACTCCCGCTTCGGCCGGGTGGCGCAACCGACGGACGCTGGATAATGGGGTCGTGCGAGACGTCCGGGCCTCCGACGCCGAACGCGACCTCGTGGTCGAGCGGCTCCAGCGCGCCGTCGGCAACGGCCGGCTGACCGTCGCCGAGTTCGACGAACGGGTGGCGGCGGCCTACGCCGCCACCACCCGCGGCGAGCTCGCCGAGCTCACGAAGGATCTGCCCGGTCACCTGTGGTGACCGGCACCTCCTGCTCCGGCTCCTCGGTCACCGGCACCGGCGGCGCCACCGTCCCGCCCGCCGCGTCGATGGCGCGGCGCACGGCCTCGGGAGCGGCCGCGACCTGGGCGGGCGAGGCGTTCTCGAAGAACCGCAGCAGCTCCACCGGCAGCGGCATGACCAGCGTCGAGTTCTTGTCCGACGCCACGTCGGTGACGGTCTGCAGCAGGCGCAGCTGGAGCGCGCCGGGCGCGGCGCTCATGCGCTCGGAGGCCTGCGTGAGCTTCTCGGACGCCTCGAGCTCACCCTGCGCCGCGATGACGCGGGCCCGGCGGTCACGCTCGGCCTCGGCCTGCCGCGACATCGACCGGCGCATGCCCTCGGGCAGCGCGATGTCCTTGATCTCGACGCGGTCGATGCTCACGCCCCAGTCCTCGGTGGGCGCGTCGATCACGGCCTTGAGCTCGCTGTTGATCGCGTCGCGGTCCGAGAGCAGCGTGTCGAGGTCGGCACGGCCGATCACCGAGCGCATCGAGGTCTGGGCGACCTGCGACGTCGCGCGCAGGTAGTCGTCGACGTTGATCACCGCGCGGACCGGGTCCGAGACCCGGAAGTAGACGACGGCGTCGACCCCGATCGTCACGTTGTCCCGCGTGATCGCGTTCTGCGACGGCACGTCGAGCACGGTCGTCTGCACCGGGACCTTCCGCATCCGGTCCACGAACGGCACGATGACCCGCAGCCCCGGTTGGCGCACGGTCGACAGCAACCGGCCGAAGCGCAGCACGACGCCGCGCTGGTACTGCTGGACGGCCTGCACCGCGGCACCCCCGGTGACCAGGGCCAGCAGCACGACGACGACGAGCACGACCACGAGCGCGTCCATGGCGCGCCTCCTCACTGTGGGGGCACGCCAGCGTCCCCGCCACGGCTGAAGATCGCCTGGCGGGGCGCTGAGCGGCACCTGAGGGTCACCGCTTGGGCATGATCACCCACAGCGCGATGTAGATGACGAACTGCGGGCCGGGCAGCAGGCAGGAGAGCACGAACAGCAGTCGCACGACCCCCGCGGACATGCCGAAACGCTCCGCGAGCCCGGCGCACACCCCCGCGATGACCTTGTTGTACTGCGGCCTGGTCAGCGTGGCCATGACGCCTCCTCCTCCGTCGGTTGCGGGTCTGTCCCTCCCGACTCTCCGTCAACGTGCGAGCCCCGGCCTGGGTGCCCGACCCCGGACTTTTCCGGGGCCGAGGCCAGGGCCGCGTGACGCCGCTCACCGAGGTCCACCGACCGCTCGTCGCGGATCCGCGGTTTCGACCAGGAGAAGCGGGTGGTACGTCCGGCGGGGTCCACACGGGACCGGACGTCAGGTCGAGGAGGACCGCGTGGACGAGAGAGCACGCACGGGAGTGGCCATCGTCGGGCTGGGCGGGGCGGTCGCCACGACCGCGGTCGCCGGCGTCGAGATGATGAGGCTGGGCGGCATCGGCACCGCGGGCCTCCCGCTCGCCGACACCGAGGGTCTCGTGCCCTACACGTCGCTCGTGTTCGCCGGCTGGGACGTCGACGGCGACGACCTCGCCAAGGCCGCCGAGGGCCACGGCGTCCTCGACCACCGCCAGATCGAGGCGGCCGGACCGGCCCTCGCCGGGATCGAGCCCTGGCCGGCCGTCGCCGACCCGGAGTACTGCCGCAACGCCCGCGGCACCAACCTGGTCGCGGTCACGTCCCTGCGTGACCGCGTCGCCCACATCGCCGAGGACCTGCGCCGCTTCCGCCGCGACCACGACCTCGAGTCCCTGACGGTGGTCAACCTCGCCTCCACCGAGCGCTGGCCCGACCTCACGCTGCCCGCCCTGGCGAGCGCCGACGGGTTCGAGAAGGCGCTGGACGTCGACGACGCCGCGATCACCCCGGGCATGCTCTACGCGTACGCCGCGATCACCGAGGGCTGCCCGTACGTCAACTTCACCCCGAGCGCGTCCGCCGACGTGCCCGGCCTGCTCGAGCTCGCCGAGCAGCGCGGTGTGCCCGTCGCCGGCAAGGACGGCAAGACCGGCCAGACGATGATGAAGACGGTGCTGGCGCCGGCCTTCCGCTCCCGCGCGCTGACCGTCGACGGCTGGTACTCGACCAACATCCTCGGCAACCGCGACGGCGAGGTCCTCGACGACCCGGCCTCGCTGTCGAGCAAGATCGCGACCAAGGGCTCGGTGCTCGACGACATCCTCGGCTACGAGGTCGCCGACCACGTCGTGCGCATCGACTACTACCGCCCCCGCGGTGACGAGAAGGAGGCCTGGGACAACATCGACCTGGTCGGCTTCCTCGGCCAGCGGATGCAGATCAAGGTCGACTTCATGGCCCGCGACTCGGTGCTCGCGGCGCCGCTGGTGCTCGAGCTCGTGCGCCTCGTCGTCGAGGCACAGCGCCGGGGCGAGGGCGGGGCCCAGGAGCAGCTCGGCTACTTCTTCAAGGCGCCCACCACCCGCGACGGCTCGCAGCCCGAGCACGCCCTCCACCGCCAGGAGCAGGTCCTGCGCGAGTGGATCGCCGCGGGCGCCGCGTGACGGCCGCCCCGGCGACAGCCCCCGCCACGCCCGCCGCCCGCTACGCCGCGGTCCCCGGGCTGCTGCGGGAGATCGGCGACCTCAAGCGCGTGCGCACCGCGGACGCCGCCGGGTCGATGGCCTCGCGGTCGTTCGTGCGGGCGTGGTCGGCCCTGGTCGCCGGGGCCGAGCCGGTGGCCGTGGCGGACGCGGAGACCGCGGCGGCCGTGGCCGGGGCGCGCCTGGCGGGCATCGACGCCGCCGTCCTCGCCGACGCGGGCCTCGACGGGGACGCCGTGCAGGGGGTGCTGCGCCGCGCGATCGACGAGGTCGCCGAGGGCGTGGTGCACCCGGCGACGCTCGCGTGGCTGCGCGCCGCGCCGGCGCCGCAGGGCACAACAGGAGACGTCTCAGGGGTCGAGCTCCCGGCGTTCGTCGACGCGCTGTGCCGCCAGCCCCGCGCCGGGGCGACGGCCCCGGGCCGGGCACGGCTGATCGCGGAGCCGCCCGAGGACCACGGCGAGCACTGCTGGGCCGTCGCCGTGTACGGCGCCCTGCTCGCGCTGGACCACGGCGCCGACCGCGGCGAGGCCTTCCTGCTCGGGCTCGCCCACCACCTGCACAACGCCGTCCTGCCCGACGCCGGGTTCGCCGGCGAGACCCTGCTGGGGGAGCACCTCGACGGCGTCGTCGACCGGCTCACCGAGCGCGCCCTGGCCACGCTGCCCGACGACCTCGGCACCCGCGTGCGCGGCCTGCTCGCCGCCCGCGCCGACGCCGGGAGCCCGCTGGGCGCGACCTTCCACGCCGCCGACGTCCTCGACCGCGTGCTGCAGGTGCACCACCACGCGCGGGCCGCGGCGTTCACGGTGCGCGAGGCGCTCGACGACCTCGAGCTCGTGCACGCCTCGCCGGTGCAGGAGCACCAGAACGCGGTGCTCGCCGCCGCCGGGCTGCTGCCGTGAGCGCGGCGACGCGGCGCAGCCCCGAGACCGGGGCGGACCTGCACGCCGACACGGAGCACAGCCTCACCGACGGGACCACGCGCTGGCCCGTGCTCGAGGGGATCCCGTACCTGCGCGCCGGGCGCGAGGAGGTCCGCGACACCGCGCTCGCCGCCCTCGACGACGGCCGCCCGGACGACGCCGCGGCCGTGCTGCTCGCCGACAACGACGACTGGTGGGACCAGCCCCCGCCGCCCGCGGACCAGCTGCGCGCGACGTTGCGCGCCACCACGCTGCGCGACGCCGTGACGGGTCTCGGGCTGGGACGGGTCGGCGACTACTTCCTGCACCGCGACCACGACCCCTCCGGGCTCGCGGTCCTCGCGCTCACCGCGGCCCACCCGCCGGCCGGGCGCCCGGTGCTCGACCTCGCCTGCGGTGCGGGGCACCTGCTGCGCCGCCTCGCCCAGCACGGCGAGCGCGACCTCACCGGCGTCGACGTGGTGTTCGCCAAGCTCTGGCTCGCGCGGCGCTTCGTCGTGCCGGCGCACGTCGACCTCGTCTGCGCCGACCTCGCCCACCCCTGGCCGCTGGCGGCCGCCGAGAGCAGCTACGTCGCCGCGCACGACGTCCTGTACTTCCTCGACGACCCGGCGGCGGTGCTCGCGACCGCCGCGCAGCACGCCGGTCCCGGCGGCGCCGTGGTCGCGGGCCACTGCCACACCCCGGGCCAGCCCGGGCACCCCCGCCCGCCCGCGTCGTGGGCGGCCCTGCTGCCCGAGGCGTCCTGCTACGGCGAGGAGGAGCTGACCGCCGCCGCGCTCGAGCGCCGCCTCCCGCGCCCGGCGCCCGCCGAGGACCTCGTCGACACCGAGGCCGTCGCCGTCGTCCGCGACCTCACCGGCTTCGGCGGCGAGTCCGCGCTGCTCGACCCGGCCCCCACCGCCGCGCTGCGACCCAACCCGCTCTACGCCGGGGGCACCCGGCGCTGGCCGAACGCCGTGTGGGCCGACGAGTACGGGCCGCGCGCCGCGACCTACCTGCCGCCGTCCTGGCCCGACCCGCTGCCCGACGACGCCGTCGCGCGCCGGCTGCTCGTCGACCTCCCGGAGCGGTGGTGACCGGCTGGGGCGTGGTCGGCCTCGGCTGGGTGGCGCGCGACTACGTGCTGCCCGCCGTCGCCGCCGACCCCGCCGCGCACCTCGTCGGCGTCCACGACCGCGACCCGGCCGCGCTCGCCGGGCTGTCGCCGGCCTACGCCGACCTCGACGACCTGCTCGCCGCGCCGGGCCTCGACGCCGTCTACGTCGCCACCCCGAACCACGCGCACGCGCCGGTGGTCGAGGCCGTCGCGGCCGCGGGCATCCCGGTGCTCTGCGAGAAGCCCCTGGCCCACGACGTGCCGGCGGCCGAGAAGATGGTCGCCGCCACCGGCGGCCTGCTCGCCGGCACCGCGTTCGACCAGCGCTTCCACCCCGCCCACGAGGTGATCGCCGAGCGGATCGCCGGCGGCGACCTCGGCGTCGTCACCACGGTCCGGATCGTCTACGGGTGCTGGCTGCCCGCGGACTGGAGCACCCCGGTCGGCGGGCGCGACAACTGGCGCGTGGACCCCGCCCGCGCCGGGGGCGGCGCGATGATCGACCTCGCCCCGCACGGCCTCGACCTCACCGGACGCCTGCTCGGCGAGGACGTCGTCGACCTCGTCGCGCTCACGGCGACGCGGGTGCACGACTACGACACGGACGCCGGAACACCCGACGACACCGCCGTGCTCGCCGGCCGCACCGCGAGCGGCACGTTGCTGTCACACCACGTCAGCTTCTCCACCGCCGACCCGCTGCCACGCCGGCGGCTCGAGGTCGTCGGCACCCGCGCGCAGCTGGTCGCGGAGAACACGCTCGGGCAGGACCCGGGCGGCACGCTGACCCGCATCGACGCGTCCACCGGCGCGGCGGAGCCCGTCGCCTTCGACGCGCAGACCGGCCCGTTCACCCGGCAGCTGGCCGCGTTCGGTGCCGCCGTCCGCGGCGAGGCGGCCTGGCCGTACCCGCTGCAGCGCGACCTCGCGCTGCACACCCTGCTGATGGAGGCGGCATGCCCCTGAGCCCCTGGACCTGCACCAACTGCGGGCACTGGCAACGCTGGTTCGACGTCCCGCCGCAGTGCCCGGTGTGCGTCGACGTCCGCAACGCCCTGCCCGAGGACGGCTGGGAGTTCCGCGCGTTCGCCGACCTCGCCGCCGGCCGGGAGGCGCGCTGGGAGGAGGTCACGCCGGGCGTCACCGCCTTCTGGTGCGAGCCGCAGGTCGGGCTCGGCACCTGCGGGTGGGTGATCGAGACCGACGACGGGCTCGTCGGCTTCGAGGGCGCCGGCTTCTACCCCGACGCGGCGATCGCCGAGCTGCGCCGCCGCGGCGGGCTCGTCGCCCTCGGCGCGAGCCACGTGCACGGCTACGGCGCGCTGTTCCAGCTCCAGGACGAGCTCGACCCGCCGGTGCTCGGGATCGGCGTGCGGGACCTGGAGTGGACCAAGGCCTTCCGCGTCACCTGGCCGCTCGACGACCGCCACGTGTTCGCGCCCGGCCTGGTCGCCCACCGCACCGGCGGGCACTTCGACGGCCACAACGTCCTGCACGACGAGCGCCGCGGGATCCTGTTCTGCGGCGACATGCTCAAGCCGAGCTTCGACGCCGACGGCACCACGGTCGGGCTGTCCGCGCACAAGGCCTACCACGCGCAGATCCCGCTGTCCCACCAGGAGATCCGCGACGCCTACGCGGTCATCGAACAGCTGGACTTCGAGGCGGTGGCCACACCGTTCGAGTACGCGCCACACATCTCGACGAAGACGGTCCTCGCGCTCTACGACCGGCTGCTCTCGGCGCAGCCGGTGGCCGGCCCGATCGCGCTGGACGAGCTCGGATGACGGCCTCCCTCGACGACGTCACCGCGGGTCTCGACGCGGCGCTGCCGCCCGGCGAGGTGGGCGACACGGAGCTCCGCGCCGCCGACCGCACCGGCGTCGCCGTCGTCTCCGCCGACCACGCCGACCCCGGCGGCGAGTGGCCGCGCAGCGGCGCGTTCGGCTACGGGCTGTCGACCGAGCGGGCCCGGGTCGCGGCCCACGCGGAGCTCGCCGAGGAGATGCTGCTCTCGCGCCGGCTGCGCGAGCTGGAGCCGGTGCGCGACTCGTACACCGCGCTGCGGGCGGTGCGCGGCGACGACCGCGTCGTCGACCCGGTCTCCCTCGTCCTGCCCGCGGGCACCGCGTACGACCCCGACCGGCCGCGCTGGTGGCTGCCGACCACGCGCTGGCGCACCGGCGAGGAGGTGCTCGTCCCCGCGGAGTTCGCCGCCGCCTACCCCGTCGACCTCGACTGGCAGCCCGCGGACGAACGCCTCGTCACCGTCATCACCAACGGCTGCGGCGCCGGCGACACCGTCGAGCGGGCCGTCGGGCACGCCCTGGGCGAGCTGCTGCAGCGCGACGGGAACGCCACGGCGTTCCGGGCGCTCGACCGCGGCGTCGTCATCGACACCGGGGGCGTGACCGACCCGGACACCCGCCGGCTGCTCGACCACCTCGCCGACGTCGGGATCACCGTGGTCCCGAAGCTCGCGTCGACGGCCTTCGGCGTCACCGACCTGCACGTCGTCGGGTACGACACCGACCCGGCCGACGCGCCGCACCCCATCTCGATCACCGCCTGCGGGGAGGCGGCGCACCCCGACCGCGAGGTCGCGCTGCAGAAGGCGCTGCTCGAGTTCTGCTCCGCGCGCGTGCGCAAGCTGGTCGCGCACGCCGACCTGGACACCGTGCGCCCGCTGTTCGACGCCCGGTACTGGGAGCGCGAGCTGGCCCACCCGCTGCCCCCGCAGGAGCGGCGCGCGTTCGAGGCGATGGCCGACTGGACCGCGCGCGGCCCCGCGGCGCTGCGCGAGCTGCTGGCGCCCACGGTGCTCGCCCGGCGGGAGACCGTGGCGTTCACCGACCTCCCGCACACCCCCGGCCTCGACGAGCCGGGCGCGCTGCTCGACGACCTCCTCGCGCGGCTCGACGGGTTCGACGTGCTCACGGTGGTCGCGGACGCGGGGTCGGCGGTGACCGCCAAGGTCATCGTGCCGGGGCTCGAGGTCGAGACCATGTCGTACGGGCGGATCGGCGCCCGCGGTGTCGAGCGGCTGCTGGCGCGCGGGAGCGATCTCGCCGGGCTGGGCGACCCGCCCCACGCCGGCGCGCAGCCCGTGGCGCTGACGGCGGAAGGCCGCGACCGACTGGGGGCGCCGGCGTGGCTGGACCGCGCCGCGGTCGACCGGACGGTGGGCGACCTCTACCCCCTCTACCGCGAGCCGACCCGCCACGCGCTGGCCCGCGCCGGGGCCGGCGAGCCCCTCGACCTGCGCTGATGCATCCATCAGCACCCGATCGGGGGGCCGAAGATCGCCTCCAGGCGCCCGGTCGTCGCGCCGTCTCACACTGAGACAGGCGTCACCCCGCGATGGTCCTACCGTCGGGGACGTGGACGACGACGTGGTGCCCGCGGGCGGTGGGTCGCGGTCGCTGAAGACCGCGGCGACGGTCCTGCGTGCGCTGCGCCTGCTCGGGGACCACCCGGACGGCCTGTCCGCGACGGACCTCGCCGAGGAGCTCGGCAAGAGCGCCGCCACCGCCCGGTACATGATCAACACCCTGTGCGAGGCGGGGTACGCGGAGCGGGCCGCCTCGGGCCGCTGCCGCCTGTCCGACGCGCCCCCGTGGGGCCAGTGGGGCACGAGCGCCGCTGCGAGCCCCGTGCCCGGCGACCCCGACCCGGGCGCCGTGCTGGCCGAGGCCACCACGGAGCTCTACCGGCGCACCCGCCAGCGCTCCTACCTGGTGCGCCGCACCGGCATCGTGGTCGCGACGGTCACCGACTCGCGCGGCCACCAGGGCCTCGCGAAGCACCCGGGGCTGGGCACCCACGTGGCGCCGGAGCACGCGCACGCCCTGGCCATGACCAAGGTCCTGCTCGCGACGTCGGCGGAGTACCGCGAGGCCGTCGACGAGGAGGGCGACCCGCTGGTCCGCCTGACCCCGGCGACGCTCACCGACCTGTCCGCGCTGCGGGCCGAGCTCGACGAGGTCCGCCGCGCGGGCGTCGCGCTCGACCGCGAGGAGTTCGCGGGCGGCTTCGCGACCATCGCGGCCCCGGTCGTCTCGCCCTCCGGTGCCGCCACCGTCGCCCTGGGCCTCTCGTGCTCGGCGCGCCGGCTCGCGCTCGACGAGGACGAGCTGGTCGAGGCCGTCCGCGCCGTCGCGGCGCGGGCGAGTGCGCAGTGGGCCGGCGAGGTCGGCGCGCGCCAGGTCGGCATGCCGCCCGCGCGCCCGGACGAGACGGTGGAGCGCGACGAGCCGATGGTCACCGGGTTCGGCCGGTTCAGCGGCCCACGTCGGTGATGCCGAAGGCCCGCAGGCGCCGGTAGAGCGTCGCGCGGCCGATCCCGAGCGCGCTGGCGGCCTGCGAGCGGTTGCCGTTCGCCTCGACCAGCGCCGAGACGATGAGGTCGCGCTCGGCGGTCTCGAGCGGGGTGAGCCGACGGCGGGTGCCGCTGACCGCGAACTCCGCGGGCAGGTCGGCGGCCTCGACGTCGCCGGCGGGGCGCGCGGCGAGCGCGCGGCGCAGCACCCCGGCGAGCTGGGTGACGTTGCCCGGCCAGCGCGCGCCGGTGAGCAGCGCCGCGGTCTCGGGCGTGCACCGGGCGCGGCGTGACGGCGCGAGCCGGGCGAGCAGGGCGGCCGCGATCAGGGGGACGTCGTCGGGCCGGCGCCGCAGGGGCTCGACCAGCACCGAGGTGGCGAACCCGGCGAGCATCCCGCCGAGCGGGCCCCCCTCGGGCGCGCGCTCCGCGGTGATGAGCCCGACCACCCACCACGACGGCGGGACCTGCTCGAGCAGCGCGGTGAGGGCGCCGACGCCGGCCGGGTCGAGGGCCTCGGTGTGCCGCACGACCACGGTGGCCGCGCCCGCACCGGCGGTGGTGGCCTCGGCCGCGTAGCCCGCGAGCGTCACGGCCGCCTCCGGGTCGGCGCCGTCGACGGTGACCCACCGGGCCCCGGGACGGACCTCGCCGTGCGCGGCGCGGACGGCGGCGGCCTTGCCGGTGCCCGGCTCGCCGAGCACCACGGTGCTGCGGGCCGCGCCGGCGGCCGCGCGCAGCGCCCCGGCGACAGTGCGCCACGGCCGCGAGTCGCCCGCGAGCCCGGGCAGCGGCCGCTCGACCGACGAGGGCGGCGGCGGGAACCACGCCGACGACGACCCGGAGTTCGGTGGCGGCGCGGGCAGCTCTCCGGTGCGGGAGGAGGAGTTCCGGCTCGCGTCGTCGCCGCCCGCGAGCCGCAGACTGCTGCGGCTGGGCACGACCTCCACGACGACGCCCACCGGCCGCTCGGCCGGCACCGGAGTGATCATCAGACGGGCCGGGCCGCCGGCGAGCAGCACGCGGTCCTGGTGGGGACGCCCGCCCACGCCCAGCTCCAGCGCCCGTGCCGTGACGCGCTCCTGGTCGAGGGTCGAGAGGCCGCGGGCGGCGCGGTTGACCATGACGAGGTCGTCGGTGAGCGCCAGGACCGGGCCGGCGGTGCGCGCGCAGGTGGCGCGGAACGCGGCCATGACCCGGCGGATGCCGACGCCGCCGCGCTCGCGCAGGACGTCCTCGATGTCGGTGGCCGCCTGCTGGGCCAGGAAGCGCATGAGGTCGTTGGCCTCGGAGCGCAGGCAGGTGACGTCGAGGATGCCGGCGAGCGCGCCGTCGGGGCCCCGCACCGGTGCACCCGCGCACGCGAAGGCCTGCAGGCGCTCGCTGAAGTGCTCGGCGCCGACGACCAGCGCCGGGATCGCGCTCTCGAGCGAGGTGCCCACCCCGTTGGTGCCCGCGAACTCCTCGGCGTAGCTGAACCCGGGCGCGAGCGAGATGGCGTCGAGGCGGCGCTGGAGCTCGCCCTCGCCGACCCGGCGCTCGAGCACGCGCCCGTCGGCGTCGGTGAGCACCACGGCCACGGACATGCCCGAGAGCCGCTCGGCGAGGTCGTCGAGCACCGGGCGCGCGCAGTTGGACAGGCTGCCGTCGAAGTCGAGGTCGGGCTCGTAGGGCAGGTCGAGCTGGGTCGCGTCGACCCCGGCGTTCCGGGAGCGTTCCCAGGAGTCGACGATCTCGGGACGGACGATGCCGGAGGCGCTCACGGAGCCCCGGTCGACGAAGAACTCACGCGCGCGACCGAGGGCGCTCTGGGCGCGTCCGTCCATGGGCCACCTCGCCATCGACCACCACGCCGAAGTGATGGGTAACACGGCATCGTACGGGCCCGACGGCCCCCGCAGGGACCCTCGATTGTCTCGGATCGAGACGCCGCCGGGGCGATGCCGCAGGTCAGGACAGGTCGACGGGCCACCGGTCCGGCGTCAGCCGGGGTCGGGCCCCGCCGTCCGGCCCTCGCCGGCGTCCGGTGGCCTCGCGAAGTCCTGCGGGGTGGCCTGCTCGAGGAACGCGCGCATCTCCTCCACCTGCTCCGCGGCCGCGCGCGCCGGCTCCTGCCGGTCGCCGCCGAGCTCGCTGTAGGACTGGCCCACGGCGTCCACCACCGCGTCGGCCACCTCGAGCGGCAGGGCCTCGCGCACGGTCACCGCGAGCACGTCGCTCGGCCGCCCGGGCAGGCGCGTGCCGTCGTCGAGCACCAGCTCCGCCCGGAAGCGGTCGTCGACGAGCGCGACGATCTCGCCGCGCGCCAACCGCCGCCCGAGCTTGACGGCGAGCTCGCCGATGAGGTCCTGGGTCAGGCGGTCGTCGTCGTCCGGCGCCGCCGCGCGCGGCCCGCGGTCGAGGATCTCGGCCTGGGGCCCGCGCACCGACACCACCACGCATCGGTCGGCGTTCTCCTCCACGAGCAGCGCGAGCGGCTCGCGGGTCATCCGGTGCACCACGAGCCGCGCGAAGCGCATGGCGACCATGGTCAGTCCCTGGTGCCGTCGACCGGTTCGAACGCCGCCCGCAGCGCCGCGAGGTCCTCGCGGACGCGCTCGGCGTCCTGGCCCTCGCCCCACGACGGGTCACCGGGCGTGATCCCCAGCGAGGTCAGCAGCTCGGCGGCCGCGGCCGAGGGGTCGCCGCTCTCCCCGAGGACGGGGTGCAGGCCCTGGTCGGCCAGGTGCTCGAACACCAGGTTGACGACGGTCCACGGGTTGTACTTCTCGATCACTCGTCTCCCCCCGGGGTGTCGGTGAGCTCGACCTCGTCGAGGGTCTCGAGCTCGGTCGGGCTGAGCGCGCGGGCGCCCTCGAGGACCGTGCCCTGGTGCTCGGCGATCCGCTGGTCGACGCGCTGGCTGAGCTGGTAGGCGATCGCGCCGGTCTGGTGCACCGAGATCGTGTCCGGCAGCGCCTGGCGCGTCGACGTGATCGCCACGCCCTGGGGGACGCCGTCGGCGACGGCCACGCCGACCTCGAACGTCTCCCGCGGGTTGGTCGCCGGGTCCGCGTAGTGCTTCTTGAGCTGGCGCAGCATCTTGTGCCAGCCGAGCACCTCGCCCTCGAGCTCGAGGGCCGAGACGTCGTCCTCGGTGAGGTTCATGCCGCGCTCGCCGGGCGCGAAGCAGCGCGAGTACGACAGCAGGGCCGTGGTCCACAGCGACTCGACGACGACCGGGTCCGGCTCGGGGACGTTGAGCGCGGTGACGAGGCGCTCGCAGCACAGCAGCACGGTCTGCAGGTCGTCGAAGATCGCCGCGAGATCGGCCAGCGCCGCCGCGGCCGGCGAGCCGATGCGCCGGACGGTGCGCGGGGTGTCGCTGGGGGCGCTCATGCGACGAGCTCCTTCAAGACGATGGCGGTGTCGGTCGGGGCGGGCATCTCGGCGGGAACGCCGCCGGCCTCGTCGAGCACGTGGTCGAGGACGGTGTCCAGCAGGGCGACCAGGGCGATGTCGCGTTCCGGCGAGCCGGGCGGCCCGGCCACGGCGACCAGGCCGTGGATGGCGGCGACGAGCTCGTCGAGCGCCGCGAGCCCGCAGCTCACCAGCGCCCACCGCGGGAGGCGGCGGGCGAGCGGGCCCGGCAGCGCCGCGCCCCAGAGCCGGCGGGACCGGCGGGCCCGGGCCAGGCGCCGGGTCGCGCTCCGGTCGTACGGGCGGTTCACCAGCGTCGCCTCGGCGGTCAGCCCCACGAGGCGCCAGGTCAGCGCCGGGTCGTCGCTGTCCGCGCGGGCGAGCGCCTCGGCCCGTCCGAGCAGCGCCGCCCGCCCCTCCGGCGAGCACCGGTCGTTGACCTGGGTGGCCAGCGCCGCGACGGCCGGGTGGGTGCACCGAGGCCACGCCCGGAACGGTTCCCCCGCCAGCACCGAGACGTGCTCCATGAGACAGCGGCCCGCCCCGGGATCGTCGTGGTTGCCGGGATCGAGCTGCACCGGATGGCGCGCCATGGCGGGAGATCTCCTCTCGTGAGGACGTGCGGTGCGCTCTACAGCCCGTAGCGGGCCGCGAGCTGACCGCGGCAGATGCTGGTGTTCGCGTCGACCCCGACCTGGTACGAGCGGGCCTTGCGCAGGTGCAGCGGCAGGGCGTCGAGCCCCACCGTCGCGCCCGCGGGGTCCACGACCAGCGGCGCGTCGTCGTCGGCCGGGATGCCGAGCTCGCGGCGGCGGGCCCGCAGGCGACGCAGGTCGTCACCGTCGGGAGCGTCGGCGAGGGTCATCGCGGCGACCTGCTCGGGGGTCGCGCCGGCGCGCATCAGCGGGCGGACCACGAGGTCGGTGCCCGCCATCATGGCCCGCTCGGTGAACGACCGGCGCAGGTCGTGCAGCTCCTCGACGGCCTCGCCGACCTCGCTGCCGGCCATCGAGGTGACGAAGCCGGCCCGCGCCGCCACGCCCTGGTTGATGGCGTCGGAGGCGAAGTGGTCGATGAGGGCCACGTCGACGTCGGTGAGCCCCTCCACCTGCGACACGGCGTCCCAGGCGTCGGCGACCATGAGGAAGGCGAAGTTGGGCGCGCAGAAGTAGGTGGGCAGGCGCAGGCGCACGTGTGCGACCCCGTCGTCGGAGACCGAGCACTCGGCCACGAAGTCCAGGCTGACGACGTCGTTGTCGAGCTCGGGGTCGCGCACGGTGCGCAGCGCCTCCCACGCCCCCGCCACGAGGGTGGCGGGGGCGTCGGAGACCGCGGTCATGCCTGGGCCACCGACCGGTCCTCGACCAGCTCGGCGGCGTCGGCCGCCGCCGGCTGCCCCTCGGAGATCTGGCACTCGGCCGGCACCTCGATGCCGTAGAGCTTGGCCGCGTTCAGACCGAGGATCTTCTTCTTGCCGTTGGTGTCGAGGCGCGGGTAGTCGGCGAACTGGTCATCGTCGGGCATCGTCCAGTCGACGAGGCCCTCGATCTGCCACTTCGGCTCCCAGATGTTGTAGTCCGAGCCGAACGTCATCTTGTCCTCGCCGACCCAGAACAGCAGCTCGCCCATGACCTTGGCGAAGAACTTGGGACGGGCGTGCATGAGGCCGCCGATGACCACCGAGAGCCCGGCGTACACGTTGGGCTCCTGCGTCGCCATGAAGCAGAAGTCCTCGATGCGCGGCAGGCCCACGTGCTCGACGATGAAGTTCAGGTTCTGGAAGTCCGTGGCCGCGTGGTCGACGTCGGAGACGTCGAAGGCGTCCTTGTCCAGCGGCCAGATCGTCGGGCCCTTGTGGACGTGGATGTTCTTGACGCCCAGTTCCTCGGCGCGCTGCAGGAAGCGGTAGGCCTCCGGGTCGGTCAGCTTGTAGCCGCGCGAGTCACCGTTCCACTCGGCGGTGTAGAGCTTCGCGCCGATGGCGTTGAACTTCCGGGTGTTCTCCTCGAACTCGCGCATGCCGGCGTCGCCGTCGCGCGGGTCGAAGCGGGTGTTCACGATGAACTTGTCCGGGTACTTCTGCGCCAGGTACCCGTTGCGCTCGGTCGTGTTGAAGCCGTCCTTGTACCACTCCTTGAGGTACGTCGACTGGAAGATCGCGACGTCGACGTGTCCCTCCTCGAACTCCTCGCGCATCAGCTGCTCTTCGGAGACCTTCTGGAACTCCTCGAGCGGCTGGTGCGTGTCGGCCGGGCCCAGGCCCTGGTAGGCGTGGAAGCACTCGATCCAGCCCTTGGCGTACTGCTCGGCGCCCTGGACCCAGTTCTCCGGGGAGGCGTCCCAGAAGTGCATGTGGGAGTCGACGATGAAGTACTTCTCGCCGTCCTTCTCGTACATGTGGTGGTGTCCTTCCTGTACTCCGCCGTCTACGGAACGAGGATCGCCCGGCCGCGGACCTTCCCCGCGTCCAGGTCGTGCAGGGCGTCCAGAGCCTGGTCGAGCCGGTACTGCACCGTGTGCAGCGTGACCTTGCCCGCCTGGGCCAGGACCATGAGCTCGGCCAGGTCGTTGTACGTCCCGACGATGTTGCCGATGACGTTCTTCTCGCCGGCGACGAAGTCGAGAGTCGGGGCCTGGAACTGTCCGCCGTAACCGAGCACGAACTGGTAGCCCGCCGGCCCGGTCATCTGCCACGCCTCGAGCTCGACGCCCTGCTCGGCGACGAAGTCGAAGACGACGGTGGCGCCGCCCCCGGTGAGGTCCTGCACCGCCGCGACGTGGTTGCCGTCGGCCACGACGGTCTCGTCCGCGCCGATCTGCTTGGCGAGCTCGAGCGCGGCGGGGTTCTTGTCCACCACGATGATCTTCGTGGCGGTCAGGGCGGCGAGGGCCTGGATGCCGATGTGGCCCAGACCGCCCGCGCCGATGACGACCGCGCTCGTCCCCGGGTACAGGTACGGCACGGCCTTGCGCACCGCGTGGTACGCGGTGATGCCGGCGTCGGCGAGCGCCGCGACGTCGGCCGGGTTGGTGGAGGGGTCGAGCTTCACGCAGGCCCGGGCGGTGGTCCGCAGGTACTCGGCCATGCCGCCGTCGTTGTTCGACAGCCCGGGGAAGAACGCGTCCCCGGTGCACTGCATGTCCCGGCCCGCCCGGCACGCCAGGCACAGGCCGCAGGACGGCTGCGGGTGCAGGATCACCGTGTCGCCCACGCGGACGTTGGTGACGGCGTCACCGACCTCGTGCACCCACCCGGCGTTCTCGTGGCCGATCACGTAGGGCAGGTCCGGGTTCTGGATGTCGGCCCAGTCGCCGTCGACGATGTGCAGATCCGTCCGGCAGACACCCGCGCCACCGATCTTGACGATGACGTCGAGCGGGCCCTGGAGCTTGGGCTCCGGGATGTCGTCGATGCTCGGATCCTGCTTGTACCCGTGGACACGGACGGCCTTCACGACGAGTTCCTCCCAAGGATCACAGTGGTCACAGCGGTCACCCCATGGACGGGCCGAGGCCCATCGACTGGGGCGTGCTCGAGTCGGGCGCCGGCTGCGGCAGGCCTTCGTCGAGCTGGCCGAACTCTGTCATGAGGGACTTGTTCCAGGGGGTCTGTTCCTCGGCGACGAGCGAGTTCGTCGTGAGGATCAGGCCGGCCACCGAGGCGCCGTTCTGGAGCGCGGAGCGCACGACCCGCAGCGGGTCGATGATGCCGAGCTCGACCATGTTGCCGAAGCGGCCCTCGAGGGCGTCGAAGCCCTCGTCGACGCCCAGGTCGCGGGTCTGCTTGACGACGTCGCCGCCCTCGTAGCCCGCGTTCGAGGCGATGAGGTTGGCCGGCTCGGACAGGGCCGCGCGCACGATCTCGGCGCCGATGCGCCCGTCGCCGGTGAGGCCGTCCAGGTCGGCCAGCGCGGCCTCGGCGTGCAGCAGCGCCGAGCCGCCGCCGGCGACGATGCCCTCCGCCATGGCCGCGCGGGTCGCCTGCAGCGAGTCGTCGACGCGGTGGCGGACCTCCTTGAGCTCCGCGTTGGTCGGCGCGCCGACCTGCAGGATCGCGGCCTTGCCGGACAGGCGCGCGATGCGCTCGGAGAACCAGTCCTCGTCGGTGCCGATCGTCGCGCGGTCCAGCTCGGCCCGCAGCTGCGAGAGGCGCTGCTCGCGGCCGGCCGGGTCGCCGAGGCCGCCGATGATCGCGGTCTGCTCGCTGGTGGCGCGGACCTGCGTCGCGCGCCCGAGGTGCTCGGCGCCCATCTGCTCGAGCGAGAACGCCGACGCCTTCGAGTACACCTTGCCGCCGCAGAGGGCGGCCATGTCCTCGAGGAGGTGCACGCGCTTCTCGCCGAAGCCCGGGGCCTGGATCGCCGTGACCTTGAGGTGCCCGTTGACGTGGTTGTGCACCAGCATCTGGAGGGCGGAGCCCTCGACCTTCTCGGCCACGATCACGAGCGGCCGCGGGTCGCGCATGATCCGCTCGAGCACCGGCATGAGGGAGCGCACGTCGGTGATCTTCTCGGCGGAGAAGAGGATGTACGGGTCGTCCAGCACGGCGAGCATCGAGCCCGGGTCGGTGACCAGGTACGGCGAGACGTAGCCGTTGTCGAACTCGAAGTCCTCGACGAAGTTCACGTGCAGGCCCAGCATGGGGCCGTCGTCGACGGTGATGACGCCGTCGTCGCCCACGGTGTGCAGGGTCTCGGCGACGACGCGGCCGATCGCGTCGTCGTCGTTGGCGGAGATCGCCGCGACGCGCGAGAGCGCCTCGACGTCGTCCACCGGGTGCGCGACCGTCGCCAGGTGCGCGACGACCCGCGCGACCGCGGCGTCGATCCCGCGCTTGACGAGCACCGGGTTGCCCCCCTGGCCGATGGCCTTGAGGCCCTCGCGGACGATGGCCTGGGCGAGCACGGTCGACGTGGTGGTGCCGTCACCGACCACGTCGTTGGTCTTGACGGCGGCCTCCTTGAGGACCTGCGCGCCCATGTTCTCGAACTGGTCCCGCAGGTAGATCTCCCGCGCGATCGTCACGCCGTCGTTCGTGACCTCCGGCGTGCCGGTGATCTTCTCGAGGATGACGTTGCGTCCCTTGGGCCCCAGCGTCGACTTCACCGCTTCGGCGAGCTGGTCGACTCCAGCCTGGAGAGCCCTGCGCGCGTCGGCGCCGAATCGCAGTTCCTTGGCCATGTCCTCACTTCTCCGGTGCTCTGGGGCGCGAACGGGGCGTCAACGGGGGTCGTCACATCAACGGCATCGGGTCGTCGCACGTCCGCCCCGCGCGGGCGTGCGACGACCCGAGAGCCAGCGTGCTACTTGTTCACGACCGGCGGAAGCATGTCGCCGATGAATTCGGCGGCCTCCTCGAGATTCCCGAACATGATCGTCCGGTCATCCATGTGGATCATCTTCCCGTAGTGGGTCGACATGTTCTCCTCGAACTCGGCGGCGTTGTAGAAGTCGGGCTCCTCGCCGAGCGCCTCGGAGATCTCCGCGTAGACGAAGTCCATGCGGCCCTGACAGTCCACGCGGATCATCGAGGGCAGGTGCTGGACGGTCACGTTCTCCTGACGGTCCATCACCTCGGCCACGACGACGCCGACCTGGTTGTTCATCAGGGTCACGCCGGCCATGCCGGACTCGGTGTTGTCCTGCTTGAACGGGCTCTCGGCCGTCTTGAAGGACTTGGTCACTGGTTCAGCTCCTTCGGGGTCTCGAGCCCGAGATCGTTGAGGATCCCGGCGAAACGGCTCTTGGCGCGGTCGAGGCTGTCCTCGAAGCGCGGGGGCTTGGCGTCGGGCTGCGACCACAGCGGCTGCATCGTGCGGGCCGCCTCGAGGCACTGGGGGACCCACTTGGCCAGCCAGCCGTTGAACAGGTCCTTGTTGTGCTGCGCGAACTCGCGGTCCTGGGTCAGCGGGGCGAAGGCCGCCACGGTCCAGCGCAGGTCACGCTGGGCGTAGTCGTACTCGCCGGCGCCGACGACGGTCGGCGTGACGTAGTCGCCGTTGCCGGCCGCCGACTGCATGACCAGGCCGGACCGGAAGAGCTCGCCGAGCAGGGGCTCGAAGACGATGTTGGTGGCGAAGATCATCTCGCCCCAGTCGTCCTCGATCGCCGTGATCGCCTCGGCGACCTTGCGGACGCCCTGCCACTCGGCGTCGTTGTTCCAGGCGTCGAGGTGCGCGGCGCCGTCGAAGCCCTCGATCTCCTCGGTGAGCGTGAGGTTGTAGAGGGCCAGGTCCTGCGCGAAGCGGATCTTGTGCTCGCTGTTCACGGCCATCGCCGTGTTGTGCATGTTCGTCGGGCCGGAGCGGTTGCAGCCGGCGAAGACGTACAGGCCGAAGATGTGCTCGATGTGCATCCAGGCGCCGACGTTGCGCTCCACGAAGCGCACCCAGTTCGGGGTCCACTGGTCGAACGCCTTCGCGTTGCGGGCGTTCTCGACGTTCTGGTTGATCTGCCGGACAACGTTGGCGTTGTACCGGTACATCGTGAGTTCCCACTCTTCGTTGGGATCACGGAACTCGTGCCAGCCGTGGGCGGGCCAGTCCTCGATGTGCTTGCCGCCGGAGCCGGGTCCGCGCTCGGGCTCGGGGTTGTCCACGCCCCACGCCTTGAGCTTGGTCCAGGTCAGCGGGTAGCCGCGGGACCCGTCGGCGAAGCCGTAGATCCACCCCTGCGAGAGGTAGTGGCGCGGGTCCGGCTGGACCTCGACCGTCACGTCCTCGTAGTGGGTCTGCTTGCGCTTCGCCGGCTTGAAGTAGTTGTAGCGCCGGGCCGAGGGCCCGGAGTCGGGGAACTCCTTGGCGCCCGCTTCCGCGTCGGTGAAGACGGGCTTCGGAACGCTCCGCTCGGGACGTTCTTCGGTGCTTGTCATGGTCAGCCCTCGTCCTCCGGCTCTCCGGTGGTGGTGAACTTGTCGTAGTAGATGTGCTGCTCGTCCATTCCGCGTTGGGTCAGCAGGGCGATCGCCGCATCCACCATCGGCGGCGGCCCGCACACATAGGCATCCATCCCTTCCAGCGCCGGCTCGTTGGCCCGGACGACCTCGGTGATGAGGCCCGTCTCGCCGTCCCAGTCGTCGCCGTCGTGCTCGGAGAGCGCCGGGACGTAGCGGAAGCCGGGGATCTTCTCCTCGAGGGCGCGCAGCTCGTCCTCGAAGCAGAGGTCCGCGCGGGTGCGGGCGCCGTAGTAGAGGCGCGCCTTGCGCTCGCCGTCCTTCTCCGCGAGGGCGCGCAGGAGGCCGAGCAGCGGGGCCATGCCCGCGCCGCCGCCGATGAAGACGATGTCGGACGTCCGGTTCTCGCGCAGGGTGCAGGTGCCGAACGGGGCCTCGACCTCGATGCGGTCGCCGATCGAGACCTTCTTCTCCAGGAACTGGGAGAAGGCGCCGTCGGGGTAGATCTTGATGACGAACTCGAACACGCCCTCGCGGTTCGGGAGGTTCGCCATCGAGAAGGAACGGACCTCGCCGGTGTCGGGCACCGTCAGGTCCATGTACTGGCCGGGGAAGAACTTGATGTCCTCACCCGCGATCTGCTTGACCACCAGGTGGCGCATGTCGTGGGTGACGGGATCGTTGGCGAGCACCTCGACGGTGCCCTTCCGCAGCGGCAGACCGCTCCGGATGATCTCTTCGTCGTAGTTGAGGAGCTCGATGACCAGGTCGTCGTAGGCGTGGGCGCGGCAGAGGAGCGTCTGGCCCTCCTCGCGCTCCATGTCGGGGAGGGCGAAGGTCGAGTAGCGGTCCAGCTCGATCTCGTCCATGTCGCCCTCGAGGACGAAGGACTTGCAGGCGGCGCACTGGCCTTCCTTGCAGCCGTGCATCAGCTGGATGCCCTGCTCGGAGGCGGCGCGCAGGATCGTCTGGTCCTCGTCGACCTCGATCTCGATGCCCACCGGTTCGAATCGGACCCGGTGCTTCTCACCCATCGATGGCTTCTCCGTTCGGGAGGATGTGGCCGAAATCCGGACGAAACGGTCGGTCGAGTCCGGAAAAGGGCGTGAGGGATCGAGGGAGGGCCGGGTGACCCCGGCCCTCCCTCTCACCTCACCGTGCTGGGACCGCGATCAGCTAGCTGGTCGCGTCGGCCGGACGGCCGGCCGGGCCCTGCTGGTTGTAGTCCGCCACGAACGCCTCGCGCTCGCTGTCGCTCATCTCGTTGAGGATGACGTTGGGGCTGGCCACGTGCGGCATGCGCCGCAGGTGGTCGAGCGTCCACATCTTCTTCGGGTCGAGATCGAGGTGCGGCTGAGCCGTCATGGTCTTGCCGTCGTCGCGGACGAAGCCCATGTCGGAGACGACGTCGGCCCAGTTCCAGCCGTGGTACAGCGTCTCCCACTCGCGGTGACCCACGAGCTTGCCCATGTTCGGGGTCTCGCGACCCTGGTACGTGGGCCGGAAGGCCTCGGCGTCGGTCCAGCGGCAGGCCTCGTGGCAGTACGTCCGCCACTGGCCGTCCACCTTGTCGACGACCATGTCCTCGCGCACCAGGCAGGGGACCATGCAGGTCCAGCAGCGGTGCGGGTACACGTAGTCGACGTCCTCGGCGACGATCGGGTGGTGCCCGTTCGGCTTCGCCAGGCGGTTGTAGTTCTCCCACCACTTGCCGTACTTGTCGTACCAGCCCGGGTACTTGTACTCGAACCACTCGAAGTCATCGTCGGTCATGCCGTCGATGCGCCAGTAGTTCGCGAGCCACCCGGTGGCGAAGAACTGCGCGACCTCGTGGACGTAGCCCTTGTTCCAGATCTGGTTCCAGGACTCCTCGACCAGGTCGTGCGGGATCACGAGGCCGTACTTCTCGAGCGGCAGCAGGTACGCCCGGTAGTAGTCGTCGTAGATCCAGCGGCGCCACATCTCGGCGTAGGACTCGCGGTCCTTGCGCCGGTCCTTGGTGCCGTACTCGATGAACGTGCCGATCGCGGCGTCCACCACGCGGTGGTTGTTCCACCACGCGTAGCGCAGGTCGCGCTCGAGCAACTGGCGGTTGTCCTCGTCCGACAGCGCCATCAGCAGGGTGGCGTAGCCGTTCGAGATGTGGCGCGACTCGTCGGACTGGACCGAGTGGAACACCGTGGGCAGCAGGTAGTCACCGTTGGCCGCGGCCTCGGCCGGCATGGCCACGAACAGGGTGTTCGTGAACGCCGTCTCGGCGACGATCGTCAGGTAGATGCTGGCCGCGGTGATCGCGTCACCGGTGATGAACCCCTCGGCGAACTGACGGCCGATGGTGCCGCAGTAGTCCGAGTGGAAGTTCCGGAGGGTGTTGTTGAAGCCCGCCGGGTCGATGTAGTTGTTCATGTACAGCCGCTTGAGGTTCTGCTGGATCGTGCTGTGCCGAACCTCGTCGATCATCTGGATCGCCTGGCCGTTGTGCAGCTCCGGGTTGGGAACGGCCTGGAACAGCATCGGCATCGAACGGGCGGCCGAGATCTCCGGCAGCGGGATGATCGACAGGAAGAGCTTCTGCCACTCCAGCCAACGCTCCTGGACCTGGCGGAACATGTTCCCGCGGATCGCACCGTCGGATGCACCGTAGACGCGGTTGTCCTTCTCCTCCTGCATGGGGAAGTAGGACCGGAGGACCTGCTTGAGCGGGTCCTTCTTGGCCGCCTTACGGAAGGTGTAGTCCGTCCCGTACTTCATGTACGGCTCGTGGTACACCGGCTCCCAGGAAAGTTCCTGGATCTTCTGGTGAGCCTTCGCCAAACTCTGACGGCTCATCTTCTTCTCCTTGTGGAGTTCTAGCTCGGCATACGGGGTTCCGCAGCCGTGGTCCGTGGTGGTGGCCGCCGAGGCGCCGGTGGGCGTCTGGATGGCGGCACGGCCGGTGTCGGCCCGTCAGTACCCGGGGGGTACGGGGTCGGCCGGCAGCGGTGGTGGGAGGTCCGAGTCGGACTCCCGCCAGCCGCGCGTGGCGGTCTCGGCGACGTCGCGGACGGCGCCGGTCAGCTCCTCCGCGTGCGTGGCGAAGCGCCGCGCAGGCGTGGAGATCGCGATGCTGGCGGCGACACGCCCGTCGGGGGCGAAGATCGGCGCGCCGATGCAGCAGAAACCCTCGGCGTACTCCTCGCGGTCCACGGCGTAGCCACGCCGGCGGACCCGGGCGAGCTCGAGCTCGATCGCCGGGGGACTCGTGATGGTGGTACCGGTGAACGAGGCGAGCTCGGAGCGCTCGCGCAGCGCGGTGGCGCGCGGGCCGGACGAGGCGATGAGCGCCTTGGTCACCGCCAGGGCGTGGGCCGAGGCGAGCGGGATGCGCTCGGTGAGGTCCGGGACGCGGGCGAGACCCTGGTGGCCCCGGGCGTCGACGATGACCGTGGCGTCCTCGTCGGCCTCCCAGCGCGCCAGGTAGGTCCGCTGCCGGGTGCGCCGGTAGAGATCAGTGACCGCGTCCGAGAGGCGCTCGGGCAGCTGGTGGGGCGTCAGGTCGTGGGGGGCCTCGGGATCACCCCAGGCGTCGCCCCACGGCGGGGTGTCCTGGAGCCGGAACGTGCCGGACCGGCCGTCGCGGACGGCGAACCCCTCCTGGCACAGGGTGTTGAGCAGGTAGCGGGCCGTGGCGGTGCTCTTGCCGAGCTCGGCGGCCAGCGCCTCGGCGGTGGTGCCCTCCTCGGCGGCCCCGAGGAAGCGCAGCGCCGCGAGCGCCTCGGCAGCGGTCTTCAGGGAGCGACCCCCGCTGACGCCGCGGCCGTGGCGCGCATCCGTCATCGGTGCCCTCCCTCCGCGGTCGGTGGTTCGTCCTGCTCCGATCGGCCCCTCGCTCGCCGTCGTGCGAAGGTCACTGAACGCGTCGGCGACCCCTGTGGTCAACATCACCGTTTCGGCGTGCAGATACTGCACCCACCGCAGGCCGCAGCATGCCGACCGCTCACCTGCGGCGATCTTGGCGCCGTCGCCGACGAACGGCGGGACGAGCGGTCGGGTGTCCACGACCGGTTCGTTCGGCGTCCGACGCCCGTGACCGGGAGCGACGGGTTCCCGCGCCTGCCTCGGTGGTACCTCCGCCGGGATGCTCACGCCCGCGCACGACGCGCAGCACCCCCGGCTGCGCTACGCCTACAACACCAACGGCCTCACCTCGCACCGCCTCGACGACGCGCTGACGCTGCTCGCCGACAGCGGCTACGACGGGGTGGCGCTGACCCTCGACGTCGCCCACCACGACCCGTTCGCGCCCGAGCTGGGCCGGCGCACCGCGGCCCTTGCCGACCGGCTGCGCGGGCTGGGGCTGGGCAGCGTCGTCGAGACCGGCGCGCGGTTCCTGCTCGACCCGCGCCGCAAGCACCAGCCGACGCTGGTCACGCCGGACGCCGACGGCCGCCGGCGGCGCGTGGCCTTCCTGCGCACGTGCGTCGACGTCGCCGCCGACCTCGGCAGCGAGGCCGTCTCGTTCTGGGCCGGCGTGCCCGCTCCCGACCAGGACCGCGACGAGGCGTGGCGGTGGCTCGCCGACGGGGTGCGCGAGGTCGTCGCCCACGCCCGCGGGCGCGACGTCGTCTGCGCCGTGGAGCCCGAGCCGGGGATGCTCGTCGAGGACTGTGACGACTGGATGCGCCTCGCCCTCGACGTCCCCGAGATCACCCTCGCGCTGGACACCGGGCACTGCATCGTCACGGGCCGCTTCGTCCCCGAGCAGGCCGTGCGGGAGTTCGCGCCCCTGCTGGGCGCCGTCGCCGTCGAGGACATGCCGCGCGGGGTGCACGAGCACCGCGCGCCGGGTGAGGGCGACATGGACCTGCCCGCGGTGATCGGCGCGCTGCAGGAGGTCCGCCACCCGGGGCTCGTGTCGTTCGAGCTCTCCCGCGACTCCCACCGCGCGGACGTGCTGGTCCCGTCGGCCCTGGAGACGATCCGGAAGATGGAGGTGCCGGCGTGAGGATCTGCTTCGTCTCCCGCCGCTACTGGCCGGCGGTGTCCGGCATGAGCGCCTACGCCGAGAACCTGCTGCGCCACCTGGTGCGCGAGGGCCACGACGTCACGCTGGTCTCGCAGTACCGCGGCGACCCGGTGGGGCGCGGGGTCTACGGCGGCGGCCCGCCGCCGCCCGAGCGGGTGCCCGCGGGCGTGCACGTCGTGGCGCTCGAGGCGCACGGCGAGCAGGAGGTCGTGGAGGGGCGCCCCGCGGACTTCGAGGCCGACGTCGCGACGATGCGCGACACGATCGCCGCCGAGCACGCGCGCGCCCCGTTCGACCTGCTCCACGCCCAGTACGCCTACCCCAACGGGCTCGCGGTGCTGCGCGCTGCGCACGACCTCGGGCTGCCCGCGGTGGTCAGCGTCCAGGGCGGCGACGGGCACTGGGTGGGCACGTGCTGCGCCACCCACGAGACGCTCGTGCGCGCCGTGTTCGCCCACGCGCCGGCGCTCGTGATCGGGTCGTCGTCGTTCGCCGCCGAGGTCTCGCAGCGCCACGGCGTCGACCCCGGCCGCTGGACGATCGTCTCCGGCGCGACCGACACCGAGCGGTTCACCCCGCGGCGCGAGCCCGGTGCCCTGTCCGACCCGCCCGTGCTGCTCTATCACGGTCGCGTCGACGCCAGGAAGGGCGTGCTCGACCTGCTCGACGCCGTCGCCGACCTTCTCGCCCGCGGGCGGCGCCTGCAGCTCGTCGTGTCCGGGATCGGGCCCGACACCGCCACGGTGGCCGAGCGGGTCACCGAGCTCGGGCTCGACGAGCACGTCACCCAGCTCGGCTACACGGCCTACGAGGACGCGCACGAGGTCTACCGGCGCGGCGACGTCTTCGTCAGCCCGACCTACGCCGAGGGCTTCTCGAACACGGTGCTCGAGGCGATGGCCAGCGGCCTGCCGGTCGTGTCCACCGACGTCGTCGGCGTCCGCGACTGCGTGCGCGACGGCGACAACGGCCTGCTCGTGCCGCCGAAGGACCCGGCCGCGCTCGCCGACGGCATCGCCCGGGTGCTCGACGACCCCGGCCTGCGCACGGGGCTGGCCACCCGCGCCCTCGACGAGGTCCGCGCGCGCTGGTCGTGGCCGGTGATCGCGCACCGCCTGACCGACGTCTACGACGCCGTGCGCGACGTGCCCGTGCCGGCGATCCCCGACGTCGCCGTCGACCCCGACTGCCGCTTCCGCGCGGCGCCGCATCTGCTGTGAGGCGTGTCAGCGGTGGGCCACCGCAGACACTGGATGTCCGTAGCGCCACACGCTCGGGGCGATCGTGAGGGTCGTCGCGGTCAGCCCGCACCTCGACGACGCCGTGTTCTCGGCCGGCGGGACGCTCGCGCGCCTGGCCGCGGCCGGGCACGACGTCGTGGTCGCCACCGTGTTCACCGGCTCGGTGGCAGCGCCGACGGGCTTCGCGCTCGCCTGCCAGACCGACAAGGGCCTCGCGCCCGACGTCGACTACATGGCCCTGCGCCGCGCCGAGGACGACGCCGCGCTCGCCCGGCTCGGCGTGCGCGGCGAGCACCTCGGGCTGCTCGAGGCACCGCACCGCGGCTACGACTCCCCCGCCGCGCTGTTCGCCGGACGCCGCGCCGACGACGACGTGGCCGGCGCCGTGGGCGACGCGATCCGGACGCGGGTGGCCGGCGCCGACCTCGTCCTCGCCCCGCAGGCCGTCGGCGACCACGTCGACCACCAGGTCGTCACCGCCGTCGTCGCCGGGCTCGCCGACCCCGACCGCACGGCGTTCTGGCGCGACACCCCGTACGCCGTGCGCCACCCCGACGCGACCGGCGCGCCCGAGGTCACCGGCACCGGAATCGCCGTCGACGTCACCGGCGAGCTCGACGCCAAGGGCGACGCGGCGCGCGCCTACGCCACCCAGGTCGGCTTCCAGTTCGGCGGGCCGGAGCACGTCGCGCCGGTGCTCGCTGAGCTGGCGCGCCGGGAGGGCGGCGGGCGGCCCGCAGAGGTCTTCCGGGCCGGTGGCACGGCCCGGGCACTGATCGGCACCCTGGAGCCGTGACCACCGCCCGGCCGCTGCTCGACGTGGCCACCATCCACGCCGAGCCCGCGTCGCTGGCCTCGGTGCGCGGGCAGGAGGTGCTCGCGCGCTTCCCCGACGCCGAGGTCGTCGAGATCGACTCGCACTGGGCGATCCCCGACCTGCACGGCGACGAGGCGAACGTCGCCCGCTGGGTGCGGGTCAAGGCGGAGCACCTCGTGCTCGGCGAGAAGAAGTCGCTGACCGTCCGGCCCAACGGGCGCTCCGCGGACTTCATCGCGCCCTCGACCGCCAACGGGTGCGCCATGGCCTGCGCGTACTGCTACGTGCCGCGCCGGAAGGGCTACGCCAACCCGATCACCGTGTTCACCAACATCGACGGTATCCAGCGGTCGATCGCCCGGCACGTCGCGAAGCAGGGGCCGAAGCCGGAGCCGAACCAGTGCGACGCGAGGGACTGGGTCTACGACCTCGGCGAGAACTCCGACTGCTCGGTCGACGCGCGGGTCAGCGACAACGTCGCCGACCTCGTCGCCCAGTTCGCCCGCCTCGACGGGGCGAAGGCGTCGTTCGCGACGAAGCACGTCAACCGCGACCTGCTCGCGCTCGACCCGCGCGGCGGCACCCGCGTGCGGTTCTCGCTCATGCCGCGCCGCGACGCCAAGCTGCTCGACATCCGCACGAGCACGATCGACGAGCGCATCGACGCCGTCGACGACTTCGTCGCCGCGGGCTACGAGGTGCACCTGAACTTCTCGCCGGTGGTGCTGCGCGAGCGCTGGCAGTCGGAGTGGGCGCTGCTGCTCGACGAGCTCGGCGAGCGGCTCTCGGCGCGCGCGAAGGCGCAGGCCGCCTGCGAGGTCGTCCTGCTGACCCACCACGAGGGGCTGCACGAGGTGAACCTCGGCTGGCACCCGCAGGCCGAGGACGTGCTGTGGCGCCCCGAGGCCCAGGAGGCGAAGCGCACGCAGCACGGGGGCGCCGTGGTCCGCTACCGCGTCGACGTCAAGCGCCGCGCGGTCGCACGCTTCCGCGAGCTGGTGGCGCGGCACGCGCCGTGGCTCACGATCCGCTACGCGTTCTGAGCGCACCGGCGAGCGCCATTACGCTCGGGACACGTGAGCACCCGGCTGGCGCTGAGCCGCGCCTACCCCTACGGCGTCCCCGCCTTCGCCGCCGCGCTCGCCGACCCCGAGTTCCACCGCGTCAAGCTCGACGTCGACGGCTCCGGCCGGATCGACGTGGTCGCGTTCGACCGCCGGAGGCCGACCGATGGGGCGCCGGAGCGCGTCCGCGTCGTGCTGCGCCAGCCGGTGCCGCCCGGCCAGGTCCCGGCCGTGGTGGAGCGGCTGCTCTCGGGCGTGCTCGTCATCGAGCGCACCGAGGAGTGGACGCTGACCCCGACGCGGTGCGACGGGCGGGCGCGGGTCGCGGTGCCCGGCACGCCGATCAGCGCCGAGGGCACGATGCGGGTCGTCGGCGAGGACGCGGGCAGCAGGCTGTCGGTGGACCTCGACATCACCGCGGCCGTGCCGCTGCTCGGCGGCGGCATCGAGCGCGCGGTCGTCACGGGCATCCGCGGCCTCACCGGCCACGAGCACGACCGGATCTCGCGGTGGCTCGACGGCGCGGAGCGGGCGGGCTGATGCCGGCACGACGCAAGCGCAGGCCCGGCTCCGACCGGCTCTACGTGTCCTCCTCCGACGGGCTCCCGCTCGGGCACCTCGACCTCGTCACCCGCGTCGCCCACGACGTGCCCGCGGGCTACCGGGAGCAGTTCACCCACGAGGCCAACGCCTGGCTGTGGGGCAACGGCCTGCCGCCGATGGCGAGCCCGGCCGAGGCCGCCGAGCCGCCCGCCCTCGGCGCGGGCGCCGCGCCTCCGGACGGCGGCTGGGACCCGGGCTGGGAGGACCTCGCGCTGCGCCGGCCCGGGCACGGCCTGCTCGAGGAGGCCGCGATCGCGCGCGCCGAGCAGGGCCCCGACGCCGACCGGCCCCACCGGCTGCGCGCCGACGGGCAGGCGGCGGTCGCCGAGACCCTCGCCAAGCTCACCCGCCCGCCGACGCTGCGCCGCGGGCGCGGGGCGCGCTGGCGCATCCTGCACAGCGTCCCGATGGCGTTCGTCGAGGGTGACGTCGTCCTCGACCACCTGCTCATCGGGCCGCCGGGCCTGTTCGTCATCGAGGTCGTCAACGTGCCCGGCGGGCGGGCCACGCTGGAGGACCACGTCCTCGAGGTCGGCGGCTCGACCATCGACCTGGACCGGCTGCGGCGCATCGGGACCGAGGTCGGCGACCGGGTGTCGATCGCGCTGGCGCAGGCCGCCGGGGCGACGGAGACCCTGGATCCGCCGGCCGTGCACCCCGTGGTGGCCGTCGTCGGCGCGATCCTCTCGGGCTCCGGGCGCCCGCGCGGCGTGGCGGTCACCCGGCTCGGCCAGCTGCCGCGGCTGGTGAGCGCGTTCGGCACGCCGCTGTCCGACCTGGCCGTCGACCAGACCCACGAGGTGGCCCGCCGATCGGCGACGTGGCGCCCGTGACCCGACCCGAGCCCGCCCTCCGGCGTGCCCGCGTCGCGGTCGTCGGGATGTTCGTCGTCAACGGCGCGACCTACAACAGCATCGTTCCGCGGCTCCCGACCCTGCGCGACGAGCTGGGGCTGTCGAACGCCGCGCTCGGCACGGCGATCGCGGCGTTCCCCGCCGCCGCGCTGATCTTCGGCGTGCTCGCCGGCCCGCTGATCGCGCGCGTCGGCAGCGGGCGCGCCGGCGCCGGCGTGGGGCTGGCCGGGGCGGTCCTGCTGCCGGTGGTGGCCCTCGCCCCGTCCTGGTACGCGCTGGCCGCCGCGCTGTTCGTCCTGGGGCTCACCGACGCGTGGGCCGACGCGGCCATGAACGCCCACGGGCTGCGCGTGCAGACCGGGTACGGGCGCTCGATCGTCAACGGGCTGCACGCGGTGTGGAGCATGGCCGCGGTCGGGGCCGGGCTGCTCGGCGCCGCGGCCGCCGGGTTCGGGCTGCCGCTGCTCGTGCACCTCGGGATCGTCGCGGCCGTCCTCGTCGTGGTCTCGGTGCTGGCGTGGCGCTGGTGCCTGCCCGGGCCGGAGCCGGAGGCCGACCACGGGGACGACGGCGAGGGCGCCCGGCAGGGACCGTGGCGTGCGGTCGTGGTCGCCGCGGGGCCGCTGCTCGCGCTGTCGGCGCTGCTCGTGGCCTCGGGCGGGATCGAGGACTCGGCGGCGTCCTGGGGCGCCATCTACGTGCGCGACGACCTCGGTGGCGGCGCGTTCGTCGCGGGCCTGCCGTTCGTGGCGTTCCAGGCGGCCATGACGATCGGGCGCCTCGTCGGCGACCGCGCCGTCGACCGCTTCGGCGCCGTCGTGGTCGCCCGCTCGGGAGCGGCGCTGGCGACCCTGGCGATGGGCGGCGCCCTGCTGATCGCCCACCCGGTCGCGGCGGTCGTGGGCTACGCGCTGACCGGCCTCGGGGTGTCGACGATCTTCCCGCTCGGCTTCGCCGCGGCCGGCCGGATCCGGGGCGTGCGGCCCGGCGACGGGATCGCGGTGGTCGGGTGGCTCGCGCGGCTCGGGTTCCTCGCGTTCCCGCCGATCATCGGGGCGGTCGCGGACGGCGTGTCGGTGGGCGCCGGGCTCGCGCTCGTGCCGCTCGCCGGGATCGCGGCGTTCGTGCTGGCGGGGTCGCTGCGCCCGCTGGGCTCGGCGCGGACACTGCGGGCGTGAACATCCCCGCGGTGGTGGCCGCGCTCTCGGCGCCGCTCCGGCCGCTCGACGAGGCGGTGGCCGCGCTCGGGCGCGACGCCGGCCTCGTGGCCTGGTGGGGCACCGAGGTGCCCGTCGACGGGCCCGCCCACCCGACGGACGCGGGGTTCGTGCTGCTCGACGTCGGCGACGCGACGATGCTGCGCAACCGCGTGACGCGCCAGGACCTCTACCGCACCGGGGTCTCGCCCCTGCGCCGCGCGCTGGCGGGCCTGCTGCTCGAGGAGCTCGCGCTGGCCCCGACCTGGGCCGCCGACGTCGTTCTCACCCGCGCCGACGAGGACCGGCTGGGCGACTGGATGCGCGCCCACCTGCGCCTGACGAGCGTGGTCGACGTGGACCGCAAGGTGCTGCTCGGGCCCGTGCGCGACGCGATGGACCCCGGGCTGCGCGAGGACGGCGAGCGCGCCCGCGCGGCCCGCGAGCGCTTCGCCGCCGCCGGCGGCCCCCGCCCCGTCCGCGACCCCTCCGTCCCCTTCCGCCGCCCCTAGCCATGTGAGCGAAATTCGGGGCTATAGCCCCGAATTTCGCTCACGTACGACGATCGGGGCAGGTGACGCAGGTGCGGGCGGCCGGGCGGGCCTCGAGGCGTTCGGGGGCGATCGGGCGCCCGCAGCGCTCGCACACCCCGTAGGTCCCGGCGTCCACGCGCGCCCGCGCGGCGGCGACCTCGGCGAGGTCGTGGCGCGCCGCGGCGAGCAGCGCGGCGACCTGGGCGCGGTCGTAGGCGATCGTCTGGCCCTCGGGGTCGTGCTCGTCGTCGCCGGAGCTCGCCGACGCCGTCTCGACGATGCCCGCCAGCTGCGCCTCCAGCGACGCGACCCGGGCGACGGCGTCGGCGCGGGCCTCCTCCAGCGGCCCGGTCACACGACCGTCGCCAGCGCCTGCGGGGCGATCCGGACGGCCACCCCGCGGTGGGCGGGCAGGTCGAGGACCTCGCCGTCGAGCTGCACCGGGATCGGCGAGAGCGTGGTGAACGAGAAGCGTGACGTGCGCGGCTGCGGCCCCAGGCCCTTCACCGCCGCGCGGATCGCGTAGGCGAGCAGCCGCAGCTTCGAGCGGTGCGGCAGCGTGACGACCTCGAAGAGCCCGTCGGCGGGGTCGCCGTCGGACAGCGTCACGTACTTCGCCATCTCGGTGGTGTTGGCCAGCACGAGGCTGTCGAAGCGCTTGCGGCCCTCGCCGTCGACGTCGATCTCGAAGGGGTGGAACCCCGAGAACGCGCGGATCGTGGTGACGATCTCGCGGAGCGAGCCCTTGCCGCCGCGCTCCAGCTCCAGCGCCACGGTGGGCGTGATGCCGAGCCCCAGGTACGAGTGCGCCCAGCGCGGCCCGCCCTCGCCGGCGATCTCGACGCGCAGCAGGTCGATGCGGCTCACCCGCGCCGCGGCGATGGCGTCGACCAGCGGGCGCTCGCGGGTGGCGCGCCGGTGGTCGTTGGCGTTGCCCGCGGGCAGCACCGCGGCCACGGCGCCCGACCGCGTGCCGTCGCCCGCGGCCATGACGCCCTGCACGACCTCGTTGTAGCCGCCGTCGCCGCTGACCGACACGACGAGCACCCGCCCGGCGCGCGCCTCCTCCTCGGCGATGACCCGCGCGTGCCCGGCGTACTCGGTGGCCTTCAGCGCCACCGTGAGCTGCGGGGCCTGCTCGGCGAGCGTCGCCCGGGCCTGCTCGGCGCGCTGCTCGCCGTCACCGCTGCTCTGCGGGTTGTAGACCAGCACGACGCGGTCGTAGGCGGGCACCGGGGACGGTTCGGACGGCAGGGCCACGGGGAGAGGTTACGACGACGGGGTCGCGGATCGGCGCAGCGCGAGCACGTGCTCGACCGCCTCGGGCAGGGTCGGTACCGCCGGAGCGACGGTGCGCAGGTCCTCCGCGTGGTGGGTGGAGTGCTCGGCCACCAGGATGCAGGCGCTGCCGACCGCGGCCGTCGCGGCGGCGTCGTCGAGGGTGTCGCCGACCAGCACCACGCGCGCCGGGTCGAGCCCCAGCACGTCGAGGTGCGTCGCGAGCGCGGCCTCCTTGCTCCGGCCGTCGCGGTGGTGGTCGCCGTCGACCCGCAGGAACCGGTCGTGCAGCCCGCGCCGGCCCAGGGTCGCGTGCAGCTCGTCGTGCCCGAGCATGCTCACCACCGACTGGCCGAGCCCGGCGTCGGCGAAGCGCTCCAGGGCGTCCAGGGCCCCGCCGGCGAGCGGCAGCTCCGGCTCGAGACCCCGGTAGTGCTCGCCGAACGCCGCGTTCATCCGCGCCCACTCGTGCTCGGCGACCTCGCGCCCCACCAGCGCGGCGTAGAAGTCGCGCAGCGGGCGCCGGAAGGTCGAGCGGTAGCGCGCGAGGTCGAGGCCCCCGGTGACGCCCACCGCCGCCAGCCCGGCCGCGGAGGCGTCGACGACGGCGTGCACGTCGGCGAGCAACGTGCCGTTCCAGTCCCAGACGACGTGGTCCACCACGCCCTCCATGGTCCGCTACTCACCCAGGTGGTCGAGCAGCGCCTGCAACGAACGGATCCGCGTGTTCTTGAGGACGTCGCCGGGGTCGTCGGTCTCGAACTGCTCGATCCACGCCTCGGTCTCGCCCTTGTCGGTGATCGCGAACCAGACGGTGCCCGGCGGCTGGTCGTCCTGCGGCTCCGGGCCGCCGGCGCCGCTGACCGCGAGCGTGAGGTCCGCGCCGAGCAGGTCCGCGGCCTTCTCGGCCATCGTCCGCACCGCGGGCTCCGACACGACGGGTCCGTCGGGCACGCCGAGGGCGCCGTGCTTGGTGGTGCGGTCGTAGGCGACGACGCCGCCGCGGAACCACTCGCTCGAGCCCGGCGACGCCGCCAGATCGCTGCACACCAGCCCGCCCGTGAGCGACTCGACGATCGCCACCCGACGCCCGTCGCGCGACGCCGCGTTCGACACCGACGTCGCCAGTTCCTCAGGGTCCTCCGACACGTCCCGGGGCCTTGCCGATCCCGGGCGCCGGGAAACGCTCAGGGACGAAAGCGCCGCAGGCGCAGGCTGTTGCCGACGACGAAGACGCTCGACAGCGCCATGGTCACGCCGGCGATCATCGGGTTGAGCAGCCCGGCGACGGCGAGCGGGAGCGCGGCGACGTTGTAGGCGAACGCCCAGAACAGGTTGCCGCGGATCGTGCCCAGCGTGCGGCGGGCCAGGCGCAGGGCGTCGGGCACCGCGCGCAGGTCGTCCCGGACGAGGGTGACGTCGCCGGCCTCGATGGCCATTGCCGTCCCCGTGCCCATCGCGACGCCGAGGTCGGCCTGGGCCAGCGCGGCCGCGTCGTTGACGCCGTCACCGACCATGGCGACGACCGCGCCCTGCTCCTGGAGCCGGCGCACCTCGTCGGCCTTCTCGGTCGGCAGCACCTCGGCGACGACGTCCTCCGGCGCGATGCCCACCTCGTCGGCGACGGCCCGCGCGGCGGCGGGGTTGTCGCCGGTGAGCAGCACCGGGCGCAGGCCCCGCGAGCGCATCTCCGCGACGGCCTCGGCGGAGCCCTCGCGGACCCCGTCGGCGACCTCGAGCACGGCGTGGGCGCGCAGCACGCCCGTGCCGTCGTCCCAGGCCGCGAGCACGGTCGTGGCGCCGTGCGCGGCCGCCTGCTCCAGCGCGTGCGCGAGCTCGGCGGGGACGGCGACCCCGCGCTCGTCGACCAGCCGCCGGCGCCCGGCGAGCACGGCGACCCCGTCCACCGTGCCCGCGACGCCGAGGCCGTCGAGGGCGTGCACGTCGGTGGCCTCGCCGATGCCGCCGGGCAGCTCCTCGCGGGCCGCGGCGGCGATCGCCCTCGCCACCGGGTGCTCGAGCTCCGCCTCGAGCGCGCCGACGCGGGCGAGCACCTCGGCGCGGTCGGTGTCGCGCGTCGTGTGCACCGCGCGCAGCGTCATGCGGCCCGTGGTCACGGTGCCGGTCTTGTCGAGGACGATCGTGTCGACCCGGCGGCTCGACTCGAGCACCTCGGGCCCGCGCAGCAGGATGCCCAGCTGCGCCCCGCGGCCCGTCGCGACGGCGAGCGCGGTGGGCGTGGCGAGGCCGAGCGCGCACGGGCAGGCGACGACGAGGACGGCCATCCCGGCGGCGATCGCGAAGCCCCAGCCGGCGCCCGAGACGCCCCAGAACAGTAGTGTGTTGACCGCCACCAGCATCACGACCGGCACGAACCACGCCGAGATGCGGTCGGCGAGGCGCTGGATCGCGGTCTTGCCGGCCTGCGCGTCCTGCACGCGGCGCGCCATCCGTGCCCACTGCGTGTCGCCGGCGGCGCGCGTGGTCTCGACGACGACGCGGGCGGTCTCGTTGCGGGTCCCGGCCAGCACCTCGGCGCCCGGCTCGACGTCGACGGGCGCGGACTCGCCGGTCATCGCGCCGGCGTCGACCGTGGAGCGGCCCTCGACGATCCGGCCGTCGAGCGGGAACGGCTCGCCGGCGGCGACGGCGACCCGGTCGCCGGGCTGCACGCCCTCCACCGGGACCGGCAGCTCGCGGTCGCCGACGACCACCCGGGCCTGCGCGGCGGGGGGCGCCATCAGCGCCGCCGACACCCCGAGCGCGCGCCGGCGTCCGCGGCGCTCGATCCAGCGGCCGAGCAGGGCCGCGGTCGTGATCGCGGCCGCGGCCTCGAGGTAGATCGTGCGGGAGCCGTCGAACTGGTCGGGCCGCGGCAGGAGGTAGAGGGCGTGGCGCATGCCGCCGAGGCCCGCCCCGCCCTTGAACAGCGCCCACACCGACCAGCCGAACGCGGCGAGCGTGCCCACCGACACCAGCGTGTCCATCGTCGCCGAGAGGTGCCGCAGGTGCCGTGCCGCCGCCCGGTGGAACCGCCAGCCGCCCCAGATCACGACGGGCGCGGTGAGCACGAGCGAGAACCACTGCCAGTAGCGGAACTGCCAGTCGGGGTTCATCGCGACCGCGATCACCGGGACGGTCAGGGCGAGGCACACCAGCGCGCGGTGGCGCAGCTCGGCGAGCTCGGGGTCGGGCGCGTCCGGCGCCGGGGCCGTGGCCGTCGACGGCGGAGCCTGCTCGGGGGCCGTCCGGGGCGAGGGGATCCGCGGCGCCACGGGCTCGGCGCCGAAGCCGAGCCCGGTGACCGCGGCGACGAGCTCCGCCGTGTCCTGCTCCGGGGGGTGGGTGACCCGGGCGCGGCCGCTCGCGTAGTTGACGCTCGCCTCGACGCCGGGCAGGCGACCGAGCTTGCGCTGGATGCGCGCCGCGCACGTCCCGCACGTCATCCCGGTGACGGCCAGCTCGGTGGTGGCCCGGGGGTCCTCGATCGTCCCCGCCGGTCCCGCACTCTCCGCGACGTCGGTCGCCACGCCGTACCTCCGCTCCTGGGACGCCCACCGTGGATCAGCACCGTGGATCGACGACGCGACGCTAGGGGGCTCCCGCGCGCGCACCCCCGGAGCTGAGAACCCCCGGCTCCCCGTCCGACGACCGCCCGGTCCGGGCACGACGAACGGTCGGCCGACGCCCCGGACGGGCGGTTCGCGTCCTCCGGACGGCGTAACGGCGGTCTCAGGCGACGGCCGACGGCCCCGTGCCGACGGACCGGGCGCGCGGGACCGCCGCTCGGCGGCGGGCGGTGTCACCCGCCCGGGCGATGACCAGCGACGATGGCCGTAACGATCTCCGTCGTGCCACCGATGCAGCGATCATCACAAGATCGTGAGGGGGCAGTGGTGACGGTGCTCGTCGTGCTGGGCGCGGTGGTCGCGGGACTCGCCGTGGCGTGGGAGCTGCGCTTCGTCGCGCTCTGGCTGCTCGTGCGGGTGCTCGACGCCTCCGAGGCCGTCGCCTCGCCGGGCCGGCGCAGCTACGCCGACTTCCGCCGCGTGGTCGCCGAGCAGGGCGTCGCCGGCCTCGACCTCGCCTGGCGCTCCGAGCCCGACGGTCCCGACGTCTCCGACCGCGCCGACTGGCAGCTCGGCAGCGCCTGCTGACGGGTCACGGGGGTCACCCACCCAGAGCCACGGTCGCCCTCGTCGACACCGCGGATCCGGCTCCTTGCTGGTCCGTTCGGGTCGATCCCGTCACTCTCGGCGACACCGTGGGGATTCCCCCGATGCCCGTTCGGCCGCACCCGGCGGACCCTTCGGAGTGAGGACGGGGGGACATCATGATCGTCGAGACGGGGCCGGTCGACCGCACGAAGTACGCCGCCGCGGCCGAGCGGGCGCTACGCGTCCACCCCGGCCCGCTCGGGGAGCTCGTGGCCCGCGAGCTGCGGGCCTTCGCCGACTTCGGCTTCCGGATCGCCGGGGACGGGCTCGTCGACCGGCTGGCGGCCGAGGTGCTCGCGGAGGTCCCCGACGGGGGCGACCGGTGAGCCCGCCGGTCTGGGCGACGACCCTCGTGCTCGGGTGCCCACCGCGCGACGCCGGCCCGGAGCCCGCGGACGTCCGGGGGAACGCGGCGGGGCTGTCGGGCCCCGAGCGGTCCCGGTACCGGGCGGCCGCGCTGCACGCGCGCCGCGTCTTCCCCGGCGCCCTCGGCGAGCTGCTCGCGCGCGAGCTGCGGACCAGCGCCGACTTCGGTTACGGCGCGCACGGCCTCGTCGGGCGGGTCGCCACGCAGGTGCTGGCGATGCCCGCGGCCGACCGCTGACCGCTGCGCGCGGGGGCGGCGGACGTCGAGCACACCCTCGGGCTGATCGTCCGGGGCGCGATCCACACGATCCCGCACGTCGAGCAGGCCGGTGTCTCCCTCGTCGAGCGCTTCGGCGTCGGCCCGGACCAGGCGTTCGCGATGCTCGTCGAGTCGCGCAGCACACGACCATGAAGCTGGTGGACGTCGCCACCTGGCTCGTCGGCGAGGCGCAGACCGCGTCGCGCAGGGCCGCGCACGGTGGCCCGGACGTCGGCAGCGGACGTTAGGCGCGGTCGTCCGGCCGGGTATGGCCGATGCCAGGTCGACAGGCTGCCCGCGGGCGATGGTCGACTCAGGTTCCGCCGGTTCGACCTCGTGAGCCGGCGGGACCGCCTCTCTCCTCCCCCGGCTGCCGCGGGCATCCGCAGGATTGTCGCGACGGCCCCTGAGGTCGACCATCGGGCCATGGCGGGAGACGGGGCAGGAGACGGGGCGGACGGCGGGACCCACGTGGTCGTGGGCGCGGGCCTGGCCGGGGCGAAGGCCGCGGAGGCCCTGCGGGAGGGCGGCGCGGGCCGGGTCGTGCTGATCGGCGACGAGCAGGAGCGGCCCTACGACCGCCCGCCGCTGTCGAAGGACTACCTGCAGGGCAGCACCGGCCGCGACGGCGTGTACCTGCACCCCGCCGACTGGTACGCCGAGCACGGCATCGAGCTGCGCACCGGGGTGCGCGCCCATGCCGTCGACCGCGACGCCCACGAGGTCGTCCTCGCCGACGGCGAGCGCGTCGGCTACCGCAAGCTGCTGCTCGCCACCGGGTCGTCCCCGCGACGGCTCCCCGTCGGCGGCGTCGACCTCGACGGCGTCCACCACCTGCGCACCCTCGGCGACAGCGACCGCATCGCCGCCGCGATCCGCTCGTCGTCGCGGATCGTCGTGATCGGCGCCGGCTGGATCGGCCTCGAGGTCACCGCCGCGGCGCGGATCGCCGGCGTCGCGGTCACCGTCATCGAGTCCGCACCGCTGCCGCTGCTGCGCGTCCTCGGTCCCGAGATCGCCGAGGTGTTCGCGACCCTGCACCGCGAGCACGGGGTCGACCTGCGGCTCGACACCGACCTCGCCGAGATCCGCGGACGCGACGGGCGAGCCACCGGCGTCCGGCTGGGCGACGACACCGAGATCGACGCCGACGCGGTGGTGGTCGGCGTCGGGATCACCCCGAACACCGACCTGGCCGAGGCGGCCGGGCTCGAGGTCGCGGACGGCGTCGTGGTCGACGCCCGCCACCGCACGTCCGACCCCGACGTGCACGCGGCCGGCGACGTCGCCCGGCTCTGGTACCCCGCCTTCGACCGGCACCTGCGCGTGGAGCACTGGGACAACGCACTGAACGGCGGGCCCGCCGCGGCCCGCGCCATGCTCGGCGACGAGACCCCCTACGACCACCTGCCGTACTTCTTCACCGACCAGTACGACCTCGGGATGGAGTACACCGGCTACGTCGCCCCCGGCGAGTACGACGAGGTCGTGGTGCGGGGCGAGCTCGGCTCGCGCGAGTTCGTGGCGTTCTGGCTCGCGCGCGGGCGGGTGCTCGCCGGCATGAACGTCAACATCTGGGACGTCACCGACCCGATCGCCCGCCTGGTCCGGCACGAGGAGGGCTTCGACCGCGCCCGCCACGCCGACCCGGCGGTCCCGCTGGCCTAGGCCGGTGGGCGGCGAACCGGCACCATCTGCAGACCATGAACGCTCCCGACGGACCGACGCTGCTCCGTCCCCCCGGCCCGCTGGAGGGCACCGGGCTCGGCGCCTACGTCGAGTACCTCTCGTCCACCCGCGGGCTGGAGTTCGAGGACTACGGGGAGCTGTGGCGCTGGTCGGTGGCCGAGCCGGAGGCGTTCTGGGGCTCGATCTGGGAGCACTACGGCGTCCCGGGGACCTATGAGCGGGCGCTCGGGTCGTCGGCGATGCCCGGGGCGGAGTGGTTCCCGGGCGCCCGGCTGAACTACGCCGCGCACATGCTCGGCACCGACGAGGACACCGACCGCACGGCGATCATCGCGCGCTCGCAGACCCGGGGGCCGCAGGAGCTCACGTTCGGCGAGCTGCGCGACCAGGTCGCCCGGGCCCGCGCCGGCCTGCAGCGACTCGGCGTGCAGGAGGGCGACCGGGTCGTCGGGTACCTGCCGCACGTCCCCGAGACGATCGTCGTGTTCCTGGCCGCGGCGAGCCTCGGGGCGATCTGGGCGGCCTGCGCGCCGGAGTTCGGCGCCCGCAGCGTCGTCGACCGGCTCGGCCAGCTCGCCCCGACGGTGCTGCTCGCGGTCGCGTCCTACCGGTACGGGGACAAGGAGATCGACCAGCGCGACGAGCTGGCGACGATCCGCGCGGGCCTGCCGACCGTGCGGCACGTCGTCGGGCTGGACTACGGGCCGCACCCCGTGCCGGACGCGATGACGTGGGACGAGCTGCTCATCGAGTCCGGGCCCCTCGCGTTCGCCGACCTCCCGTTCGACCACCCCCTCTACGTGCTGTTCTCCTCGGGCACCACGGGGCTGCCGAAGGCGATCGTGCACGGGCACGGCGGCATCCTGCTCGAGCACCTGCGGCTGTTCGGCCTGCACTTCGACATCCGTCCCGGCGACCGGACGCTGTGGTTCACCACCACGGCCTGGGCGATGTGGAACATCACGATCTCGGTGCTGCTGCACCGCGGCGCCGTCGTGCTGCTCGACGGGAACCCGCTGTGGCCCGACCTCGAGGCGCAGTGGCGGCTCGCGGCCGAGACCGGGGTCGCGCTGCTGGGCGCCAGCCCGGGGTACCTCACGGCCTGCCGCAAGGAGGGCGTCGTCCCGGCCCGGTGGCCCGAGCTGCGCCAGCTCGGCACCACGGGGGCGCCGCTGCCGCCGGAGGCCTTCGACTACGTCTACGAGCACCTCGGGCCCGACGTCATCCTCAACCCGTTCAGCGGCGGGACGGACGTGTGCAGCGGCTTCGTCGGCGGCGGGACCTGGCAGCCGGTGTGGCGCGGCGAGATGTCCGGCGCCGGGCTCGGGCACGACGTCGCCGCGTTCGACGAGGACGGCCACCCGGTGGTCGAGCAGCTCGGCGAGCTCGTGGTGCGGGCGCCGATGCCGTCGATGCCCGTCGGGTTCTGGAACGACCCGGACGGCGAGCGCTACCGCGAGGCCTACTTCGACACCTTCCCGGGCGTGTGGCGGCACGGGGACTGGGTGCGGTTCACCGACCGCGGCAGCTGCGTGATCACCGGGCGCTCCGACGCGACGCTGAACCGCGGCGGCGTGCGGCTGGGCACCGCCGAGTTCTACGACGTCGTCGAGGACATGCCCGAGGTGGCCGACTCGCTGGTCGTGCACCTCGAGGACGACGAGGGCGGCTCGGGCGAGCTGCTGCTGTTCGTCGAGCTGGTGCCCGGCGCCGAGCTGGACGACGACCTGCGCGCCCGGATCGCCGGCGGGCTGCGGCGCAACCTCTCGCCGCGGCACGTGCCCGACCTGGTCGCCGCCGTCCCGGCGGTGCCGCGCACGCTGACCGGCAAGAAGCTGGAGCGCCCGGTCAAGCAGGTGCTGCGCGGGCGCGCGATCGACGAGGTGATCAGCCCCGACGCCGTGCGCGGGGCGGACGCCGTGCCGGCCTTCGTGGACGCCTACGGGGCGCGGTAGGGGGCCGGCGGGTCAGGCGTCGCCGTGGAACACCTCGGTGGGCCGGTGACCGGTCACGACGGCGCCGGCCCAGGAGCCGAGCATCATCGCCCGCATCTCCGGCTCCGCGAAGGCGTGCGGCTCCGGGGCGTAGAGGTTGATCGCGCCGAGGGCGCGCCGGTCGGCCCGCAGGCCGTTGCGCAAGGCGCTCCAGGGGACGGCGATCGAGAGCGCGGAGCGGATGCCCAGGTCGCCGATCGCCCGGCACAGGCGAGGCCAGCGCTCCGCGTCCTCGGGGCCGGCGAGGTCGTCGGCCCGGACGGGGATGACCATGTCCAGCTCGAGGGCGTCGACGGTCGGGCCCTCGTGGAGGCGGTACTGCAGGTCGTCGACGGCCGGCGACACGCCCGTCCCGAGGACGGTGGTGTAGGGGTCCACCTCGCCCTCGAGCTGGTCGACGGTCGTCACGCTGATCGACGAACACCCCGGGTACACGGCCCGCGTCGCATCGAGGACGAGGTGCAGGACGTCCTCGTAGTCGCGTTCCACCGGCTCGGTGGCGAGCCCGTTGACGGCGATCCAGTCGGTGATCATGCGCCCGAGGTGCTCCCGTGCCCGGGCGCGCGCCTCCGTGGCGTCCCGGTCCTGGGTCTCGGACCGGGTCCGCGCACGGCCGACCATGCTCCGCGAGCTCTCGATCCGGGCGCGCAGCCGGGCGCGCAACAGCCCCAGCTCGTGCTCCCGGTCGACCCCCACCGCCAGACCATAGGCCCGCACTCCGGTCCGCCGACAGGCCTCGGGCCTCAACCAGGCCGGACGTCCCCGCGCAGGCGTGCCGCCTCCCGGCGTTCCCACTCCGCGAACTCCCGCGCGCGGCGTGCCCCCGCGTCCAGCTCGGTGCGGTCGCCGGGGGTGTTCCGGGCGAGATCGGCGCGGCACTGCGCCAGTCGCTCGAAGACCGCGGCGACGTCGTCCGCGGTGTCGGCCAGCTGGAGCGCGATCGCGCGCGTGCGCGCCCGCAGCCGATCGGTACCGGCGCTCCGGGGAGCCGGATCGTCGATGGCGGACATGGGGCCTCACGATCACGCGCGCGCCGACCCGGGATGGCAGGGCAGCCGCGAGCGAGGCCGGCGTCGGGCCGCTGGAAGCCGCACGCTCCAGCATGCCGGTCCGGGACGGGCCTGACCATCCCCGTCGCCGATCGGTCAGGGCGTGGAGGCCGGACAACCCGGCCGACGTGCGGGCGTGCTCGTCGCACCGGCTCCCGCTCGACCAGGCGCCCGACGCCTACGGCGCCTTCGATCGCCGCGACGACGGTTGGACCGAGGTCCTCCTCACGCCGGGCACGGCCGCCTGATCCGGCGCCGGGTGGTTCACCCCTCGACGCCACCCGTCGTCACCGGGGCGCCGGCGCTCACCGGCGGCCCTCGGTGTCCCGCGGGTCCCTGGCCCGGGTCGAGGCGCGGGTCTCCCGGTCGATCTCGCCCTGCTCCCGACCGGCCCGCTGGTGCTCGCCGATCAACGCTTCGCGCTAGCGTTCGAGGTGCTCCCGGGCCCGCGCCACGGTCTCCGCGGCGCGGTTCAGCGCCTCCTCCGACCGCCGGAACTGCTCCCCGCCCGGTTGCCCGCTCGCCCGCGCCAGGGCGTCGAGCGACGCCTCCCGCAGGTCGGCCCAGTGCTCGCGGGTATCGGCGCGCCGCTCCCGCCGGTCGGCCTGGACCTGCCGCCGATCGGCGGCGTCGTCCCGCTCGTCGGCGGCGCGGTCACGGGCGTCGGCGGCCTCGTCGCGTTCGTCGGCGGCACGGTCGCGGGCATCCGCGGCGTCCGCGCGCTCCTGGGCGGCCCGGCTCGGCTCGTCGGCCGCCGACGTCCCCGAGCGCTCGTCCACGATCGTCACCCAGCCCCTGCGCTCGCCGCGTGTCGTCCCCGGTCGGGGGAGCAAGTGTGCTCCATCTCGAGGTCTCGCGGAACCGGGACCCGGGGGCCTCCCGCGCCGTCACCGTCTCCTGGGGCGGACGACGAGGGCCCGGGCCGCTGTCGCGACCCGGGCCCTCGAGGTGGAGATCGGTCAGACCGCGCCCGGGATCTCGACCGGGGTCTCGGCCTCCGGGACCTCCGGCGTCTCCGCCTCGGGGGTCTCGGCCTCCGGGGTCTCGGCCTCGGGAGTCTCGGCCTCGGGGGTCTCGGCCTCCGGGGTCTCGGCCTCGGGGGTCTCCGCCTCGGGGGCGGCGGCCTCGGGGGCGGCCGGGAGCTCGATGGGCACCTCGGGCAGGGCGTTGCCGATGCCGATGTCGAGGGTGTTCCCGCTCAGGTTGTCGTTGAGCACGTCGCTGCAGACGATGTTGAGCGCGTTGGCGCCCACCGGGGCCTGCGCGAGGGCGCCGACGGCGGCGTCGCCGTCGATGCCGCCGTTGGCCTCGGCGTTGCCGCCGTTGATGTTGCAGGAGCCGGAGCCCTCGTGGTCGTGCCCGTGCCCGCCCTCGGTGGCGGACGCGAACGGCGCGGCGGCCATCAGACCGGCGGCCACACCGACGGTCACGACACCCAGCTTCTTGATCACATGGACTCCTTGCACAGCTTGTCGGGGAGCGGAACAGCTCGACCTGGTCCGGCGGTGCCGTCGAGCACGTCCTGGCGAGCCGTCCGCCGCACTGAACGGAGCAGCGGCCGGCTCCCGGTTCCCAACGACACGATCACAGATTGGTCACGGAGCGCGATTTCCCGGTGACGAATGGTCACGGTCAGTCAGAAGGGCCCGCCTCTGCCGCCGGCGATCTCACCCTCGGTCAGGTGTCGCCGTGCGGAGGCCGGGACACGCTCGGGAGCCGGACGGCGCCTCGCCCGCCGCCGGCGAGGCCTCTCCCGCTCGAACGCGTCACGATCGCGCTCGATCGTGGCGGCCGGCGCAGCTCCCCGGAACGAAGACACGTAACGAACAGTTTGTCCCCGGCGACTGAGCGGCCGTGGGGGGACCACGCGCACGGGACGCCGATGGGGATCGGCGCGGTCGTGCTCGTCGGCGGCGTCGAGGGGGACAGCAGTGGACCGACCGCGGTTCCCGACCGTCGAATGGGAGATCCGGCAGGCGGTCCACCTGCGGGCCCAGGCGGTGCAGCGGGGGCACGACGTGAAGGCCGGATGCTGGTGCTGTTGCCTCCAGTGCTCGCCGACGGGCTCCCGCGGTCCGGCAGCCGCGACCACGCGGAGGCGCCGGGGTCCCGATCCGCAGCCGTGATCCCGACGGGCGGAGCAGGCTTCGCGGACATGCCGCCGCCGGGCCGGGAGTGCAGGATGCGGCCCCATGACGGTGGCACTGGTGCACGGCAACCCGGAGAGCGCGGCGCTGTGGGACCCGCTCGTCGCCGAGCTGTCCCGCGCGGGCGTCGACGACGTCGTCCGGCTCTCCCCGCCCGGCTTCGGCGTCCCGCTCCCGGCCGGCTTCCCCGCGACGGTGACGGCCTATCGCGACTGGCTGATCGGCGAGCTCGAGCGCCTCGACCGGCCCGTCGATCTCCTGGGTCACGACTGGGGCGGCGGCCACGTGGCCACGGCCGTCATGGCGCGCCCCGAGCTGGTGCGCAGCTGGGCGAGCGACTCGCTGGGCCTGTTCGAGCCGGACTACGTGTGGCACGACCTCGCCCGGACCTGGCAGACGCCCGGGGACGGCGAGGCCAACCTCGACGAGATGCTCGGCGGCACCCCCGAGCAGCGGGCCGCGCAGATGGAGGAGTTCGGCGTCGGTCACGCCGAGGCCCTGCAGATCGCGGGCGCGCAGGGGCCGGAGATGAAGCAGGCGGTGCTCGCGCTCTACCGCTCCGCCGCGCAGCCGGCGATGGCCCAGCTCGGCAAGGGGTTGCCGGGCCTGGCGTCCCGCCCGGGGCTCGGGATCGTCGCCACCGCGGACCCCTTCGGCGGCAGCGAGGAGCTCCGCCGGCGCGCCGTGGAGCGCGCGGGCGCCGAGGTCGCGGTGCTCGACGGGCTGGGCCACTGGTGGATGGCCGAGGACCCGGCCCGGGCCGCGCGCGTGCTCGTCGCCTTCTGGCGCGCCCGGGCCTGGAGCGCCTGACCCGGACCGGCCTCAGACCAGGCCGGCGGCGGCCAACCAGGCCCGCGCCGCGGGCGCACCCAGGTGCACGAGGTGCAGCGAGAGCCCCTCGCGCCGGGCGCGGTCGCGCGCCCGTGTCAGGACGTCGGTGCCGGCGGGGTCGCAGCTCGGGACGGCGGAGAGGTCGAGCACGATGACGTGACGGCGGCGCTCGAGCTCGGCGCCGAGGCGCTCCCGCACCAGATCGACGCCGTGGAGCGTCAACGGCCCCGACACCGTGATGATGACCCCGTGGGCCGCGTCGACGGGACGCACGTCGACGGTCGCCGCCGGCGGGGTCGACGTGGAGCTCGCGGGGCCCTCGGGGGCGGGAACGGACAGCTGGGTCACGGGGTCTCCCGACACGATCACGCGGTGTGTGCCGGGCTGCGAACTCAACCAGCGGCTGGCCCGCCTCCGGTACCCGATCCGGGGGCGCGCCCCACGCCTTCCACGAAATGGGTCTGATCGCCGCGCACATTCTGCTCCGAGCGGACCACCGCGCCGGTGAATCGGTGGGTATCACCCGCCGCGAACGCCGTCACCGACGAGCATCGGCAGCAATGCGGAGAATCGGCGGTTCGCGCCGGCGACCCGGCGGGAACCATCGCGCATGACCGGGAACGGCGAAGTGGGCGAGTCCCGTCCGCGACGGGCGGGACGGACGGCGACCACGCGCGACGGATCGTCGAAGGGCACCGCGGACCGGCCGACGGGATCCTCTCGACGGGCGTCGTCCGGGGCCTCCGCGGACACCGTCGGTGCCCGCGGTGTCCTGACCGCGGCCCGCGAGCTCGCCTCCGAGCTGGGCTGGAACTGGGAGGCGCTGTCCGGACTCCGTCGGGAGGGCGACGGGTGGACGGTGGCGATGGACGTCGTCGAGACCCGGCGCGTCCCGTCGACGACCGATGTCATCGCCGTCTACGAGCTCGATGTCGACGACACCGGGGAATTGCTCGGATATCGCCGACTGCGCCATTACGTGCGGGGGCGCGGCGACAACGAGCAGAACCCCTAGCCCTGTTCCGGCGGGGCGTCGCCGTTCTCCGGCGCCCGCGCCCGTCCGGGCGGAACGGCCGGTGGTCCGACGGATCGCCCGGCCGCCGGACCGTTCCGTTCGGCCTGGCCCGGAGGGGCGGCCGGGGGCCCGACGGCACGCCCATCGGCGCCGTTCCCGCCGTTCCCGGTCCCGCCGTTCCCGGTGCCTCCGTCGTCGCCAACACCGGCGCCGTCGTCGGAGCCGGCGGGGCCCCGCGAGGATCCGGTGTCCCCGTCGGACCGGGACGCGCCCGGCGTCGCCGGCGGGGTGCTCGACGCCCCGACGGGTGGCCCGGCCGGCGCGGTCGGTGCCGGCCGGTCGGCCGGTGACGCGGTCCCCGCGCAGAAGCGGTCGACGTTCTCCGCCCCGCCGGCCGCGGCCACGAGGTCGGTGAACGCGGGGTCCGCCGCGCGCGAGCTCGCCGGTCCGTCGGCCCGCCAGGCCTCGCAGCCCGCGATCCGGACCGCGTCGGGCAGCGGTCCCGCACCGACCGTGCCGGCCGTGGCCCCGGACGGAGCGGGAGCCGGCGCGGCGGGGGGCTGGTCCCCGAGCACCAGCGCCGCCGTCCCGGCGGACACCCCGGCGGTGGCCAGAGCGAGGGCGAGGGCGGAGGCCAGCCCGGTCGGCGTGCGCCGCCGGCCCGGACGGCGTCGGGCGGGAGGGGGCGCCGACGCCCGCCCCACGGACCCCTCCAGGACGGCCGCGCGATGACCGGCGAGGAAGGCCGTCACGGCGGCGCCCTCGCCGACCATCTCCTCCCGGTGGGCGGGCCCGGACGCGGCCGCGAGGAGCTCGTGCAGCGGACCGCTGCCCGCGCCGTCGAGGAGGTCCTCGGACTCCGCCCGCGTCGGACGCCCCCGCGGCGGGGAGGGGTCACGGCCTTCGATGGTCATGGTCCGTCCTCCGTGCCGCCCGGTGTCCGGTCCAGGCGCCGCGCCAAGGTCTTCAGCCCCCGGTGGGCGGCCACGCGCACGGCCCCCGCGCGCTTGCCCAGGATGTCGCCGGCGGCCTCGGCGCTGAGCCCGACGACCGCGCGCAGCAGCACGGCCTCGGCCTGGTCCTGCGGCAACGACCCGATGATCTCGACCGCCTGAGCCGTGGACAGGGCCGCGATCGCCGCCTCGGCGGTGTCACCCGCGCCCGTGAGGTCGGCCAGCTCCGGCATCACGTGCAGGCCGCCGGGCTCGGCACGTCGCCGGCCGCGCGCCTTGATCAGGTCCAGTGCCCGGTGGCGGGTGATGCTCGTCGCCCATCCGCGGAACCCGTCGAGGTCCCCGAAGAACGTCGGCAGGTCGCGGGCGATCTGGAGCCACGCCTCGCCGGTGACGTCGTCGGCGTCCTGCCCGACCAGCGCTCGCGCGTAGCGGAACAGCCGCGGCGCGAGCTCCCGGTAGAGCGTCACGAACCCCGCCGCGTCACCGCCCAAGGCCCGGCGCAGGGCGTCCTCGAGGTCGTCGGGGTCCGCGGCGGCCGGCGCGGGCGGTGGCTCGACGGGCCGTGACTCGAGGGGCTGGGCCTCGAGCGGACGGGTGTCCTCCCGTCGCGGGCCCGCCGACGGGCTGCGCGCCCAGCCGGTCACGACCGCGTGTCCGCACGTCGCCCCGGGCGCTGCTGCTCCTGCCCGAACAGCAGCACCCGGGCGGCGCGGGTGTGCTGCCCCTCCGCCACAGCACACCCCTTCCGGCCGCCGTGTCCCGCGCGCCCCCCGACGGGTCGCACGCGGACCCCACGCAGAGGCAGCGACTCCGACGGGCGCCTCGTTACACCCCGACCAGGTGCCGCGACCACGAGCGGATCAGCGACCGTGGCTCGTCGGTGGCGGGACGGCGTCGTCGGGGATGGAGAGGTCGGAGGTCACGGGGTCCTCGGCGGGGCCGGGTGACGAGGGATCGGGCGGTGCCGTGTGCTCGGTCCCGGGTCGGGCGTCACCCCTGTCCGGATCGTCCGGTGCGCCGACGTCCCGGCAGGTGGCGTCGTAGATCGGTGTCTCGCCGCTCACGGCGCCGCCACCGGCGAGCCGCCGAGGACGACGACCGCATTGATCAACAGACCCCGGTCGTCCACGCGCCGCAACACGTACCGGTACCGGTCGTGGCGCAGGGGACGCCCCTGCCCGTCGTGGAAGGTCCACCGGACCCCGACCTCGACGATCCTCGACGCCGCCGACACCGTCTCGATCCGGTGGGTCAGCGTCACGAACCGGCGCGCGCGGTGGTCGTCGACGACCCGGCGGAAACCCTCGGCGACCTCCCGGGCGGAGCTGAAGACCGTCGAGTCCCACTCGGTCACGAAGAGCACCGGGGTCACGTGGCACGCGGCGACGGCGGCGAGGTCGGCCCGCGCGAACGCGTCGGCGTACCGGTCGAGGAGCTCGGTGAGCTCCCGGCGAGGCCCCGCGCCGCCGAGTGGGGCGGCCGTCGAGCCGGTGGACGAGGCGCCCCGACGGGTGGCGTCCCGCTCGCCGCCCCGCCGATCCGGCAGCACCCGGGTCACCACCTCGACTCCCGCCGTCGTCTGCTCATGCGTCGACAGCGACACCGCCACCGTCCGGTGTTACACCGCCCTCGCGCTCCACCTCCTCGCTGAGCGGTCAGACGGTTCGCCCTGGGGACGTCGCTGCTACCGTCGTCGGGTCTCGCGGCGGCGAGTGGACCTGGAGCTGGCATGTCGTCGCCGGTGCTGCGCAGCCGGTTCGCGACGAGCGACTTCGACCGAGCGCGCGAGGTGCTGGCGGCGGCGTACGGGGATCACGAACCGGTCCTGCGCGGTGCGCCCGAGCGCTTCGTCTACGACGCCACGGCGGTGGAGGTCGACGGCCTGCGGGTGGCGCACGACGTGTCGTGCTCGGTGCGACACCCACCGTCGTCACGGGCGCAGACCAATACGTAGTTGCCGTCGTGTCCGCGCCGTGGGGACGCGGTGGATGCTGATCGCTGTGACGACCACGCAGAGCACCAATGTCGCCATCGTCCAGGGCGCGTACGCCGCCTTCAACAGCGGCGACATCCCGGGGGTCCTCGCGGTGATGCAGCCCGACATCGAGTGGATCGAGAGTGCCGGGCCCTACGAGGGCCGCTACGTCGGACCCCAGGCGATCGTGGACAACGTGTTCGCCCCCGTTCCCGAGGACTGGAGCGAGTTCACGGTCACTCCGGACGAATTCCTCGAGGCCGGGGATGTGATCGTCGTACTCGGCTGGTTCGCAGGGACCTCTCGGGAGAGCGCCACGTCGTTCCGGTCCCGGTTCGCGCACGTGATCCGCACGCGTGATGGTCTGGAGGCCTCCTTCGAGGACATCTCCGACGCCCACGCTCCCCACGTTGCGCTCGGCCGCTGACCGGTCGGTGCCTTCGATCGCGGGGCGGTGTTCGGCAGCGCGACCCCGTCGAGCCGGCCCCCACCCGCTGAAGTGAGACCACTCGAGGAGGTCGATCATGCCGTTGTACCTCTACGAGGCCGCCTACACGGCTGAGTCCCTGGCGGCCCAGATTCGCGAGCCCCAGGATCGCCTGGAGGCCACCCGGGCCCTCTACGACGCTGCCGGCGTCACCGTCGTGGCCGCCGGTCACCCCCTCGGCGAGCACGACATCGTGATCGTCTTCGACGCGCCCGACGACACGGCGGCGGCCAGCGTCGCGCTCGCCATCGGCGCGGGAGGGGCTGCCCGGTCGGGTCGAACGACGCGCCTGCTCAGTACCCAGGAGTGGAAGGAGTCGCTGGAGCGCGCGCAGGGCGTGGCGGCCCGGTACCGGCCGGCGCGGTGATCAGGCCGAGCCGGCCGCGCCAACTGACGCTCCCAGCGAGATCGGCTGCTCGAGATGCCGCGGAGACCTACGGAGTGGTCGGCGGCGTCGGCGGCCGGCGCTCGGCGCGCGAACTCCGGCGGTGAGAAGCGGTCGGCCAGACCTCGCGCAGCCCCTCGAACGTGGCCGGCTTCATCGCGTCGTCGACCGCGGCGGCGAGGTCCTCGAGCTCGTCGTCGGTCACGACCGGCCTCGGGCCACCGCGAGCAGGGACAGGCACCGGCCGTGACGACGTGAGGTCCGCCCGGCAGGGAGGAGGCGCATGTCTGCCAGCCTGCCCGATCAGACGGGCACGCGTCAGCTCGTGACGATGAGCCGAGCGCGCCGGGTCGCGGTCACCCCATCGAGTCGCGGTGAGATTCCACGGTAGCCCGGAGGACGTCGAGATGCTCGGGCAGGTCGAGGTCATCGAATACCGCGACGTCGACGAGCTCGCCGGTCGGAGACTGGTGGGCCCCGTGGGACTCGGACCCACAACCAACGGATTAAAAAAACTCCCGTGCTTCGCCTCATACCGCTTCAACCAGCGACTCTAGTGCCAGCATGGGTCACCTAGACATACTCCACGCACACAAGTTGACACCGTTGTTCTCCACGACCTGCTCCACGCGAGATCGTCCGGCATCGGATGGCGACCGCGGTGAGCCAAAGCCAGCCGCGGACTCGCAACGGCTATGACCACCTGCACCTTGCGGTCGACAACCTCCGCTTACCTACATTCGCGCCCTGCCCGACGTACGAGACTTATCAGCGCCGGCACCTCCCCAGGGTCTCGAGTTGCGCCACATCAGTCCAGCCTTCTCCGGGGAACACACTGACTGTGCGCTGCTACAACAGGATACGCTTGGTGGGCCATCCGGGTGACGCGTGAACCTTGATGGTGCAGCATATTCAACCATGCGTTACCTCTCAGGTCCGAGCGTCTGGGCGAGCCGCGGCCCACAGGCGGCGAGGGAGGGGGCTCTACGCGATGCTCACATTGTGGCGCCACTGCTCTGGGGGAGTCGAGCGCACATCACCCCTTCGAGATCTATGGGCACGACGAGTGCTGGTCTCGGTGCTTCTGGTCTGTGCATCAATGGCCGCAACGGCCTCGTACAGCGCTGCGAGCCAGCCTTCCCCACCACCGCCAGCTGATACGACCCCATGTGAAGCGGTGCAACCGCTCGTCGACAAGGGCTATCTTGACGCGGCTCTGGGCGTTCTTGGCGAGCGGAGAGAATCACCGGACAGTTGCGTCCAGGCCATTCTCGCTCAAATAGGAGTGTTAAGAGCGACCGCGGCTGCCCACGTCGGCAGAGGTGAGCAACTGCGAGATGCTGGCGACTTCAGTGGTGCTGCCACCTCCTACAGAGCGGCCCTCACGGCCAACATCGACAACCTTGAAGCCCGAGAGGGCCTCGCGAAGGTCACTGCCACCGATCCTCCCCAGATCCTGTCCGCGCTCATCCCGACGCTGACTTGGCTCGTCATATTCTTTGCAGCAGGATCCGCCGCTAGCTATCTGGTGCCAACCGACTTCTACATCAAGAACACGAGCATCGCCGCGATTCGTCGGATGCGATGGGGCGGCGTGCTACTTCTACTTGCTGCCGCGATCTTACTCGGCCACCCCGCGCTCGCCGCGGTCGGTTGGTGGCGAGTTACGGCCGTCCTGCCGGCTTTGCTCGGCATCGCGGCGATCGCTCTTTACACGGCGTGGCGGCTTTCCGTTCGCGTCACAGTCACGAGGACCGACGGGAAATCTGATAATGCCGCGGCGGGCTACATCATAGGCATGATGAACGAGCTTGGCGCCGATACTCCGCGTGGCGTGCGAATACCACAGGGCACCGATGTAGCCGCGTTGCCCGACGACGCGCTGATTATCTTCCCGCAGGGCAAGATTCTCTCAGCACTGGCCAAACTTGTTCGCACGGCTGTCCCCACGGCCGCCTGGTACGTGAGGGTTGAATTGGTCGACTCGACACGTTGCAGTGTGCAAATTTCCCGCAACGGCAAGGCCGTGGCCGTACACGTGGTGCAGGCGGACGAGCTTGTTCCGGCTGAACTAATGTCGAAGGATAGGGACGCGGAGGCAACGCTGTGGACAGGGGTTGCATCCTTCGCCCTGCTGGCGCTGTCGGAGAAGCATATTGAGCTCACGACCGGCCTTTGTGGCGCGAATCGTTGGGACGCGCTTGCAACGTACGTAATCGGCGCGAGGCGGCTCTTCTCCGGAGACGTCACCGGCACGCAGCTTTTTGCAATATCCGCGGCAAGAGACCCCAGCGCACGTCTCGCGGAGCTCGGAAACCTAGTTGCTTCTGTCCAAGCACGACCGTACTTAGCGACAGCGGTGAGCAGAGAACTGGGCAATCTCGCCAACGAGATCTCGAAGCAAGGTGGGCCCGCACAGGGATGGGAAGCTCTTGAGCTTCGCTGCCTGTTGGCCGAGGTATCCATCTACATGAATGCCACGTTCGAGCCCGGGGCCGATAAAGTTTCGCTTGGGCTGCGAGCGTTGAGACATGCCATCCTGCTTATGGACAGATGCGACAAGATGGACCCGGAAAATCCCGCTAGCGCTCTAGCTGAAGAGATGAAGGTGGCCGCCGCATACAGATGGCTAGCCGTACGGCTATGCCTTCGCGCCGTAGCCACGACGAGCAGTACCAAGTGGAGCCGGTCCGACGTGTTGGCGAAATCCTGGCTAAGTGGGCGCCAGAGAAGCTCGCGGGATCGGTACGACCATGCCTGCTACTTACTCATGACAGGTCTACAAGCCGACAGAGGAGTCGCGTTGGGCGAGTTGCGGATTGCTCTTCTTGACCCGACACTTCGATCGTGGGCGGTTCGCGACCCATGCCTTCGCGGCATTCGAGATGAGCTTGACTTGGGACAACTCTCCTCGACAAATAGGCGAGGGGGAGAGACAGCTCCAGACCGTGGTCCTTCAAAGCTCAATCCGCAACTCGCTGGAGCGCCTTCGCAGTCGGGCTAGTTCATCCGCGGTTCCGCGGACGCACGCATTTGCACTCAACCTGGAGATCTGATACATGCAGACCATTATCCCGATAATAGGCACACTGCTAGGGGTTGTCGTTGGCGGCTTCTTGAATCCAGTTCTATCTGGTCGTTGCAACATGCGCACTAGGGGTCGCGTCGCCGCGTCTCAGGCGCTTGAAGGGGTAATGGCCTGGCGCAAGGCTATCGAACACATGAGAGAAGCGCCGGGCAGACTCAGCAGTAAAGACTCGGAGTACTACGACGTATTTCTCGCGACGGAACTCGGCAGTTACAAGGAGTTTTTCAGCTCAGATTGGTGGACGGAGAACCGCGCCGATCTCTACGGCGTTGCCACTCCAGACCAGCTTCGAGTTATTCGAGGGGCCGCCCAGGCCTCGAAAGGTATCAAGGACCTCTTCGTAGGAATGAAGGAAGCTGGCGAAGAAGCGAGAAAGCTTCTAGCCGGGGCAAAGCGAGATCCGAATGCATTCCTCAACGAGCAGGGAGTTGCACGAGAAGGCAGCAACTTGGATGAACCGCAAGAAGGCGTGGCCGCAGAGCTCGCAAAGTTCTCTGCGCAGGTCAAGATGCCTACCGAGATATTTCTGGTGAGCCAGAACTGGCAGACGGCGATCAACCAGCTGCAGAAATTGTCGATGCCGCAACGGTTTTAGAGAGACTCGAGGGCCGGAAGCACGCAAGGGCGTGAACCGCCATGCGACTGGGCGGCGTTGACATCTAATCCGTAGTTGCGTGCCTCACGGGTCCATGCCCGGTTCTGATGGGCGTGGGCGGGCGCCCCAGGTGATCCACTCGGTCTGGGAGGCATCACTGGGGAGCAGTTCGTGGACCAGTTCGTGGACCGAGATCAGTTAACCGCCGGAGACTGGCAGGAGCACGTCGATCACTGAGGCCAGTAGCGGCGCGCGTTGGCGACAAGGGCTCAGCAGCGGAGCGGCGTTGGCGAAGGGCGACCTACGGCTGAGTCGTACTTCCTTGCCAGCGATAGGGTCTCGAGCATTGGAGCCCCACTGTACAGAAGCTTCTCGACGGCAACGCCTTCGTAGTTATGCCGCTCGACGCCGCTTCTCGACGTAACAAGAATGCCAACTTTGGGATAGAGAGTTGTTCATGGGCGTTGAACCTGAGGCGCTCAATAGCAGTTCCAAGGCCGGCCGGTCGGGCAGCAGCTGGCTCCGAGCCCCGCCCATGTCGTGTCCGAGATCACCTACGTCCTTCAGCCACGACAGCGAGGAGGCGCTACTCCGCATGCCCTGAGTTCAGGCCTTGACACGGGTTGCGAATGGCGACGCGCACCCGACCAGTTCGCATCGATATCCTTCTGGTGGATAGCAACTGATCCGGCTCCCACTCCGGGGACCTCCGGCCACGTTCGAACTGTAGTCGGGCAGCAGGCACGGATGACCTCGACTTTACCCTAGCTCATGGGCGTGGTGGATTGAGCTGAATCGTGTGCGCGCGAGCGCACACGGGTTCTCGCGCTACGCCCGTGCTCGATCGCTCCACTCGATGCAAGATGAACCTGGAGTTCCAAGTGACGGAATTGGTAGCTTGAGCCTGAGATCCTCAGGATCCCCGCGGAGTGGCACCACGCCAGCATCGCGGCAAATCGGAAAGGAATCGGTAGGGAGCGCAGCCTGCAAGCGATAACGAAGGAGAGATAGCGAACCGCGACCGGCGAGAGAATGGCTGCGAAGAGCAGCACGCCGAGCCAGTACGTGATACCAAAGCTCGACCACGCCTCAGATGTGAGCCGAGCCGCGATCGCCAGAGGTGCGACGAGCGCGAAGGTTTCAACGAGCTCGCCTGCCACGACGGTACGCGGATTTGCCGACCGACCGCGTTCCGGCACGAAGATGTTGGCGGAAAAGTACGCCGACACGAAGAAGAAGATTATCAGAACGGCGATCTCAACCTTTGCCCCGACCGCCGAGAGAACCGCGACGGACACCAAAGCGCCAAACCCGCTGCATGCCACCGAGAAGAGTAGCCACGATGCTATGCTCGCCCACCGTCGCGACGCTAGGACACTTCTGACCCTACTAGGGTGAGCGTTCCAGCAGCTGAACTGGAAGGCGGCGCAAACCAGGACCACAGCAACCATGCCGAGGAAGCCAACAATGTTCCCTGCGTCTTCCTGGATACCTATCTCGAATAGACCGGTGGCCGCCACCGCAGCCCCGATTAGGAGGACGAACGCAGAGTTCAAGACGCGTGGCGATCGAGGTCCCGCGAGCGGCCAAATCTCATGCAGCGCGATGTCCGTAGCAGGAAGAGAACGGCCCCCGAGACGTCGACCTTCGCTTCGATTCTTCTCGAGATACTCTGCGATGATCGCCAGCGATTGGCCGATCTTCTTCGGCGACCGTCGATGACCCCTAGCCGTCTGATTCTGGACGTGTACAGCCGCTGGGACGAAGAGTGAGAGGATGTGAGAGTTTACTTGCTTAACTCCGAATTCGAGCGCCTTGACCGAATCCTGCGTGGAGGCCTCAGTCTCTGTCGCCTTCTCCCCGCCTCCGGTCGCCACCGCGAACAACTCGGTCGGGTCGCGCACGAACGCACCAGTCTCGGTCCGCTCCTCGTAGACCGTGGTCGCTACCGTGAGCTTCCACGGCGTCGCCAGCGCCAGGGCCAACGTGCCCGTCGGCCGCGTCTCGAGCTCACGGAGGACTTCCTCCCAGCGTTCAGCGCGTGCGGCCCTCCTGCTGATAAAGGCTCGAGCCTCTGAGGGCTCGACGTGTTCGATGGCGATCTCCGTCGCGTCCTCGATCCAGAGGTTCACCCGACGGAGGGCATCGTAGTGCTCGGCACGGCAGGTCACCACCAATGGCGTCTTCGCCACACCACTCTGCAACCGATTGAGCTCCCGCACTGCCACGCCTACCCGCGACGAGTACCCGAGCTCTTCGACTTCCTCCATCTCGTCCAGGCCGTCGATGATGGGAAGTATGCGCCGACTCTTCACCAAGCTCTCCGCCGTCGATCGCGATAGCTCGAACTCGTTCAACAGGTAGTCAATAGCGAATTCCTCGAAGGACCTCGTCGGGTCCCACTTCGCGGCGGGTAACCGAACCGGCACAAGACGCCCTTCCTCCTCGTCGGTCGCCAGAGCAATCGCCAGCTCAACGGCCGCGACAGTCTTGCCGGCTCCGGCCGGCCCTACGATTACCAGTCTTTCGTGGACGGATGCGGTCCAGTCCTGGTAAATCTTGTCGAGCTTGCCACTCCGCCCCCCTGTCTTTTCCAGATCGGGAGCCGCCAGCTGCACCGAGTACTCAAGATTGATCTGTCGATCCGTATCGCCGAGCAGATGGCGACGGGCGGCGGACTCCTTCGCTACCACGATTTCCCGGAGCCGTACAACTCCCGCGCCGACGTCGGTTTCCTGCCAACGGTTCGCCTCGTACGCTTGATAGCCGGCCCAGAGACCCGCGCCCAGGGCAAGCAGCGCTATCACGGCGCTCGCTGGATCCACGTCTCCCAGCCTGGCGTTCGGCAGCATCATAAAGCCGATCACGACAGCCCCGAAGATGCACACAGCGCAACCGATTGCATACGCTAGACGACGGGATCGTTGTTCCATAAAGGCGAATCTTCCTTCAGCTCGTCAGACGGACGATGTCCCCTGTTCGAGTGATTTCGACTCGCGTGAGAGTCTCCGCATTCTCACGAGGCCTCGAGAACTACTTCTAGCGGGCACGAGATTGTCTCGCGATCGCACCCGCTCGACGTTGCTCGCCCGCGGAACCGGCACCTGTTCGAGCTGGCGACAAGTCGATCGCCAGCCCTCATGGACCGGACGAGGGCCGCCTCGCCGAGAGCCATGACGAGCGCAGGTAGGTCTCGCTCGCGGGGCAGCACCCTCCTGCCCCTTCGGACGAAACCCGGCACAACAACCTGTCGGACGCCTTCGCGTGATCGAGCCGAGATCGTCGGCTCCTCGAACTTTGGGCGCGGATCAACGATATCTCGATGGCCAGGCGCTCAGAGGTCGGACCATGGTCGACGCCCGGAGGGCGCTCGGCGGTGTGACCTGCGCACGGAAGAGCGGGGGCGCTTCTCGGCTGGGGTCGTCGTTCGTGGCTAACGGCACCCGAGCGGACATAGAACCGGTTATCCGGCGGCGAACCCCCCGAGCCAACCCTCGGCAATGTGATCACGGCCGCGCGCACGTATGCGGACGGTCTGAAGTCAGACCGGCACCGTTGCCTGAGTGCAGATCACGCTCAGGGATGACCTCGACCCTCTCCTTGACAACGCGAGACAGCCCGGTCACCCATCGAGAGCACCGCCCGCTCCGGGGATGAGCTCGACGGCGGCTGATGCAGTGCGGTGGTCGAGGCGGGGTCGTCGGTCGCAATGGGCTCGGCACCGCCGGAGCTCCGCGTAGAAGGAGTCGAAGACGTTCCCGTCGAGAGCGCCAACCTTCACCGAACCGATGAGGGGCCGGATGTGGTTGTCGGCGTAGCCCATGTACGTACCGATCGTGCTCGTATCCCGGTCGAGGACCTCGAAGTACTTGTCGAGCATCTGGTTGACCGTCGCCGCGGTTCGAGGGCTGCGGCGCTCGTCGAGCTGCGTCCCGAGCCGGCGCGCGGCCTTCTCCGCTTCCCGAGCAGCACGCGGACCGGGCGGAACGACCTCGCGCAAGTACATGCGACGGCCAGTGACTGGGTCAGTGCCAGCGAAGAGCGAGACGCGCAACGAGCCGCTCGGCAGCTCCTCGATCGTCCCTCGCCGGGCGCTACGCCGGCCTCTCCCCGCGGGCCATGACGTGGAGAGTACAGCGCGCCGTGCTCCACGATCTGCTCCACGAGAGTCGCGAGGACGCTCGTTGGAAGGGCTTGTTCGACTCATACTCGCAGGTCAAGATGGGTGGGCCCCGTGGGACTCGAACCCACAACCAACGGAGTCGTAGTCCGAGCTTGGTGACGTTGGTGGTCGATGGTGAGCACCCACGCTGAGCTGCGCCGACGCTCCCGCACGGTTCCGACCGTCTCGCGGCGCTGGTGGTCGTTGGCGGCTGGTAGAGGGCAGTAAGCGGTGCCGGTGATCTTGCTCCGGAGTCAGGCCGAGATGAGCGGCTTGTAGCCGAGGACGGACGCGGCGCCGTCGAGGTAGGCGCGGCGGTGCGCCCTCGGGACCCACTCCTCGACCGGCCGCACCGTGAGCATCCCGCCGCCGGCGATCCGCCAGTAGTCCTCCTCGGCGAGCGCGATCGAGGCGTCCTGCTCACCCTGCGCCTGAGCCTGCTCGTTCTCGGTAATGCCCGGCACGCTGCCCGAGCTCGTCGACGTCGTCCAGACACCAAGGGCCGGTGTGGTCTCCCCGTCGGCCAGGTCCTCCCGGAGCGCGCCAGGGCCAGGGGGCCAGGTGGAGCACCCGACGCGCTGAACGACCTGGCCCCCTGGTCCTGGGGTGCTACGCCCTCGCGGTGGCCGGCGGGGAGACCTGCCCTTTCACCTCCCCGGAGGTCGCCTAGGGTGCGGGGGCGGCGAGCGCCCCGCTCGTGGTCGCCGCTCTGCTCAGGGGCACTCCATTGCACGGCCCAGCAACTAGGGCGCGTCTCTTAAGTGGTGGTCTGGAGCCAGAGCAGGATGGCTCGTAGGACCAGGCCGCCGCGGAAGACCGGGGCGTGTTTGTCGTATCGGGTGGCGAGCCCGCGCCAGCCTTTGAGCAGGTTGAAGCCGCGTTCGACGACGTTGCGGTTCTTGTAGTCGGTGGCGTCGAAGCCGACCGGTCGCCCGCCGCGGGAACCGCGGCGGGCCCGGTTGCGCTTCTGGTCGTCGGGTTCCGGGATCACCGCGTGGACGTGGCGGCGGCGCAGCAGCGCGCGGTGGGCGCGGCTGGAGTAGGCCTTGTCCGCGCGGAGCGCGACCGGTGTCGTCCTGGGCCGGCCGCGGCCGAGTCGGTCGACGGCGAGCTCGTCGAGTAGCCGGACCAGCTGTGGGGAGTCCCCGGCCTGCCCGGGGGTCACCGCGATCACCAACGGTCGACCCGCCCCGTCGACCAGGGCGTGGGTCTTGCTGGTCAGCCCGCCGCGGGAGCGGCCGATGGCGTGGTCGCCCGGCTCGTCGTCACGGCGCTGCTCAGCTGGCCACGGCCCCAGCCGATGCCACCGGCCGCCGTGCCGAGATCGTTTCTTGTGATTCGATCTCGCCCCCTGTGTAGCTCGAGGGCCCCTGCGACGTAGCTCGAGGGCCCCTGCGACGACCTCGCCGCGGTGGCGCCGTGCTGGTGGACTCTCGATGTCGAGGAGTCGACCGAGACCCGCCAGTCGATCTGCCCGGCGGCGTCGGCCTCGGCCTGCAGGATGGCCAGCACCTCGTCCCAGGTGCCGTCCAGGCTGAACCGGTGGTGGCGCTTCCACACCGTCTGCCACGGCCCGAACCGCTCGGGCAGGTCTCGCCAGGCGATCCCGCACCGGTAGCGGAACACGATCCCCTCGATCACCTGCCGGTGATCACGAAACGGTCGTCCCTTGCCGTACTGGGCGGGCAGCAACGGCTCGATCCGAGCCCACACCTCATCCGAGAGCACCGGTCCACGACCCACACCCTGATCGTGGACCGGCCCAGCTCACGAACTTGGGAGACACGCCCTAGCCGGACGGCCCACGGAGGACCGCGGCACGCCCGCGTCGATCTCCGATCGAGCCACTGTTGCGAGCTGTAAAGCGCTGTTGGTGCTCGTAACTGATCGCAAATCTTGGTATCGGCTTGTGATGGACCGATACGAATTGTGTGCAGCCAGCGCCAGTAGTACGTGGGCGGAACGATTAGTGGGAGGTTGTGGAACCTTGACAGTGTGTCTTGTAAACACTCCGTGCTAGGGCGATCCTGATTTACATCACCCCGTTGCAAGAGGCAGTGGGAATAAATATCAGGAGGCGAAATGGACCAGAAGATCCGAGTGCTCCTAGTCTGTATTGCTCTACTGCTCGGCGTGGCGGTGGGGCAGGTCGCGGGCATCCTCGCTATCGTGAATGGCGCGTCCGTGGCGCAGGCGTTCACTGCCGGAGGGATCGCGTTTGGTGCGACAGTGTCACTGTCGTTGCTAGTGAAAGACGCACTGTTCCAGTAGTTTGCATAAAGACGGGAAAGGGTTCAGCGCGGGGCCAGCGCGCGAGAACGCGAACCCTGCTAAAGTATCGGACACATACGTGCTGACGCTTGTTGCTGCGGAGGTCGAGAATGCCCACAGCCCTTAAGCGGCCACAACTGCCCGAAGGCCCATTGGACAGACTCTTCAGCGAGTTGCACGCCCTACATGGACTCGCTGGCTGGCCGAGCACAAGAGAGCTTGCCGCTAAGTCAACGCCTCGCGTAAGCCACACCACCGTCCACGCGTTGTTCACGAGCGGTCGCCTGCCGTCGATGCCTCTCTTGCTCAACATCGTTGAGCAACTTATCGAGCGAGCACCGCGTCTGAACATGAGCAGTAGCGAGATATCTGATCTTTTCGTCGAGACATGGCAGGCAGCTGCTGACGCTGGCTCAAATAGTGCTCCGATCTATAATAGAAGCGCCACTGAAGGGCCGAAATTTACAAGGTCCTCGTTTTGTGTAGGTACGCAATGCGTGGAGGTGGGGATAGTGGACGGGAGCGGAATCGCCATTCGCGATTCAAAAGATCCGAGTTCGCCATCTATCATCTTTACCCACAGTGAGTGGATGGCATTCCTGAGGGGCGTGAAGGTGGGAGAGTTCGATTAGCAAGCACGTATGCGTGTCATCTCTGCGGTTCCGCGACCATCATCGGTGAGTCGTGCGCGTCTACTGCTGGTCTATGGGCGTGGCCGGGCGTGCCCGCGCCGGCCGCCGGGCCGAAGGTAGAGGCGTGCCGGCTGCGGAGCCGCCCGGTTCCGGCCCGTCAGGGCCGGCTTGAAGACGTACAGAAAGTCCTCACCGAGCCTTCCACTGGGCAAGCCGACCTCGGGATCGCAAAGCGTTAGGAGTCGAGGTCCCGCCATGGAATCGCAACCGTGCGCCGGAAGTCGCCGCGCCGGCTGTCCACGTAGCGCGAGTGCTCGTAGATCAATTGCTCTCGGGTAATGTCCTGCGAGGGGCCTTGACCCCGATAGTGGGAGCGCTTCGAGAAGGGGTCGATACCGACCGCCGCGATGGGGTTCATCTCGAAGAGATGTTCCCCGGTGAGCGTCACGTGCTTACGGTCAGTCGGCGCTGTGGTCCACCAGAGTGGGCCGCAGTTCTCGGCCCGATCGGTCGTAGCAACGAACGTCATAGCCGCGTCCAGCCTGTCGGCAACGGACCACAACTTAGCTAGGTCCTCCTCGCGCAGTCCTGAAGCGCTGCTCTTGCATTCCCCGATCACTAGTCGGCCATCGTGGAGGAGTAGTACAACATCTATCTCGGGAAGCTTGTTCGATGGGTCGTCCCAGAACTCCACTCCGGGATATGACCCAAACACGGACTTCGAAAGAAGGCGGTGCATGTACGCCTGCGCCAGGATCGGAGATAGGAGGTCGGCACTCATTGCAGCAGTCAGCAGCCCAGAGCCTTGGTATCGGAAGTTCAGGGTGTCAAAGCCGAAAGGTCTTTCGACAGCTTCACCGCAACTGCGACACATGATAGGAGGCGCTAGGTCCGCCATCGGTCGCCACTGTTCACCTTGAGTGCCGCAGTTTGGACATTTCACTACCACTCCACGCCGGACAATCCTTACTCGTTCCGCCCAACGAACCCAAGATTCTGCTGCGTGCAAGCCGTCGAATGAGCGTCGAATTCGAGCAAAGACCAAGCTCGTAACGTCATCGGGATCGATGGGACCAAGACTGTCTCGAAAGAGTCTGTTCAAGTAGGCGTGGTCGACGCTCTCGGGTGAAGCTTTGAGGCGTTCAGCAATTCCGGCCGCCAGTTCACCGAGGCGGCGCTTAATGAAACGGAGTCCGCGCCGGTTAGTCAACTCCTCAAGGAGCACCATAACTGACGGGCTCTTGAGCCAGTCGACCTCTTCCAGCCCGCCGATTTGCGTCAAGAACCGCTCACCCAAGGTACCCGGGGCGCTCGGCGAACACCTAAGACCGCGGTCAGCTGCAATAGCGTGTAGGACATCCCGAGGTGTCGGGTAGGGAACTTGGGCAAAGCCTCGCTCGGCCGGGGACGAGATTACGCATCCTCGTGCGAAGCGTGGTCGAGCGACTCGCGCGAACGAGAGAGTGGCACTTGGCGGAAGCGTGAGGCCCGCGACCTCTACCGTCAGATTCATGGAGCCGCTAAATGTTTGCCGCAAGTCCGTGCCGAGGTGGCTCTGCTCACCGTCGGCGGCAGCGGGTACGCTGCCTAACCCGTCCGTAAATGTAGCAGTGCCGCTCGTCACAATTCCTGGGCCAGTAAGAGGTTGCAGGAAGGATCGCCAGTCGTGTGCTTGCAGCAAGTGATGGGCGTGGGCGATCTCCGCTAGCTTCTCCGGCTCGACTGACGTACTTACAAGCGCAACGTAGTTGGTCCTGAAACCCCACCACTTAGGGGCGTTCTCTCCAATCCATCCGGCAACCGTGTCTCCGGCATCCTCAGTTACCGGCACACCCAGCGGGAGGCCCGCTGGTAGCCCGTGAATCGCCCTGAGATTCCAGAGCAGACAAAGATCCGATACGCTGCCAGGTGTATAGACCACCACAATGTTCGGGCCAAAGTCAGCGGCCATTCCCCGCGAGCTCGGAATTAGTGGCTCGTCTTCGAACTGACTCCCGAGCCCCGCACTGTAGATACCCAAGAGAGCGGTGCTCAGGACGCAAGCAGTCGCGGACCACGGGAGCCTCAAGCTTTGGAGCAAGTCAGGACCGGATAGTTCGTCAGCTGGGTGCTCGAACGACAAGATATCTGCGTAGGTGGCGTCCGGCCTGATACTGGCTGCTCTCGCATCCCCTTCGTTGAGGTGCAACGGCAGTCTTCCCCAGCAGGCCGAGTACGCGAGATGCCACGGACTTTCTAGAGGCAAGTCATTTGCAACCAGCGCAGCTGGCCACCTCCGCTCACCTGGAGCAAGGTCTAGTGCCGCCAGAGTGAGCGGCCGTCGGCCATATGGCGATTTTGGAACTCCTGTGACCTCCGATCGCGGGGGTAACCACCCTTCCGCAATCTCCCATTCGATACCATGGGTCTGCGCCTGATCGATGAAACTCGCGTCGACGAAGCGTTGCCAGGATGGGTCGATTGCTTCTCCGGAGTCGTCCGCAGGGATGATCGGGTGTTGGGCACCACCCCACGTGTTACATGAAGCTTCGATAGCTTCTAGACAGTCTGCGTAGCTTGCAGCAGGGACGTAGTTCGCGATAACCCTCGGAGATAGGGTCCTTTGAATAGAAACCGTACCATTCAACTTCAGGTCGTTCAGGACTCTCATGTATTTCCATCCCGCCGAGAACTGTCTTCAATCGGGTCTCATCGCGCGTGGCCACGGAAGCTTCGGTGTGAGACAATAGCATTGTGTCAGCGGACTCCATCGGCAAGCGGATTGCGACGTATCGTCGCAGGCGCGGTCTCAGTCAAGCCGCGCTCGCAGGCTTACTCGGACGGTCGGAGTCGTGGCTCTCGCAGGTCGAGCGTGGTATCCGGTCGGTCGACCGAATGTCGGTGCTTCTGGACCTCTCCCGTCTGTTGAACATCGAGGTGCAGGCGCTGACTGGCACTGCGTGGCAGCTCGCCCCGAACGGCGGGCCTCGGGCGGAGGGGCTCGGCGAGATTCGCTCGGTGCTCACTCGATACGCGAACCTCGTGGAGGACGACGTCCCGGCGCCGACGGCGACGTCGCTTCGCGCGGTGGCCTCAGACCTCCACCAGGAGTACCAGGCGGCCAAGTACGCGAGCGTGATCCGCGAGCTGCCGATGCTGATCGGCCAGGCGGACTCGGCGCTCCTGGGTGCAACTGGTGACGACCGAGAGGCGGCGTTGTCATACGTCGAGGCGTACGTCGTCGCGTCGAAGCTGCTGACCAAGCTCGGCGTCGGCGACCTGGGTGCGGTGACGGCGGACCGTGCGGCGATGGCGGCCGGCCGGACGGACTCGCACGTCGCGCAGGGGATGGCGATCTATCAGGTCGTGACCGCACTTCTCCGGTCCGATCAGGTCGACCAGGCTGACCAGCTCGCCATGCGGATGGCGGAGCAGCTCGTGCCGCGCGTGCGGTCGGACGACCCGGCGCTGGTCTCGGTAGCAGGCGCGCTGTGGTTGATCGCCAGCGTGATCGCCGCTCGTCGCGCCGAGAAGTGGGAAGCCGAGCGCCGACTCGATCGCGCGGAGATGCTCGCCGGGATGCTCGGACATGACGCCAACTACGCGTGGACGGCGTTCGGCCCAACGAACGTCGCGATCCACCGCGTGTCAGTGGCGGCCGAGCTTGGCGACCCGGCGGCGGCGCTCGACGCGGCGGCCGCGGTCGACCTCGACCGGCTGCCCGAGGGACTTGCCAGCCGGCGCGCTCAGGTGAACCTCGATCTCGCCTGGGCTCAGGCGCAGCGGAAGCGCGACGCCGAGGCCACGCTGAACCTCCTCGAGGCGGAGAGCGCCGCATCCGAAGCGGTCGCCCACAACGTCATGGCCCGAGAGGTCATGCGCGAGATGCTCGCGCGCTCCAAGCGCGGCCACGGCTCGGCACTGCAAGCTCTCGCGACTCGCGCGGGTGTGCTGCACTGACGTCATGTCGTCGCCCCTCGGCCTGGTGGTCTGCGGTGCTCCGCTGGCATCCCGCGCCGACGAGGTTGCGCGCGCCCTGGTCGAGGCCGGCTGGTCGGTCTCGGCCGGTGTGACGGAGTCCGGAACCGGATGGATCGACGCCGACACGTTGTCCGAGGCTTCGGAAGCACCTGCGTCCACACGCCGTCGCCAGCCCGACGAGCAACGACGAGAGAGCCGCCCCGAGCACGTCGTGGCGCTCCCGCTGACCTTCAACACGGCCAACAAGATCGCCCGCGGCGTGATGGACAACCACGTGACCGGGACTCTGTGCGATGCGCTCGGCACTGGAGCGACCATCGTGTCCGTGCTGTTCGTCAATGACCGGCTGTGGGCTCACCCGGCATGGGCGCCGACCCTTGACACGCTGACCTCGGCCGGCGTGGTGTTCCTCGACCCACACTCCGGCCGTCTGGGACCGCCTGTTCCCGTTCGTTCCGGTACAGGTGAAGATGTCGTCGCCGGCTTCGATCCGGAATGGGTCGTCCGCGCGTTGCAATCGCGCCGAGCAGCGACGGCCTGATCGCACTTCACACGACCCGCACATCTGTGCGGGTCGCACTTTTGTGCGGGTCGAGTCGCTGACCTGCGGTTTTCCTGGTGTTGCGCCCCGAACGGATCGGGAATCGCGCAACGAGTCCCTGGAGGACCGCAGGCATGGCAGCGATCAAGGTGGACACCTCGGCGTCCCGCTACAGCGTGGGCGTAGTCCCGAAGCCGAAGAACGACATGGAGGGCCGCCAGCGCGCGGACCGCATCACCGGTACCCCGCTGTTCGTCACGCAGCTGATCAAGCTGGACGACGACGGCGCGGAGATCATCCCGGTGACCACTCCTGGAGCCCCTGACGTCGGTCAGGGCGCGGAGGTCCGGCCGGTGAACCTCGTCGCGATCCCATGGCAGCAGGCACAGCGCTCCGGGGTCGCGTTCCGGGCGGACGCCATCGAGCACATGCCCGCGTCGGCGCCCACGCCGAAGGGCTCGGGCTCGTGACCGCCGCAGCCCGCAGCGAGGCGCTCTGGCAGGGACTCAACTCCACTCAGGCCGACGGCACGGAGTGCGTCATGTGCGAGCGCTCCTTCACCTGGCCCGAGCTGCCCGACGCCTACCGGCCCACCCCGGTACCCGGCACCCGCTCCGGGCCCGCCGGCATCCCGGCCGTGCCGGTCGGCCGTTCCGTGACCGGGTCGCAGGTCTTCGCGTGCGCGGGCATCTGCGCGGCCCTCGCTTGGCCCGACTGACCGTCCGCTCCCACGGGGGTCGGGGCTGACTTCCCCGCAGCCCCGACCCCCTCTCCCATCCCGTCCTCTGGCCGGCGCGGTCCGGCCTCGGCTCTCCACGGAGTGATCGTCATGGCTCGTTCTGCCTCGTATTCCGCCCGATCCCGTCCATTCCTTCGCGCCTCTCGTACCGACGGATTCGAGATCATTACCGCCCCGACCACGCACCCCGCCGCACGTGTCGCGGGCCTGGCGATCCGGCTCCGCGCCGAGATCATGGCGGGCCTCGCCGTGGTCGCCGGCTGGCTGCTGCTCACGACCTGGATGCCGTGGGGCGCCGCGCTTGCTCTCGTCGCCGTCGTGATCGCCGTCCTGGCGGCGGTTCCCGTCCTGCGCAGGTTCGTGAGCCGACGAGCGATGGCGACGATGACCCGCCACCGGCTGCGTCAGGTCCTCGTCGAGCGTCGCTGCCTGAACTTCTCCCGCGCCGCTCCGCTATTCCTGTGGTCCCACCCGACCGAGGTCGGCGAGACCGTCTGGCTGCTCCTGCGGGCCGGCATCAGCCCGTCGGACATCGAGGGCGAGGTCGAGTGGATCGCGTCCGGTTGCTTCGCCCGCGACGCCCGCGTCACCCCCACCCGCCGCATGACCGCCCTGGTCAAGGTCGACGTCATCCGCCGCGACCCGCTCGCGACCGAGCTGATCGCCTCCGAGTTGGACGACTGGACCGCCACCACCGGCCAGGCACCTTCGCGCGGCACCGTGATCGTCCCGCCGACCCCGGCCAACCGTCACTGGTCGGGCACCGGCAACAGAGCCGGTACGCCGGTCCCCGCCCCGCGCGCGACGCTTGACGAGCACGACGACGTCCCGCTGGTCATCGACCACGCCGAGCGGGCGAAGGACGACCGGGCCGCGGTGCCCGACCGGAGTGGGGACTGGTCGGACTATGTCTGAGCCGGTCCGCCTCCGTTCCCTGCTTCGCGACTGGATCAGCGTCGTCCGGTCTCCAGCGCCGGCATACAACGAGGCGCCCGCACCGTCGGGGCTGTCGATCTGGGACCCGATCCACCTCGGGGTGGACGAGTACGGCCGCCCGGTCCGGGTGACGCTCGCCTACCGCAACGCCCTGCTGGCCGGGGAGCCCGGCGCGGGGAAGTCGGTCGGGCTGAACTGCATCGTCGGCCACGCCGCCCTGGCAACCGACTGCGGACTGTGGCTCTTCGACGGCAAGCTCGTCGAACTCGGCCTCTGGCGCACCTGCGCGGAGCGGTTCGTCGGCCCAGACCTCGACGACGCGATCCAGGCCCTCGGCGACCTGCAGACGGAGATGGACCGCCGCTACGACCTGCTCGACACCGAACGCCGCCGCAAGATCACCCCCGACGATGCCGCCCACGGGGTCGCGCCGGTGGTCGTGGTGCTCGACGAGGTCGCCTACTACTCGGCCACCGTCGGCACCAAGAGCCAGCGCGAATCCTTCTCCGTGGCTGTGCGCGACCTCGTGGCCCGGGGACGGGCCGCTGGGATCATCGTCGTGGCTGCCACCCAGCGCCCCAGCTCGGACATCATCCCGACCTCGCTGCGGGACCTGTTCGGCTACCGGTGGGCGTTCCGCTGCACCACTGACAGCAGCTCGGACATCGTGCTCGGCGCCGGCTGGGCCACCCGCGGGCACACCGCCGCCGCGATCGCGCCCGAGGACAAGGGCGTCGGGCTCCTGCTGGCTGAGGGCGGCGAACCGCGCCGGATCAAGTCCGCGTACCTGTCCGATGAGCAGGTCTACGCCCTGGCCGACCACGCCGCCGCCCTGCGCGCCCGGGACGCGGCATGAGCACCACCGCCGACGACGCCCGCGAGACGGTCGAGAGTCTCGGGGCGCGGCGACGAGCTCGCGACGCCAAGACCGCCTCGCTGGCCGAGCTCGCCACCGCGGTGCGCGCCGATCACGGCCGGTGGATGAGTCACGTGGCCGGCGCCGCCGGTTGCTCCCACCCGATCCGGCTGGTCGGCACCGTGACCCGCGTCGAAGCGTCGACCGGCCGCATCACCCGCGACACCCACACCACCGAGATGCCCGACGGCGTGCTCTACACCCCCTGCGGCAACCGCCGCGCCTCGGTGTGCGCCGGCTGCGCCGAGACCTACCGCGCTGACACCTACCAGCTCGTCACCGCCGGCCTCGTCGGCGGCAAGGGCGTCCCCGCCTCGGTGGCCGAGCACCCGTGCGTCTTCCTGACCGTCACCGCCCCGTCTTTCGGCCCGGTCCACGCGCACCGCAGCGACCGCGCCGGGCGCACCATCGCCTGCCGCCCCCGCCGCCACCTCGAGCACTGCCCCCACGGCGTCCCGCTGGCCTGCTTCGACCGCCACGACGACGACGCACCCGAGCTGGGCCGCCCGCTGTGCCTGGACTGCTACGACCACCCCGCCCAGGCGGTGTGGAACCTGCACGCTGGGGAGCTGTGGCGCCGCACCATGATCGCCGCCCGACGCGGCATCACGACGCTGGAGAAGCGCCACCACATCAAGCTGCGGCTCTCGTACACCAAGGTCGCTGAGTTCCAGGCGCGCGGCGCGGTGCACCTGCACGCCCTGGTCCGGCTCGACGGCCGCGACCCCACCGACGCCGACGCCGTCCTCGTCCCCGACGCCCGGGTCGGCGCCCACCACCTCGCCACTGTGCTGCGCCGCGCCGTCGAGGACACCCGGTTCACCACCGCCCCTCACCCCGCCCGTGAAGCCGGCTGGCCCATCGGCTGGGGCGAGCAGGTCGCCCATCGCCCCGTCCGGCTCTCCCGGCTCGACCTCGACGACACCGGCGAGATCACCACCGGCGCTGTCGCCGGCTACCTCGCGAAGTACGCGACCAAGGCCACCGAACTCGCCGGCCACGCGTCCGAGCGGCTGCGCCCCGACACCGTCCGCGAGTACGCGCGCCTCGACACTCATCCCGGCCGCCAGATCGACACCTGCTGGCACCTCGGCACCCGCCCGGAGACCGCCGACTCCGTCGAGTGGACAGCTGGCTGGGGCCGCCTCCAGCGCTGGGCGCACATGCTCGGCTTCGGCGGGCACTTCTCCACCCGATCCCGGCGCTACTCCACCACCCTCGGCGCCCTGCGCCAGGCCCGCCGCGACTGGCGCCGCGAACACGCACCCCGTCCTGACGAGGACGACGACCTCGCGGACGAGGACACCACCGAAGTCGTCGTCAACTCACTGGCCTTCGCCGGCGTCGGCTGGCACACCAGCGCCGACGCCCTGCTCGCCAACACGTCGGCCGCCAACGCCCGCGCCAGGAGGCGAGCCGCGAAGGAGGAGACCGACACCGCAGCCTGACCAGGAGACCAACCCGATGCATCCGCGAGAGCGACTCTGGTCCGTCCAGGACCTCGCCGAGTTCCTCGGCGTGCCGATCGTGACCATCTACCACTGGCGTCGCACCGGCTACGGGCCGCGAGGCACCCGCGTCGGCCGCTACGTGAGGTACCGCGAGGCCGAGATCGAGCGATGGCTCGACGAGCAGGTCGAGAAGGTGGGATAGCCGTGCCCCGCCCACCGCTGCCGCTCGGTACCCACGGCAACATTCACGCACAGCAGCTCGCGAACGGCTCGTTCCGAGCCTTTACCCGCTTCCGGGATCACGACGGCGTGACTCGCAAGGTGGAGCGCAACGGCCCCACCAGGGCGGCGGCGATGAACCGTCTCCGCGAGGACCTCCGCGACCGGGCACGGCAGGACACGGCGTCGACCCTGCGCGGCGACTCCCGCTTCAAGGTCGCGGCCGAGCAGTGGATGGAAGCGGTCACGCTCCTGGTCGACCAGGGTCTGCGCTCACCGAGCACGGCACAGATCTACCGGTCCACCCTCGACGTGCACGTCCTGCCGGCACTCGGGGAGCTGCGGCTGCGGGAGGTGACCGTGCCTCGACTCGATCACTTCGTGCAGACGGTGAACCTGCACAAGGGGCCAGCCACCACCAAGCTCGTGCGGTCGGTCGTCTCCGGGGCGCTCGGTCTCGCGGTGCGCCACGGAGCGATCGCGTCCAATCCCACGCGCGAGATTGCGGAGGTCAGCGGACGGCGGCGCCGGGCCGCTCGGGCGCTGTCCGCCGACGAACGCCGGGCCTGGATTGCGCGCCTGGCCGGCGACGAGGACGCGCGACGCAAAGACCTCCCGGACCTGTGCGCGTTCATGCTCGCGACCGGCGTGCGGATCGGCGAAGCCCTCGCCGTCAGCTGGGAGGAGATCGACCTCGACGCCGGCACCGTCGCCATCGACTGGACCGTCATCCGGATCAAGGCTGTCGGTCTCGTCCGGAAGCGGACCAAGACCCAGTCAGGCGAGCGGACGTTGCACCTGCCCGGCTTCGCGCGCTCCATCCTTCGTCGGCGCTACCTGGCCGCCGGGGGGCGTGGCCCGCTCTTCCCGGACTCCCTCGGTGGTTGGCGTGACCCCTCGAACACGCTGAAGGCGCTTCGCGCAGCGCGCGGCTCGGAGGAGTTCGCCTGGGTGACCTCGCACGTGTTCCGGAAGACGGCGGCGACCGAGCTGGACGATCAGGGGCTCAGCGCGCGGCTGATCGCCGACCAGCTGGGCCACGCGCAGGTGTCGATGACGCAGAACACGTACCTCGGCCGGCGCGCGGTCTCGTCGGCTGCAGCGGAGGCCCTGGACCGTGCATACCGCGACGACGAGGAACGTAGCGGCGGGTAAGCGGTGGGCTGATCTTGGACAACTGCACAGTGGAACGCGCCGAGCTGCGGGTCGGGTGGGCCCCGTGGGACTCGAACCCACAACCAACGGATTAAAAGTCCGTAGCTCTGACCCATTGAGCTAGAGGCCCCGCGACCGCCGTGAGCCGCGGGACGAGCGTAGCCGGGCGAGCCCCCGGAGCAGTGATGCGCCGGGGCGACCCCGCGCGCGTTGGGCCGTTCGGCGCATCAAGCGTGGCGTTCGGCGAACGTCGGCGGGCCGTCACGAGGTGGGAGCGCTGCGTACACGGAGCCCCACTCGGTGCAGTCGGTGACTCCCGTCCGGGTGAGCAGGAGTGCCGCCCGGAGGAGCAGCCGCGAGCTTTCCGCAGGTCAGGGACGCGCGGCGCGGTCCGCGGTCGTCGCACGCGGCGACGCGCCGGGACGGGACACCGGGTGACCGTCTGACACAGCGTCACCGATGGTCACCGTCGGGTCACTGTCGTGCTGCGGTGAGGAAACGAGTACGAACACCGGGTACCGGAGGTCCCACCTCCGGCACGCACGACCGATGCGGTTGGTCGAGCACTCCCCAACTCTCGACGCCTCACCGCCGCGACGGTTGCCCGCGGGCCCCGACGGAGCGCTTGACGCCTCAGGCGCGCCGCCGCACCGAGAGGAGCCACCGACATGTCGATGGCCGTGGTCATGTCCGAGATGCCCGACGTCTGGCGCAAGGTGCTCGCCGAGCACGTGCCCGACGCCCAGCAGAACTGCCACGAGTGCTTCCAGGGTGGGTCCCGGGCGAGCTGGCCGTGCCAGACCTACCGGATCGCGCAGGAGGCGAAGTGGGTCGCCGAGGGCGGCCTGCCCGGCACGGGCCCGCACGGTCCCGGCCCGAGCCGCACCCGGGTCAGCCCGCCGGAGCCGGAGCCGTCGTCGGCCTCCCTCGGAGGGTCGGACGCGCTGCTCGGGTCGTCGTACGACGGGTCGTTCGGCGAGCCCCTGAGCCGGCACGGCGACCCGCGGGAGCCCGCGCCCGCGACCGGCGGCTGGGCCCTCGACGATCGCCCGCTGGCGGGCGACCCGCTCGGTGAGACGTCGCACCCCACCACGGGGGAGCGCCCCTACGGCTCGACCTTCGACGCGCCCTACGGCGCGTCCTTCGGCGTCGACGACCGGCTGCACGCCTCGCGCTGGTAGACGCCGGCCCGGAGACGGGAACGCCCCCGGAGCGGCTTCCCGTCGGCCCGGGCGTGCCGGGCGATCGGGCCCCGACTGGACGACGGTCGGGGGCTCCGGGGGCTGGTGTCCTGCCTGGATTCGCTGGCCGCCCTGCCGCAGGATCACTGCCTGCGGACCGGCCATTCCACGGCCTTCGAGCGACTAGCTGACGGACACCTCACGAGTCCTGTCGTTCATCAACGCTGGACCACCTCCTCTCCCGTGTACCTCCACGTTAAGCGCGTCGCGATCACCCCGCAAACGGCTTCCGCGCGACCTCGTTGACAGGCAACCAGCCGGTTCCCTATCGTTCGATGGGCAACCTGGCGGTTGCCTGATCGGAGTGGTGATGGACGAGGTGTTCCGCGCCCTCGCCGACCCCAGTCGGCGGGCGCTGCTCGACGCCCTGCACGAGCGCGGCGGCCAGTCGCTGCGCGAGCTCGGCGAGGGACTGGACATGACGCGCCAGGCCGTCGCGAAGCACCTGGGCGTGCTCGAGGACGCGGGCCTCGTCGTCACCTCGTGGCACGGGCGGGAGAAGCACCACCACCTCAACGCCGCGCCGATCAACGACGTCGCCGACCGGTGGATCCGGCGGTACGACCGGGCGCGGGCGGAGGCCCTCGCCGACCTCAGAGAGGCGCTCGAGGAGAACGAGATGTCCGACGACTTCGTCTACGTCACCTACATCCGCACGACACCCGAGAAGCTCTGGCAGGCCCTCACCGAGCCGGCGTTCATCACGCGGTACTTCGAGGGCGGCGGCCCGCAGTCCGACTGGCGGGTGGGCTCGAAGGTGCTGTGGTCCATGCAGGGCGAGGAGCACCACGACTGGGACCAGCGCGTGCTCGAGGCCGACCCGCCGCGGCGCCTGTCCTACAGCTGGCACAACTACCAGCCCGAGATGGCCGAGATGTTCGGGTGGAGCGACGAGCGCCTCGCCGAGCTGCGGCAGGAGAAGATCTCGAAGGTCACGTTCGACATCGAGCCGGCCGGCCGGGCGGTCAAGCTGACCGTCACCCACGACGACTTCGCGCCCGACAGCGAGATGCGCGAGGGCGTCTCGCAGGGCTGGCCGGCGATCCTGTCGAACCTGAAGTCCTACCTGGAGACCGGCGAGCTCGCGGTCACCGGTTGACGTGCCGCCAGGCGGCGAGGTCGTCGGCGGAGCGGGTGTTGACGATCCGGTCCACCGGCACCTCGCACTCCTGCGCGCGCTCGCAGCCGAAGGGCTGCCAGTCGAGCTGCCCGGGGGCGTGCGCGTCGGTGTCGACGACGAACTCGCACCCCGCGGCCAGGGCCTGGCGCAGCAGGTCGCGCGGGGGGTCGAGGCGCTCGGGGCGCGAGTTGATCTCGACGGCGACGCCGTTCTCGATGCACGCGTCGAAGACGGCCTCGGCGTCGAACGTCGACGGCGGCCGCGTCCCCCGCCCGCCGGTGACGAGGCGCCCGGTGCAGTGGCCGAGCACGTTGACCAGCGGGTGCGACACCCCGGCGATCATGCGCGCGGTCATCAGCTCGCTCGGCGCCCGCAGCTTGGAGTGCACGCTGGCGACGACGAAGTCGAGCTCTTCGAGCAGGTCGTCGGGGGCGTCGATGTCGCCGTCCTCGAGGATGTCGACCTCGATGCCGCGCAGCAGACGGAACGGCGCCAGCTCCTCGTTGACCTGCGCGATCACGTCGAACTGCCGGCGCCGGCGCTCGGGGGTCAGGCCGTTGGCGACGGTGAGGTTCTCCGAGTGGTCGGTGAGCACCATCCACTCGTGCCCGAGGTCGCGGGCCGTGCGCGCCATCTCGAGGATGTCGCTGCCGCCGTCGGACCAGGTCGAGTGGGTGTGGCAGTCGCCGCGCAGGGCCGCGCGGATCGCCGCGCCGCCGCCGACGGGCTCGGTGTGGCGGGCCTCGAGCTCGGCGAGCGTCGTCGACGTGCCGCCGTCGAGGACCTCGGTGACCACCGCGGCCGTCTTCTTCCCGACGCCCTTGAGGTCGGTGAGGGTTCCGTTGCGGGCGCGGGTGGCAACCTCGTCGGGATCGAGCTCGGCCAGCCGTTCGGCCGCCGAGCGGTAGGCCTTCACCCGGTAGGTCTCGGCCCGCTCGCGCTCGAGGTAGAAGGCGACGGCGCGCAGTGCGGCGATCGGGTCGCCGTCGACGGGGAGGGCGGTCACGTGGTCAGGGATACCCCACCCGGAGCCGCCGTGGGCCACAGCACCACGGACAATCGGCGGTGAGCACTGTGATGGAGGTGGTCTGCTCGTGCGGGTGACCGGAGTCGGGCACGCGGGGATGCGTTTCGAGACGGCGGGCGGCAGCGTGCTGTGCGACCCGTGGGTGAACCCGACGTTCTTCGCGTCGTGGGTGCCGTTCCCCGACAACACGCAGCTGGACTGGGACGCGCTGGGGGACTGCGACTACCTCTACGTCTCCCACCTGCACCGCGACCACTTCGACGCGGACAACCTCCGCGAGCACGTGTCCAAGGATGCGCGGGTCCTGTTGCCCGACTACCCCACCGACGAGCTCGAGAACGAGCTGCGCGAGCTGGGCTTCCAGCACTTCGTGCGCACCGAGTCGGGCGTCCCGCAGGAGCTCGACGGCGGCCTGCGGTTCATGATCACCTCGCTGAAGGGCCCGGGCGACGGGCCGATCGGCGACTCGGCGCTGTCGCTGGACGACGGCACCGCGCGGATCGTGAACCAGAACGACGCGCACCCGCTCGACATCCCCAAGCTGCTGGAGTTCGGCGCCTACGACGCGCACTTCACGCAGTTCTCCGGGGCCATCTGGTGGCCGATGGTCTACGACCTGCCGAAGGCCGCGAAGCGCGAGTTCGCGCGCCGCAAGCGCATCGGCCAGGAGGATCGGGCCATGCGCTACATCCGCGAGGTCGGCGCGCCGCACGTCTTCCCGACCGCGGGCCCGCCGTGCTTCCTCGACGACGAGCTCTTCAAGTGGAACGCCCTGGGCTACGAGGGCGTCGAGGGCGAGTCGATCTTCACGGACCAGTGGGAGTTCCTGGACCGGATGCGCGAGCTCGGCCACGAGGGCGGCCACCTGCTGCTGCCCGGCACCACCGCCGAGATCGGCCACGGCACCGTCGACGACCTCACCCACCCGGTGTCCGACGCCGAGATCGAGACGATCTTCCTCGACAAGGAGCGCTACCTGCGCGACTTCGCCGAGCGGGCCCGTCCGGCGATCGACGCGCAGAAGGCGCGGTGGTCGGCCCCGCAGGCCGACATCCTGCGCCAGCTCAAGGAGTGGATCGAGCCGCTGATGAAGCGGGCCGACCACATGTGCGACGGGATCGGCGGCGTCGTGCGCATGGACCTGCACGGCGTGCCCGACGACACCCCCGGTGTCGACGAGGACGGCACGCTCTCGCTCGCGTTCGACTTCACCGGGCGCGAGATCCGCGTCTGGAACGGCGAGTCGGCCCGCTACCGCTGGGGCGTCCCCGCGACGCTCGTGCAGACGAACATCGACACCGGCGAGGTCGACTGGTCGAACTCGCTGTTCCTCTCGGTGCGCTTCACCGCCACCCGCGTCGGTCAGTACAACGAGTACCTCTACACGTTCTTCAAGTGTCTGTCCGAGGAGCGGATGGACTACGTGGAGAACTGGTACGACGCGCAGAACGACGACGGACGCGACATCGAGCTCGACGGCTGGAAGGTCCAGGCGCGGTGCCCGCACCTCTCGGCCGACCTGTCGAAGTTCGGCTCGGTCGACGGCGAGGTGCTGACCTGCTCACTGCACAACTGGAAGTTCAACCTCCGCACCGGTCGCTGCCTGACCTCCGCGGGTCACGAGATCCGGGCCGAGAAGCTGGGAGAGTAGAAGGCGTGCTGCGCATCGGTCCCCTCGAGCTGCCGACGCCGGTCGTGCTCGCGCCGATGGCGGGCATCACCAACGTCGCGTTCCGCCGTCTCTGCCGCGAGCAGGGCGCGGGGCTCTACGTCTGCGAGATGATCACCGCGCGGGCGCTGGTGGAGAAGCACCCCGGCACCGCCGAGATGATCGCCTTCGACGCGGACGAGAAGCCGCGCTCGATGCAGCTCTACGGCGTCGACCCGGTGACGATCGGGCGCGCGGTCGACCGGATCGTCGACGAGGACCTCGCCGACCACGTCGACCTCAACTTCGGCTGCCCGGTGCCCAAGGTGACGCGCCGGGGCGGCGGGGCGGCGCTGCCCTACAAGCGGCGGCTGTTCGGGGCGATCGTGCGCACGGCGGTCGAGGCCGCGTCGCGGGGCGGGCTGCCGCTGACCGTGAAGATGCGCGTGGGCATCGACGACGACCACGTGACGTTCCTCGACGCCGGCCGCATCGCCGCCGACGCCGGGGCGGCGGCCGTGGCCCTGCACGCCCGCACGGCGTCGCAGCGCTACTCCGGGCACGCCGACTGGGACCGCATCGCCGAGCTGCGCGACGCGCTGCCCGCGACGACGCCGGTGCTCGGCAACGGCGACGTCTTCGCGGCGTCCGACGCCGTGGCGATGATGGAGAAGACCGGCTGCGACGGCGTGGTCGTCGGCCGCGGGTGCCTGGGGCGGCCGTGGCTGTTCGGCGAGCTCGAGGCGGCGCTGGCCGGGCGGCCGATCCCCACGCCGCCGACCCTGGGCGGGGTCGCCGCGGTGATGCGCCGGCACGTCGAGCTGCTCATCGCCCACCACGGGCACCACAAGGGCGTGCGCGACTCCCGCAAGCACATGAGCTGGTACCTGCACGGGTTCGCGGTCGGCTCCGAGCTGCGCCGCGAGCTGGGCATGATCGACGGGCTCGACCGGCTCGACGAGCTGCTCGCGAAGCTCGACCACGACCTGCCGTTCCCCGCCGACGCGGACGGCCCGCGCGGCCGGCAGGGCTCGCCGGCCCACGTGACCCTACCCGAGGGCTGGCTCGACGACCCCGAGGACGACACCGTCCCGACCGCCGCCGACGTCATGCACAGCGGCGGCTGAGCACTACTCCCCGTATCAGGGCGACCTGGGTCACATCACCGCAGGCACCCATGATCCCGCAGGACCACCGGCGCGGGCGACTCAAGGTGGGCCGAACGGGTCGGCCGGTGGTTCGTCTACGCAGCGTCACCTGCGCCGGACGACTGAAGTTGTCGGCGACGCGGGGAAGGACCGTTACAACACGGTGATCCGGGGCGACACTGGTGGCAGGACGGAGGTGGTGTGTGTGCGGCTGGCCGGGCTGCTCCAGGGACGCGGGAGCACGGCGGTGACGACCGCCGAGCCGACGCGCAGCGAGAGGGTCGAGACGCCGGCATCGCCGCCGAACACCACCGTCACCTGCGGTTTCCCCACCTCGCCGATCGTCGGCCTCGACGCCGTCCCGTCCGCGGAGACCTCGGCCGACAGCCGGGCCGACCAGGCGCGGGCCCACGAGGCCGCCGCCGAGGTCCTCGCCGACCGCGGCGACTGGCGCCGGGCGTACCACCACCTCAAGGCCGCGGTCTCGCTCGTGCGCGACGAGCAGACACTCCCGGCCGGCGTGCCCGATCAGTTACGCGTCGAGGTCGATCGTCTCCGGCGCGAGCGTGCCGAGGCCCGCGAGCAGAGCCGGCGCGACAGCCTCACCGCCACGTGGAACCGGCGCTACCTCGACGAGCGCCTCGGCACGCTGCGTGATGGCTCCGAGGACGCCGCGGTGTGCGTCGCGCTGGCCGACGTCGATCACTTCAAGCAGGTCAACGACACCCACGGCCACGCGCTGGGCGACGAGGTGCTGCGCCGTCTCGTCGACCTCATGAGCGAGGGCCTGCCCGAGGACGGCTTCTGCGCCCGCTACGGCGGCGAGGAGTTCGCGCTCGTGCTGCCCGGGCTCGAGCCCGCCGAGGCCGTCCGGGTCTGCGAGGAGGCCCGCGCGCGCGTCGACGCCCACCCGTGGCACGAGATCGCCGAGGACCTGCGGGTGACGGTCAGCGTCGGGGTCGCGTGCCTCGGCGACGGTGGCTGCCCCGGGTCGCCGGGCCTGGACGCCGCCGACGCCCTGCTCTACGTGGCCAAGCGCGCCGGGCGCAACGCCGTGGCCTACCGCGACGGCGCCGACGGCGAGGTGCGCCTCGCCGGTGCCGCGGGCGGACGACGCGGCATCGCGGCCGCGGCCCGCCGGGCGTTCCCGTCCGCGTGACGGTCTGAGCCGAACCTGAACGTATCCGGGGGTGACGTGTCCCCCGGTCGAGTGGTGCCCGTTGTGTCCGACTATCAGCGTGGCGTAGTGGACCCGGCGCCGACGTGACCGGATCACGCCGTAGTATTCCGCTGCTGCTGACCTCCCCGGCCCGTGCATCCTCGAGGAGTTGCGTGACCGACGACCGCGCCGGTGACCCGGTCGGGGGCTCCCGCCCCGCGGCGACCGGATCCGACGCGGCCCGCTCGTCCGCCCTCGCCGGCCCCGCCTCGGCGCCGTTCCGGATCCCCGTCGCGACGCCGGTCGCGGACCGCCGCCCGACGATGGTGCGGCTGACCCGGCGCAGCGGCCCGCGCCTCGGCCTGCGCCCGCCCGGCGCGGCGCTGGTAACCGCGCCGACCGCGACCGCGGCGGGTCGCTCCTCGCCGGGGACGCCGTCGTCGGGTATCCCCTCGCCCGCGGCCGCGGCGGCGCCGTCGACCCGGGCGCCGGTGGACGCGGTCACCCTGCCCGCGGGCCGCGTGCCCGCCGGTCGCGGTCCGGGCACCGGGGCCGGTCCGGGCACCCCGGAGCCGCCGACCGACGCCGTCCCCGAGCCGCCGGCCGCGCGCCCGCCGGCGGCCGCGCCGATCGTGGCGCCGACGACGAGGGCCGGTGGCGCCGATGTCGTCCGGCCCGCCGAGGCGCCGGCGGCCCCGAAGGTGCTCCCCCTGGCGGTGACGTCGGCTCCCGCGGCAGCGACGCCGTCGCCGGACGCGGCGCCCCCGGTGCCCGTGGAGGAGCGCCGCCGGCCGGCCGCCGAGGCGCGGGTGGGCGAGGCCGACTACGCCGCGACGTCCGCGATGCTGGCGTCGGCGGGCGCGCGCCTGGCGGCGTGGCGCCGCGGCTGGACCGGGCCGCGGGTGCTGCGGCTGGTGACGGCGACGTGCGCGGTGCTCGTGGTCGTGGTGTGCGGGCTGGGGTGGGGCGCCGCGTCGTGGGTCGAGGCCGCGGTGCGGCAGATCGGGGCGCTCGACCCGAACTCCCCGGCCATCCAGAACGCCGCGGCGCAGGCGGGCGACCAGAACTTCCTCGTCGTCGGCTCGGACAGCCGGGCCGGCGCGCCGCCCTCGGAGGACGCCGGCGACACCGCCGACGTGCCCGGCGCCCGCACCGACACGATCATGATCGTGCACGTTCCCGAGGACCGCTCGGGCGTCACGGTCGTCTCCTTCCCCCGCGACCTGGAGATCACCCGGCCGGCCTGCGAGCGCTGGGATCCGGTGACCGGCGCCTACGCGCCCCAGATGCTCCCGCCCGCGCCGCGGGTGAAGCTCAACTCCGCGTACGCGGCCGGCGGCCCGCGCTGCGTCACCCGCGCCGTCCAGGAGCTCTCCGGGCTGGCGATCAACCGCTTCCTGGGCGTCGACTTCCAGGGCTTCCAGGGCATGGTCGACTCGGTGCGCGGCGTGCCGATCTGCGTCGAGCGGCCGGTGAAGGACTCGGTGCTCGGCCCGATCATCGACCGGCCCGGTCCCACGGTCCTGACGGGGCAGCAGGCGCTCGACTACGTGCGCGCCCGCCACGTCGAGGGCGACCCGTCCAGCGACTACGGCCGCATCCAGCGCCAGCAGCGCTTCCTCGGCGCCCTGCTGCGCTCGGTGCTGTCGGCGGGCACGCTGCTCGACCCGGGACGGCTGAACGGGCTGGTCGAGGCGGTGTCGCGCTCGACGTTCGGCGAGAACATCGGGTCCGACCAGCTGCTCACCCTCACGCAGTCGCTCGGCAGCCTGGACCCCCGCTCGGTCGCCTTCGTCACCGTCCCCACGACGGGCATCGCCAACGACCGCGGCAACGAGGTCCTGCGCCCGGCCGAGGAGCGCGCGATGTTCGACGCGATCATCGAGGGCCGCCCGCTGCCGGGTGCGCCGGGTGCTCCCGCGGCGCCGGCCCCGGCGCCGGTCGACGTCCGCCTGGTCGACGGGCGCTCCCCGGCCGACAGCGGCTCCGACGACGGCGGCGACCCCGACGAGGAGTCCGAGGACGGCGGGTCGTCGTCGGGCCCGTCCGCCGCGTCGATCGCGGAGCGGCTGCGGGGCGCGGGTTTCGGTGTCGTCGCCGACGACAGCGGCTCGTCCTCGAACGGCCGCGGCACGTCGATCCGGTACTCCCCCGACCAGGCGGTCGCCGCACAGGCCCTGGCGGCCGCGGTGCCGGGGGCGACCCTCGAGCCCACGGCGTCGGGCAACGGCACGCTGACCCTCACCCTCGGCGACGACTTCGACGGGCGCGTGCGCTCCAGCTCCGCGGGGATGGGCGGCGCCCCCTCCGCGCCGGTGAACCCGACCATCACCGCCGCCGACGCCACCTGCGCCTGAGGGCGACGACCGTCACGGCGCTGACGAGGGGTTTCCCCGGCCTCGTTCATCCCCGGTTCACGCCGCGGTCGGATGGGCGACCGCGGATCCGCGTAGGTTGCGGCCCATGCGCGCGGCCTACCACGAGAAGCTCGACGCCCTGTCCGGCGAGCTGGCCGAGATGTCCCTGATGGCCGGCGAGGCCATGAAGAAGGCGACGAGCGCCCTCCTCGAGGGCGACCTCGACCTCGCCGAAGAGGTCATCTCGGAGGACAACAAGATCGATGCCCTGCGCAGCCAGGCCGAGGAGCAGGCGTTCGGGCTCCTCGCCCTGCAGGCGCCGGTCGCCGGTGACCTCCGGTCGGTCATCGCGGCCATCCACTCCGCGGGTGACCTCGAGCGGATGGGCGACCTCGCCCTCCACGTCGCCAAGGCGGCCCGCCGGCGGCACCCCGCCAAGGTCCTGCCCGAGGACGTCACCCCCTACTTCGCCGAGATGGGCCGGGTCGCCCTCGACCTCGCCCAGGACGCCCGCCAGGTCATCCTGACCCGCGACATCGAGCTCGCGTTCACCATGGAGTCCGACGACGACGCCATGGACGACCTGCACCGCCACCTGTTCACCCTGCTGCTGAGCAAGGAGTGGCCGAGCGGCGTCGCCCCCGCCATCGACGTGACCCTGCTGGGCCGCTTCTACGAGCGCTTCGCCGACCACGCCGTCGCCGTGGCCCGCCGCGTGGTCTTCATGGTCACCGGCAAGATGCCCAACACCCCCGAGGCCTGAGCGCCCCGGAGAACAGCCCGGAACGACGAGAGCCCCTCCCGCACGGTGCGGGAGGGGCTCTCGTGCGTGCGAGGGACGACTCAGCCGAAGCGGCCCGAGATGTAGTCCTCGGTGGCCTGCTCCTTCGGATTCGAGAAGATCTTCTCGGTGTCGTCGATCTCCACGAGCTTGCCGGGCTTGCCGGTGGCCTCGAGGTTGAAGAACGCCGTCTGGTCACTCACCCGCGCCGCCTGCTGCATGTTGTGGGTGACGATGACGATCGTGTACTCCTTCTTGAGGTCCGCGATGAGGTCCTCGATCGCCAGCGTCGAGATGGGGTCGAGCGCCGAGCAGGGCTCGTCCATCAGCAGGACATCGGGCGCCACCGCGATCGCGCGGGCGATGCACAGACGCTGCTGCTGACCACCGGAGAGGCCGCCGCCGGGCTTGTCGAGCCGGCCCGAGACCTCCTTCCAGAGGTTCGCGCCGCGCAGCGAGGCCTCGCAGACCTCGTCGAGCTTCTTCTTGTCGCGCACGCCCGCGAGCTTGAGCCCGGCCACGACGTTGTCGCGGATGGACATCGTCGGGAACGGGTTCGGGCGCTGGAACACCATGCCGATCGTGCGGCGCACGGCGACCGCGTCGGAGCCGCGGCTGTAGATGTCCTCGCCGTCGAGGAGCACCTCGCCGTCGACGCGGGCGCCGGGGATCTCCTCGTGCATGCGGTTGAGCGTGCGCAGCACCGTCGACTTGCCACAGCCCGACGGTCCGATGAACGACGTGACGCTGCGCGGGGCCACCGACAGGTTCACGCCGGCCACGGCGTGGAAGTCGCCGTAGTAGATGTCGACGTCCTTGAGGTCGAGACGCTTGGCCACGGGGTTTCCCTCTACTTCGAGATGGCGGAGAAGCGCGACACGACGCTCGCCCCGAGCTGCAGGATCATGATGATGAGGATCAGCGTGAGCGCCGCTCCCCAGATGCGGTACTGACCGGCGGCCTCCGGGTTCGACAGCTCCGAGAACATCAGCAGCGGGAGCGAGGCCATGTTGCCGGAGAACGGGTCGAAGTTGATCGACTGCGAGTAGCCGACCAGCACCAGCACCGGCGCGGTCTCGCCCATGACCCGGGCGAGCGCCAGCATGACGCCGGTGACGGTGCCCGACAGCGCGGTCGGCAGCACGATCCGCAGGATCGTCTTCCACTTCGGGATGCCGAGGGCGTAGGACGCCTCGCGCAGCTCGTCGGGGACCAGCCGCAGCATCTCCTCGGTGTTGCGGATGACCACCGGCAGCATCAGCAGCACCAGGGCCAGCGACACCATGAAGGCGCTCTGGACGCCGCCCAGGATCGAGATGAAGGCGGCGAAGACGAACAGCGCCGCGACGATCGACGGCACGCCGGCGAGGATGTCGACCATGAAGCTCGTGGTCTTGGCCAGGCGTCCGCGGCCGTACTCGACGAGGTAGACCGCGGCGGCGATGCCGATCGGGACGGCGATGACCGCGGCGAGCAGCGCCTGGATCAGCGTGCCGTAGATCGCGTGGTAGACGCCGCCGGCGTAGGACTCCGGCAGCACGCCGTTGAGCGACCGGCCCCACCAGTCCGAGGACAGGATGGCGCCGATGCCGCGCCCGACCACCGTCACGAGCACCCACACGAGGGGCACGACGGCGATGAGGAACGCGAGGGTCACCAGCACGGTGGCGGCCCTGTCCTTGACCTTCCGCCCCGTGCTCAGGGCCTGGAAGGTGGGCCCGTGCGCGGGCCTCTCCGGGGAGTCGAGCCCCGTCGCGGTGCTCATCAGCCGTTCACCTTCCCGCCGGCGACCACGCGGGCGATCGCGTTGACCACGAAGGTCAGGACGAACAGGACCAGCCCGGCGGCGATGTAGGCGCCGGTGGGCAGCGGCTGGCTGAACTCGGAGGCCGCCGAGGCGATCAGCGAGGCGAACGTGTAGCCGCCGTCGAACAGGCTGAAGCCCGAGGGCGTGGTCGCGGCCCGGATGACGATGAGGACCGCGATGGTCTCGCCGAGCGCGCGGCCGAGCCCGAGCATCGAGCCGGCGATGTAGCCGCTGCGGCCGTAGGGCAGCACGGCCATGCGGATGACCTCCCAGCGCGTGGCACCGAGCGCCTGCGCGGCCTCGATGTGGAAGCGCGGGGTCTGGGCGAACACCTCGCGGGTGACCGCGGTGATGATCGGCAGGATCATCACCGCGAGCACCACACCGCCGGTGAAGATCGTCCCGGTGAGCACCGGCAGGTTGCCCGGCGCGAACAGGAAGAACCAGCCGAGGTTGCCCTGCAGCCACTCGGCGATCGGCAGCAGCGCGGGCGCGAGGACCGCGATGCCCCACAGGCCGTAGATGATCGACGGCACCGCCGCGAGCAGGTCGATGATGTACGCGAAGGGGCGCGAGACCCGCCTCGGCGTGTACTGGGTCAGGAAGAGCGCGATGCCCATGGCGACGGGCATCGCGATCACCAGGGCGAACAGCGACGACAGCAGCGTGACCACGAGCAGGTCACGGATGCCGAAGTTGAGGTTCGCCGCGTCGCGGGTGTCGAACACCGGCGACGTGAAGAAGTTGGCGTTGTTGGCCAGCAGCGAGGGCACCGCCTGCACGAGCAGGAAGAGCCCGATCGCGGCGACGGCCGCGACGACGAGGAGGCCGGACCCCGAGGTCAGCCCCCGGAAGATCCGCTCACCGCGTCCTCGGATGGGCGACCCCTGGGACCGTCCACGATCAGGGTCGGGTGCGGTCACGGTGTCGATGGTGGCCGACCCGGCCGCGGAGGTCTCCTCCTGGGAGCTCCGCGACGGGGCCTGCTCCGTGGTGCGTTCGGTCACAGCCGGGGTTCCGTCCGCCTCGTCGTCGCTGTCGATCGGTCTCGCCGGTCCTTGGTGGATGGCCTACTGGATGGCCCTACTGGATGGCATTGACCGCGGTGGTCAGCCGCTGCTTGAACTGGTCGGGCAGCGGGACGTAGCCGGCCTCCGGCAGGGCCTGCTGCGCGTTCGGCGAGAGCGCGGTGGACAGGAACGCCCGGACCGCGGAGGCGGTCTGGTCGTCGGCGTAGTTCGAGCAGACGATCTCGTAGGTCGCCAGCGCGATCGGGTACGCGCCCGGGGCGCTCGCCTGGTAGAGGCTGTCCAGGTTCAGCTTGAGGTCGTTGCCCTGACCCGACACCTGGACGTTGTTGATCGCCGCGCCCACCGACTCGGGCGAGAGGGCGACCGGGGCGCCGCCGCCCGAGTTGATGATCTGTGCCATCGCGATGCCGCCGCGCTGGGCGAACGACGCCTCGACGTAGGTGATCGAGTTCGGGGTGTTCCTGGTGGCGTCCGCGACGCCCTGGCTGCCGCGGGCACCGGCGCCGACGCCGCCGTTGAACGTCTGCGCGGCCTCCTTGCCGTAGGCGCCGTTCGAGGCGGCGACCAGGTACTTCTGGAAGTTCTCGGTGGTGCCCGACTCGTCGGAGCGGAAGTTCACGACGATCGGCGCGGCGGGGAGCGCCTTGCCCTGGTTGAGGGCGGCGATGGCCGGGTCGTTCCAGGTGGTGATCTGGCCGTTGAAGATGCGGGCCGTGGTGGGGCCGTCGAGCACGAGGTCGGTGACGCCCGCGACGTTGTAGGCGACCGCGACCGGGCCGAACACCAGCGGCAGGTTCCACGCCGGCGAGGCGCAGCGCTGCTGGGCGCGGGTGGTCTCGTCGCCCTCCTTGAGCGCGGAGTCCGAGCCGGCGAAGTCGGTCTGGCCGCCGAGGAACTCGTTGCGGCCCGCACCGGAGCCGCTGGGGGTGTAGTTCAGCGTCTGCCCCTGGCAGGTCTGCTGGTACGTGGCCACGAAGCGCGTCATGGCGTTGTTCTGGGCCGACGAGCCGCTCGAGCGCAGGTCCGGCTTGCCGCCGCACTGCACGCCCTCGACCGCGCTGACCCCGCCCCCGCCAGCGTTCTCGTCGCTGCCGCACGCGCCGAGCACGAGCGCCGACGCGGCGATCAGACCGACCGCCGCCACGCGCCGCTGATACCTCACAGAGAGTCCTCCGAGTCCGTCGTGCCCACCTCGACGCGGGCAGGTCGCGGCGCGGGCTCGCACCACGGCACCGGAGGCTAAGCAGGCGGGATGGACGTCCGGAGCTGGCAAGGTGAACGCAGGATGAACGCGACCGGTGACGGACGACCGATCGAGCGATCAGCTGCGACGCCGGTCACATCCCGTGATCATCGCTGGTAGGAGACGTCGACCGCGTCACGTTCGAAGCCCAGGCGGCGGTAGGTCGCGATCGCCGGGGCGTTGTCGCCCTCCACGTACAGGAGGGTCGTGCGCAGGCCGCGACCGGCGAGGTGGTGGAGCCCCGCGAGGGTGAGCGCGCGCCCCAGACCCCGCCCCTGCGCGGCCGGGTCGACGCCCACGACGTAGACCTCGCCGAGGGGCTCGGGCACGGTCGGCGACACCGCGTGGACCTTCGTGAAGTGGAAGCCCAGCAGGTCCCCGGTGACGGTGTCCCACCCCAGCAGGACGCCGGCGGCGTCGAACCACGGCTCGGCCTCGATCTCCTCGACGTCGGCGCGCGTCCAGCTGCTCTGCTCGGGGTGCCAGGAGAAGGCGCGGTTGTTGACGGCGACGACGGCGTCCTCGTCGTGCCCGACCCGCAGCGGCGCGATCGCGATGCCGTCGGGGACGACCAGCTCGGGCAGCGGCGGGGCCTCGTGGCCCGGCGCGGGACGGCGCATCCGCCAGAGCTCACGGGCGCGCCGCCGGCCCACCCGAGTGGCCAGGTGCCCCGCGCCCGGGTGGTCGCCGTGGGCCCAGAACCGGGCGGCGGGCGACTCGGCGACGACGGCGTCGACGACCGCGGCGCCGACACCCTGCCGGCGGCGCTCCGGGAGCACCGCCAGCTCGGCCACCGGGTCGTCGGCGTTCTCGAGGTCGAGCAGCGCGTAGCCGACGAGGTCGGCACCGTCCTGCACGAGCAGGTGCCGCGACCCGGCGCGACCGGCGCCGGTACCGAGGGCGGCGATGTCGCGGCGCGCGGGCTCGGCGAAGGCGTCGACCCCGTCCGCGGCCGCGACGGCGCCGACCAGCGCGCGGACCTGCTCGGCCTCCTGCGGCGTCGTCGTCGACACCCACCGGCTCGTGACCACGGACGGGACCGTAGCGCCGTCGTTCACCGGACCGGGTCAGACACCCCGGGCCCAGGCCACCGGGCGGACCACCCGCGCCTCGTCCCGGGACCCGGTCGACCGGGGTGCGGGCGTCGCCGGCGCGCCCCGGCCTCGTCCGGGGGCGTCCTCGTCGTCGGCCTCGGCGCGCTCCGCGTCGTCGTCGGCCCTGCTGGTGCCGAGCACGCCGCGCACGGGGCGGACGAACTTGTAGCCGACGTTGCGCACGGTGCCGATGAGCTGCTCGTGCTCGGGGCCGAGCTTCGCGCGCAGGCGCCGGACGTGGACGTCGACGGTGCGCGTGCCGCCGAAGAAGTCGTAGCCCCAGACCTCCTGCAGCAGCTGGGCACGGGTGAACACCCGGCCGGCGTGCTGGGCGAGGTACTTGAGGAGCTCGAACTCCTTGTAGGTGAGGTCGAGCGGGCGCCCGCGCAGGCGGGCGGTGTAGGTGGACTCATCGATGACGAGCTCGCCCAGCACCAGGGCGCCCTCGACGCCGGCGCCGTCCGAGGCGCGCCGGGCCCGCAGCAGGCGCAGTCGGGCGTCGACCTCGGCCGGACCGGCGCCGGGCAGCAGCACCTCGTCGACGCCCCACTCGAGGGACACGGCGACGAGACCGCCCTCGGTGAGCACGGCGATCACCGGGACGTCCAGGCCGGTGGAGCCCAGCAGGCGACAGAGGCTGCGGGCGGCGGCGAGGTCGTGGCGGGCGTCGACCAGCACGGCGTCGTGCGGTCCGGCGTCGAGCAGGGCCGCGACCTCGGGGGCCGCGGTCCGGAGTCCGTGGGGTAGCAGGGCCAGCGACGGCAACACTGACGTCGGCTCGGGGTCGGCGGTGAGCAGCAGCAGCTCCACGAGTCTCCCTCCGCGATCGTGGGGGAGACGATAGACCAGTTCACCGCGCCGTCACCCGCCCGCGCGGTCGACGTCACTCGGTCATCCCGCCGACGAGCACCACACGAACCCCCCGCTACGCTGCGGGAACGCCCGCGAAGGACGTCGGGGCGGTCGACGGGGGGTCGGGTGTCGGGCTGGGTGCTCGTGGCCGCAGGGGCGGTCCTGGTCGTGATCCTCGTCGCCGGTGTCGTGCTCGGGCTCGTGCGGGCCCGCCGTCGCCTCGCCGCCGAACGGGCGGCGACCCCGGCGGACGACCCCGGCCCCGAGGGCACGCGACGCGACCTGCGCGCCGTCGCCCCGCGCCCCGGCGCCGCCGTCAGCGGCGTCCTGCCGCGCGATCTCGCCGCCCCGCCCGGCGGCCTCGCCCTGCTGCAGCTGTCCTCGCAGTTCTGCGCCGACTGCCGCGCCTCGCGCGCCGTGCTCACCGACGTCGCCTCGGAGCACCCCGGGGTCACGGTGCGGGAGGTCGACGTCGCGATGCGCCCCGAGCTGGTGCGCCTGCTGGGCATCCGGCGCACGCCGACGACGCTGGTCGTGGACCCGGCCGGGGTCGAGCTCGCCCGCACGGTCGGGGTCCCCCGCCGGGCCGATCTGCTGGGCACGCTCGCCCCGTTCCGCCGGACCGGTTGACCTGCGCGACATCACTCTCGGTCGGCGCCCGAATCTTCGGTACCGTGGCGGCCGTGAACGGAGGGCTCACCCAGCGGCGCACGGTCGACCTGTGCCGCCTCGACTCCAGCCTCTGTCGCTGACCCCTCCCGGCCCACGTCGCGCCGGACCGTTCACCTGATCGCGTCGTCGCGCGTTTCCGCAGGTCCCGGTCGCGAGCGTTGCCGAGTACGCCCCGTCCGAGAACCCGAGCACGCATCCGAGGAGTACCGCACATGAGTCGCCAGGACGCCCTGGTCAGTGCCGACTGGGCCGAGCAGAACCTCGACGCCCCCAACACGGTCTTCGTCGAGGTCGACGAGGACACGACCGCCTACGACGGGGGGCACATCCCCGGCGCGGTCAAGCTCGACTGGAGGACCGAGCTCCAGGACCCGGTGCGTCGCGACTTCGTCGACAAGGCCGGCTTCGAGAAGCTGCTGTCGTCGAAGGGCATCGGCAACGACGACACCGTCATCCTCTACGGCGGCAACAACAACTGGTTCGCGGCCTACGCGTACTGGTACTTCAAGCTCTACGGCCACCAGGCCGTGAAGCTGCTCGACGGCGGCCGCAAGAAGTGGGAGCTCGACGGGCGCAAGCTCGACACCGAGGTCCCCCAGCGCTCGCAGACCTCCTACTCCGCGACGGAGCAGGACACCTCGATCCGCGCCTTCCGCGACGAGGTCGTCAACGCGATCGGCAGCAAGAACCTCGTCGACGTCCGCTCGCCCGACGAGTTCTCCGGCAAGCTCCTCGCCCCGGCGCACCTCCCGCAGGAGCAGGCGCAGCGCGGCGGCCACATCCCCTCGGCGCTCAACGTGCCGTGGTCGAAGGCCGCCAACGAGGACGGCACCTTCAAGTCGGACGACGAGCTGCGCAAGCTCTACGAGGAGCAGGGGCTCGACTCCTCGCGCGCGACCATCGCCTACTGCCGCATCGGCGAGCGCAGCTCGCACACCTGGTTCGCCCTGCACGAGCTGCTGGGCGAGCAGGACGTCAAGAACTACGACGGCAGCTGGACCGAGTACGGCTCGCTCATCGGCGTGCCGATCGAGACCGGGGACGGTAAGGCCTGATGTGCAGCGCTCCTGAGCAGACCGCCGAGCTGCCCCCCGGCACCGACCTCTCCAAGGAGTCGGTGCTGGTGGGCAAGGTGACCTCCGGCGGCTCGCCCGTCGGCGGCGCCTACGTCCGGCTCCTCGACGGCACCGGCGAGTTCACCGCCGAGGTCGTCGCCTCCGCGACCGGCGACTACCGCTTCTACGCGGCCCCCGGCACCTGGACCGTCCGCGCGCTCTCGCGCTCGGGCAACGGGCAGACCGAGGTCGCCGTCGGCGGCCCGGGCCTGTTCACCAACGAGGTCCAGGTCGCCTGACCGCCCGATCCCACCGCCCGCTCGCCACGCCCACCCGGGCGCGGCGGGCGGGCGGGCCTCTGTGACGACACAGGACGTCGTTAAGGTGAGCGCGTGGCGTGGTTCTTCACCGTGGTGCTCGCCGCGTGCAGTGCCGGCATCCTCGGCGCGGGCGTCGCGTTGACGCGCCGACTCTTCCGCGACGAGCTCATCACCGGCTCCGATGACGTCCAGGAGACGCGATGACCGAGCCGACGGAGAACGGCGCCGACCTGCCCGAGGGCACCAGCGGCAACGAGGCGATCCGGGCGGCCGAGGAGCGCGCGCAGCACACCCGCGACGCGAACCTCCCGGCGTGGCCCGACCTGCCGATCGAGAACGACACCGCGAACCTGCGGCTCGGGCCCGACCTCAACGATGCGCTGCTCGGCCTCCTGCCGCTGGTCGGGGTGTGGCGCGGCGAGGGCGAGGTCGTCTACCCGACGATCGACGGCCCGTTCCACTTCGGCCAGCAGATCACCGTCGCCCACGACGGCCGCCCGTTCCTGACGTGGGAGGCCCGTGCCTGGATCCTCGACGGGCCGGGCGGCGCCGTGGTCCGTCCCGCCGCGCGCGAGTCCGGCTTCTGGCGCGCGCAGGACGACGGCACGATCGAGCTCCTGCTGACCCACCACACCGGGATCGTCGAGCTCTACTACGGCGAGAGCCGCACCCAGACCTCGTGGGAGCTGCAGACCGACGCCATCGCCCGGACCTCCACGGCGAAGGAGGTCGTCGGCGCGACGCGCCTCTACGGCATCGTCGACAACGGCGACCTCGCCTACGTCGAGGAGCGCGCCATGGAGGGGCAGCCGATGCAGCCGCACACCTCCGCGCGCCTGCGCCGCATCGTCGGCTGAATCGCCGGCCGAGGTGGACGTCCTCCCGGCCGGGCCGGAGGCGCTGCTGATCGACCTCGGCGGGCTCGACGAGGTCGCCGCCGTCGGCGCCGCGCTGCGCGACGCCCTCGACCGGGGTGACCTGCCCGGCGTCGCCGACGTCGTGCCCGCCGCCCGCACGGTGCTGGTCACGGCGCCGGGCGCGCGGGAGTCGTTGCGCGCGGTCCGGGCGCTGCTCGGGGGTGTCGACCTCGCGGCCGTCCCCGACCGGGACGCGACGGGCACCGTGGAGCTGCCGGTGGTCTACGACGGCGAGGACCTCGAGCTCGTCGCGCGGGACGCGGGCTGGTCGACCGACGACGTGGTCGCCGCCCACACCGGCGCCGAGCTCACGGTGGCGTTCGGCGGCTTCGCGCCGGGCTTCGCCTACCTCGCGGGGCTGCCCGAGGCCCTCCACCAGCCGCGGCTCGACACCCCGCGCCCGCGCATCCCGGCGGGCTCGGTGGGCGTGGCGGGCGAGTTCGGCGGCGTGTACCCGAGCACCTCCCCCGGCGGGTGGCGCCTCATCGGGCGGCTCACCGACGACGCGCCGAGCCTCTTCGACCCCGACCGCGACCCGCCGGCGCTGCTCGTGCCCGGCACGACGGTCCGCTTCCGGGACGTGGGGCGCCCGTGACCCGCGAGCTCGTCGTCGAGGAGGTCGGCCCGCAGGCCCTCGTGGTGGACCGCGGGCGGCCCGGCTGGGCGCACATCGGCGTCCCGCCCGCCGGGGCCCTCGACGGCCCCGCCCACGCGCTGGCCCAGCGCCTGGTCGGCAACCCGCCCGGGGCCGCGGGCCTCGAGGTCCTCCTGGGCGGGCTCGCCCTGCGCGCCGGCGAGGCGCTGACCGTGGCGCTGACCGGCCCGCCCGGCGGCCTGCGCCTCCGCCGCGACGGCCGGGACCGGCCGGTCGCGTCCCACCAGCCCGTGCACGTCGCGGCCGGCGACGTCGTGGTCGTGCCGGCGCCGGCCTCCGGGCTGCGGGGCTACCTCGCGGTGGGCGGCGGGGTGGCCGTCGACGAGGTGCTCGGCAGCCGCAGCGCCGACACGCTCTCCGGGCTCGGGCCGGCACCGCTGGAGATCGGCACCCGCCTGCCGGTGGGCCCGCCGACCGCGGTCCCGGCGCTCGGCACCGGCGCGGTCCCCGTCTCCGCCGCCCCCGACGCGGTGCGGGTGCGCCTGCACCTGGGCCCGCGCGCCGACTGGGTGGACGACGCCGCCGGCCGGCTCCGCGCCGGCACGTGGACGGTCGCGCCGACCGGCGACCGGGTCGGCGTGCGCCTGGAGGGCCCGGCCCTCGAGCGGGCCGCCGCACGCCGGGGCGAGGAGCTGCGCAGCGAAGGGCTCGTCGGCGGCGCGGTGCAGGTGCCGCCCGACGGGCAGCCGGTGGTCTTCCTCGCCGACCACCCGACGACCGGCGGCTATCCCGTCGTCGGCGTGGTGGACCCCGCGGAGATGGCGGTGTTCGCCCAGCTCCGCCCGGGGTCGTCGGTGCGGTTCTCGCCGGTGGTCACCCCGCCGCCGGACTGAGCAGCGCCGGACCGAGCAGCGCCGGGGAGCAGGCCGAGGCTCCGCGCGACCGCCGTCGCGAGGTCGCGCTCCTCGACGCCCAGCAGGCGCGACACCTGCGCCGGGCTGAGCCCGGCGCGCAGCAGGGCCGTCACGCTGCCCTCGCCGGGACCGGCGTCGTCGCGCCCGGCGGCGTCGAGCGCGGCGATCGCGGCCTCGGGGTCGCGCAGCAGCACCCCGAGCAGCCGGTCCCGGGCGGACGCGGCGGTGGCGGACGTGGTGGTGGTCGAGTCAGGTGCCGGGTCGTCCGCCGGGCCCGCGTCGTCGGCGCCCGCGGCGGCGTGGCGGGGCGCGTGGTCGCCGGGGGCGGGCTCCTCCGGCGGCCCGGTCGGCTCGGTCGGCGCGGTCGGTTCAAGCGGCGCGGTCCGCGCCGGCGGTTCGGGCGGCGCGGCGGCGGTCTCGGTCGCCGCGGGGTCCGCGGGCTGCTCGGCCGCGAGCCGGGCGCGGATGGTGTCGACGTCGAGCGGCGCGGTGTCGGGCTCCGCGTACCGGGTCGCCCCCGCGGCCTCGGGGCGTCCGGAGACGTTCGACACCGCCCGGCGCGTGGTGACGCGCACGCGCTCCTCGACCGGGGTGGGCCCGGTCCACGGCGCGTCCGGGTTCGGGCGGCTGGCCTCGAGCGCGGGCGGCGGCCACGCCGCGGCGGCCGCGGCCCGGCGCGCACGGCGCCGCCGGGCGGCGGAGAGCACCAGCAGCAGGATCGCGACGACCACGAGGACGGCGGCCACGACGATCCAGGTGATCGGGGACTCGAGCACGCCCATGTCCCAGGACAGTACGCCGTCCGGAGTCGCCTCGCGGGCGCCGTCCGTCACGGAACGTCGGACAGTGTCACCCGTCTGCCGCACGCTCCGGGGCGGACGGGGTCACCTGCGTCGGCCCGGAGGCCCGATCGGCGCCCTCGGTGACGTCGACCTCGGCACCGTCGGCAGCGGCGGCACCACCGGCCCCGTCCACCGCCGGGACGGCGTCCGCGGTGTCCTCGGCGGCGCCGGCGTCACCCGCGGCGGGCGCCACGGCGACGGTGTCCTCGGCGCCGGGGTCGCCACCGACCCCGGGCGGCGCCGCGGGCGGCACGGCGCCGTAGGGCGCCGGCGGGCGCGGCCCGGGCCCGGGCGGACCGGGCGGGCGGCCGGGCCCGCGCCAGGGGCCGGGAGGACCGGGGTGCCCGGAGGGCCGCGGCGGCCCGGGCGGCACCGCGGACGGGCGCACCGGCCCGGAGACGATGTCGTCGAGGCGCCCGCGCAGCCGCACCAGCTCGTCGACGACGGCGTCGCGCTGCGCGCGCAGGTCGGCGAGGGCCGCGCGCGACTCGGCGTGCTCGGCGAGCAGCGACTCGGCGGCCTTGCTGCGGACCAGCTGCGCCTCCTGCTCAGCGGCCTGGAGGATGCCGCGCAGGCGGTCGTTGAAGGCGCCCACCATGTCCGGGTCGGCGCCCTGGTCGTCGGCGGGGGCCGTGCGCCGTGCCTCCGGCAGGGTGTCGGAGACGCGGCTCTCGAGCGCCGACGGGTCGGCCGCGCCGGGCCCGCTGCGCCGGCGCTCCCGCACCGCGAGCTGCGCCCGCAGCTGTGCGTTCATGCGGCGCAGGCCGGCCACGTGCTCGTCGACCTGGCGACGGTCGTAGCCCCGCAGGACCACGTCGAAGTGCGGGCCGGGAGCGTCCTCCTCGACACCTGAGAGATCCAGGTAGTGCTCGGCGTCGGGCGGTGTGCGTCCCTGCTCACCGGTCGTCATCGTCACCTGCCTGCAGCCGGGTCCTCTCCGCGACCGTGGGGGTCCGACGCGGAATCCCCTGATCGTAGGGACCGGCGCCCGGCCTCGCACGGACGGTCAGGAGGCCTACCATCGAGGGGGTGGACACCGAACTGCGGCAGACGCTCCACCGCCGCGGCCTGCGCATGACACCGCAGCGCCAGCTGGTGCTGGACGCGGTCTCGGAGCTCGGGCACGCGACGCCGGAAGCGGTGTGTACACGGGTGCAGGCGACGGCCCCGGCCGTCAACATCACCACCGTCTACCGGACGCTCGACCTGCTCGAGCAGCTGGGCGTCGTCAAGCACACCCACCTCGGGCACGGCGCGCCGACGTACGCGACGTCCGAGCACGAGCACGTCCACCTCGTCTGTCACCACTGCGGTCGCGTCGACGAGATCGACGCGGACGCCCTCGACGACCTCGCGGGCGCGCTGCAGGCGTCCCACGGTTTCCGGCTCGACGCCACCCACGTCGCCCTGTCCGGCGCGTGCCGCGACTGCGCCGACCGCGCCGACGCCGAGGCCGACGCCGCGCTCCCCGACGAGACCGTGGAGGCCCCGTGACCACCCCGTCCTTCGACGAGCCCGGCGCCGTCGCCCCCCAGCCCGCCTCCGACGGGGCCGACGGGGCCGACGGGGCCGCGGAGGAGCTGCGCGACGCCGCCGTCCCCGCCCACTACGGCGACCCGTTCGGCGAGCAGCGTGCTCTGAGCCGCCGCGCCGGCGTCGTCGACCGCTCGCACCGCGGGGTCGTGCGCGTCACCGGGCCCGAGCGGCTGAGCTGGCTGCACCTGCTGCTGTCCCAGCAGGTCGCCGACCTGCCCGAGGGCGCGGGCACCGAGGCGCTCGTGCTCGACGCGCAGGGCCGCGTCGAGCACCACGCCGTCCTGGCCCACGTCGACGGGACGGTGTGGCTGGACGTCGAGCCCGGCCGCGCGGCGGGGCTCGCCGACTACCTCGACAGGATGCGCTTCTGGTCGCAGGTCGAGGTCGCGGACGCCTCCGACGACTGGGCCGTGCTCTCGATCGTCGGGCCGGCGGTCGACGAGGTGCTCACGGCCGCCGGCGTGCCGGCCCCGCACGGCGACCACGCCGTGCTCGCGCTGCCCGGCGGCGGGGTCGTGCGCCGCATGTCCTGGCCCGGCCCCGACGCCGAGGCCGCCGTCGACCTCATCGTGCCCCGCGCCGAGCTGGCGTCGTGGTGGTCGCGGCTGCGCGGCGCCGGCGCCCGCCCCGCGGGCCACGACGCGTTCGAGGCCCTGCGGGTCACCGCGCTGCGGCCCCGCCTCGGCGTCGACACCGACGAGCGCGCGATCCCCCACGAGATGGGCTGGATCGGCGCGGCGGTGCACCTGCAGAAGGGCTGCTACCGGGGCCAGGAGACGGTCTCGCGCGTCGCCAACCTGGGCCGGCCGCCGCGTCAGATGGTGCTGCTGCACCTGCAGGCCGGCGACGACCCGCTGCCCCCGCCCGGCACCCCGGTGCTCTCCGGCGAGGGCGGGCGGTCCGTCGGCCGCATCGGCACCGCGGTGCGCCACCACGAGCTCGGCACCGTCGCGCTCGCCCTGCTCAAGCGCTCGGCCGTGGCGGCGGCGCCCGGCGGCGACCCGCTGTGGGTGGCGGCGGAGTCCGACGACAGCGACGTCGTGCCCGGTCCCGCGGCCGTCGACCCCGACTCGATCCCGCCCGACACCGGCGAGCCGCCCGGCCGCGCGGCCATGCGCCGCCTGAAGGGTTGACCCTGCTGGGGCCCTCCGACGTCGTGGCGGCCGCCGCGGCGCTCGAGGGCGTGGCGGTCCGCACGCCGCTGACCGATCTCGCGCCGGGCTTCGCGGTGAAGCGCGAGGACCTCCAGCCGATCGGCGCGTTCAAGCTGCGCGGCGCCTTCCACGCCGCGAGCCGGCTCTCCCCCGGGCAGCAGGCGGCCGGGCTCGTCACCCACTCCTCGGGCAACCACGGGCGCGCGCTGGCCTGGGTCGCCCGGCGCCTCGGCGTGCCCTGCACGGTGGTGGCGCCCGACGACGCGGTCGAGGCCAAGGTCGCGGCGATGGCCGAGCTCGGCGCCCGGCTGGTGCGGGTGCCCGCCGACGAGCGGGAGTCCGCCGCGGCCGCCGTGGTCGCCGAGACCGGCGCGACGCTGATCCCGCCCTACGACCACCGCGACATCATCGCGGGCCAGGGCACGGTCGGCGCCGAGATCCTCGCCGCCCGGCCCGACGTCGAGCAGGTCGTCGTCCCGGTCGGCGGCGGCGGGCTGATCAGCGGCATCGCGGCCGCGCTGCGCGGGTCCGGCGTCCGGGTGCTCGGCGCCGAGCCCGAGCTCGCCGGCGACGCCGCGGCCAGCAAGCGCGCCGGCGAGCGGGTCCGCCTGCCCCGCGAGCAGGTGGCCGCCACCGCCGCCGACGGCCTGCGCGCCACCGTGCTCGGCGAGCTGACCTGGCCGCACGTGCGTGACCTCGTCGCCGACGTCGTCACCGTCGACGAGGACGCCATCGCCGACGCCACCGCCCGCCTGCACGCCGCCGGGGTGGCGTGCGAGGCCAGCGGCGCCGTGGCGACCGCGGCCTGGCTCGCCCTCCCGACCGACGAGCGCGCCCGGCGCACGGTCGCCGTCGTCAGCGGCGGCAACGTCGACCCGCAGTGGCTGGCCGGCGTGCTCGGCGACCGGGCGGGGCGCGCCGCCGCGCCGACGTTCGGGTGACACCCGCCCGTCGGCCCCGACCGGCGCGCGCGCGACACGCACCTCTCGACGCGCCGACCCGGTCGCGGGATGACACGCCCCGCCTGCTCGCGCGACGATGAACACATGATCGAGTTCCGTCAGGGCGGTCGACGGCGCCTCGACCGCGTGCTCGACCCCGCCTTCCTCGCCGACCTGTCCACCTGCGGGCTGGACGACGTCCGCGCCAAGCGCGACGACGCGGCCCAGGAGGAGACCGACCTGTCCTACCTGCGGCGTCTGCTGCACGCGCGCATGGACATCGTCCGGTTCGAGCAGCGCAGGCGGGTCGCCACCGCGCGCGGCGAGGACGAGCCGTCGCTGGTCGACGAGCTGCCCCGCATCCTGGCCGACAACGCGCTCGGGCCGTCGGCCGGCCGCGGGCGCCACCACACCGTCCAGCCCTCGCGCGCCGAGTCGCACCGCCGGCACGTCGAGGCCCTGCTCGCCGACACCGGCCTGTCGGACGTCGCGACCCTCACCGACGACGACCTCACCGCCGCCGCCACGGCCTACGCCGCCGAGGAGGGGTCGGTCTCGGAGCACCGCGGGCGCGTGCAGCAGGTGATGGACGCCTGCAACGACGAGATGGGCCGGCGCTACCGCGACGGCTCGGCCTCGGTGGACGACCTGCTGCGCCGCGAGCGCGAGGGCGCCTGACCGCGACCGGCTAGTTGGCGCGCTGGTGGGCCGCCCGGCCCGCCCAGAAGTTCTGCAGCCGCCGGTAGCTCGCCATCGCCCGCTCGGCGTCGCCCTCCCGCAGCGCCGCGAGGGCCTCGGCGACGTCCTCCGCGGACGTGTCGGCGGCCAGGGTCTGGTCGTCCATCAGACCGACGAGCCCGCCGTAGTCGAGCTCCACGAGGGCGCCGGGGTCGAAGTGGCGCAGCCAGCGGGCGGTGTCGCGCAGGACGTCGGAGGGGCCGTCGTCGCCGAGGGTGTCGGCCAGCAGGTCGGCGGCCGCGTCGGCCCGGGACAGCGCGTCGGCCATCGGCACCCGCCAGTAGCAGCGGCGTGTCGGGGCCTCCGGCGCGGTGACCGCGTCGTCGCTGGGCAGCACGAGGATCCGCTCGGCGGGCTCGACGAGCGCGAACCAGGGCAGGGGCACGGTCCAGGTCGCCGAGACGATGTGGGTCGCGGAGTCGCCGAGCTCGGCGACCACGGCCTCCGCCCGCGACCGGACCACGGACTCCTCGGCGGTCAGCGCGGCCGTGCGCAGCACCGGGCTCTCGCTGGACAGGAACCCGACCAGCGCCGCCGCGGCCCGCGGACGCGTCTCCAGGGGGCACACGAGGGTCTGCGGGCCGATCGGCTCCGGGCCGGCCGCGCCCCCGGGTCCGTCGGCGAGCAGGACGTCGGCGGGCGACTCGATGGCGGTGCCGTCGATCTTCTCGCCGGGCAGCAGGCGGGGCGGGACGCCCAACTGTGCGCGAAGACACACCTCGCGATCACGCCGCCCGGCGTCGACCACCGGGACCGCCCCACGGGCCAGTCCGGCCCGTACCCGCTGGGCCAACGGTCCGCGCAGCGCACCGAGCGGCTCGTAGACGCGCAGGTAGCAGACGAAGGGGGCGGGCACGGCCGCCGATCGTGCCATGTCACGTCGCGACCCCGATCGGACACACGGTATTGTCGTGGGCACGAGAGTTACCTCAGATTTCAGGGGGCCGCCGGAGACGCTCCGGCCGCCCCCGCCCTGTGCGAGGGGGTCCACCCATGGGACGCGGACGAGCCAAGGCCAAGCAGACGAAGGTGGCCCGAGAGCTCAAGTACAGCTCCCCGAACACGGACTTCGACAAGCTGCAGCAGGAGCTGGCCAGCGGCGACGACCCGTTCACGCGACGCTCCGACGACGACGAGCAGGTCGACGCACGCTGGGGTGAGTACAGCTACGACGAGCGGTGATCTCCGCTCCCGGGCGCTGACACGGTCCGCCCGTCCGGCACGCAGCACGCTTCGCCGCGTCCCGGGCGGGTAACCGCGCCCGTCCGCCGTTCGCGACGAGCGGCCCGACGGGCGAGGAGGACGCGTGACCAAGGCGTTCAGCAAGGGCGACGACGTGAAGTGGAACTGGGGTCCCGGTCAGGCCGAGGCCACCGTGAAGGAAGTCCACACCGAACGCGTCGAGCGCACGATCGACGGCAAGAAGAAGACCCGCAACGGGTCGGACGACAACCCCGCCTACGTGCTGGAGCAGTCCGACGGTCAGCGGGTGCTCAAGCTCCACTCGGAGCTCATGCCCGACGACTGATCCGGTGGCGGTTCAGAAGCGGGGGTGATCGCCCCGGAGGACGGCGTGGCCGGCCTCGGCCGGCGCCCCGTCGGCCTCCGTGGTGGCCCGCACCTCGCCCAGCACCCACGACGGCACGTGCTTGGCCGTGAGCACCGCCATCGCGCGGTCGACGTCGTCGGGCGGCAGGACGACGACCATGCCGACGCCCATGTTGAAGGTGCGCTCCATCTCCTCGCGCGTCACCCGCCCGCGCGCGGCGATCAGCTTGAACACCGGCGCCGGCGTCCACGTCGTGCGGTCCAGCTCGGCGGTGAGGCCGGCCGGCAGGACGCGCGCGAGGTTGGCGCACAGCCCCCCGCCCGTGACGTGCGCGAACGTGCGGACGTCGGTCTCGGCGGCGACGGCGAGGCAGTCGCGGGCGTAGATGCGGGTGGGCTCGAGGAGCTCGTCGCCCAGCGTGCGCCCGAACTCCTCGACGTGGCCGTCGAGCGACATCCGCCCGATCTCCAGCAGCACCTGACGCGCCAGCGAGTAGCCGTTGGAGTGCAGGCCCGACGAGGCCATGGCGACGACGGTGTCGCCGGGGCGCACGCGGTCGGGACCGAGCATGCCGTCGGCCTCGACGATGCCGACGCCGGTGGCCGAGAGGTCGTAGTGGTGGGGCTCCATCACCCCGGGGTGCTCCGCGGTCTCGCCGCCGAGCAGCGCACAGCCCGCGAGCCGGCAACCCTCGGCGATCCCCGTGACGATCTTCTCGACCTTCTCCGGGACGAGCTTGCCGATCGCCAGGTAGTCCTGGAGGAACAGGGGCTCGGCGCCGCAGACCACGAGGTCGTCGACGACCATGGCCACGAGGTCGCGGCCCACCGTGTCGTGCTTGTCGGCTGCCTGCGCGACGGCGAGCTTGGTGCCGACGCCGTCGGTGGACGCGGCGAGCACCGGCTCGCGGTACTTGCCGCTGCGCAGCGCGAAGAGCCCCGCGAACCCGCCGATGCCGCCGAGGACCTCGGCGCGCGACGTCGACGCGGCGAGCGGCTTGAGCCGGTCGACGGCACGCTCACCGGCCTCGACGTCCACCCCGGCCGCCGCGTAGCTGGCCTGGGGTCCGTCGGGGTCCTCGGGGGCGTGGGTCATCGGTGGGGATCCTCGCAGGGCATGCGTCGGGGCAGCGTCGGGTCTCGGGGACGGCTCAGGGCCGGCTGAGGGCGTCCTCGGCACCGTAGCCGGGCGTGCCCAGCGGCATCCCGGCACCGGTGGCGCCGGTGTGCACGACCGGCCCGCCGTTGCCGCCGTCGCCGCAGCTGGCGCCGGTGACGTCCTCGAGCAGGTGCTTGCCCACCATCGCGTCGGAGGGCAGCGGGATGGGGTACTCGCCGGAGAAGCAGGCGGTGCACAGGCGCGAGCGCGGCTGGTCGGTGGCGGCGACGAGGCCGTCCTCCGAGATGTAGCCGAGGCTGTCGGCGCCCACCGAGCGGCGGACGCCCTCGTCCTCGAGGCCGTTGGCGATGAGCTCGGCGCGCGAGGCGAAGTCGATGCCGTAGAAGCAGGGCCAGCGCACCGGCGGGCTCGCGATCCGCACGTGCACCTCGACGGCGCCGGCCTCGCGCAGCATCCGCACCAGCGAGCGCTGGGTGTTGCCGCGGACGATCGAGTCGTCGACCACCACGAGGCGCTTGCCCCGGATGATCTCGCGCAGCGGGTTGAGCTTGAGCCGGATGCCCAGCTGGCGGATCGTCTGCGAGGGCTGGATGAACGTGCGGCCCACGTAGGCGTTCTTCACCAGGCCCTGGCCGTACGGGATGCCGGAGCGCTCGGCGTAGCCGATGGCCGCCGGGGTGCCCGACTCCGGGACGGGGATGACGAGGTCGGCCTCGGCCGGGTGCTCGTCGGCCAGGCGGCGCCCGATCTCGACGCGCGCGGAGTGCACCCCGCGCCCGGCGATCGAGGTGTCCGGCCGCGCGAGGTAGACGTACTCGAAGATGCAGCCCTTGGGCTCCGGGGCGGCGAAGCGCGAGCTGCGCAGGCCCTGCGCGTCGATGGCGATGAGCTCGCCGGGCTCGACCTCGCGGACGAACGAGGCGCCGACGATGTCGAGCGCGGCGGTCTCCGAGGCCGCGACCCAGCCGCGGTCGAGCCGGCCGAGCACGAGCGGGCGCACGCCATGGCGGTCGCGGGCCGCGTAGAGGGTGGTCTCGTCGCAGAACACCAGGCTGAACGCGCCCTGCAGGTCGGGCAGCAGCCGCAGCGCGGCCTCCTCGACCCCGAGGTCGGCGGCGGAGTCGGCGAGCAGGCCGGTGACGACGTCCGAGTCGGTGGTGGCGCCGTCGAGGGCCGACTGACCCCGCGGACGGCGGTTGCCCCCGTTGCCGGAGCCGTTCCCCGAGCCGACACCGGTCAGCGCGTCGCGGCGGCGGACCAGCTCGGCGGTGTTCACCAGGTTGCCGTTGTGCCCCAGCGCGAGGCCCGTGCCGGCCGCGGTGGTGCGGAACGTCGGCTGGGCGTTCTCCCAGGTGGGCGAGCCGGTGGTGGAGTAGCGGGTGTGGCCGACCGCGAGGTGGCCGCGCAGCGACGACAGCGACTGCTCGTCGAAGACCTGGCTCACCAGCCCGAGGTCCTTGAAGACCACGATCTGGCGTCCGTCGCTCACCGCCATCCCGGCGGCCTCCTGGCCGCGGTGCTGGAGCGCGAAGAGCCCGAAGTAGGTGAGCTTCGAGACCTCCTCGCCGGGCGCCCACACACCGAAGACGCCGCACTCCTCCTTCGGTCCGTCGTCGAACGCGGGCGGCTCGGGAGGACTCTCGGAGGTGGGTGACGTGGGCCGCGGATCGTTTCCGGCTGCATCCACCGGGCCGGCTCCTTGTCGACGAGGTGCCACGAGTCGTGCCGAGCCCAGCCTACGCGGGGCGGAGGACGCGTGGGCGGGGCGCGCCGCGATCCGCGTCTCAGCCGGTCGGCGGCCTCGACGACCTCAGGCTCCGAGCCGGTCGCCGCCCGGGCGCACCGGCGGGTCGCCGAGCGGGGCCCCGCGGCGCACCATCCGGGCGATGTCCGAGGCGGGCAGCGCCGGCGCGAAGAGCCATCCCTGGCCCTCGTCGCAGCCCAGCGCGCGCAGCCGCGCCGCCTGGGGAGCGGTCTCGACCCCCTCGGCGGTGACCGTGAGGTCCAGGGCGTGCCCGAGGGCGACCAGCGTGCCGACGATGCGCTCGTCGACGGGGTCGGAGAGCTCCTCCTCGCGCAGGCCCTCGCCGAACGAGCCGTCCAGCTTGATCACGTCGACGGGCAGTTTGCGCAGGTAGGACAGGTTCGAGTAGCCGGTGCCGAAGTCGTCGACGGCGATGCGCACCCCCATGGCGCGCAGCCCGTCGAGGGCCTTGAGCGGCGCGCCCTCGTCGGTGGTCAGCGCGCGCTCGGTGAGCTCGACCTGCAGCCGGTCCGGCGGGAGCCCCGTGCGCTCGAGCAGCGCGGCCACCTCGCTGACCAGCCCCGGCTCGGCGAGCTGGCGCTGGGCGACGTTGACGCTGACGAACGGGGCGGCGTCGCCGAACTCGTCGTACCAGGCGCGGGCGTCGCGGCAGGCGTACTCGAGGACCCGGCGGCCGAGCTCGACGATGCTGCCGGTCTCCTCGGCGGGCCCGATGAACAGCGACGGCGAGAGCACCCCGAGGCGGGGGTGCTGCCAGCGGACCAGGGCCTCGACACCGCGCACGCGGTGGTCGGCGAGCGAGACCAGCGGCTGGTAGAGCACGAAGAACTCGTCGTGGGCGACCGCCGAGGGCAGGGCCGCGGACAGCGTGAACCGTGCGGTCTCGGCCTCGTCGCGGCCGGGGTCGTGGACGGCCCAGCGCCCGCGCCCCTCGGCCTTCGCGCTGTAGAGGGTGATGTCGGCGGCGCGCATCAGCTCGGAGGCGGTGGTCTCGCGCACCGCCTGCTCGACGACCCCGATGCTCGCGCCGACGACCAGCTCCTGGCCGGCGAGCGGCAGCGGCGGGGCGAGCGCGGCGAGCACCCGCTCGGCGAGCGCGACCAGGCGGTCGACGCCGTGGGAGTCCTCGACGAGCACGACGAACTCGTCGCCGCCCATGCGGGCGACCAGCTCACCGCCGGTGGCGCACGAGCCCAGCCGGCGCGCCACCTCCTGGAGCATGCGGTCCCCGACGCTGTGCCCGAGGCTGTCGTTGATCGTCTTGAAGCCGTCCAGGTCGAGGAAGCAGACCCCCACCCGGCGCGTCGAGTCCGGACCCTCGCGGGTGAAGACGCGCTCGAGGCGCTCGGTGAACTTCGCGCGGTTGGCGAGCTCGGTGAGCGGGTCGTGGTACGCCTGGTACTGGAGGTTCTCCTGCAGCCGGTGCCGCTCGCTGACGTCCTCGAGCATCGCGAGCTGGTAGGTGGGTCGGCCGTGCTCGTCGCGCACCAGCGACAGCGTCAGGTGCCCGACGATCTCCTTGCCGCTGCGGCGGAAGAACCGCTTCTCCAGGCGGAAGTTGTCGATCTCCCCGCGCAGCAGGCGCTCGTAGAGCCGCCACACCGACGGCGCGTCGTCGGGGTGGGTCAGGTCGCCGACGGTCAGGCGGCGGAACTCGTCGGCGGTGTGCCCGAACATCCGCGTCATCGCCGGGTTGACCTCGAGGATCCGGCCGTCCATGTCGCCGAGGCCGATGCCGATGGCCGCCTCGTGGAACATCGCGCGGAACCGGGCCTCGCTGGCGTGCAGCGCCTGCTCGGTGTGGTGGCGCGCCGCGAGCACCGCCCGGCGGATGGCCTCCTGCTCGTCGAGCGTGCGGTCGCGCAGGGCGGCCGCGTAGCCGCCGGCGAGCGTGCCGGCCAGCGCGTGGGCCGCCGGGACCACGTCGGGGCCGAGGAGGGCGGGCAGCGCCTCGGCGAGCAGCAGGACGGTGCGCTCGAGGGTCGCGGGCCCGGTGAAGTGCGCGGACACCAGGCGCCGGCCGACCTCGACGCCCGCGTCGGGCCGCGGCGGGTCGGCGCGGACGGCGTCGACCACCAGCCCGGCGAGCTCGCGCAGGTGCGCCGCCAGCTCGTCGGCGGCCATCGGGACGTAGCTGGTGCCCTCGACCTCGTCGGCCCACGCGGTGGCGAGGGCGTCCACGGGATCGGGCGGGGCCCGGCGGTCGTCCTGCTCAGTCACGACGACCCACGGCCGCGTAGCCGGTGAAGCGTTCGGGGTGGTCGGCCGCGGCGGCGGGGTCGTCGGGCCGCCACTGCGGCAGGAACACGAGCCCCGGGTCGACGAGGGTGAAGCCGTCGAGGAGCGCGGCGACCTCGTCGCGGGTGCGCATCCGCATCGGCGTGGCCGTGCGCCGGTAGAGCGCCTGGTGGTCGCCCGCGCGGTCCGGCGCCCCGTCGGCGCTGGCGTGGCTGATCACCAGGTGGCTGCCCGGGGCCATCGCCTCCCGGTAGCGGGCGAGCACCTCGCCGGGGCGGCGCTCGTCGCCGACGAAGTGCAGCAGCGCCACGACGAGCACCCCGACCGGCCGCGAGAGGTCGAGCAGCGAGCGCGTGACCGGGTCGTCGAGGACGGCCGCGACCTCGGTGAAGTCGCCCTGGACGACCCCGGTGCGCGGGTCGTCGGCGAGCAGGGCGCGCGAGTGGGCCACGGCCACCGGGTCGATGTCGACGTAGACCACGCGGACGTCGGGGCGGGCGGCCTGCGCGACCTCGTGGACGTTGCCGACCGTCGGGATGCCCGAGCCGATGTCGAGGAACTGGTCGATGCCCTGCTCGGCCAGGTGGCGCACCGCCCGGCGCAGGAAGGCGCGGTTCGCCTGCATGATGCGCGGGAGCTCGGGCCAGTCGGCGACGGCGCGCGCCGCCATCGCCCGGTCGACGGCGAAGTTGTGCAGCCCGCCGAGGTAGTGGTCGTACACCCGCGCGGCGCTGGGCCGGTCGATGTCCACCTCGTCGGGAGCCCAGCTCGGCCGCTGCACCCGGCCCCCCTCCCGTTCCCGTTCCCCGGCCGTCACGGTCCGGTGATGGGCATCGTACGGGCGCAACCGGGTCGGCTCAGCCGTTCTCACACCTTCGGTGCACGTCCACCACCGGGAGCCATCGCGCGATCTCCGCCGCCCGGTGCCCCGAGGCGGACACCCGTGCCGCGGCGGCGTTCCAGCTCACGAGGCCGAGCGCGAGCGCGAGCCACGTCGCCGGGTCGGTCTCGACGACGTTGGGCGGGGTGCCGCGGGTGTGGCGCGGCCCCTCGACGCACTGCACGGCCCCGAACGGCGGCACGCGCACCTCGACCGAATGGCCGGGAGCGCTGTGCTCGAGGGTCCGCAGCGACGAGCGGACGGCCGCGGCCAGCAGGGGGCGGGCGGGGCGCTCGTGGGCCTCGGGGTCGCGGACCCAGGGCGCGACCGCGAGCAGGTCCTCGCGCACCTGCGCGGGGTCGGGGGCTCGGCGGGGCACGGTCGTCCAGGATAGGCGCGTGCCGCGCGTCCGCTCCCTCGTCTCCCTCGTCCTGCCCGCCGCCGTCCTGGGTCTCGTGGTCGTGCAGGCCCGCCGGCTGCGCCTCGCCACGACGATGGAGCAGGACCACGCGGCCTACTGGCGGCGCCGGGGGCGCAGCCCCGGGGACGTGCTGCTCGTCGCGCTCGGCGACTCGCTCGCCCAGGGCCTGGGCGCGGTGCACCCGGAGCGGTCGTGGGCGGGGCGGCTCGCGGACGCGATCGAGGCGCGCGACGGCGTGCGGGTGCGCGTCGTGAACCTCGGGGTGGTCGGGGGGAGCGTCGCCGACGTGCGCTCCTCGCAGCTGCCCGTCGCCCCGCTGACGGGTCCGGCGACGGTCGTCGCGCTCGCGGTCGGCACCAACGACGCCGCGCAGGGCGTCGACCCCGACGACTTCCGCCGCGACCTCGACGCCGTGTGCGCGGCGCTGCCAGCCGGCGCGCTCGTCGCCGACGTCCCCGACCTGCAGCGCGGGGCCCCGCAGCGGCACGCGGAGCGGCTGGCGGCCGTCGCGCGCGAGGTGGTCGCCGCGCACCCGGCCCTGCGCCCGGTCGCGCTCGAGGCCGCGACGCACCGGATGCGGCTCTGGGAGGTCGGACCCGACCTCGCGCACCCCAACGGACGCGGGTACCGCCGCTACGGGCGCGCGTTCACGGCGGCGCTGGGGATGTCAGCGGTGGGCCATCGCTGACATCGAGTGTCCGTAGCGCCACACGCTCGCTCCCGGGAACTCAGCCCAGGACGGCCGGGAGGGTCGCCTCGCCGAGGGCGCGGAGCTCGGCGAGCGGGAGGTCCTCGACGCCCTCGATGCGCAGCGCGTCCCCGCCGACCTCGCCGAGGCGCGCCGCCGGCTGGCCCGCCTCCGCGCACCGGCGGGCGAGCTCCGCCTCGTCGCCCGGGGCCACCGTGACGAGCATCCGCGCGCCGGTCTCGGAGAAGAGCACGGTGGCGGGGTCGAGCCGCGGCGCCGGCGGCAGGGTCACCGCCGCACCCCGGCCGGTGGCGAGCGCCGCCTCGACGAGCGCCTGGGCCAGGCCGCCGTCGGAGAGGTCGTGGGACCCGGAGAGCAGGCCGTCGGCGGCCGCCCCGGCGACGAGCGCGGCGAGCCGGGCCTCCGCGGCCAGGTCGGCCCGGGGCGGCCGCCCGCCGAGGTGGTCGTGCACGACGTCGGCCCAGGTCGAGCCGTCCAGCTCGTCGCGGGTCTCGCCGAGCAGCCACACCGCGTCGCCGGGCGCGCCGAACCCGTGGGGCACCGCGCGGGCCACGTCCTCGAGGATCCCCAGCACGCCGACCACGGGCGTCGGCAGGATCGCCGTGCTGCCCGTCTGGTTGTAGAAGCTGACGTTGCCGCCGGTCACGGGCAGGCCCAGCGCCGCGCAGGCGTCCGCGAGCCCCGCGACGGCCTCCGCGAACTGCCACATCACCGCCGGGTCCTCGGGCGAGCCGAAGTTCAGGCAGTCGGTGACCGCCACGGGCACCGCGCCCGACGACGCGACGTTGCGCATCGACTCGGCGAGCGCGAGCTGCGCGCCGACCCGCGGGTCGAGCTGGCAGAACCGGGCGTTGGCGTCGATCGACACCGCGACCCCGCGCCCGCCGGCCTCGTCGACGCGCACCACGCCGGCGTCGGCCGGGGTCGCCGCGGCGGTGTTGCCGCGCACGTAGCGGTCGTACTGCTCGGTCACCCACGTCCGCGGCGCGAGGGCGGGCGAGGCGACGAGGGCGCGGATCTGCCCGGCGATCTCGTCGGGCGTCGACGGGCGCGGGCGCCCGGCGACCGTGTCGGCCTGCAGCGCGTCCTGCCACTCGGGGCGGGCGTAGGGCCGCTCGTAGACCGGGCCGTCGTGGGCGACGGTGCGCGGCGGGACGTCGACCACCGTCTCGCCGTGGTGGGTGATGCGCAGGCGGTCGCCGTCGGTGACCTCGCCGATGACGGTCGCCGTGACGTCCCAGCGCCGGCACACCGCCATGAACGCGTCCACGTTCTCGGGCGTCACCACCGCGCACATCCGCTCCTGCGACTCGCTGGAGAGGATCTCGGCGGCCGTCATGTCGGCGGCGCGCAGCGGGACGGCGTCGAGGTCGACGTGCATGCCGCCGTCGCCGGCGCTCGCGAGCTCGCTCGTCGCGCAGGACAGCCCGGCGCCGCCGAGGTCCTGGATGCCGACGACCAGGCCCCCGCCGAAGAGCTCGAGGCAGCACTCGATGAGCACCTTCTCGGCGAACGGGTCGCCGACCTGGACGCTCGGCAGCTTCTTCCGGCCGGTGTCCTCGGCGAACGTCTCGGAGGCCAGCACCGACACCCCGCCGATGCCGTCGAGCCCCGTGCGGGCCCCGAACAGCACGATCTTGTTGCCCGCGCCCGAGGCGAAGGCCAGGTGCAGGTCCTCGTGGCGCAGCACGCCGACGCACAGGGCGTTGACCAGCGGGTTGCCGGCGTAGCTGGGGTCGAACACGACCTCGCCGCCGATGTTGGGCAGGCCCAGGCAGTTGCCGTAGAAGCCGACGCCGGACACGACGCCGGGCAGCACGCGCGCGGTGTCGGGGGCGTCGAGCGGGCCGACCCGCAGCGCGTCCATCACCGCCACCGGGCGGGCACCCATCGCCATGATGTCGCGGACGATCCCGCCGACGCCGGTGGCCGCGCCCTGGTGCGGCTCGACGTAGGACGGGTGGTTGTGCGACTCGACCTTGAAGGTGACCGCCCACCCGTCGCCGACGTCCACCACGCCCGCGTTCTCGCCGATGCCCGCGAGCAGGCGCGCCCGCATGGCCTCGGTGGTCGTGTCGCCGAAGCGGCGCAGGTGGACCTTGGAGGACTTGTAGGAGCAGTGCTCGGACCACATCACCGAGTACATGGCCAGCTCGGCCTCGGTGGGCCGGCGCCCGAGGATGTCCCGGATACGGGCGTACTCCTCGTCGCGCAGCCCGAGGGCGGCGTGCGGCTGGGTCTCGTCGGGGGTGGCGGCGGCGCGCTCGACCGTGTCGACCGGCGGGACCGACGAGGGCGCGGGCGGGGAGGACTGCACGGTCACACCGACGAGGGTAGGCGTCCCCGTTCCGGGGACACCGCGCCCGTGACCGGCGCCGCGGACACCCGGTGACCGGGCGGTGAGAGCCGGGTCACTCGACCCGCGTACGCCGAGCGAGCCGTTACCCACGATGTGCGGTCGGTAAACACCTTCCCGCTCTTCTCACCGACACCATCGACCGACATCCACCACACGCCCACCGTGTGCACCGCCACTCGGCCCATCTTCGGCGACCCTTCGCTCGATCGGATGGCCGCTCGCTGTGCGCCACCGACATCTCGCCGCGACACGGCGAGGTGTGTCGGTGAAATCCCGGGGGTGTCGGACCCTCGATACATCATGGAGCCATGACCACCGCCTCCGTCTCCTCGGCGACCGGCTCGGCCTCCGGTGACGCGGCCGGCACGCCGGGAGCCGGCGACGCCCTCGCCCGGCTCCACCTCATCCTGGACCGTGAGCTCCTCGGCGTCCGCCGTCACGACCTCGAGCTCGCCGGACGCGTGCCCGAGAGCGTGCGGCCGCACGTCGACGCCACCGCCGGGATGCTCGAGTTCCTCATCGACGACGGCGCCGGCGGCGTCGTGGTGCTCGCGCTCGCGCCGGGCGCGCGCGGCGACACCGTGGTGCCGCTGCTGCCCGCGGCCCAGCCGTCCGAGCCGGGCGGCCGCGACGTCTCGGCCGACGAGCCGTTCGACGAGATCGTCGGCGAGGCCGTCGAGGACGTGTCGCGCCTGCTCACCCACGTCGAGCGCCCCGACGAGATGCGCGGGCTCGTGCTGCACCTCGGCGGGCGGATGCTGCTGGTCTACGCCGACCTGTGGGAGCTGCGCGTCACGCTGCTGCCGTGAGCTCCCGCAGCACGGAGGTGAACAAGCCCAGGCCGTCGGTGCCCGGGCCGGTCAGCGCGTCGATCGCGTGCTCGGGGTGCGGCATGAGCCCCACCACGCGACCGTCGGCCGAGCTGATGCCGGCGATGTCGCGCAGCGCGCCGTTGGGGGCCGGCTCGGTGTAGCGGAACACCACGCGACCCTCGGCCTCGAGCGCGTCGAGGGTCGCGGCGTCGGCGACGTAGCGGCCCTCGCCCGACTTCAGCGGCACGGTGATCTGCTGGCCCACGGTGAACGCCGAGGTCCACGCGGTGTCGGCCTCCACGCGCAGCCCGACCTCGCGGCAGACGAAGCGCAGGCCGTCGTTGCGCACGAGCGCGCCGGGCAGCAGGCCGGCCTCGCAGAGGATCTGGAAGCCGTTGCATATGCCGAGCACGGGCATGCCCGCGCGCCCGGCCTCGACGACCGGGCCCATCACCGGCGAGCGGGCGGCGATCGCGCCGGCGCGCAGGTAGTCGCCGTAGGAGAACCCGCCGGGCACGACCACGGCGTCGACCCCGCGCAGGTCGGCGTCGTCGTGCCAGAGGCTCACGGCCTCGGCGCCCGCGTAGCGCACGGCGCGCGCGGCGTCGACGTCGTCGAGCGTCCCGGGGAAGGTGATGACCCCGATACGACTCACGACACCCTCCGCACGACCCACTCCTCGATCACCGGGTTGGCGAGCAACGTGCCCGCGATGTGCTCCAGCTCGGCGTCGCCGACGGAGTCGTCGACCTCGAGCTCGAAGTGCTTGCCCTGGCGCACGTCGGCCACGCCGGCGACCCCCAGCCGACCCATCGCACGGGCCACGGCCTGGCCCTGCGGGTCGAGGATCTCGGCCTTCGGGAGGACGTCGACGATCACGCGTGCCACGGGCTCCAGGTTACCGGGGCGCGGCGGGGGAACTCCCGTGGCGTGGAACTCGTGCACCTGGGTCACGCCTGCGTCGTCGCCGACACCGGATCGGCCCGCCTCCTGTTCGATCCCGGCGCCTTCTCGCAGGGCTACGAGACCCTCGAGGGCCTCGACGCGGTGCTGATCACACACCAGCACGTCGACCACCTCGACGTGGAGAAGCTGCCGGCGCTGCTCGAGCGCAACCCCGGCGCGGAGCTGATCGTTGACCCCGGCACCGCGGAGCAGCTCCGCGAGCACGACATCGCCCACACGGTGCGCGAGCCCGGCGAGACGTTCACCGTCGGCGGCGCGGGCGTCGAGGTCGTCGGCCACGACCACGCCGTGATCCACCCCGACATCCCGCGCATCCGGAACAACGGCTACCTGGTCGACGGCACCCTGCTGCACCCCGGCGACGCCTTCACCGTCCCCGAGCGCACCCCCGACGTGCTGCTCCTGCCGACCGCGGCGCCGTGGCTCAAGGTGTCCGAGGCCGTCGACTACCTGCGCGCCGTCGCGCCGCCCCTGGCGGTGCCGATCCACGAGGCCGTGCTCGCGAACCCCGAGCTGCACTACGGGATGTTCCGCAACCTCGCCCCGCAGGGCACCGAGGTCCGGGTCGCTCCGCGCGGGATGGCTGTCGCCTCGTGAGTGATACGGGTCGTCCTGACGACCCCTATCACTCACGTGGCGAAGCCATCAGGCCGTGATCGACCAGTGCTCGGGGTCGCCGGCGACGCGGGGACGGCGAGGGCCGCGGCGGGGCACGAGCTCGCCGGCCCCGAGCGGGGTGGCGCCGCCGGCGAGGGCGGCGTCGACGAGCGCGAGCGGGGCGCCCACGGGCAGGGCGAGGTGGACGAGGTCCGGGGCGCCACGACGCCGCCGCGGCTCGGCGCCTCCCACCGGACCGCGCCAGGAGCGCACGGGCGCGCCGTAGGGGCCGAGGCGGTGCACCCCGGTGTCGTCGACCAGCAGGCCCAGGTCGGCGGCGGCGAGCGCGGCGCGCGTGCCGGCCGAGACCGCCCAGCCCGGGGCGGCGAACCCGTCGACGGCGAGGCCCAGGGCGTCGCGGGAGCGCAGCGCGGCGGTGAGCCGCAGGCCGGCCTCGTGGGCCGGGAGACGCCGGTAGGGCCGCCCCGCTCCGCTCTCCGGACGCGTGCCGTGGAGCAGGACCACGTCGCCGACCCGGCGGCGGGCGGTCGCCCAGGCCGCGACCTCGGGGTGCGGGCGCGGCCCGACCAGCCAGGTCGCGGGCACGCGGCGGGCGTCGAGGGCGTCGGCGAGAGCGACGGCGCCGTCCAGCGGCGCGCCCGGCCCGAGGCCCGACACCGAGACGATGAGTCGCTGGGTCACGTCCCCCATGAGGCCAGCCGGAGGTGCCGTCCGTGCGTCCGGGGGGTGAACGCCGTGGCTCGGGCCGGCGACGGCCGAACGCGCAGCGCACGCGTCACACGGCGGGGGGCCACTCCCGGCCGGTCAGGCGCGTGTAGGCCTCGATGTAGCGCTCGCGCGTGGCCATGATCACGTCGTCGGGCAGCGGGGGCGGTGCCTCGCCGGAGTGGCGGTCCCACCCCGACGCGGGCGAGGTGAGCCACTCGCGCACGTACTGCTTGTCGAAGCTCGGCTGCACCGCACCCGGCGCGTAGCCCTCGGCGGGCCAGAACCGCGAGGAGTCCGGGGTGAGCACCTCGTCGCCGAGCACCAGCGCGCCGTCCGGCGAGAGCCCGAACTCGAGCTTGGTGTCGGCGAGGATCAGGCCCCGCGACGCCGCGTACGCCGCGCCCCGGGCGTAGATCGCGAGCGTCTGGTCGCGCAGCGTCCCGGCGAGCTCCCGGCCGACCGTGGCGGCGACGGTGTCGAAGTCGACGTTCTCGTCGTGCTCGCCCTGCGCCGCCTTCGTCGCCGGCGTGAAGATCGGGGCCGGGAGCATGCTCGCCTCGGTCAGCCCGTCGGGCAGCGGGACGCCGCAGACGGCGCCGTCCCGGCGGTAGTCGGCCGTGCCCGAGCCCGCGAGGTAGCCCCGCGCCACGCACTCCACCGGGATCATCTCGAGGCGCCGCACGAGCAGCGCGCGCCCGCGGACCTCCTCGGGGATGCGCTCGTCGCGCGCCGCGACCAGGTGGTGCGCGATCGGCGGTGTGGCGACGTCGCTGCCGCCGAGCAGCTCGAACCAGAACACGCTCATGGCCGTCAGCACCCGGCCCTTGTCCGGGATCGGCGTGGACAGCACGTGGTCGAAGGCCGAGATCCGGTCGGACGCGACGAGCAGCAGGGTGTCGTCGTCGACCTCGTAGAGGTCCCGGACCTTGCCGGAGGCCAGGTGCCGGTACGAGTTCAGCGCGACCACGGTCGCGCAGGCTAGAGGATCGGGGCGGGCGTGTACGCCGCCGCGTCGGGGTGGTCGGCGACGATCGCGTCGATCCGACGCGCGACCTCGGCGATCTGCGCCCCGGCGGCCCCGACGAAGGCCCGCGGGTCGCCGACGGCGGCGTCGAGGTCGGCCGACGAGAGCCCGAGCCGGGCGTCGGCGCCGAGCCGGGCGAGCAGGTCGTTGCCCTCGGTGCCCTTCTCGCGCATGTCCAGGGCGACCGCGCGGGCGTGCTCGGAGATGATCTCGTGGCCGGTCTCGCGGCCGACCCCGGCGCGCACCGCGCCCATGAGCACCGCGGTGGTGGCGAGGAACGGCAGGTAGCGGTCGAGCTCGCGGGCGATGACGGCCGGGTAGGCGCCGAACTCGTCGAGCACGGTGAGGATGGTCTCCAGCAGCCCGTCGATCGCGAAGAAGGCGTCGGGCAGGGCGACGCGGCGCACGACCGAGTCGGACACGTCGCCCTCGTTCCACTGCCCGCCCGCGAGCTCGCCGACCATCGCCGCGTTGCCGCGCAGCACCACCGCGAGCCCGTTGACCCGCTCGCACGAGCGGGTGTTCATCTTGTGCGGCATCGCCGACGAGCCGACCTGGCCGGCGCGGAAGCCCTCGGTGACCAGCTCCTGGCCCGCCATCAGCCGGATCGTGGTCGCCAGCGAGGACGGGCCGGCCGCGAGCTGGACCAGCGCGGAGAGCACGTCCTGGTCGAGCGAGCGCGGGTAGACCTGCCCGACGCTGGTGAGGACCTCGGAGAAGCCCAGGTGCTCGGCGACGCGGCGCTCGAGCTCGGCGAGCTTCCCGGCGTCACCACCGAGCAGCCCGAGCATGTCCTGCGCCGTGCCCACCGGGCCCTTGATCCCGCGCAGCGGGTAGCGCTCGACCAGCTCGGTGACGCGCCGGTACGCCACGAGCGTCTCGTCGGCGGCGCTGGCGAAGCGCTTGCCCAGCGTCGTGGCCTGCGCGGCGACGTTGTGGCTGCGCCCGGCCATCACCAGCTCGGCGTGCTCGGACGCGCGGCGGGCCAGGCGGGCGAGCACCGCGACGGTCTTGTCGGCGACGAGGCGCAGCGAGTCGCGGATCTGCAGCTGCTCGACGTTCTCGGTGAGGTCGCGGCTGGTCATGCCCTTGTGGGCGTGCTGGTGGCCGGCGAGCTCGTCGAACTCCTCGATGCGCGCCTTGACGTCGTGGCGCGTGACCCGCTCGCGCGCCGCGATCGACGCGAGGTCGACGCGGTCGACGACGGCGCGGTAGTCCTCCAGCACGCCGTCGGGGACGTCCACGCCGAGCTCGCGCTGGGCGGTGAGCACCGCGATCCACAGCTCGCGCTCCAGGACGATCTTGCGCTCGGGCGACCACAGGCCCGTCAGCTCCGGGGAGGCGTAGCGCGCGGCGAGCACGTTGGGGACCGTCGGACCACTCACTCGGCCGAGCCTACGGGCCGGTCGGCGCACGTGAGGGCGGGCGCACCCGGACCGGGCATCCGGGCCTACTACGGTCGGGGCACCCGTGAGCAGGGCGGGAGCAGCACGGAAGCGGGAGGAGGACGCGATGGAGCCGGTGGAACCGGACGCGTCCGCGCCGCTGCGGGTGCTGCTCGTCGAGGACGACGACGCCGACGCCCTGCTGGTCATCGAGCACTTCGCCGACGCCGACCTCGTCGTCGACCTCGCGCGCGCCACCTCGCTGGCCGAGGCCGAGACGCGTCTCGGCAACGACGTCGACGGGGCGCCGGACTGCATCCTGCTCGACCTCGCCCTGCCCGACGCCCACGGCTTCGAGGGCCTGCGCCGCCTGCTGCACGCCGACGGCCCGGCGGTGCTCGTGCTCACCGGACGCCGCGACGAGGCGCTCGGGGCCGACGCGGTGGGGGTCGGCGCGCAGGACTACCTGGTCAAGGACGCCGTCGACGGCCCGACCCTGGCGCGCGCGGTGCGCTACGCCGTCGAGCGCCGGCGCAGCGACCGGGTGCGCCGGGCCCTGCGCGACGCCCAGCTGCGCGCCGACGAGAACGCCCGCCTCGAGCGCGGCCTGCTGCCGACGCCGCTGCTCGACGACCCGGCCGTGCACATCCTCGCCCGCTACGAGCCGGGCACCGAGCAGACGCTGCTGGGCGGCGACTTCTACGACGTCGTCGAGGACTCCGACGGCCGGCTGCACGCGGTGATCGGCGACGTGTGCGGCCACGGCCCGGACGAGGCGGCGCTCGGGGTCAGCCTGCGCATCGCCTGGCGCACGCTGGTGCTCTCGGGCATCGACCCCGACCGGGTGCTGCCGACGATGCACGAGCTGCTCGTCAGCGAGCGCAACCACCCGACCCTGTTCACGACGCTCGCCACCGCGACCGTCGACGAGTCCCGCGAGCGCCTGACGATGCGGCTCGCCGGCCACCCGCCGCCCGCGCTCGTCGGCGAGGGCGACGACACCCACCTGCTCTCCACCGAGCGCCTCGGCGTGCCGCTGGGCATCGGCGCCGGCCGGACCTGGCCGCCCCTCGAGGTCGAGCTCCCGCCCAAGTGGGCGCTGCTGCTCTACACCGACGGGCTCATCGAGGGCCGCCAGGACTCGGGCGAGGTGCTGTGGACCGACGGGCTGCAGGCCCTGCTGCAGGAGGTCACGACGGGGCCGACGCCGTGGCGCGACGACCCGGGGGCGATGCTGGACGCCGTGATGGAGCGCGTGCGGACCCTGTCGATGGCGCGGACCGACGACGTCGCGGCCGTCCTGCTGGTGTCCGACCGGTGACGGCGACGGACACCCGGCCCGACACCCCGACCGCCCGCCCGGCGCCCCCGCGCCGCGGGCGGCGCGGCGGCCTGCCGCGCCCGAGCCGCGGGGACCGCCGGGGGCTGAGCCGCTGGTCGCTGGGCCGGATCCTCGGTGTCACCGGGGCGCTCGTGGCGGTGCTGCTGGTGGTCGCCGGGATCATCGGGGCGACCGGGCTGGCCGTGCTCAGCGACCGGCGGATCGAGCTCGTCGACCGGCTCGACCCCGCGCTCACCACCGCCCAGCAGCTCGACGCCGCGACCGTCGACCAGGAGACCGGGGTCCGCGGCTACGTGCTCGCGCCCAGCCCGGAGTTCCTCGTGCCCTACGAGCGCGGCCGGGCGGAGGAGGCCCGTCTCATCGGCGAGCTGCGCGGGCTCGCGGCCGCGCAGCCCGCGGTGCTCGGCGACCTCGACGCCGTCGAGGCCGCGACCGCCCGGTGGCGCGCGGTCTACGCCGACCCGACCCTCGCCGCCGTCGCCGCCGGCACGCCCGCCCCGGCCCCGGAGATCGGGCGTGCCGCGTTCGACGACGTCCGCGCCGCGCTGGCCGTCGAGCGCGACCGCCTGCTCGCGCAGCGCGACGACGCCCGCGACAACCTCGACGGCGCCGCGCGCATGCTCACCGTCGTCGGCGCCGTCACCCTGCTGGGGCTCGCGCTCGGCATCGCGGGGCTGCTGCTGTGGCTGCGCCGGGTGGTCGTCGCCCCGACCCACCGGCTGGCGCGGGAGGTCCGCGAGGTGGTCGACGGCGACCTCGAGCACTCCGTCGGCGCCGCCGGGCCCCGCGAGATCACCGAGCTCGGCGAGGACGTCGAGGCCATGCGCGTGCTGATCGTGCGCGAGCTCGCCGACACCGAGCAGGCGCGCCAGGAGCTCGACGCCCGCAGCCGCGAGCTGGCGCGCTCCAACTCCGACCTCGAGCAGTTCGCCTACGTCGCGTCGCACGACCTGCAGGAACCGCTGCGCAAGGTGGCCAGCTTCTGCCAGCTCCTCCAGCGGCGCTACCAGGGCCAGCTCGACGAGCGCGCCGACCAGTACATCGAGTTCGCCACCGACGGCGCGAAGCGCATGCAGGTGCTGATCAACGACCTGCTCGCGTTCTCGCGGGTCGGGCGCCAGGGCGAGCCGATGCGCCCGGTGGACCTCGGCGAGCTCGTGGACCGGGCCACCGAGAACGTGGCGCGCGCGCTCGAGGACGCCGACGGCCGCGTCGAGCACGGTGAGCTGCCCGTCGTCCTCGGCGAGCCCGCGCTGCTCACCACGGTGTTCCAGAACCTGCTGGGCAACTCGCTGAAGTTCCGCGGCGAGGACCCGCCGCGGCTGCGGGTGGACGCCGAGCGCGATCCCGGGGATCCCGGGCGGTGGCTGATCCGGTTCCGCGACAACGGCATCGGCATCGACGCCGAGTACGCTGAACGGATCTTCGTCATCTTCCAGCGGCTGCACGCCAAGGACGCCTACCCCGGCACCGGGATCGGGCTGGCGATGTGCCGCAAGATCATCGAGCACCACGAGGGCTCGATCTGGCTCGAGCCCGGCGACGGTCCCGGCACCACGTTCGTCGTGGCCCTGCCCGTCCTCGAGACGACCGCCAGCCCCGTCAGCACCACCGAGACCAGCGCCGTCGCACCGGAGGACGTCCCGTGACCGATCCGATCTCCGAGATCCACGTCCTGCTCGTCGAGGACGACCCCGGCGACGTGCTCATGACGCAGGAGGCGTTCGAGCACCACAAGCTGCGCAACCAGCTCCACGTCGCCGCCGACGGAGTCGAGGCGCTGGCGTTCCTGCGCGGCGAGGGCGAGTACGCGGGCTCCCCGCGGCCCGGGCTGATCCTGCTCGACCTCAACCTGCCGCGGAAGGACGGCCGCGAGGTGCTCGAGGAGGTCAAGAACGACGAGTCGCTGCGCAGCATCCCGGTCGTCGTGCTGACCACCTCGCAGGCCGAGGAGGACATCCTGCGCAGCTACAACCTGCACGCCAACGCCTACGTCGCCAAGCCGGTCGACTTCGAGCGGTTCATCGAGGTCATCCGGCAGATCGACGACTTCTTCGTGTCGGTGGTGAAGCTGCCGCGATGATGGCTGCGCCACGTGAGTGGAATGGGTCGTCATGACGACCCGGATCACTCACGAGCGCAGCATCGACCTGCGCTCGGACACGGTCACCCGGCCCTCGCCGGCCATGCGCGAGGCGATGGCGGGCGCGGACGTCGGCGACGACGTCCTCGACGGCGACCCCACCCTCGCCGCGCTCCAGGACCGCGTCGCCGGCCTCCTCGGTGTCGAGGCCGCGCTGTGGACGCCGACGGGGTGCATGGCCAACACCATCGCCCTGATGCACCACCTGACACGCGGTGACAGGTTCCTCGCGCCGATCGGCGCGCATGTGCTGGAGGCCGAGCTCGGCACGTCGGCGTGGCTCGCGGGCGGACTGCCCGCGCCGCTGGCGCACGACGCCGGCCCGGGGCGGCCGTCGCCCGGCGCGGTGACGGCGGCGGCCGGGCACGCCGGCCCCTACTTCGGGCTGCGCACGACCCTGCTCTGCCTCGAGAACACGCACAACGGCGCCGGCGGGGCGGTGACACCGGTCGACGAGCACCGGGCGCTGGTCGCCGCCGCGCGTGACGCGGGGCTCGCGGTCCACCTCGACGGCGCCCGGGTCTGGCACGCCGCCGAGGCCCTCGGGGTGCCGGTGTCGGCGCTCACCGCCGGGGTCGACACCGTCAGCGTGTGCCTGAGCAAGGGGCTCGGCGCGCCGATGGGGTCGGTGGTGGCCGGGTCGGCGGCGTTCGTCGAGGGGGCGTGGCGCCTGCGCAAGATGCTCGGCGGCGGCGTGCGCCAGGGGGGCGTCGTCGGCGCGGCCGGGCTCGTGGCCCTCGACCAGGCCGGCGACCTCGCGGGCGACCACGTCCGCGCCGCCCGGCTCGCCGACGGCCTGACCGCACTCGGCTGGCCGGTGATCGCGCCCGACACGAACATCGTGCTCGTGCCGACCGCCGACCCGGCGTCCCTCGTGGCGGCGCTGCTCGACGTCGGTGTGCGCGCGGTGCCCTTCGGCCCCGGCGTGCGCTTCGTCACCCACCGCGACGTCGACGACACGATGATCGCAACCGTGCTCGAGGCCGCCGCCACCGTCTCCGTCCCGGCCTAGGGTTCGTCAGCCTGAAAGCCCCCGGCTCGGTCAGCCCGGGGCGGACTCGGTGGGCCGGTCGGGCGCGGACTCGAGGACGTCGAGACGCCGGCGCAGGTCGCGCAGCTCGGCGAGGAGCTCCGCGTGCCGCAGGTCCGCCGGGTCGGCGCGGGGCGCCGCCGCCAGGGCCTCCGAGGCGTCGCGGGCCCCGACCTGCTCGAGGAACCACGTCGCGATCGCCGCGGTCACGGTGCCGAGGACCGCGATCCCGGCGAGCATGAGACCGGCCGCGACGAGCCGGCCCTCGGTCGTCACCGGGGAGAGGTCGCCGTAGCCGACGGTGGTGATCGTCGTCAGCACCCACCACAGCGCGTCGCCGAACGTCAGGATCGACGCCTCCGGGGCGTCGCGCTCGGCCTCGAACACCCCGAGCGCGGCCACGACGCTGAGCAGGGAGATCGAGACGATGAGGTAGCTGCCGACCCGGCCGCGGAAGTCGTCGCGCAGCACCCGCCCGAGGACCGAGATCGCGGCCACGAGGCGCAGCAGGCGCAGGAAGCGGAAGAACGGCGCCGCGACGACGAGCAGGTCCAGGGGGTGCCGCACGATGAACCGCAGCTTCCGGCGCGCGAGGGAGATCCGCACGGCGTAGTCGACGACGAACACCGCCCACGCCGTCCACAGGGCCGCGTCGAGCCACCACCACCACGCCTGTCCCGGCCGGGTCGCGAGCACCTGGACGGCGTAGACGACGAGGTACAGCACCGCCAGACCCGTCAGCGCGTAGTCGGTGCGCCGCTCCCAGGCCTCCAGCCGCGGCTCGTGGTCCGGTTCCATGGACACGGAGAGTAAGTCGCTAGAGCGTCGGGAACCAGCGCCCGAGTCGCTCGACCCCCTCGCGCACGTCCGCGGTGGCGCCGGCGAACGACAGGCGGATCCAGGAGTGGCCGTCGACGGGGTCGAAGTCGATGCCCGGCGCCACGGCGACACCGGTCTCGGCGAGCATCCGCTGCCCGAACGCGAGGGTGTCGTCGGTCAGGTGGGCGACGTCGGCGTAGACGTAGAACGCGCCGTCGGCGGGCGCCAGCCGCGTCAGGCCCAGGTCCGGCAGGCCCTCGAGCAGCAGCCGGCGGTTGTGGGCGTAGCGCTCGACGTGACCGTCGGTCTCCGCCAGCGACGCCGGGGTGAACGCGCCCAGCGCCGCGTACTGCGCGGGCACGGGCGGGCAGACGGTGAAGTTGCCCGCGATCACGTCGACCGCCCGGCGCAGCCGCTCGGGCACGAGCAGCCAGCCCAGCCGCCACCCCGTCATCGACCAGTACTTCGAGAACGACGTCACCACGATCGCCTCGCGCGACGTGCTCCAGGCGCTGGCGGTCGGCGGGGCGTCCCCGTACTCGATGCCGTGGTAGATCTCGTCGCTGATCAGCTGGACGCCGTGCTCCTCGCACCACCGCGCGAGCGCCGCCAGCTCGCCGGGCTCGATGACGCTGCCGGTCGGGTTGGCCGGGCTCGCGACGACGACACCCTTCGGCACGCGGTCGAGCTCCTCGAGCATCGCGACGGTCGGCTGGAAGCGGGTCTCCTCGCCGCACGGCAGCTCGACGACCTCGCAGCCCAGCGACGCGAGGATGTTGCGGTAGCAGGGGTAGCCGGGGCGGGCGAGCACCACGGTGTCGCCGACGTCGAACGCGGCGAGGAAGGCGAGCAGGAACCCGCCCGACCCGCCCGTGGTGACGACGACGTCCTCGCGGCGCAGGGTGTCGTCGCCGTAGCGGACGCGGTGGTGGGCGGCGATCGCGTCGCGGAGCTCGACGGTGCCCAGCGAGCTGGAGTAGCCGAGGATCTGCTCGTCCAGCGCCCGCGCGGCCGCGGCGCGGACGTCGACGGGCGCCGGCGTCGAGGGCTGGCCCGCGGAGAGGTTGACGAGGTCGCCGTGGGTCCGCGCGCGCTCCCCCGCCGCCGCCCACACGTCCATCACGTGGAACGGGGGGACCGTCGCCCGCACCGCCGGGCCGAGGCGCGCCAGAGTCGTCACCTCGACACCCTGACACGACCTCAGTACCCGACGTACGCCTCGCCCTTCGCCTCCGCCACCACGCCGGGCACCTGGGACACCGAGCCGTAGAGCTCGATCGCGTAGCGGACCCCGGCGATGATGTTGTCGATCGGGTTCCGGATGTCGTCGTGGCCCGGGAGCTTGTGGGCGTCGAAGGTCGGGCCGATCGTCTGCATGAGGCCCTGCGACGGCGTGCCCTTCGCGGCGTTGGAGTCCCAGTCGTTCACCGCGTTCGGGTCGCCGCCGGACTCGCGCTCGATGATCGTCGCGATAGCGGCGGGGTCCATCTTCTCGAGCGGGACGCCGTCGGCCTGCAGGATCGCGATGGCCTGCCGGATCCAGTCGCCGACCTCGCCGGGCGGGACCGTCCCGGTGCCGCTCGGGGCGCTGCCGCCTCCCGGGCTGCCGGTGCCGGCTCCCGAGCCGCCGGAGCCGGTGCCGGAGCCGGAGCCGGTGTCGGTGGCGGTGCCACTGCTGTCGTCGATGCCGGGGTCGGCGCGGCCGCGCGGAGCGGCCTCGACCGGGCGCCACGGCATCGAGGTGCCGGGCGGCGGGGCCATGACGGCGGCGTCGGGGCCGGCGAGCGCCGTGAACGCCGTGATGCCCTCGGCGCAGGCGCGCAACCGGCCGGCCGCGGTCGAGAGCTCCGCCTCGGCGCGTTGCACCGCGGCTCGCGCGGCCTCGGTCGGGCCGCGCACCGCGTCACCGGCCATGCGGTCGCCGAGGTCGGGCGGGGCGTCCGGGACGAGGGCGGCCTGGTTCCGGGCGGCCCCGGCCAGCGCGAGGGCCTGCGCCACCTGCTGGTCGACCTCGTGCCGCAGCCCCTCGAGCGTGGTGCTGATCCCGTCGAGTGTGGCCCCCGCCTCGGCGATCGTGCGGCGGTCGCGGTCGCCGGCGTTCCCGAACGTCCGGACCCAGTGGCCGAACGACGCCGCGCCCTCGCCCTCCCAGCGCCCCTCGACCGCGGCGCGGCCCCGGTCGACCGTGCGGACCGAGCCCTCGACCCCGTCGCCGATCGCCAGCACCTGCGCCGCCGACGCACGGACCGCACCGGGGTCGGCCGTCCGCAGCCGGGCGGCGATACCCGCCAGTTCCGCCGCCGCCGGCTCGGCGGCGAGCTGCCCCTCGACGTCGCCCGGCATCGCTCAGTTCCCGCCGGGCGTGAGGGAGTCGGCGGCCGACCGGTCGGTCTCCTGCATCACGCGCATGGTGGCGTCGAGGGCGCGGTCGGCCTCGCCGAGGCGGGCGCCGGCGGCGTCGAGGTCGGTGACCAGCGCGTTCCGCAGCGCGCCGACCGCGTCCACGAGCGCCGCCGACGCGGCGAGCCCGCCGAACTCCGGCGCCGGCGTCGGCCCGAGCAGGTCGGCGAGCCCCGGCATGCGGGCGGCCTCGCCCGCGACGGCCGTGCGCGCCTCCTCGAGCGCGCGGGTGTCGAAGTCGAGGTCGGCCACGCGGTGAACGGTAGGCGGGGACGCGGCGGCGCAGGTGCCGTTCGGGAGAACCCGCGTCAGTAGCCGACGTAGGCGTCGCCGCGCGCCACGGCCTCGACGCCGGGCACCTCCGACACCGAGCCGTAGCGGGCGATCGCGTACCGGACCCCGGCGATGATGTTGTCGACCGGGTCGGTGATCTCCCCGTGCCCGTCGAGCTTGTAGGAGTCGAACGTCGGCCCGATGGTCTGCATCAGGCCTTGCGACGGCGTGCCCTTGTCGGCGTTCGAGTCCCAGTTGTTGATCGCTTCGGGGTCGCCGCCGGACTCGTGGTCGATGATCGTGGCGATGTCGTCGGGGTCCATCTTGTCCACCGGCACGCCCTCGGCCTGCAGGATCGCCATCGCCTCGCGGATCCAGTCGCCGACCTCGCCCGCCGGCCCGCCCCCCGGGGACGCCGTGGGGTCACCGGCCGGACCGGTCGTGTCGCCGGTGTCGGTCGACGCGCTCGTCACGGCGCCGTCCTCGGCGTCCGCGTCCGTCGCGTCGGCGTCCGCCGCCTCCTCGTCAGGCTGGTCCGAGGCGTCGGTGTCGCTGGAGTCGGCACCGCTGGAGTCGGCACCGCTGGAGTCGGCACCGCTGGAGTCGGCACCGCTGGAGTCGGCACCGCTGGAGTCGGCACCGCTGGAGTCGGCACCGCTGGAGTCGGCACCGCTGGAG